>NZ_QRBZ01000016.1 GCF_009833085.1 Nitrosomonas oligotropha | reverse complement strand
GCACGGAAATGGTGATGCCTGGGGATAACGTATCGGTGACGGTAAACCTGATAGCGCCGATTGCGATGGAAGACGGATTGCGATTTGCGATACGGGAAGGCGGACGCACGGTTGGCGCCGGCGTCGTCGCAAAAATTATTGAGTGATATTTTATAAGGCGAAATAGAGTTAGAGTCAATCCCCGTGTGAAATTGAATCTATAAACTCGAGATTAAAATATATATGCAAAACCAAAAAATTAGAATTCGTCTTAAAGCATTCGATTATCGGTTGATAGATAAATCGGCTCTTGAAATTGTAGAAACGGCAAAAAGAACAGGAGCCGTTGTTAAAGGCCCTGTTCCATTGCCGACTAGAATTGAACGTTTTGATGTGTTGAGATCGCCTCATGTGAATAAAACGTCTCGTGATCAATTTGAGATTAGAACACATTTAAGATTAATGGATATCATTGATCCAACAGACAAAACAGTCGATGCTTTGATGAAATTGGATTTGCCTGCTGGCGTGGATGTAGAAATTAAATTATAAGTATTCTTAAATAGTTAGAGTGTTCAGTTGCTCTTAATAAAAGCATGTGCTCTTTGATAGAGGCGGAAAATGACAATAGGGTTGATTGGTCGTAAAGTTGGAATGACTCGCATCTTTACTGAGAATGGTGATAGTTTGCCAGTAACAGTGATAGATGTTTCCAATAATCGTATAACTCAGTTAAAAAAATCTGATACGAATGGTTATACTGCAGTGCAATTGACGTTTGGAAAGAAAAGAGCAAGTAGAGTCAATAAATCAATTGCGGGACATTTCTCAAAAGCAGGTGTAGAAGCAGGAAGCATTGTAAAAGAGTTTAGAGTAGCTGCGGATGAAGATATTAATCAACTGCAAAATGGCGCAGTAGTTCCGTGTGGAATATTTAAAGTCGGCCAGAAAGTGGATGTGTCTGGAACAACCATCGGTAAAGGATATGCAGGAACAATAAAGTTGCATCACTTTTCATCAAATCGGGCTAGTCACGGTAATTCAAAAGCGCATAATAAACCAGGCTCAATCGGAATGGCGCAAGATCCCGGTCGAGTCTTTCCCGGAAAAAGAATGTCAGGTCACATGGGTAATGTAAAAAGAACTGTTCAAAATATAGAGATATTAAGAGTTGATGAAGTAAGGAATCTATTGCTTTTAAAAGGTGCCATACCAGGATCTAAAGGCGGTAACGTTGTAGTGCGTTCGAGCATTAAAGTAAAGAAATAGATTGATTAATAAAACGAAATAACAATAGGATGAACAAGTAATGGAGCTGAAGCTTATCGGTGAAAAGAATCAGGCAGCAGAAAATATCACTGTTTCTGATGAACTTTTTAATAGAGATTACAATGAGGCGCTTGTTCATCAAGTTATCACTTCTTATCTGTCAAATGCACGTGGAGCAACACGAGCTCAGAAAGGACGTTCAGAAGTCGCAAAGTCAACTCGAAAGCCATGGCGTCAAAAAGGAACGGGGCGAGCTCGTGCCGGTATGGCATCAAGTCCAATATGGAGGGGGGGCGGAAAAATTTTTCCTAATACTCCAGATGAGAATTTTAGAAAAAAACTCAATAAAAAAATGTATCGTACCGGCATCAGTATTATTCTTTCGCAACTATTGCGTGATGATCGTTTAATGATCATTGATGGATTCAATGTTGATACACATAAAACTAAAGCTTTTAGAGAAAAATTAGTTGCGTTAGGACTTAATGAAGTAATGGTAATTACGAATAATGTAGATGAAAATTTATACTTATCATCACGCAATATGCCGCATGTTTCTGTAGTAGAAGTGAAAAATGTAGATCCAGTAAGTCTTTTAAAATTTGAAAAGATTTTACTCACAGCAGAAGGATTGAAGAAACTTGAGGAACTTCTGTCATGAAAAATTTAAATATAAATCAAGAACGTTTATTAAAAGTGATATTAGCGCCGTACATCTCAGAGAAAGCTACGTTTATTGGAGAGAAAAACAATCAAACGATATTTCGTGTGGCGACAGATTCAACTAAAAAAGAAATAAAAGATGCCATAGAATTATTATGGAAAGAACAAAAGATAGAAGTGAAAAATGTTCAAACGATCAATGTTAAAGGAAAAAGTAAAAGATTTGGACGTTTTATGGGACGTAGAAGTGATTGGAAAAAAGCCATTGTAAGTATTAAGGAAGGGCAGGAATTGAGTTTTGCAAACTTTTCAAATGCAGAGGTTAAATAATGGCCCTTGTTAAATTAAATCCAACCTCACCCGGAAGAAGATCAGTAGTTAAATTGATCAATAAAGACCTTTATAAAGGTGAGCCTTATAAAAATTTATTAGAAAAACAAACTAAAACTGCAGGGCGCAATCATTATGGTCGCATTACAACCAGACATCGCGGTGGTGGTCATAAACATCATTATAGATTGATAGATTTTAAACGTGATAAAGATGATATTACCGGTATAGTCGAACGTATTGAATATGATCCTAATAGGACAGCCAATATCGCCTTAATCTGCTATCAAGATGGAGAAAGAAGGTACATTATTGCTCCAAAAGGATTAACGGTAGGTGCAAAAATTTCTAGTGGCAAAAATGCTCAAATAAAACCCGGAGATGCACTGCCTTTACGTAATATACCAATGGGAACGATAATTCATTGTGTTGAATTATTACCAGGAAAAGGTGCTCAATTAGCGCGATCAGCAGGTGCTTCAATACAATTACAAGCACGAGAAGGAAATTATGCGCAAATAAAGCTTCGCTCTGGAGAAATGCGGAAAGTGCATATTGATTGTCGTGCTACAATCGGCGAAGTAGGTAATGCTGAACACAATTTAAGATCTATTGGTAAAGCGGGCGCTGTCCGGTGGCGTGGAATAAGACCAACTGTACGTGGTGTGGCAATGAATCCTATAGATCACCCACACGGTGGCGGGGAAGGAAGGACATCAGCAGGAAGACATCCAGTCAGCCCATGGGGAACACCGGCTAAGGGCTATAGAACCCGAAAAAATAAAAGAACAGAAGTGATGATAGTTCGTCATCGTTATTCAAAAAAAGGATAATAGATTAAATGGCACGATCAGTTAAAAAGGGACCATTTGTAGATACGCATTTAATGGAAAAGATATTGAAAGCGCGTGAAACAAATGATAAAAGACCTGTTAAGACATGGTCAAGACGATCCACAATTTTGCCGGATTTTATAGGAATGACGGTGGCTGTGCACAATGGCAAGCAGCACATTCCTGTTTTTGTGACAGAAAATATGGTCGGTCATAAATTTGGCGAATTTTCATTGACACGTACTTTTAAAGGCCATGCTGGCGATAAAAAAGCAGTTACTAAGCGATAGGAATAAATATGGAAACTACTGCTAAATTACGCGGAGTAAGGTTATCAGCACAAAAGGGACGTCTTGTAGCAGATCAGATAAGAGGTCTGTCAGTTGACAAGGCGCTGAATATTTTGACTTTCAGCCCTAAAAAAGGTGCAGAAATAATTCGCAAGATCTTGGAATCTGCCATTGCAAATGCAGAACATAATGATGGCGCAGATATTGATGAATTGAGAGTTTCATCTATATATATTGATAGAGGGGTATTGATGAAACGAACAAGTGCACGTGCTAAAGGTCGTGGTAACAGAATTGTGAAACCTACATGTCATATCTCGTTAACAGTAAGCGATAATGGTAGTCAAATTAAATAAAATCAAAGGCATTAATTGATATGGGTCAAAAAATACATCCAATCGGATTTCGGCTTTCAGTTCAAAGAAATTGGTTGTCAAAGTGGTACGCAAATAGCAATAACTTTGCAACGATGCTGAATGAGGATATAAAAGTACGAGCTTTTCTTAGTAAAAAGCTTAAAAATGCTTCGGTTGGTAGAGTTTTGATAGAAAGACCATCAAAAAATGCAAGAATTACTATTTATAGCTCGCGTCCAGGTGTGGTTATTGGAAAAAAGGGTGAAGATATAGAAGTATTACGTATGGAGCTCCAAAAAAGAATGGGGGTTCCTGTTCATGTTAATATCGAGGAAATAAGAAAGCCCGAACTGGATGCGCAATTAATTGCTGATAATATTGCTCAGCAATTGGAAAAAAGAATTATGTTTCGTAGAGCGATGAAACGTGCAATGCAAAATGCTATGAGGCTAGGAGCTCAAGGTATAAAAATAATGAGTTCGGGTAGGTTGAATGGAATTGAAATTGCCCGCACAGAATGGTATCGAGAAGGTCGCGTTCCTTTGCATACGTTAAGAGCAGACCTCGACTATGCGACATCAGAAGCTGAAACAACTTATGGCATTATTGGTATTAAAGTGTGGGTTTTTAAAGGCGAGATACTTGGGAAAAGTGACACAAATAGCCTAAATGCCTCAGGTAATGCTTCTGATCATGAAAAAAAGAAAATTAATAAGAAATCCTCTTCATCATTTATTAAAGAATCCGATTCTAAAATAGATAAAAGCATTGAATGATACAAGCATTTAATTACAGCTACTAGATTCTTTATATCTGATAAAAATATATTCTGGGGAAAGAGATGCTTCAACCAGCGCGAACTAAATATAGAAAGCAACAAAAAGGAAGAAATACTGGTATCGCAACACGCGGTTCAAAAGTTAGCTTCGGTGAATTTGGCTTAAAAGCAGTTGATAGAGGTCGATTAACAGCTCGCCAAATAGAAGCTGCACGAAGAGCAATGACAAGGCATATTAAAAGAGGTGGTCGTATCTGGATACGAATTTTTCCTGATAAGCCAATTTCACATAAGCCCGCCGAGGTTAGGATGGGAAATGGTAAAGGTAGTCCAGAGTATTATGTTGCTGAAATACAACCGGGGAAAATGTTGTATGAAATGGATGGAGTTAGTGAAGAATTAGCGAAAGAAGCATTTAAACTAGCTGCAGCAAAATTACCAATTAAAACAGTGTTTACTATTAGGCAACTTGGCGGATGACAATGAAAGTTAGTGAATTGAAAGAAAAATCATTATCTGAACTTAACAAGGAACTTATTTCTTTGTTAAAAGTACAATTTAGCTTAAGAATGCAATTAGCTACACAGCAACTTTCGGATACTAGTCGAATGAAAATGATTAGAAAAGATATCGCAAGAGT
Source organism: Nitrosomonas oligotropha (assembly GCF_009833085.1). Lineage (GTDB taxonomy): Bacteria > Pseudomonadota > Gammaproteobacteria > Burkholderiales > Nitrosomonadaceae > Nitrosomonas > Nitrosomonas oligotropha. Next base: position 69,883 of record NZ_QRBZ01000016.1, on the reverse strand, counting down.
TAAAACAATTATGACTCAGAAAGCAAGTTAACTATGAATAGTGAAAAATTAAAACGTACACTGACTGGGCGTATCACAAGTAATAAAATGGATAAAACAGTTACAGTACTAGTTGAGCGTCGAATAAAACACCCTCTTTATGGAAAATTTGTAATTAGATCAAAAAAATATCATGCACATGTTGTGGATGAACAGCTTTCAGTAGGCGACATTGTTTTAATCGAAGAATGTCGTCCATTATCGAAAACTAAAAATTGGAAAGTAGTGAAACACGTAAATAGTATATCCGAGAGATAAATAGTCTTTATTGCTACTCTAAGCGTAATTTACTATAAATCGTATTAGGCATGTTATTTTCTTGTATAATGCCGCCTCTTTGGTACTTCGTGATACTTATAAATTTAAATAAATACTCAATATGAGTTTTTAAAAGAGATTATTAAATGATACAGATGCAATCAATATTGCGAGTTGCTGATAACACAGGTGCGAGATCATTAATGTGTATCAAGGTACTTGGAGGATCAAAGAGAAAATATGCAGGAATTGGCGATATAATAAAAGTAAGCATTAAAGACGCTGCACCTAGGGGACGTGTAAAAAAAGGTGAGGTTTACAATTCCATTGTGGTGCGTACGGCAAAAGGTGTAAGACGTATAGATGGATCATTGTTAAAATTTGACGATAATGCTGCTGTACTTTTAAATAACAAGCTTGAGCCGATTGGAACCCGCATATTTGGTCCTGTTACACGTGAATTGCGGAATGCACGTTTCATGAAAATTGTGTCGCTTGCTCCAGAAGTTCTGTAATAGTTAGAAGAGAATAGATATGAGAAAAATTAAAAAAGGTGATGATGTAATTGTAATTACCGGAAAAGATAAAGGAAAAAAAGGTACGGTGCTTCGCACAATAGGTACTGAGCGTTTATTAGTACAAGGAATAAATTCGGTAAAAAAACATCAAAAACCTAATCCTTCAACTGGAGTTACTGGAGGAATAACAAGTAAAGAAATGTCAATTCATATTTCAAATGTTGCAATTTATAATTTTTCGCTAAAGAAAGCAGATAGAGTTGGATTTAGATTAGATTCTAATGATAAAAAAGTACGTATTTTTAGAACTACTAATGAATTGATTGAAGTATAAAAGGAATTGTAATCATATGGCGCGCTTACAGGACTATTACCGCAATACAATAGCAGAAGAATTAAAAAATCAATTCGGATACAAATCTGTAATGGAAGTACCGAGTATTACAAAGATAACACTTAACATTGGATTGGGCGAAGCGACTATCGATAAGAAAGTAATCGAGAATGCAGTTTCAGATATAAAAAAAATTTGCGGTCAGCAGCCAGTCGTAACGAGAGCCAAGAAATCAATTGCAACTTTTAAAGTCAGAAAAGATTATCCTATCGGATGCATGGTAACTCTCAGAAAAGTTAGAATGTATGAGTTTCTTGATAGATTAATTACTATTGCAATACCGAGAATACGGGATTTCAGAGGAATATCAGGAAAATCCTTTGATGGTAGAGGGAACTATAATATGGGTATAAAAGAGCAAATTATATTTCCTGAAATTGATTACGATAAAATTGATGCTTTACGAGGCATGAATATTTCAATTACAACAACTGCTAAAAGCGATATAGAAGCGAAGGCTTTATTAGCAGCATTTAGTTTTCCCTTCAAGAATTGAGGAAGTTATGGCTAAATTATCTACAGTGAATAGAAATAATAAAAGACAAAAATTAGTAGCTAAATATTTTGAAAAAAGAAAAAATTTATACAAAGTAATTTCAAATTATTCACTGGATGAAGATGATAGAGCAAAAGCACGTCAACAATTACAGAAACTTCCTAGAGACTCTAGTGCTGTAAGATTGAGAAATAGATGCGAATTAACAGGAAGACCTCGTGGTGTTTATTCCAAATTTGGGCTTGGAAGAAATAAATTAAGAGATATGGCAATGAGTGGAAAGATACCAGGAATCATAAAAGCTAGCTGGTGAAGTTTTTTTTAATAAATTAATCATAGTATAAATAATTATTATAGAGTGTAATCGATATGAGTATGAGCGATCCAATTGCAGATATGCTAACAAGAATTAGAAATGCTCAAATGGCAAGAAAGCATTTTGCTAAAATGGAAAGTTCTCGCTTAAAAATAGCAATTGCTAATGTACTAAAAGATGAAGGATATATAGATTCGTATAGTGTCATTAATGAAAATAGTAAAAGCACCTTAGAGATAATTCTAAAATATTATGCAGGTGAGCCTGTAATAGAAAATATTAAACGTATAAGCAAACCCGGTTTAAGGATTTACAAATCCAGTAAAAATTTGCCAAGTGTGATGAATGGCTTAGGCACGGCTATATTATCAACATCAAAAGGCGTAATGACTCAAAATAAAGCGCGCGAATTGGGTATCGGTGGCGAACTCTTGTGCATTCTAGTTTAAAGGATTTATCTAATGTCTCGTGTAAGTAATAACCCAATACCTGTTCCTGAAAATGTAGAAATTATTTTGACCGAACATGATATTAAAATAAAAGGACCACTAGGAGTTCTGGAATATCCTTTAGCATGTGAAATTATTGTGTATAAGCTAGATGGTTTTTTGAAGATTAAAACAAACTCTGATTCTCAACATGCAAATGCTTTATCTGGTACATTCAGAGCATTAATTGCAAACATGGTTCATGGCGTCTCAAAAGGCTTTGAAAAAAAATTGCAACTTGTAGGAGTTGGCTACAAAGCACAAGCGACGGCAAATCGATTGAATCTTACACTCGGTTTTTCACATCCAATTGATTTTGAAATTCCAGATGGGATTAAAATTGAAACACCCACCCAAACAGAGATAATAATTAAAGGTATCGACAAACAAAAGGTCGGACAAGTCTCGGCGAATATTAGAGCTTATAGAAAACCAGAGCCTTACAAAGGAAAAGGCGTTCGATATTCAGATGAAGTCATTATTCTTAAAGAAACTAAGAAAAAATAAGTGAAATAAACATGTCGAATTTAAAAGATAAGCGTATTAGAAGATCAAAGAAAACACGTGCGACCATAGCCGAATTGGGCGCCATTAGATTATCTATTCATAGAAGTAATTCGCATATATATGCACAATTGATTGATGATAAGAATAATAAAACTATTGCTAGCGCATCTACCTTAGATCCTGATGTAAAAAAAGAAATTAAGACGGGTGGGAATATTGATGCAGCAATAATAATTGGGAAAAGAATTGCAGAGAAAGGAATAAAGTTTGGTATATCAAATATTGCATTTGACAGATCTGGATATAAATATCATGGTCGAGTTAAAGCTTTAGCTGATGCGGCTCGTGAAGAAGGGTTAAAATTTTAACAAAGTGTAATGATATCCAAGGTCGAGAATATGAATACTAAAACGATAGGGACAGAAGAAAGTGGTGACGATTTACGTGAAAAAATGGTTGCTATCAACAGAGTTACAAAAGTTGTTAAGGGTGGTCGTATTTTAGGATTCGCAGCTTTAACCGTTGTCGGAGACGGTGATGGTGGCGTTGGTATGGGTAAAGGTAAGTCACGAGAAGTACCAGTTGCTGTGCAGAAGGCTATGGATGAAGCTCGTCGAAAAATGATAAAGATTAAATTGAAAAATGGATCCATTTATCATCCCATCACTGCATCACATGGCGCTGCAAAGGTATATATGCAACCTGCTCCTGAAGGAACAGGTATTATAGCTGGTGGACCCATGAGAGCTATATTCGAAGTAATGGGAATGACCAATATTTTGGCTAAATGTATTGGTTCTACGAATCCATATAATGTAGTAAGAGCAACACTAAAAGGCTTAAATCAAATGAACACTCCTGCGACAATTGCTGCCAAACGCAATAAAACAGTAAAGGAAATAATAGGTTGAAATTATGGTTAATTCTCAAATAGAAAAAACTATCAAAATTACACTTATTAAAAGCTTGATAGGAACAAAAGAATCCCATAAAGCAACAGCTCGAGGCTTAGGATTGAGAAAGCTAAATAGTTCATCAATACTTAAAGATACCCCTGAAGTACGTGGAATGATTGACAAGATTAATTATTTAGTTAAATGCGATTAAATTATGTATTTAAATTCTATTAAACCTTCTGAAGGCTCAAGAAAAGTTAAGGTCCGAGTTGGACGTGGTATAGGGTCAGGTATGGGGAAGACCTGTGGAAGAGGCCATAAAGGCCAAAAATCAAGATCGGGAGGATTTCATAAGGTAGGATTCGAAGGTGGCCAAATGCCAATTCAAAGACGCTTACCTAAAAGAGGTTTTGTGATTTTAAGAAAACGAGAATATCCTAATATACGTTTGAATGATTTAAATTCACTTTCCGAAACAGAAATTACTATCGAAACTCTGATTGCAACTAATATAGTTTCCAAAAAAACGAATAAGGTTAAAATATTTAAATCTGGAAATTGTACTAAAGCTTTCAATTTTAAAAATATTGCAATTAGTAAAGGAGCAAAAGATATACTCCTAGCTTCTGGAAGTACAATTTCATAAAGATTTTTAAATCTAAATAATATGTCAAACTCCCCTGTAGATAAATTTGCTGATCTTAAGAAACGCTTATGGTTTTTGCTGTTAGCGCTAATTGTCTATAGAATTGGTGCACATGTTCCTGTTCCGGGAATAGATCCTATTGTACTGAAAGATCTATTTGAATCACAAGAAAGCGGTGTCTTGGGTATGTTCAATATGTTCTCAGGCGGAGCTCTTTCGAGGTTTTCAATTTTTGCACTAGGAATTATGCCGTATATATCGGCATCTATTATCATGCAATTAGGAACAGTTGCAATTCCTTTTTTAGAATCTTTGAAAAAAGAAGGGGAAAGTGGCAGAAGAAAAATTACGCAATATACAAGATATGGTACAGTCGCTTTAGCATTAGTTCAAAGTTACGGAATTTCGATTGCGCTTCAATCTCAAGCCGGTTTAGTGATAAATCCAGGTGGAATGTTTACTATTACTACTGTTATTACATTGGTAACTGGCACAATTTTTTTAATGTGGTTAGGTGAGCAGATCACCGAACGTGGCATTGGTAACGGGATATCATTAATAATTTTTGCGGGCATAGCTGCTGGTCTGCCGAGCGCTATTGGTGGTACCTTAGATTTAGTTAGTACAGGCTCGATGCATTTTTTAGTAGCACTTGGCATATTTGTCGCTGCTGCTTGTGTAACAGGAATTGTAGTATTTGTTGAAAAAGGACAGAGGCGAATTTTAGTTAACTACGCTAAACGCCAAGTTGGGCAAAAAGTATATGGCGGTCAAAGTTCTCATTTACCTTTAAAGCTAAACATGGCTGGTGTAATTCCGCCAATTTTTGCTTCAAGCATAATTTTATTTCCGGCAACATTGGCTGGATGGTTCGCTAATAATGAATCTTTAACATGGTTAAAAGACATTAGTTCAGCATTATCACCAGGTCAACCGATATATGTAATCTTATATGCAATGATGATCATTTTTTTCTGTTTTTTTTATACAGCTCTTGTTTTTAACCCTAAAGAAACTGCTGATAATCTTAAGAAAAGTGGAGCTTTTGTACCTGGCATTAGGCCAGGAGACCAAACTACGCGCTATATTGAAAAGATTATGTTACGCTTGACATTATCGGGTTCAATTTACGTTACACTAGTTTGTTTATTACCTGAATTTTTAATTTTGAAATGGAATGTTCCTTTTTATTTTGGAGGCACTTCTCTTTTAATTATCGTAATTGTAACTATGGATTTTATGTCACAAGTTCAGTCGCATGTGATGTCATCACAATACGATAGTTTACTTAAAAAAGCTAATTTTAAAAGCAATCAAGCGAAGTTACCTACAAGATAAATATTTGGCGTTTTTTAATGGCAAAAGAAGATACAATACAGATGCAAGGTGAAATTCTCGAAACGCTTCCAAATGCAACATTTCGAGTTAAGTTAGAAAATGGACACATAGTGTTAGGACATATTTCGGGAAAAATGCGTATGCACTATATAAGAATTTTGCCAGGTGACAAGGTTACCGTTGATTTGACGCCTTATGATTTAACAAGGGCTCGAATTACATTCCGAGCTAAATAGAAAATAAAAATCTACATATTATTATTACTAATTATAATTTCTAAATCAAACCTTATGAAAGTAAATGCTTCAGTTAAAAAATATTGCAGAAATTGCAAAATAATTAGACGTAATAGAGTTGTGCGAGTCATTTGCATAGATCCAAGACACAAACAACGACAAGGTTAAAAGTGAAAGCAAGATTATATAGGAAAATATAAATGGCACGTATTGCTGGCGTAAACATACCTAATCATCAACATGTTGGTATTGCTCTCACTGCAATTTATGGTATTGGTAGATCTAGTTCTAAGAACATTTGTCATGCTGTTGGCATAGATACTGATAAAAAATTGAAAGATCTCACTGAAGAGCAAATTGAACAATTGCGTGAATATGTAACTCGAATGACAATTGAAGGAGATCTTCGTCGTGAAATTTCGATGAACATTAAGAGATTAATGGATCTTGGATGTTATAGAGGCTTACGACATCGACGAGGTCTCCCTGTTCGAGGACAACGTACTAGAACAAATGCAAGAACTAGAAAAGGCCCTCGCAAAGCAATACGTGCTCGTTAACTTTGTTAATTAAATAGATGCAATTTCGGGTGTTATAATGAATAAAACAAACTCACGTGTTAAGAAAAAGATTAAAAAAAATGTTTCTGAGGGCATTGCACATATACATGCTTCTTTTAATAATACAATAGTTACAATAACTGACAGGCAAGGAAATGCTCTATCATGGGCTACTTCAGGTGGAGCTGGATTTAAAGGGTCGAGAAAAAGTACACCATTTGCCGCACAAGTTGCTGCTGAAACAGCGAGTAAAATAGCTATTGATTGTGGCGTCAAGAATCTTGAAGTCAAGGTAAAAGGCCCAGGTCCTGGTCGTGACTCTGCAGTAAGAGCTCTGAATGCGGCTGGTTTTAAAATTACTAGTATTTCAGATGTGACACCCGTGCCACATAATGGTTGTCGTCCACCTAAAAAACGCCGTATTTAAGGAGATATCTTGGCTAGAAATCTTGCACCAAAATGTAAACAATGCCGACGAGAAGGTGAAAAATTATTCTTGAAAGGTGAAAAATGTTTTACTGATAAATGCGCTATAGAGCGTAGAAATTATCCACCTGGACAACATGGTCAAAAAAAAGGACGATTATCTGATTATGGCGGTCAGTTGCGTGAGAAACAGAAAGTTAAAAAAATCTATGGCATTCTAGAAAAACAATTTCGGAATATTTATAAGGCTGCTGACAAGACACGAGGGATAACTGGCGATAACTTATTACAATTGTTAGAAAGTCGCCTTGACAATGTCGTTTACCATATGGGATTTGGATCATCCAGATCAGAAGCCCGTCAAATTGTTAGACATAATTGTATTTTGGTAAATGGACATAGAGTTAATATACCGGCCTATTTAGTTAATGTCGGGGATACGATCGAAATTGATAAAAATGCGAAAAATCAATTACGCATTAAATCTTCTATTGAGATAGCCAACAATCGGAATTTCCCTTCCTGGATAGATGTAAATGTTAACGAAATGAAGGGTATCTATAAAATGAAACCTGAGCGTTCGGATTTACCTTCTTCTATTAATGAATCATTGATAATTGAATTATATTCAAAATAGTCAATATAGATTTTAAACAAAAGGATTTTTTATGCTCGGTACGGAGCTGCTTACACCACGAATTATTGATGTTCAGAACATATCTCCTTTGCATGCCAAAGTGGTGATGGAACCTTTTGAAAGGGGTTATGGCCATACATTGGGTAATGCACTTCGAAGAATTCTATTATCTTCAATGTCTGGTTTTGCTCCTACGGAAGTTAAGATCGCTGGAATAGTTCATGAATACTCTGCTTTAGATGGAGTCCAAGAAGATATAGTTGATATCTTATTGAATATTAAAGGTATAGTCTTGAAACTTCATAATAATGACGAGGCTACTTTATACTTGAGGAAAAATGGAAAAGGTGTTGTTACTGCTGGCGACATTGAAACTGGACACGATGTTGAAATAATTAACCCAGAACATATCATTGCTCATTTGACTTCAGATAGTAAAATTAATATTGAATTGAGGGTAGAGAAAGGAAGAGGATTTGTTCCGGCAACAATTAGAAAGAATAAAAATGTTGACAAAGACATTGGAACAATTTTTTTAGATGCTTCTTTCAGTCCGGTTAGACGCGTTAGTTATACTGTTGAAAGTGCTCGAGTAGAGCAGCGTACCGATTTAGATAAATTAATTATTGATTTGGAAACAAACGGCGTTGTTGAGCCAGAAGAAGCAATACGATATGCAGCCCGTGTTTTAGTACAGCAGTTGTCGGTTTTTGCAGATTTGGAGAGTACCCCTATTCCAAAAGAAAAACCACAAATGCCTCAAATTGATCCCATATTGCTTCGGCCTGTTGATGATCTAGAGCTAACTGTCAGGTCCGCTAATTGTTTAAAAGTAGAAAATATCTATTATATTGGTGATTTGATTCAACGGACGGAGGCTGAGTTACTAAGGACACCAAATTTAGGAAGAAAATCTCTCAATGAAATTAAAGAAGTATTGGCATCGAGAGAACTCACTTTAGGTATGAAATTAGATAATTGGCCACCTGCTAATTTAGAAAATATATCGAAGGATCAGAATCATGCGTCATAATAATGCATTTAGAAAATTAAATAGAACAAGCAGTCACAGACTAGCAATGTTTCGTAACATGAGTAATTCTTTATTACGTCATGAAGTGATTACTACAACGCTTCCAAAAGCAAAAGAACTCAGAAGTTATGTTGAACCTGTTATTACTTTAGGAAAAAAACCCTCTTTGTCTAATCGTAGAGCAGCTTTTAATAAGTTACGTGATCGCCAGATCGTAACAAAATTATTTGATGAGCTTGGTCCGCGATATAGTGCGCGACCAGGTGGTTACGTGAGAATTCTTAAATACGGCTATAGAAAAGGCGACAACGCTCCAATGGCGCTAGTGGAACTACTTGACCGTCCAGTTGAAGAAGCAACTGATAAGAATGAAATCAATGAAGAATAAAATTGTTTTTGTTTCACAATCTTTATTTGATAATTTTTTAATACAAAATTACTACTAAAGAAGTTTTTATATATTTCATTTTTGGAAAAAATTAAGAATTTTAATGTAGTTAAAGTTAATTTATTAAATAAAAATAAAATTCTTCAGCTTATTCCCTATGATTCAAATAAATTTAATATAAAAATATTCAATATAATTGATTCCACGAACAATTATATTTTGAATAAATTCGATAAATCTGAATACTATAATAAACCAATAGTTGTTGCATCTGCTGAGATCCAACTTAAAGGTCGTGGTCGGGAAAATCGTAAATGGTTTGGAGGCACATTAGGTAATACGCTGGCCTTTTCAATTTTGTGGCGTTTTGAAAATGATGTTTCTGTCTTATCTGGCTTAAGCTTAGTTATTGGTGTTGTTCTCGTACGTGTCTTAAGATCTTTCTCAGGCAACAATATTTATCTTAAATGGCCTAATGATATCCTGTTCGATAGTAGTAAATTGGCAGGCATATTAATAGAGCTTCGTGGAAAAATAGATGGACCAGCATTTGCTGTAATTGGCATCGGTATAAATTTTCATCTTCCGCTTTCGATAAAATCTCACATTGAACAAAAAGTAACTGATTTATTTCAATGCACAGGCAAAGTGCATGATCGTAACGAAATATTTAGCGCACTTCTTATTCAATTATATACAGTTTTGTCTGACTTCGAGAAATATGGCTTCTCATATTTCAAAGAGGAATGGATGAGCTATCATGCGTACCAAGGAAAGAATGTGACGCTGCTTTTTCCAAATAAACAATCGGTTGATGGAATTGTTGATGATGTAAATGATGACGGTTCTATTTGCTTAATTACTCCTGATGGTAGACAATCTTATAATACCGGTAACATTTCTATGCGCTTAAAAGATAATTAAGCGACAGATGAACCTCACTTTCTTAGTCATTGATTCAGGCAATTCTTTCGTTAAATGGGGATTGTTTAATAATGATCACTGGTCAACTCAAAATAGTATATCTTATGATGCTGTTTCTGATTTAGAGACAGAATTTAGCGTCTTCTCAGAACCGTATTTAATTATAATTTCTCACGTAGCACGGGATAAAACAAAGAACGAAATTAGCAAGCTCATTTCGCGCTGGACTACACAACCCATATGGCATCATTCTCAATCCTATCAATGTGGTGTTTCCAATGGTTATACAAATCCAATTAAGTTGGGCAGCGATCGTTGGGCAGCCTTGATTGCTGCATGGAACATAGAACATAAGGCTTGTTTGGTTATTAATGCTGGTACTGCGGTAACTATCGATACGTTATCTGACAGTGGAAAATTTCTAGGCGGCATTATTTTGCCGGGCGTTCAATTGATGCTTAATAGTCTTTATTCAGGGACTCAGTTGGAAAGTGATGAGCCGGGTACTTACGAAAATTTTCCCGTTAACACACAAAATGCGATTCATAGTGGCATAATACAAAGCCTAGTAGGTGCAATTGATCGCATGTATAGTATTTTATCTACGCAACTCAATCATTCATCTATAAACTGCATCATCAGTGGCGGGAACGCATCCTTGCTGAGTTCTTTCATTAAGTATCCTACTAAGATAATTGACAATTTAGTTTTGGAAGGATTGGTAGTGATCGCTAAAGACGAATTGAAAAGACGCGAGTTGACGAGTTCATAAAATACCATGCATTTATTCCAAAAAGCGACTTTTTATACCTCCATTAATGATTTACATGCATTACCACAGCATGCAGGGGTTGAAATAGCTTTTGCAGGAAGATCCAATGCCGGCAAATCCAGTGTAATAAATACCTTGGCCAACAAAAACCGGTTGGCTTTCGTGAGTAAAACACCTGGCCGCACTCAGCATATTAATTTTTTTCAATTGAATGAAAATCAATTCCTCGTTGATTTGCCGGGGTATGGTTATGCGAAAGTTCCGGATAACATCCGCCAGCATTGGGAAGGGTTATTAAGTCAATATTTACAAACGAGAGAATCACTGAGAGGCTTAGTGTTGATCATGGATATCCGACATCCGTTCAAAGCGCTGGATATTCAGATGCTGGATTGGTTTATACCGACAGGAAAGACAGTCCATATCTTATTGACGAAAGCTGACAAATTGAGCAAACAACAAGCAAATATGACGTTACAGCATGCGGCGAAATATTTGAATGAATCATATCCGGGCTGTAGCGTGCAGTTATTTTCTAGCTTGGCTCGTAGTGGTATTGAAGATGCTACTTCCGTTATTAATTCTTGGCTAAGTGCTGATTAAATTTCGGGGCTATCTCTGGGCTGATGATTCAAATTGTAAAAAAAGCCCCCGGTTAAAGGGGAGTAAAACCGGGGGGAATCGCCTTAATATCACTTAAGGCCCTGTCTCAGGGAGGAAAGACAGGGGGACGATCAAGATGTCCTTTGCTAAGAGGTCTTATCGACTAGATTAGTTCCTCAAATAAATAGAATTATTTTTTATCATATTATTTTTTCTGATTTTTTATTTATGTCTTTGTATAGCCAATTTCCGCAAAAAAGAATGCGACGCATGCGTCGTGACGAGTTTACCCGCCGTCTCATGCAAGAATCTCATCTTCGTGCAGATGATTTGATTTATCCGGTATTTGTTTTGGACGGAAAGAATCGCAGCGAAAATGTGAAATCGATGCCCGGGATTGTCAGACAAAGTTCGGATCTGTTAATGATACAAGCAGAGAATTGTTTGCGGCTTGGTATTCCTGCACTGGCTATTTTTCCGGTTATTGATACTGAATTTAAGAACCTGACTGCAAGTGAAGCCTACAATCCCGATGGATTGGTGCCTAAAGTAGTCCAGCAATTGAAACAGAATTTTCCCGAGCTTGGGGTCATTACGGATATTGCGCTTGACCCATATACCAGCCATGGCCAGGATGGTCTTATCGATCAGCATGGTTACGTCATGAACGATGAAACCGTCAATGTGCTGCGCCAGCAAGCGCTGGTGCATGCACAAGCCGGTGCCGATGTTGTCGCGCCTTCCGACATGATGGATGGGCGCATAGCAGCAATCCGCAATAGCTTGGATAGTCAACAGTTTATTCATACCCGTATATTGGCGTATTCGGCGAAGTATGCTTCAAGTTTCTATGGACCGTTTCGTGATGCGGTTGGGTCAGCAGCGAATCTCGGCGCGGGGAATAAATACACCTATCAGATGGATCCGGCAAACTCCGATGAGGCCTTATGGGAAGTGGGGCTGGATTTGAATGAAGGAGCGGATATGGTGATGATTAAACCCGGCATGCCTTATCTCGATATCGTGCGTCGTGTGAAGAATCAATTCGGTGCACCAACTTTTGTATACCAGGTGAGTGGCGAGTATGCCATGCTTAAAGCTGCCGCGATTAACGGATGGTTGGATGAAGAAGCCTGCGTGCTGGAATCGCTGCTTTCATTCAAGCGTGCCGGTGCGGACGGAATATTGACGTATTACGCGATCGAAGCCGCAAATTGGCTTAAGAAGAAACAATAAGCCATCAAATAGCGGGTAGGAGTTAGAACAGTTGATCTTGTAAATCCCGGGTAACCTTCGGTGTATGTTCAACCGGATTTTCATTCAGCGGCGGAAGCTGCTCACTAAGGAAATACTCGGTCATATCTCCACCGGATTCCCTGAATCCGGTGGCTGAGTTAATCCGCGCGGCAACGACACCATTGGGCGGCTTGTATTCTGCCATAGCGACGCCTTTCAGCACCGGTCCCATGTAATCCATCCAAATCGGTAACGCGACGCGCCCGCCGGTTTCATTATTCCCCAGCGGTTTAGGCTCGTCATATCCGGTCCAAGCAATGGTTACCAAGTCTTTTTGGAAACCGCAAAACCAAGCATCGATAAAATTACTGGTCGTACCGGTTTTTCCGGCGAGATCGGTGCGTCCCAGTTGTTTGGCTTTGACAGCCGTACCTTGACTCACAACATCCTGCATCATGCTGGTCATGATAAAAGCATTGCGCGGATCAATCACACGTTTTGCCCCATTGGTAACGGAGACGGGTTGGAACTGCTCGATGACATTGCCTTTCTCATCTTCGATTTTCTTGATGAAATAAGGTGCGATGCGGTAGCCGCCGTTGGCAAAAACCGCGTATCCGGCGGCCATTTGCATTGGTGTGACGGAACCTGAGCCGAGCGCCATCGGTAAGTAGGGCGGATGCCGGCTGGCATCGAAACCGAATCGCGTTATGTAATCTTGCGCATACTGTATACCGATCGCCTGCAAGATCCGGATCGACACAAGATTCTTTGATTTGGTTAACGCCGTGCGCATGCGCATCGGCCCTTCAAATTTTCCATCGAAATTTTTCGGTTCCCATAACTGACTGCCGGTCTGGGCTGCGCTGAACGAGAGCGGGGCATCGTTGATGATGGTGGCTGGAGTGAAGCCTTTTTCCAATGCAGCCGAATAAATGAAAGGTTTGAAACTGGAACCCGGCTGCCGCCATGCTTGTGTGACGTGATTGAATTGATTTTTATAGAAATCAAATCCACCGATCAATGCGCGAATAGCGCCATCGTTGGGATCGATGGAAACAAGCGCTGCTTCTACTTCCGGTAATTGAACGATATGCCAGACATTTTTCTGATTTTTTTGCACACGGATTAATGCACCGGGGGTTATGTATTTTTTGCCGGGATCTTTTTTCTCCGCCAAAAATTTCTGTGCGAATTTTAGTCCATCGCCAGTGATTTCAATGACCTCTCCACCCTTTTTATAAGCCTGGACGGAATTCGGTTTAGCCGCTATGACAACAGCGGCATAAATATCATCGCTATCGTTGATTTCATCCAGCGCATCGTCCAATGTTTTTTCTTGATTACCGCCATATTTCATCAGATCGATATAAGCCTCTGGACCGCGATAACCGCGGCGCCTGTCGTACTCGATCACATTTTTACGGAGCGCCTGATAAGCCGTTTCCTGATCCAGCTGCCGCAGCGTGGTATAGACCTTGATCCCTTTATCGTAGGTTTCTTCCTGATATCGATCATAGATGACCTGGCGGACCATTTCTGCCACATACTCGGCACGCATGGCAAAGGTAGACGATTGCTTCTTCACCGGAACGGGTTGTTTTTCCAGTTCACTCAATTCCTCACTGGAAATGTAATTGAGCTTATGAAGCCGGCCCAATACGTACAATTGCCGGCTTTTGGCTCGCTTGGGATTGCTGATCGGGTTATAACTTGAAGGCGCCTTGGGCAATCCGGCCAGCATGGCGGCTTCTACGATATTGATTTCTTGCAATGACTTGCCGAAGTAGGTGTGCGCCGCCGCTGCGAAACCATAACTGCGGTGCCCGAGGTAAATTTGATTCACGTACAGTTCTAGGATCTTGTCTTTGCTGAGGCTGTGTTCAATCTTGAATGCCAGTAGCGCTTCGCTAAGTTTCCGGGTCAGTGTTTTTTCCCTGGTCAGAAAAAAATTCCGGGCGACTTGCATGGTGATTGTACTAGCGCCTTGACGGACACTGCCTGCGGAGAAATTGGAATAAGCCGCGCGCAATACACCCAAATAATCAACACCGCCATGTTCATAAAAGCGATCATCCTCCGCTGCAAGAATGGCTTGTTTCAGATGCTCCGGCACTTCGGAGATACTGACGACATTTCTGCGTTCCGCGCCAAACTCGCCGATCATCTGGCCTTCTTCGCTGTATATGCGTAAAGGTATTTTCGGGCGATAGTCCGTCAGTGTATCCAGTGACGGCAGATTGGAGTATATGACCAGTCCGGCAAAGCCTGCCAGCAGCACGCCGATCAAACCTAATGCGGATAATGTGACAAAAAAATAGTACAACCAGCGAGCAAACATGAATAATTAAGTGATGAAACGGTTAAAATACAAAATTATAGGGGGTATATCTACTGTTTTTCTTTGAATAGGATTTTCCGAATTCTGTCAGAATCAACATCAGCTTTTTAATCTGCTGAATAAACTTGAATTTATCTTGATAGTGGGTAGTAGTTTACCTATATTCGGCTTTAACAGGGTAATTTATAATGCGCGAGTATCGCTTCTAACAGGCCAATGTTCAAGGGAAATTTTGATATCAATTTAGACTTCTTAAAGCTGAAGTCGCCGCCATTGATCGGAGTGGACATCAGTTCCTCATCCGTCAAGATGGTTGAGTTATCGATGATTGGCAAAGGCAATCAAGCTTACCGCATAGAACGCTATGTCATCGAATCCCTGCCGGCTGACGCTATGCAGGATGGCGGAATTGCCAATATGGAAGCAGTGATCGAAAGTCTGCGGCGCGGCTGGAAGCGGATGGGGACGCGGCAAAAGAATGTGGCGCTCGCACTGCCCGCGACCGATGTGATTACCAAGAAGATTGTGGTGCCAGCCGGGCAACGCGAGGAAGATCTGGTTTTTCAAGTAGAGAATGAAGCCAGTCAATACATTCCTTTTCCACTGGATGAAGTGGATCTGGATTTTCAAGTAACCCGATCCGTTCCGGATAACCCGGAGGAAGTCGAAGTGCTGATTGCGGCTTCGCGTAAGGAAAAAGTAGAAGACCGCGTGGCTGCAGCGCTTGCAGCCGGTATGAAGACAGTGATCGTGGATGTTGAGCCTTATGCGGCGCAAGCGGCGTTTGAATTGACGCTGCGTCAATTGCCGGGCGGCGGAAAAGATCAAGTGATCGCATTGGTGGATATTGGCGCAACCGTCATGAAGGTCAATGTGTTGTTGAATGATGAATCGCTCTACACGCGCGACCAGCACTTCGGCGGCGATCAGCTGACACAGGAAATTCACAATCAATTTAATCTGTCACTGGAAGAATCGGAAGCTGCCAAACGCGGCGGGAGTCTGCCGGGAAATTACCACGCGGAAGTATTGCAACCGTTTTGCGAAACCCTGGCGATTGAAGTGATGCGCGCCATTCAGTTCTTTTACACTTCAACGCAATATACTGAAGTGAATTATATTTTTATAGCAGGAGGATGCGCTGTCATACCCGGATTGGATGCCATCATTGCTGCACGTACGCAGGTCAGCACACTGGTTGTGAACCCATTTGCAAACATGGAATTATCAAGCCGCATCATTTCGCGGCAATTAAACCAGGACGCACCTTCTCTTTTGATCGCCTGCGGTCTGGCTTTGCGGAGCTTTGATCCATCATGATCCGCGTCAATCTGCTGCCTCACCGTGAACTGAAGCGTAAAGCACAGCAGCAGCAGATCGCGATCCTGGCCGGTGTGGCCGGATTTCTGGGGATTGCGGCTGTCTGGAGTGTTTATGCAATGATTGACGGTGAAATAGAAAATCAAAATGCCCGGAATCAATTTTTGCAGAGCCGGATCGCTGTTCTGGATACAGAAATTGCTGAAATCCGCAATATCAAAACACAAACTCAGGAGTTACTGTCGCGCAAACTGGTGGTGGAAACCCTGCAGAACAGCCGTTCTGAAGTCGTGCACTTGCTGGATCAGTTGGTAAGGCAACTTCCCGATGGTGTGTATCTGCAAAGTGTGAAGCAGAATGATCAGATTATTACGCTCATGGGGTATGCGCAATCCAATGCCTGGGTATCCATGCTGATGCGTAATCTCGAATCATCGCCTTGGCTTGAATCGCCGCTATTGGTGGAAATTAAGGCGATAACGGTTAATAACATCCGTCAGAACGAATTCAATATGAGAATCAAGCTCAGAAGAACATCGATTGACGATGTGCAAAATTCACCCGCCAACCCCGCTGGAAAATCGTAAGGCTAAAGTATGAATGATTTACTCATTGAATTGCGTCAGCTTGATATCAATCAAGCAGGGAGCTGGCCGGTAGCATTTAAAATTGCTGCTCTGGTCATTTTATTCATTGTCATTGTGATAGCCGGTCATTTCCTGGTGTGGCAAGACCAGACCGAAACCTTGGAGAAAATCCAGGCTGAGGAAGAAACATTAAAAAATACTTACCTTCTTAAAAAAAGAAGCGCGGTCAATTTACCGGCTTTGCGCGCGCAGCTGGAAGAAATAGAACAGTCGCTGAGCGCCATGTTAAAGCAACTGCCGGATAAATCCGAGATGGAAGCGCTGCTGGTCGATATCAATCAGGCAGGCTTGGGCCGGGGACTGCAATTTGAATTATTTAAACCGGCCGAGAAGGAAACGATCAACGCATTTTATGCCGAACTGCCGGTTTCGATCCGGGTCACCGGCGGTTATCATGATATTGGCGCTTTCGCCAGCGATATCGCGCGATTGCCGCGCATTGTCACGCTCAATGACATCTCGATTGCTCCGGGTGCCGATGGAAAATTGGTATTGGATGCGGTTGCAAAGACTTACCGATATTTGGATGAAGAAGAAATAGCAAAGCAAGCTAAGGGTAAATGAACGATGATCAGAAACATATGCCTGTTAGTATTACTTGCAATAGCTTTGACGGCGATGACCGCTTGCAGTCAAAATGACTATAGCGATCTGGAAGCCTTCATTCAAAGCTCCGGTGAAGGTCTGAAAGGCCAGGTCGATCCGCTTCCAGAAATTAAACCGCATCAATATTTCATGTATCAGGCTTTCGATATTCCCAGCCCCTTCGTGCCCCGTAAAAATGGTCAAGTGCAAGCAGTTGCCAGCGGAATTCAGCCGGATTTAACCCGGCGCAAGGAAGTTCTGGAATCCTATCCGTTGGAAAATTTATTGATGGTTGGAACATTGCAGCAGCATGATCTGATTTTCGCCCTGATTAAATCCCCGGATGGCACACTGTATCGTGTGAAAACCGGTAATTATTTGGGACAAAATTTCGGAAAAATTAACCATATTTCGGAATCAGAAGTTAAACTATTGGAGATTGTGCAGGATGGAGCGAATGAATGGACTGAAAAGACGAGTACACTCATGCTGAAAAATTAGAAATAAAACAACCCTAAAGCTACCAATAATGATGAAAAGATATGGTCTCAACATCGTATTAGCAGCACTGTTGATTTGTTTTGCGACGGCAATTTTTGCGCAACAAACGATAACTGCGGAAACACCGTCCAATAGTATCCGTTCCATCGATATTTCCACTTTTCTCAATGGCGAAGTCATCGTCAAACTTGCCTTAGATCAACCGCTTTCCGCTCTGCCGACGGGAGTTGCGTTGGACAATCCGCATCGCATTTATTTCGATTTCCATCAAGTCGCCAATGCTTTGGGCAGAAATGTGCAGGAAGCGGCCGAAGGTGACTTACGCAGCGTCAATATTGTGCAAGTCGGGGATCGCACCCGGCTGGTGATGAATTTGGCAAGACTCATGCGGCACGACATCCGCGCACAGGAAAACATTCTTTTTGTCCGGCTCGTGAGCGTGCCAGAGAACCCGGCAACTGCAACCGTCATCCGGTTTGCGGAAGAAACACCCAATCAGCATATGAATAGCTTGCAGGATATCGATTTCCGCCGTGGTACAAAGGGTGAAGGCCGGATTGAAGTGGACATGACAAAGCCGGGCGCGAGTGTTGATGTGCAAACGCAAGGCGATGATGTATTCGTCGAGTTTGTCGATACAATGCTGCCGGGTAGTTTGAAAAGACGATACGATGTGGTCGATTTTGCGACTCCTGTGCAAACCATCGAAGCATCGAAGAAAGGCAATAACGTCCGGATGCACGTGAAATCCGGCGGACGCTGGGAACATTCGGCGCGGCAATCCGGTACCCGGTTTGTTCTGGAAATCCGCGCATTGAGCGAAGATGAAGAAGAAATTGCAAAGAAGCAACGGGCCAACGGCGGATATACCGGGGAAAGATTGTCGCTTAATTTTCAGGACGTGGAAGTGCGCGCGGTTCTGCAAGTCATCGCTGATTTTACCAATCTGAATATCATCGCCAGCGATTCCGTTGCGGGCAACCTCACGCTGCGCTTGAAGGATGTTCCGTGGGATCACGCGCTCGACATCGTGTTGCAGGCGCAAGGCCTGGATAAACGCAAGACCGGCAACGTTATTTTTGTGGCGCCGCGCAAGGAAATGGCGGACAGGGAATTGCTCGATGTGGAAGCGAAGATGCAGATCGCCGACATGGAGCCGTTGCGTTCGGAGATTTTTCGCCTGAATCACCGCAGGGTCAATTCGATGTCGTTTGAAAGCATGCTCAGCAAACGCGGCACGATCAATGTGGACGAAATCAGCAATACGATTACCGTGACCGATATTCCCGCCCGGTTGGACGAAGTCAGAAAACGTATTCAGAAATTGGATATTTTTGAAAGGCAAGTCATGATCGAAGCGCGTATTGTGGAAGCGACCGATCTTTTTAGCCGTAATCTGGGAGCCCGTTTCGGGATTCAGAACTCAACCAATCTGGGAAGTCAGGGGCTTGGAATTTCCGGCAACCTGGCCGATTCGAGTGCTTTAGCGGGTGGCAGTTCAGCGGGAGGAGGCAGTAATCTGAACGTCAATTTACCCGCGGCGGCGGCGACCGGATTACTGGGCGGACCGGCTGCATTGGGGTTGAGTTTGTTAAAGATTAACAATAACCGGCTCATTAACCTGGAACTGTCGGCGCTGGAGACTGATCAGAAAGGGCGGATTATCGCGAGTCCGCGTGTGGTCACGGCGCATGGTGTGGAAGCGATTATCGAACAGGGCGACCGGGTGCCGTATCAACAAGCGACCAGTAGCGGTGCGACCAGTATCCGTTTCATGGACGCTACACTGCGGTTAAAAGTCAAACCGCTGATTACTTATAATGGCCAGATCGACATGGAACTCAACGTCAACCAAGACAAGATCGGCACCGCGATCAACCAGTTTCTGCCGCCGCCGATCAATACCAAGCAGGTTACGACCAAGGTTCTGGTGGAAAACGGTGGAACGGTGGTGATTGGCGGTATTTTCGATCGCACCGAGAACGAAGTGGTTAACAAAGTGCCGATGCTGGGCGATATCCCGGTGCTGGGTTATGTTTTCCGCAATACCACTAAAGTCGATAACAAACGTGAATTGCTGATTTTTGTGACGCCGCGCATCTTAAGCGAAAACCTTAATCTTCAGTAATTGGCGGTTATTGCCCCGACGGAAATCCAATTTGCCGCCATGCTTCATAAACCACGATGGCGACTGCATTGGATAGATTCAGACTGCGGCTGGTGGCTACCATCGGCACCCGGATGCGTTGTTGCTCCGGAAAAGTTTCCATGAGATGAGCCGGTAAGCCGCAGCTTTCCGAACCAAACAAAAAAACATCCCCGGCGTTATACGCTACCGTGTCGTAGCGCTGTTTTCCCTTCGTAGTGATCGCAAACAGGCGCTGTCCTTGCAAATGCCGATTGCATCCGGTCCAATCTTCATGGACTTTGATCGAAGCAAATTCATGGTAGTCCAGACCGGCGCGGATCAATTGCTTATCTTGCAGCGGGAAACCGAGCGGTTTGACCAAATGCAGTTGTGTGCCGGTATTGGCGCACAGGCGGATGATATTACCCGTATTGGGTGGAATTTCAGGTTGATGCAAAATGATATGAAACATACGGCTATCAAAGTGTGTTGATTAGAATGAAGTAAAAGGACCGGTTTGCTTTATTTCCCGTAAGGCTCTGGCAATCACCCAATTGCTGATTTCAGTAGCACCCTGTCGTTGCAATACTTTAGCCAATTCGTTGAGTGTCGCGCCGGTTGTCATGACATCGTCAACCACCGCGACATGCTTGCCGGATAAATCCATTGTACAGCTAAAAGCTTTGCGGATATTTTTCGGCCGCTCCTTCCACGGCAACCCGGCTTGCGGCAGCGTATGCTTGATGCGGCTGCAACCGTCCGGCAGCAGTGTAATGTCCGTTTGCTTGGCGATGTAACGGGCGATTTCCATCGCTTGGTTAAAGCCGCGTTCGCGGAGCCGTATCGGGTGCAGCGGCATCGGCACGATGACATCAGGCATCGTTTCTACCGCTTCCAGCCGGGCCATGAACAAATGGGCAAGAACCGGTGCGATCGCCAGATTGGTTTGATATTTTAATGCATGGATCAGCGCATCGGCAGGAAAAGTATAGCGCAGCGCTGCAATCGTGCGCGTGAATGCGGGCGGCTTTTTCAAGCAAGCGCCGCAGATTTCCCCCGCCGGTACCGGCCGCAGGCAAACGGGACAATGGTGATCCGGCAATTGCGGTAAATCGCGGTAACACGCTGCGCAGAAATCCTCAATGCTGGCGGTGGCGCATAGCAGACAATTTTTCCGGAACCAGCTTGGCATCGCATTTAATCCGTTGTTTAAAAATCGGCGGTGGTAAAATAACTCACATGAATACAATACTGGGTTTCTAAGGCTATCGGCAATGGGCGCGATCGCTGCAGCATTTAAACAGCACAATAGGTAAATTGATATGAACTTGGATTCACTGACAAGCAACGAAACACAAAACGATCTGGGCGGAATGACCGCGAAATCGCAAGACTCGGCGCATTGGAGCGTGGCGGATATTGAATCATTGCTGAATGCGCCGTTTAACGATCTGATCTATCGTGCGCAAAGCGTGCACCGGCAATATCACGACGCCAATGGCGTGCAATTATCGACACTGATTTCCGTAAAAACCGGCGGCTGTCCGGAAGATTGCGGCTACTGTCCGCAAGCCGCGCGTTATCACACCGGTGTTGAGAATCAGGACATGCTGTCGCTGGACGAAGTGGTCTCTGCCGCCTCCGCCGCTAAAGCTAAAGGCGCGTCGCGCTTCTGTATGGGGGCTGCCTGGCGCGGCCCGAAACAACGCGATATCGAGAAAATGACCGAAATGGTGCGCGCGGTCAAATCGCTGGGTATGGAAACCTGCGCCACACTGGGCTTATTGAAACCCGGTCAGGCGCAGCAACTCGGCGAAGCCGGTCTGGATTATTACAACCACAACCTCGATACCGCGCCGGAATTTTATGAAGAAATCATCACCACGCGGCAGTATGACGATCGTTTGCATACCTTGCAGGAAGTGCGTGAAGCCGGTATCAACGTGTGTTGCGGCGGCATTGTCGGCATGGGCGAGACGCGCCGTTCGCGCGCCGGGCTGATTGCGCAATTAGCCAATCTGAATCCATATCCGGAATCGGTACCGATCAATCACTTGGTGCAAGTCAAGGGTACGCCGCTGTACGGTACGGAAGCGCTCGATCCGCTCGAGTTCGTGCGCACCATCGCCGCGGCGCGGATCACCATGCCGAAAGCCATGGTGCGGTTGTCCGCCGGGCGGCAGGAAATGTCTGATGCGATTCAAGCGCTCTGCTTCCTGGCCGGTGCCAATTCCATTTTCTATGGCGACAAATTGTTGACGACCGGCAATCCCGAAACCGATCGCGATCGCATGTTATTGGATAAGCTGGGGCTGCACGCGCTGTCGTAGATGTTTGCGGATCTGGCTGAGCAACTGCGCATACGCGAACAAAAAGGCCTGCGGCGCACCCGGCAAATCGTCGACTCCCCGCAAGCAAGCCATATCACGATTGATGGGCGCGATTATCTAGCGTTCAGCAGCAACGATTACCTGGGACTTGCCAATCACCCGGAATTGATCGCGTCGGCTTGTGACGGTGCCCGGCTATACGGCGTTGGCGCGGGCGCTGCACACTTGATCAATGGTCATAGCGCCGCGCATCACGATCTCGAAGCCGCGCTGGCGGCATTTACCGGATTCCCGCAAGCGTTGTTGTTTTCCACCGGCTATATGGCCAATATCGGCATGGTCACGGCGTTAGCCGGGCGCGAAGATGCGGTTTTCGCCGACAAACTGAACCATGCCTCGCTGAACGACGCGGCTTTACTGTCGCGCGCGCAATTCATCCGCTATCCGCATTGTGATCTGGCCGCGCTGGAACAACGTCTGGCCACAGTCCAAGCGCGGCGCAAGCTGGTCATTTCCGACGCCGTGTTCAGCATGGAAGGGGATATTGCACCGGTCCGGCGATTGACCGCATTGTGCGAACGCTACCATGCGTGGCTGTTATTGGACGATGCGCATGGTTTTGGCGTATTGGGCGAGCAGGGACGCGGCAGCTTATTTTTGTCGAAAAATGCGCATTCCCATTCGCCGAATCTCGTCTATATGGCGACACTCGGCAAAGCGGCCGGTGTATTCGGCGCATTCGTCGCAGCGCAGCCGGAAGTGATCGAAACCCTGATTCAATCGGCACGCAGCTATATCTACACCACCGCCACACCGCCGTTGCTGGCGCACGCATTGTTGACCAGCGTGCGTTTGATCGAGCAGGACGAATGGCGGCGCGAGGCGCTGCGGCGTAACATCGCGCAATTGAAACAAGGCTTGCAGTCATCGCCTTGGAAACTATTGCCTTCTGTGACACCGATTCAACCCTTGCTGATCGGTGACAGCGTTGAAGCCGTGCGCATTAGCCAAGGATTGCGCGAACGCGGCATGCTGGTTCCGGCCATTCGCCCGCCGACAGTGCCGCAAGGCACGGCGCGCTTGCGCATTTCGTTATCCGCCGCGCACCAGCCGGACGATATTCAGTGCCTTGTCCGGGCGTTGCACGATTTGGCACCGTCATGACGCCATTGCATATCGAAACCGTGGGGCAGGGCCCCGATCTCGTGCTGCTGCACGGCTGGGCGATGCATAGCGGCATTTGGGGCAGCGTTCGTGATGAATTGGCGCAACGATTCCGAGTGCATCTGGTCGATTTGCCCGGACATGGTTTGAGTCCCGCGAGCGAGCCCGGAACATTGGATCATCTGGCCGGCATGGTTGCCGGAATGTTACCCGAACGCTGCATGCTCGGCGGTTGGTCGCTGGGCGGGCAAGTGGCGATGGAATTGGCGGTGCGCGAGCCGCAGCGGGTCGAGAAGCTGGCGCTGATTTCCACTACGCCGTGTTTCGCCAAACGCGACGACTGGGAATGGGGCATGGAGCGCAAATTGCTGCAATT
Organism: Nitrosomonas oligotropha; assembly: GCF_009833085.1. GTDB lineage: Bacteria > Pseudomonadota > Gammaproteobacteria > Burkholderiales > Nitrosomonadaceae > Nitrosomonas > Nitrosomonas oligotropha. The sequence continues at coordinate 45,780 of NZ_QRBZ01000016.1, read as the reverse complement.
GTTTCTGGAAAACTTGAAACTCAATTACACCACGACGATCAATCGTTTTCTGACATTGCAAATGAGCGGCGACCGCGATGCCAGCAAGATTCTGTCGCAATTGCGCAAAAACTTTTTTCAGCGTGGCGAGCCCGATTCCGGCGCACTGGAAAAGGGGCTGAGGATTTTGCAGCACAGCGATTTACGCGAACGCATCGTAACCATCAAACAACCGGTTTTAATCGTGCATGGCGAAAACGACGTGATTACCCATCCGGCAGCGGCCGATTGGATGCACCGGCAATTACCGCAATCGCGCCACGTGATGTTTGCGCACTGCGGTCATGCGCCGTTTTTATCTTACCCCGAACAATTTGTGGCACATCTCAATGCATTCCGAACAAATTCTTGACAAGAAGCAGCTGCGCAACGCGTTTGAGCGTGCCGCCAGCAGCTACGACCAAGCGGCGGTGTTGCAACGCGAAATCAGCAACCGCATGCTGGCGCGGCTGGAATACATCAAATATAAACCCGAGGTGATTCTCGACGCGGGCAGCGGCACCGGTTACGGCAGCCAGCAGCTGGCTAAACGCTATCCCAACAGCCAATTGATCGCGGTCGATATCGCCTGGACGATGCTCATGCACGCGCGTCCGGACACCGTCTGGTGGCAACGTTTACTGCCTCTGCAACAGCGCAGCGGCTATGTCTGCGGCGATATCGAGCAATTGCCGTTCAAAAATGCAAGTGTCGGCCTGATCTGGTCGAACCTTGCGCTGCAATGGTGCAACGACCTGGATCGCACCTTCGCCGAAATGCACCGCATTCTGCGCGCCGACGGATTGCTGATGTTCAGCACCTTCGGTCCGGATACCTTGAAGGAACTACGTCAGGCGTTTGCGAAAATCGATGGCTATAGCCACGTCAACCGCTTTGCCGACATGCACGACATCGGCGATCTGCTGGTCAACAACCGTTTCTCCACGCCGGTGATGGACATGGAATACATCACTTTGACGTACGACGATGTCATCAGCGTGATGCGCGACCTCAAAGCCATCGGCGCGCACAACGTCATTCAGGGGCGACGGCAGGGATTGATGGGCAAGAACCAGTGGCGGCAGGCGATCGACGCCTACGAAACGCTGCGCCGCAACGGTAAGCTGCCGGCCACGTTTGAGGTGGTGTACGGTCACGCCTGGAAGCCGTTCGATCCGCGTTCGATCTTGACGCCGGAAATGCGGCGGGAATTGGGTTTGCCGCCTTGATATGGGGCAAGGCTACTTCGTCACCGGCACCGATACCGGTATTGGCAAAACCACCGTCAGTTGCGCGTTGCTGCGTGCGTTCGCCGCGCAGGGTCATAAAGTCATTGGCATGAAGCCGGTCGCCGCAGGCGTCGAGAACGGAAAATGGCTGGATGTCGAGCAACTGCTCGCTGCCAGCAACGTGAATGTAACGCGTCAGCAAATCAACCCGTATGCATTCGATCCGCCCATTTCCCCGCACCTTGCTGCGCAACAGGCGGGCAGGGAAATCGATCTGACGGTGATTCAACAGGCTTACCAAACACTCAGCACCCAAGCGGATAGGGCTATCGTCGAAGGGGCGGGAGGTTTCCTGGTGCCGCTCAATCAGCATCAAACCGGCGCGGATTTAGCGCGCGTGTTAAATCTTCCGGTGATCTTGGTGGTCGGCATACGACTGGGTTGTTTGAATCATGCTTTACTGACAGCGCAAGCAATCAGGGCAACCGGTTTGACTCTGGCAGGGTGGGTGGCGAATTGCATCGATCCGCAAATGCTCGCTGGAGCGGAAAATATCGCGACGTTGGAACAGCGGCTGGGTTGCCCGTTGCTGGGCGTGTTGCCGTTTGATTTGGGAATGAATTTGCAAGAAAGCGCCAGACTTCTGAATGTTGTAACATTGTAAGGCTCTTAGAGAGGAGGCCGACATGTCGAGTGTGAAAGAGAAAATGACCGGAATTATTCAATCGCAGCCGGAAGATGCCACGTATGAGGAAATCATGCGCGAATTGGCATTTGAAAGAATGGTCGCGCGCGGACTAGATGATTCAAGGCAAGGACGAGTTTTGTCCAATAGCGAGATGGAACGCCAAATTCGCACATGGCAGAAATAGTCTGGACGCAAGAAGCGGCACGCTGGTTACACGACATTCACGATTATATTGCGCAAGATAATCCGGAAGCGGCTGCAAAAGTGATTGGCGGAATTTTTGAGAAAGCTCAGATTTTGCGGCTCTACCCCGAAATCGGTCAGAAATATCGCGTTGAGCCGGAAGGGGAAATCAGGATTCTGTATTACGGTCATTACCGGATTGCATACCTGCTGCGGCCATCGCAGGTTATCGATATTTTAGGGGTGTTTCATGACGCCATGGATATCGAACGCTATATTTCATGATGCAATATCCAATCAACCAGGTAACGGACTTAATTTTACCCACTATGCCTCAAGACAACCCGCATCATTGGTCCCAGCAAGTCACCGAAACCAGCAATGCCTTGGATCTTGAATCGGGTGTTTTTTCGTGGGATGATCCGCGCAAAATCGCGCTGTCGTTGAAGCATTCCGCCCGATTGCAGCGAACGGCGTAAGGCGGAGCCGTTTGTGTCGGCGATGGCGATGCTCAATTTTTACATCAACCGGGCGGGGAAGCATTTGTCCATGCAGCAGCGCGAGGTGCTGGAGAAAGCCAAGGATGAACTGCGGGAATTGTATGGGAAGCCGCGCATCCAACCATGATCTGTTTTTTTACCTTGCCAATCAGGAATAATTTTCTTTAAACCCATGAGCTACTTAGATTTAACCAACAATCAATTCAATCCCAAAGGTTTCTGGGATCGGCCGCTGGAAAGTGTGAATGCGCCGGCAGCCCATGAGCTGGCCCTGTTCGATCAAAACGGGTACGACTTGACCGGTTTGGAACAACGCTATGCCGAGGCCAATCTGACATCTGCCCATGCGCACCGGGAACACCGGCATGCGATTAAGACGCCTTGGTTTACACAACCGGAACGGGTGGAGGGCGCGGTGCTGAATCACAGTTTGTTGTTCGAGCGCAAAGGGTATCGCGGCGAAGCGTTGCAGCAACTCGAACACTGGGCGCAAACCAATCCGCTGATCTACAAGATCATCCGCATGCGTCCCAAGTGGGGGCTGGATTTCAGCATGGATTACGCCGACCGTGCGGGCAATGTATTTGAGGTGCTGCATTGGGAATACGACGGTTTTGATTACGCGGAAGTGGCCGAACGCAAACAACAGCTGGAAGTTAAATTGGCGGCCACGGATTGGGACGATGCCGCCGCCAGCATCCTGAGACTGAAAGACCAATGGCATCACCTGGATTTTTTTGCGCAAAGCGATTGGAAGTGCAATTACTTCGGTATCGTCAAGGAACGCTTCAAGATGGTGATTTGGGAGTAAGAATCCATCGAATCAACGGGAAATAGCTGCTGAAGTTTCATAGTGCATCGTTTTTCGACCCATTCAGTGTCACGCTAAGGAGAAAGCATGTCGGAACTCAAGGATCCTCGGGTACTCTTTGCAGCGGAGCGCACGCTGCTGGCTTGGAACCGTACCAGTCTTGCCCTGATCGCTTTCGGATTTTTGGTCGAACGTACCGGCCTTCTAATGAACGTCCTCGCGCCGGATCACGTGCATGCTTCCGGTATGGTGCTGACATTCTGGCTGGGGTTTGCTTTCGTCTTCCTCGGCGCAGCCTCTGCGATCTATTCATCCCGCCAGTATGCGGTATTACTGAAAACCCTGAACCCGGACGAATTCCCGGAAGGCTATGGAACCCGCTGGGGCATGCTGGTGAATGTCGCCGTGGCTATCTTGGCTTTGGGACTCATTGCCGTGCTCTACATCGGGCGTTTTTGATGTAATCACTGGGCAAGCAAACGATGCCGTGTTGTGTCCAGAAATTCCAAGTGTTGTGTTATCTAGCGGTTTCTTATCTGCTGCCGCGCTTTATAAGTGATTTAATCAACGCTTTTGGATCGATGATGACTCTTCCCCAAAAATAGTACAACTTACCTATAAAAAAAGTAGTGCTGTCCTATGGTTTAAAAATTTACGAGAAATTACCATCTCTGCGCGAAAGAGTATTAAAAATAAATTGATAAGTAATTTTCTGGATAATTTTAGTCTTGGAAGGAAATAAGATGATTAAGAATAATAAATTAGTTAGTACAGCGGCATGCATTCTAGGATTGGCGGTATTGCCATCGGTTGCATCGGCCGGTTTAAGTGACCACACTTTTGCTTGGACTCACGGGATTGGAAGCGCGCAATTGGTTCTGAACGGCAGCACAACGTATACGGCGACCAATCGCGGCTGGGTAGACGAATTGGGCACCAATAATTTTGGCGGCGCGACAGGAAACTATATCGCGGGTACCTGCGGTTCATCCGATTCATGCGGTGGAAGCGATACGTTTGCGAATAACTATTTCGCATTCGACGTGCATCGCGCTGCTGGCACCACCAGCGCCGTATTGAATTTGTATCAACCGGCCGTTGGAGAGAACGGTGGCGCCGATGGTGGCTTCCTGAGCCAATCTTCTGCATTGTTGTACACCCTGTTCGATGTTTCCGGTAATCCGCTAACCGATACCGGTCTTGGAATTTTTAATGATCTGGCATCCGGTAATGCTTACGGTTCGATTTCGGTTGATTCATCGACTAACGGCAGTATCGTATCGATCACGTTGAATGCCACAGCCGTGGCTGCAATCGACGCGGCTTACAATAGCACCGGCACTTTCTATATTGGCGGTACGGTGAGTCCCGTACCTGAACCCGCAACCTATGGCATGTTATTAGCAGGCCTGGGTCTATTGGGATTTATGGTTCGCCGTAAAAATCAAGCAGTTTAATTTTCAATAGGATGCCGCCGGATGTGTCCGGTGGCATCCACTCAAGGTTCATCCATCTCGCCGGATGCGTTTCAAACCGGCAAAAACTGTAACCATCCCAACAGCAATACCGGCAGTAGCAGCAGCCACAAAAACACCCTGATCGGGTAACCCAAAATAGCCGGTTTTCTTTGTTTTATCCGATGCATCGGATGCACCAAGAATATTTTGCGCCGGACTGAACCAATCAACTGCAATGCGCTCTTATACGATTCGGTTTTTCACAGCGTATCGCAAAAAGAAAATGTTTTACAAAGAAACTCTCAGTCTGATTGCAATTGCAGTCACTTTGGCCGCGTTTATTCCGTACATCCGGGAAATTTTCCAGGGTTCGATCAAACCGCATATTTTTTCCTGGGTGATCTGGGGTGCGACGACCTTGCTGATTTTTGTGGCGCAATTGCAGGACAAAGGCGGCGCGGGTACTTGGCCGATCGGTGTTTCAGCCGGAATTACCATCGGTATTGCCTATCTGGCCTACCTGAAGCGTGCCGATGTGACAGTCACTCGAGCCGACTGGGTATTTTTTATCGCAGCGTTGTCTTCGTTGCCGCTATGGTTCTGGACATCCGATCCGGTGTGGGCGGTAGTGCTGCTGACGGCAATCGATGTGATCGGATTCGGACCCACGGTCAGAAAAGCCTATCAGTTCCCGTATTCGGAATCACTGCAATTCTTTGCATTGTTCACGCTGCGTAATGTGCTGGTGATGCTGGCGCTGGAGAATTTTTCCGTGACCACGCTGTTGTTTCCGGCTGTCATGTTGGTGATCTGTGTTTTCATGGTTACGCTGATCGCGTACCGCAGGCGGGTTCTGGCGGTATAACGCGCTGATTTGCACGGCATCACAACAATTTATCGAGTTGCAGTGCACTAGGCCGCTGATTTAAACAATCCCACATTCCGGTGAAATCAACAGGGACTCAACATGGCTTACAAAGAATACAAAGTGTTATACGTGACCGAAGGCGGACTCGGAACGATTTTTCTGGGCGCATCGGGCATCCCAATCAAGCGGCTGGAAATGACGCTCAACAAGGAAGCCGCGGATGGCTGGACGCTGGTGCTCCAGTTTGTCGAGCAGAAGCGGTTTTTATTGTTCTGGAAACGCGAAGCGGTGATCATCACGCTGGCGCGCTGAGCGTTGCCACGCACATGAAAAGCCAGGAAGCCATCCAGGAAGACGAAGAACGCATCAGACAGCGCGTGCGCGCATTGCCGGATGACAAACAGCTGCAATTTTTCAAACAAGCCGAACAAGAACTGAAAGATCCCGATACTTACGCGGTGCTGAATTATCTTTTTGTCGCCGGTCTGCATCATTTCTATCTGGGTAAACCGCTGCGTGGCACAATCAACCTGTGCATTTTCATTACCGGAACCGTCATGCTCTTCACCGGACTCGTCGGCTTCGGGTTGCTGTTGATCATTGCGATCACGGTGGTTGAGCTGAGGGATTTGTTTAATTCGCAAAGCGTGGTTCAGGACTACAATAACGAAGTCATGGAAAAAATCTATCGCACGGTGAGTCAGGATGAGTAGATTAACGAATCATATTTTATCCGGCGCTGTTGTCACGCTACTGCTGCTATGCGCGCACAACGCCAGCGCCGAGAAAATATGGAATTGGAGTTATACAAGCGGCAGCATTGTCGCCCGGGGAACGCTCACGACCGCCGAGACCGCCGATGCGCAAGGCTTTTATCAAATTCTCAGCATTGCCGGTCATCGCAATGGCGAACGCATTACCGGTCTGCACCCCACCGGCAAATCGATTCCGGGAAACGAGCCGTTTACGCTGGATAACCTGATCCGTATCGATGCGCCGGGACAGATCACACCGCATGGATTCGGTTTTGCCACGGCATCCGGCGGCTATGCCAACACTTTTTATGCCGGATTTCTCGCCACACCGGTTTATATGGAAGTGTTCGTTACACCGGCGAACTACAGCGAGCTGCCAATCAAATTTTCCGCCACACCGGTGATCGAGCCGGAAATCCGGATAGAAACACCTGCTGGAGAATCCGGGAAAATGGATGATTAGGATATTTCCGATACTGTTGATGGAACCGATCCGGCAAACAAAACGTGAAAAAAGTTTCGCCATGAAAAAACTATGCGGGTTCGTACTCACTGTTCTGCTGCTTGCCTGCGTGTCGCCGATGCGTAGCGATTTCGAGCAGCACCAGAAGCAATGGCGGGAAGCGAATATTGCGCATTACCGCTTCGAGCTGAATATGGTGTGTTTTTGCACGTTCAGAAACCGCATGCCGCTACAGATCGAAGTGCTGAACGGCCAGGTTGCCGCAATGACGGATAACACCGGCAAGGCGATTACGGCGGCGGATGCCCATTATGATTTTTTCGCCCGCTACGCGACAATCGACCGGCTGTTCTCGGAACTGCAAACGAGCTTGAACGGCAAAGTGGATCAAATCGCAGTGGCTTATCATCCCAGCTATGGCTTTCCAACCCGGATCAACATTGATCCCATCCAAAGGGCCGCGGATGATGAACTGGGGTTGGCGGTATCCGCGTTTGAGCGGTTGCCTTAACCGCAAGACCTATTCTTTCCTAGTTGGCGATGTCGCCGGTCTGGTTGGCCCAGCCGGTTGCCTGCAACTTGATGCCGGTAAACTCGTCGAGACTCAGGAAACCCAATCCGGCGAGTATCGATTGAATCGCAGCATGGTCGCCTTGTTCGTCCGCTTCGACCAGCTTGAGTGCTTGACCCAAACGTCCTTCGCGTTTCATCAAGGCCAGGCACATATCGTCGGAAATACCCAGTTTGTTGACGATCTGCTGCATCTCGATGCCTAATAGCTCGTTCAGTAGCGACAGAATGCCGACGATGAAGGCTCTTTCATGGTGATTTTTATCGTGTGGGCGTTCGGCGGTGGCGATCAATTCCATCAGCTTGCCGCGTTCCACCGCCATTTGCATGCGGATATCGGGTGCGCCGTCTTCCGGCTGGCTGGAAGTGTACAGCAGCAGTTGTATCCATTTCAGCAATTGCTCGCGCCCCATCATCGTAATCGCGTGCTTGATCGAGTTGATCTTGCGCGGCAGATCACCGGCAACGGAATTGACCATGCGCATCAGGTTATAACTCAAACCCGGCTGGCGTTTGAATTCCTGTTCAATTTCCTCGTGATCGTGATCATCCGTCACCAAAGTCAGCAGCCTGAGCAGCGACAGCTTGCCCGGATCGGTGCGTTTGACCGACATCACCTCGGGTTTGGCGAAGTAGTAACCCTGAAACATCTGGAATCCCAATTGTTTACAACGTATTTCCTGTTCCCGGCTTTCCACTTTCAGCGCCAATAGCAGAACCGGCCAGCGTTTCAGCGCGGTGACCAATCTTTCCAGCTCGTCCGTTTGCAGTGCCAGCACGTCGACTTTCACGACGCTGACGATCGGCAGCAGTTGCTCGATTTTACTGTCGATGGTGACGATGTTGTCCAACGCGAATTGATATCCCCTTTGCTTCAATTCACTGCACTGCTGCAAGAATTCCGCCGTGACGCATTCCGGCACCCGGACTTCCAGCACCACATGTTTGCTCGGCAGCAAGCTGATGATGTCGCTCATGATCAAATCGAGATCGGCATTGATGAAACCGCGCTGCTGCCCGAGCACGTTCTGGATGCCGAAACGGCCGTAAGCGTTGACGATCACATTCGCCGATGCGGATAAGTCGTCGGTGACTTTCGCCGTCTCCTGGGTCTGCTCCTGACGGAACAGCAATTCGTACGCGACTAAGTTCTGATTACGATCCAGAATGGGTTGCCGGCCAAGAAAATAACTTTCCATTGATTCCTCCGTGATGATCGATGCATGCAAATAATATATTTTGTTGCAATGACTTATCTTAAAAAGTGCGAGTCTGGCCCAAGACCGTGGAGTATACGGTAAAGCGAAAGACGGCCTAAAGCGGGAACAAACGGGTTTTTCCGCTCAGCGGGAAATTTGGTTGCACCGGTTGCGCCTTGAATGAGACGCGCCGGTGTTTGCAGCAATAGCTACCGAGTAGACTTTGCGCGCAAGTTTGCATATCCTTCCCGGCTACGATTGCGCAACGAAGGCGGTGTATGACCCGGAATGCCAGCATCTTTATCAGTTACAGCCACGACTCGGATACGCACCGCGCATTCGTGCGCAACCTGGCCAACGATTTGCGCCGGGATGGCTTGGATTGCCAGATCGATCAATACGTCAACGGCTTCCCGCCGGAAGGCTGGCAACGATGGATGGAAACGCAGATTGAACACGCGGATTTCGTCCTGATCGTGTGCACACCGCTATATCTGCAACGCTACCGGGGAATCGACCCGGAGGGCGGGCGTGGTGTGAATTTCGAAGGCGTGGTGATCTCGCAAACGCTGTACGACCACTACTACCGCAACACCAAATTCATCCCGGTCATTCCCGGAGAAGGCAGTTTGGACGACGTGCCATTGCCGCTGAAAGGTTTTACCACCTACAAACTACCGCAGGATTACACCCCGCTGTACCGCGTGTTGACGGATCAACACGCAACGCCAGCGCCGCCTGTCGGAAATATCATTTACCTGCCGCCGGAGGTTCCCGGTGGGCTGGCGTTAAATGTAAATATTGCGCAGGAAGCCGTGCAACTCGCTTCGTATACAAATCTGCCGGAAACCGCAACGCAATCCTTATTACAGCAGCTACACGAACAACTCCTGGAGCAAAAACGTAATAACCATAATCTCAGCGACCTGCTTGATCGCTATAAAAAAGATGTAGCGGAATGGGAAAAGAAATATCGAGATGCACTGAGCCAGAACGCCATCGATCTGGAAAAGCATCCCGGTAATCCTTTGCTGGAAGCAGAACAACACGCGTTGCAGGCCGGTGAACTGGAACAAGCAGCGCAAATCCGTGAGCATTATTATCAAAACCTGAAACAGGAAAAAACGGTAGAACTCGCACAGGAAGCCTATACAGCCGCAGAGCGCTGGGAAAATGCTTTCAATATGCTCAAAGCATTGGCGCTCTACCAAGAAGCGGTCGAATTCCGGCACGATTATCCCCAAGCCTGGCGCAATATCCGCAGCATCGCCAGGAAGCTGGGTAACAATACGTTGGCGTTAGAAGCTGCGCAAAGCTTGCAGAAGCAGCTCGATCCGGAAAAGGATGCGGAGTGGTTTTCAGTTGCCTTAAGCGATGAAGCGGATATTTTGCGTGCGCTGGGCGATAACCGGAAAGCATTTCAGCAATACCGGCAAAGCCAATCGTTGTTGGAACAACTTGTGAAAGCGGAACCGGATAATCTTCATTTGCAGCGAGAGCTTTCGGTCGATTATAACAAGATCGGTGACATGCATCGGAACAGTGGCGACAACGCCGCGGCATTGAAGGCGTATCAAGAATCGCTAGCGATTCGCAAGAGACTGGCGGAACTGGATCCGAATCACCCGGATTGGCAGCGCGACCTGTCGGTGAGTCATAACAAAGTCGGGGGCATGCATCTGAGCAGTGGCGACAACGCCGCAGCGCTGAAGGCATATCAGGATGGGCTTGCCATCGCGAAAAAACTGGCGGAACTGGATCCGAACCACACGGATTGGCAGCGCGACCTGTCGGTGAGCTATGAGCGAGTCGGTGACATGCATCGGAACAGTCGCGACAACGCCACGGCGCTAAAGGCGTATCAAGAATCGCTAGCGATTCGCAAAAAACTGGCGGAACTGGATCCGAACCACACGGAGTGGCAGCGTGACCTGTCGGTGAGCTATGATCTAGTCGGGGACATGCATCCGAAAAGTGGCGACAACGCCGCGGCGCTGAAGGCGTATCAAGAATCGCTAGCGATTCGCAAAAAACTGGCGGAACTGGACCCGGCTGTGGTGGAATGGCAAACCGATCTGGTAGTGAGCTATGTCAAGCTGGCGCAGATTGAGGCCGGGCGGCGAAAGGAGTTGCTGACGGACGCGCTGGCTATTTTGTACCGGTTGCAGCGTGAGAAGCGGTTGGATCATGAGAAACAAAAGTGGATCGGTGAGCTGGAACAAGCATTGCAACCCATTGTATCCGGGCGCGATGAGCCGCCGGTAAAGCCCTGAGAGGCTGCCGATTGGACCATTGCTTCATGATCCGGTAGCCGCACGAACGATTCATACGCAAATTACCGAACCGGAATTCAACCGATTGATCAAGACAATGACCGTCCTATCCTTTTGCTTACCTGAATGACAGCTTTCCTGACTTACTTACGCGAATTTATGGCGGCCATCGATAAAGGATGGCTGTTGTTTTGCGTGATTTGGACCGGCATTCTGATCACGCTGAACTATACGCTGGGCATTGAAAGCGGCATGATCAAAGGGCTGGATTCGCGCTGGTATCAGTGTGCCGCGCTGTTTCTGGTGTATTGCAGTGCGTTTGTGGTTCCGTATGGGTTTGCCGTGCTATTCCGCAGCCATTTGATCACCGCTACGCCGCTATTTTGGTGCCTGCTGCTGTTCGCACCGGCTTTGTTTGCGGTTAAGGCGAGTGTGGTCAATCCGCTGGAGAATCAAATCGGTGGGGTATGGGGGAGTTATTGGATGATCGTCACGACACTACCGTTTAAATTGCTGGTCGTGCTGATTCCATTGGCGGTTTTATACCGGCTGCTTCCGGCGCAGCCGGGTTTCTGGGGATTGACGTTGAAGAATGTGCGCTGGCAGTCTTATGGTCTGATGCTCGCGCTGATGATACCGCTGATTGTGTTTGCCGGCACGCAGCCGGATTTTTTGGCGGCGTATCCCCGGCTAAAGCAGATCGCCTTCATTGCGCCGCATACCGATCATCTGTTGTGGTTTCAGCTGCTGTATGAAATCGGTTATGGCATTGACTTCGTGACAATCGAGTTGTTCTTTCGCGGTTTTTTGCTGTTTGCGTTTGTGCGCTACGCCGGGATGCAGGCTATTTTGCCGATGGCAGTGTTCTATTGCAGCGTTCATTTCGGCAAGCCGCTGCTCGAGTGCATTTCTTCGTTTTTCGGCGGATTGATCCTGGGTGCTGTCGCGCATAGAACGCAATCCATCGTTGGCGGTCTGGCGGTGCACCTGGGGATTGCGTGGATGATGGAAATCAGCGGTTGCGCCGGAAATGTGCGGAACGGGTAGCGACTGGGTGTAAAAACGGTTACCGCAGCAGCGCCAGCAGGGCAAGCCGCGGTAATCGCACGGTCAGGTATTTTGTGTTTTGAACCGGTCGGCGGCGCGGACCAAGGCGGATTGAATCCCCGGTTCCCACGCCGAATGCCCGGCATCGTCGATGATGATGTATTCCGCTTGCGGCCAGGCGTGATGCAGATCGTCCGCGCTGACAATCGGACAGACGGCATCGTAGCGGCCTTGCACGATGGTGGCGGGGATGTTGTGCAGTTTGTGCACGTTATCCAGCAGAGAATTGTCCGGCAGAAAAATATTGTGCATGAAGTAATGCGCTTCCATGCGCGCCAGCCCGAGTGCCACGGTGTCGCTGGCAAAATAGCTGACCGTCGCCGGATTCGGCAGCAATGTCGAACACGACCCTTCGTACGTGCTCCAGGTGCGCGCTGCGGGCATATGGATAGCCGGATCCGGGTTCATCAAACGCTGGTAATAGGCGGAAAGAATGTCGTTGCGCTCCGTATCGGATAGCGGCGCAACCAATTCCCGCCAGGCTTCCGGGAACAAATTGCGCAATCCGTACAGAAACCAGTCGATTTCCTGTTTGCGGCAGAGAAAAATGCCGCGCAGGATGAAACCCAGGCAACGTTCCGGATGCGCCTCGCCATACGCCAGCGCCAATGTGCTGCCCCACGAGCCGCCGAATACCAGCCAGCGCTCGATGCCCAGATGCTGGCGCAGCAATTCCAAGTCGTTGATCAAATGCGGTGTTGTGTTGTCTTGCGTCTCGCCCAGCGGTGTTGAGCATCCCGCGCCCCTTTGATCGTATATGACTATGCGGTAATATGCCGGATCGAAGAAGCGCCGGTGCGCCGGTGTCGATCCCGCGCCGGGGCCGCCATGCAGAAATACCACCGGTGTGCCGGAAGGGTTGCCGGATTCCTCCCAGTACATGGTGTGGATGTTATCCAAGGCTAATGTGCCTTGCCGGTAGGGTTGAATTTCAGGGTAAAGCGCAGCGGGTGATTGATGGTTCATGATATGGGTACAAATGCCGATAATTAATTAGGGAAACGTTGAATAATTGCCTGTGCAAGCGATCTGCTGCGTTAGGTGGTGCTCGAAAATTCGCCTATCACTGTGATATGTATCATTTTCTGTGCTCCATCCGCCTTGCATCTCAGCTTGCTCGCCAAATTATTCAGTGTTCCCCTAGGTTTAAGAAAGATAGAAAAGAGTGGCAAACATCACAGAGTTCAGGTCTTAAATGAATTATAGTTCTGCTATATTGCTCGACAGGCTATCTACTGTATCAATGTTAAAAGGAATATCATATGCCTAATACTATCCTGAGAGAACAAGAAGTTTCCATGTTGCGCGAAGAAGTGGAAATATTGATGAATGAACGTCAATGCCTGCTGGGCGCGACTGGCGCGGCGGCAATGTTTGTGGCCAAGATGGACAGTACTTTATTGCCGGATTCGGTCTGCCAGGCAGCCAAAATCCTGTCCAGTTCGTTAAACAATTTACCAGAAGAAACCTTACGGGATGCGCTGGAGAGGGTGAAGTCAGAGTTTGCAGTTCGTGTATGAACAGAAAAGAGCGTTAGCCGTACCAAAGGTTGGACTTGTTCTGACCGGTGGCGGAGCACGCGCTGCCTACCAAGTGGGGGTGTTGCGCGCAATCGCCGAATTATTACCTGATAAGACGCGCAACCCGTTTCCGATTATTTGCGGTACTTCGGCGGGTGCTATCAATGCCGCCAGTATTGCCGTTTCCGCCAACAATTTTGCCGAAGGCGTCGGACGGCTGGAAGAAGTATGGTCGAATTTTCATGTCGATCAGATTTACCGGTCGGATCTCATGGGTGTTATCCATAACACTTTGCGCTGTATGCTTTCCTTGGTATCGAGCGAATACGGCCAGCATAATCCCATTTCCCTGCTGGATAATGCGCCGCTGGAAGCTTTGCTGAAAAACCGTTTTTCATTCCGCACCATTCAACACTGTATCCGCTCCGGCTCGCTGCACGCCCTGGGACTGACTGCCTGGGGATATACATCGGGCCAATCGGTAACCTTCTATCAGGCGGCAAGAGAAGTATTGCCGTGGAAACGGGCGCAAAGACTGGGTCTTCCGGTCGAGATCGGAGTTGAGCATCTGATGGCTTCTTCATCGATACCGTTTATTTTTCCCGCAGTGAAACTGAATCGTGAATTTTTTGGCGACGGCTCCATGAGACAGCTCGCGCCGATCAGTCCGGCGCTTCATCTGGGCGCCGACAAGGTATTGATCATCGGCGTGCGCAAGCCGGTAACCGACGAACCCAAACGTATCAGCGCATCGGGTTATCCGCCTTTTGCACAGATTGCCGGGCATGCGTTGAACAGCATCTTCGTCGATAGTTTGGATGTGGATTTGGAACGGTTGCTGCGCATTAATGAAACGCTGAAACTGATTCCGCCCGAGGCGTTTAAAGCGAACAACATATCGCTGCGCCCCATCGAGGCGATGATGATTGCGCCGAGCGAGGGGATCAACGAAATCGCGCAGAAATATGCGCATACACTGCCGTGGATCATGCGCTATCTATACCGCGCCATCGGCGCCATGGGACCGAACGGTTCGACTTTACTCAGCTACGTATTATTTGAAGTGCCTTTCTGCCGGGATTTAATCGAGTTGGGTTATAACGATACCATGCAGCAAAAAAATGAACTATTGAAGTTTATTGGGGTTCAAGAGAAGGTATAGCGCATAAGGTCGTTATGTTTTTATTGGATTAAATTTTTGTCAGGAAAAATAAATGGCTTTTGATAGTCCGCAATTTTGGCTCGCTGTGTTACAGATTATCGCAATTGATATTGTGCTGGGCGGCGACAATGCCGTTGTCATCGCGCTGGCTTGCCGGCGTTTGCCCGAGCAGCAGCGCAAACTGGGTATTTTCTGGGGGGTGTTCGGTGCTATCGCATTGCGCGTGGTGCTGATCTTTTTTGCCTTGAGTCTGCTGACCATGCCTTATTTAAAAATTGTCGGCGCGGCTTTATTGGTCTGGATCGGTATCAAGTTGCTGCAACCCGAAGCGGAAGGGGAACACGAAATTGATGCCAGTACGACCTTAGTCGGCGCAATTAAAACGATTATCGTGGCAGACGCGGTGATGAGTCTGGACAACGTCATTGCCATCGCGGGCGCGGCCAAGGATGACATCGGTTTGGTCATTTTCGGCTTGGTCGTCAGCGTGCCGATCATCGTATGGGGCAGTCAAATGGTGATGAAGGTCATGGATCGATATCCGGTCACGATCGCGATTGGCGCTGGATTGCTGGGATGGATCGCCGGTGATATGGCGGTTACCGATGTGGTCACCAAGGAATGGGTCAGTACGGAGGCGAAGTATCTGCAGTGGATCGCGCCGGCTTCTGTAGCGCTTCTGGTGATTGCAGCCGGTAAATTGCTGGCGGCCCGGAAACCGGCTAAACCCCGGCCGTTGGAAGACTTGGCCGATGAAAAAATGCCCAAATAGTCATTTATGCATAAAAATTTGAGAGATTGATCATGCTAAAAACTTTGTTGCCGGTAGACGGCTCTGACAATGCCAGTAAAACAGTGGTTGATTTCATTCCATTACTCGATTGGTACAAGGAAAGACCCGCATTGCATTTGTTGAATGTGCAATATCCGCTGGATGGAAATGTTTCATTGTTTATTAATCAAGCGGATATCAAGCAATATCATCAGGAAGAAGGTCTGAAAAGCTTGCAAAGCGTGCGGGATTTGCTCGATCAGCAAGGGATCGCTTACCAGTATCACATTCTCGTGGGTGATCCGGCGGAAATGATCGTCCGGTTTGCCAGCGAAAAGCAATTCGATCAGATTGTGATGGGACCGCGTGGAAAAGGTGGCATTCAGAGCCTGTTACTGGGTTCGGTAACCAGCAAAGTGATGCAATTAGCGCAAACGCCCGTGCTGCTGGTGAAGTAATGACTGGCTGAGGTTGATCTCTTGAAACTCAGGATCTTGGGGTGTAGCGGAGGGATAGGGAGCGGCGAACAAACCACTGCGATGCTGCTGGACGACGATGTGCTGATCGATGCGGGAACCGGCGTGGGTAATTTGAGTTTGTCCGAGATGATCAAAATTGATCATATTCTTGTTACGCATGCACACTTGGATCATGTCGCATTTATTCCATTTCTGGTGGATACCGTCGGTTCCATCCGCAATAAACCGATAACCATTCATGCCATCCAGCCCACCCTGGATACGTTGCGGGAGCATTTGTTCAACTGGCATCTGTGGCCAGATTTTTCAAAAATTCCCAATGATATTTCCCCCTATATGCGTTACGAAACATTGTCGCTGGGGAACACCATTCTTCTCGATGGCCGTGCAATTACGCCACTGCCAGCCCATCACGCCGTTCCTACGGTCGGTTTTCAATTGGACTCAGGGTTAGCCAGTCTTGTTTTTTCCGGTGATACAACTACTAATGATGCCTTCTGGGTAGCCGTTAATAAGATTGTAAATCTGCAGTATTTGATCATTGAATGCGCCTTCTGCAATCAGAAAAGGGATATCGCGATCAGATCACGGCATTTTTGCCCCAGCTTGCTGGCGGAAGAATTAGAGAAATTGGAACGGAACGCGGAAATATTTATTACGCACCTGAAACCCGGTGAAGCCGATGTCATCATGGAAGAAATCGATCAGTGCATTGCAAAATATAATCCGCGTCGCCTTGAGAACAATCAAATATTCGAATTTTAGGAAATGAGGCTATGAGTACAATCGCGATGATCCAACCACAGAAGAATATTGCCAATAACAATAACGAATCGGCTTTCTCCAAAAATCTGCAGGTTATTATCAATAAGATATACGCTGCAAATGGTGTGGAAGAAATCATGCTGGAAACCAGCAAGGATATTTGCGCATTGCTCAACGCGGACCGGTTTACCATTTACTCGCTGAATGAAGATAAATCTTCATTTGTTTCGAGAGTTAAAACAGGATTTGATTCTTTTCAGGATTTGAAACTGCCGGTAACGGAAAACAGTATTATCGGTTTTGCCGCTTTGCAAAAGAAAGTGGTCAATATTGCGGATGTGTACGATAAAAGTGAATTAAAAAAATTTAATCCGCTGCTGGTTTTCTCCAATGAAGTGGATAAACGCACCGGTTATCGAACCAAACAGATGCTGGCGGTGCCGATTCTGAACGCCGATAGCCGGGAACTGATGGGCGTGGTTCAGGTGATTAATAGTAGATCGAATGAATCATTCACCACCGCAGTCATGGAAGGGGTCGTGGAAATTTGCCGCATTCTTGCCATCGCTTTTAAGCAGCGCCAGAAGCCCGCACAATTGCTGAAATCGAAATATGATTATCTGATTCTCGATGCACTCATCTCTGCTCCTGAGCTGGAGCTGGCAACACGCTCGGCACGGAAAAAAGGCTGCGATCTGGAAGATGTGCTGGTTGACGAATTCCGCATGAGTTTGCCGCTCATCGGCAAGGCATTGGCTTCTTTCTTTCAGGTTAAGTACGAGCCTTTTAGAGCGGATAGGATTAAACCGGCTGATCTGCTTAAGAATTTAAAAAAAGATTATGTTGAAAGCAATACCTTACTGCCGATTGATGAAACCAAGGATGGCTTGGTAATACTAACGCTGGATCCCGAACGGGTTAAGTCGCAGCGTATTGCCAATGCAATTTTTCCCAAGCATAAGATCATTTACACGGTTACCACGCAAAAAGAATTTAATGCCACGGTCGAACAATTTTATGGTGGCAGCCAGGATGAGATCGGTACCGGCGACATCAATGAAATGCTCACCAATCTTGGGATCGAAGATGTCGAAGAGATGGCAGGTGAAATAGAGGAATCCTCCGCAGCGACTGACAATGAGCTGGTTAAGCTGGTGAATAAAATCATTATCGACGCCTATAAAATGGGGGCATCGGATATTCATATCGAACCCTATTCAGGAAAAGAAAAAACCAAAGTACGCTTCCGTAAGGATGGCTCGCTGATGCCTTATATCGAGGTTCCGGCGGGTTATCGTAATTCTATGATCACACGTATAAAAATTATGTGCGATATGGATATCTCCGAAAAGCGAAAACCGCAGGATGGCAAGATTAAGTTCAGGAAATTTGCGCCACTGGATATCGAATTGCGTGTTGCGACCATTCCTTCAGCCGGTGGCTTGGAAGATGTCGTAATGCGTATTCTGGCTGCCGGTGAACCGATTCCGCTGGATAAAATGGGCTTTACCGAGCACAATCTGGAGGAGCTGAAGAAAATTATCAGCAAACCGTACGGGTTGTTTTTTGTGTGCGGCCCGACAGGCTCAGGTAAAACGACTACGTTGCATTCGGTACTGAAATATCTCAATCGCGACGATACCAAAATTTGGACTGCGGAAGATCCGGTTGAGATTACGCAAAGAGGATTGCGTCAGGTACAAATCAACGTCAAAGCGGGATTAACCTTCCCAGCCATTATGCGTTCTTTTCTGCGGGCCGATCCGGATATTATTATGGTGGGCGAGATGCGCGACAAGGAAACCACCAGTATCGGTATCGAAGCTTCACTAACCGGGCACTTGGTTTTGGCGACATTGCATACCAACAGCGCGCCGGAATCGGTCATCCGGTTACTGGATATGGGTATGGATCCGTTCAACTTCTCCGATGCCTTGCTGGGTGTATTAGCGCAACGGCTAGCGAAGCGTTTATGCAAGAATTGTAAAGAATCGTATGTGGCCAGTGAACATGAGATCGATACATTATTAGCCGAGTATTGCGCCGAACTCAGAAATATCGATCGTTTCAAAGCGGATCCCGATGCTGCGCTTCGTGAAATACGCGAACAATGGACCCAGCAATATGGAGACGATCAAGGTCAGATTACTTTGTATAAGGCAGCCGGTTGTGACGATTGTGTCGGTACCGGTTATTCCGGCCGGGTGGGATTGCACGAATTGATGACGGCCACCGATGCACTGAAAAAGAATATTCAAGAGCGCGCGCGCGTAGCGGATATGCTGGTGACGGCCTTGGGCGATGGTATGCGGACGTTGAAGCAGGATGGCATTGAAAAGGTGTTACAGGGCGTTACGGATATTCATCAGGTAAGGGTGGTTTGCATTAAGTGATTTGCTGGATTTATGAGTGGAACTGATAATTTTGGGGTTGCTGCAATCAATAAATGTGACAATAATTGTCATTCTTTAACGTAATATGTAGTGGGTGAAGAGTACATGGCTGGCAAGTTACTAAATGATGGGCTGTGAAGTGGGGAGTAAGTAGTAGCTTTGCCAATTATTGAGCAATTTTGCATCGGTGGAGATGTTGGTGCACTCACTGACAAATAATAAAAGCCGCCTTTGATAAGGCGGCTTTTATTTACTGTTAAACCATCAGCGATCTATATTCCGATTGGAAATTAGACCATCAATTACATACTCATGCTAGCAAATTCCAGCTGCAATACAAGTACTTGCGGCGCCTTTGGCCCAGATTATAGGTCTTCCAACTCCTGCCGAAGTTCCAGTGAGGATATAAGTTTGACCAGCAAGACCATTAGCGGCGCTAGCAGTCATGGTAATGGTTGCAGTGAGTGGGCCATTAGCAGAAATGGCGCCGGAACCAGCTGCAACAGCACCATCGGTTGCAGCAGTGACAGCGGGTATGCCACCCAACGCATTAGTGCAATTAGCAGCGGCTAGAGTGCCTTGTTCTTGGAAACAAAGTTCAACACCGAGCTTGTATGGAGCAGCAGCAGATACAACTTCACTGTATCTGGCTTTTAAAGTGTAAGTTTGATATGCAGGCACAGCAACTGCAGCCAGAATACCAATGATGGCGACAACGATCATTAATTCAATCAGGGTAAAACCTTTTTGTGCTTGTTGCATTTGTTGTTCTCCTTTGGGTTGAGTAAGGCACACCAAGTGTGTGTAGTGTCTACAGCAGAAACTATGCCAGAATTTTAATTCTGAAAATGTTTTATGTAATCTTTATTAATTTATAAAGTTGTATTTGATACTTGAGATTGTTTCGAGGATTAGGAATGCCTCATGTTTTGTATGGATTTTACAGGGATCAGAATTCATTTTGTTGATGACCAAATGCTTCCTCCCATAATGCCAGCACCGCCATGCGATCATCTTTCAAATGACCGCCTTCCACCCGGGTGAATTTCTGAGTTTGCCCATCGATGGGCGCATTACCGGTCATGTCCACATCGCCATTCAATCGTAAGCGGTGTTGAATGCGCCGGAATTCCCGGTATGCGGAGCGTACTTTGTCAGCGGCATCCTGGGAAATCAGTCCCAATTCACCAGCGAGTTTCAGTAGTGCGATATTGCCGATGTTGCCCGTTAATTGAGGGTATCGGGAAGAATAACCCAGCACAAGATACTGCACGATGAATTCCACATCGATAATACCGCCGCGATCGTGTTTGATGTCGAACAGCGTGGTTGGATTGGGATGGACATCCAGCATTTTCTCGCGCATTTTCAGAATCTCCTGCTTGAGTTCGCCAAGATTGCGCGGTTTGCACAGAATTTCCTTGCGCGTATGCTCGAATGCCGCGCCCACTGGCTGATCGCCCGCGATGAAGCGGGCCCGGGTCAATGCCTGGTGTTCCCATACCCAAGCTTGTTCGCGCTGGTATTGCGCGAAAGCTTCTATCAAACTGACCAATAATCCGGAAACGCCATTAGGGCGTAAACGCAGATCCGTTTCGTACAATAGTCCTGCCGATGTGTGGCGCGTGAGCCAGGCATTGATGCCTTGTCCGAGCTTGGTATAGATCTCCGCGGCATCGGGATGATCGTCCTCATAAAGAAAAATCAGATCGAGGTCGGAAGCATAACCGAGTTCTTTGCCGCCCAACTTGCCATAACCGATGATCGCAAACGCGGGTTCCGCCCGGTGGCGTCTTTTCAGACCGGACCAAGCCAAATTCAGCACCGTATCCAGCATCAGATCAGCTAATGCAGTCAGATGATCGCTGAGTGTTTCGAGCAGCAATGAACCTTCCAAGTCGGTGACCAGCAGGCGGAATACCTGGGCGTGTTGAAAGTGACGTAAAACGTCCATTTGCCACTCGATGACATCATCCTTCGGGTTGTTGACATGATTGAGCTGATAAACGAGCTCGTCGTGGAGCGCATCCCAATCGGGGACGGGGTGCGGCGATTCCTGTCGCAGTAATTCATCCAACAGAATAGGGTGCCGTCCGAGATAATCGCTTGCCCACTGGCTGATGCTGGCCAGCTCCGCTACGCGATGCAGCGTGTGCGGATGTTCCAGCAGCAGCGCCAGATACGAGCCTTGCGGGCTGATCATTTCCATCAATTTAAGCATGCGTTCCAATGTGGATTCAACCGGTGGCAACCCGGCTACCGCTTCAATCAGCATGGGAATCAACGTATTGATTTGCTGGCGATTGGTTTCGTGCAGTTGATGATAGAAACTGCTCTGGTAAAACAACCGCAGCCGCTCCGAAATTCTGACCGGATCGGTGAAGCCGAGTGTGCTGAGTTGCGTGGTTGCGGCTTCGGTTTGCGAAACATCCTGGTTTTCCGCTTGCCACAGATTGACTAGTGTGTCATGCACGGGCGATTTCCTGGGAGTGGCAAAAATGAGCTCAAAGTGACGCGTTACGTTCTTCCGGTGGATATCCAGCTGTTGCATGAAGCCGGCATAATCGGAAAATCCCATGGCCGTGGCGATCAAATTTTGATCGCTCGCATTCAGCGGCAGCGTTTGTGTTTGTTGATCGTCCAGATACTGGAGGCGATGTTCCAGCTTGCGCAGGAAATGATACGCATCGGTGAGCTGCGTGATAACTTCTGACGGGAGTTGTTGTTTTTTTTGCAAGCGCTGTAAGACCCCGAGTGTCGGGCGTATACACAAGTCGACATCGCGCCCGCCGCGAATCAATTGAAAAACCTGTGTGATGAATTCAATTTCACGAATACCGCCAGGCCCCAATTTAATATTGTCGTGCATTTCGCGGCGCTCGACTTCCTTGCGCAGTTGCGCATGTAAATTGCGCATCGATTCGTATGCGCTGAAATCCAGGTATTTGCGGAAAACGAAAGGCCTGACAATTCTTTCCATCAGCACCGATTCAGCGTCTGTGCCGGCATGATTGGTGATAACCCGTCCCTTGATCCAGGCATGGCGCTCCCATTCCCGTCCTTGCTTGATGAAATATTCTTCCAGCATGGAAAAGCTGATCGCTAAAGGGCTGTTTTCACCGTGCGGACGTAATCGCATGTCAACCCGGAATACATAGCCATCGATAGTCAAATCATTGAGGCTGGCGATCAGCTTGCGTCCAAGACGGGCAAAAAATTCATGATTTGAAATCGGCTTGGCGCCATCGGTCTCGCCATCTTCGGGATAAACAAAAATCAAATCAACGTCCGATGATACATTCAGTTCACCACCGCCCAGTTTGCCCATGGCTACCACCAGCAAATGCTGGATGGCGTTGCTGTTTTCCCCCCTCGGGAATCCGAAGCGATCCGGTTGCGTCAGCCAGATTTCATGATGTTGCAAAGCAAAATTGATCGTGACTTCGGCGAGATCGGTCATGCTGGACATGACTTCAAACAAATCGGCCTGTCCGCTGATGTCGCGCACGGCGAGCCTTAGTATGACTTGTTTGCGCAGATCGCGCAGGATCTGATGCAAAGCTTCTTCGTGGGTGATTTTGCCAGCTTGCGAATTAAGAAAAGCCTGCATCTCCTCTCTGCGGAAGGGCCGTTGCAGCGTTTCCTGCAGCGCGATTTTCCGCATCGGTTCGCTGTCCAATATGCGCTGTGCATAGCGGCTGAAAGGTAATGCGGCGGCGAGGGTTACAGCGGATGGGTGAACGGTCATGGGCATAATCAGGGGGGTAAAGGCTATAGAATAGCAAAGCAATTTAGATTAAGCATAAATCAAAATAGAACGTTATCAGAGTAAATGCTAGAATCAAGCCTGTACAGCAGAGATCTTTATTTTCTATATGATAGTTAAATAAAAAGAAAATCGCTTAATGTAACGGTAATTTAAAAAGGGATTTGCTCACGGTGTTGATTATTGGTTGATTCATTCTAAAAATCAGAACAGTCGGACAACTATGTTAAACAATACCACTAAACAGCAACAAGCAAAGATGGAAAACAAAAAACATAAAGGCTTTCGTGTCGCCGCCATTCAAATGGCATCGGGTCCGAGCGTGTCTGCCAATCTGGAAGAAGCTACGCGCTTGATCGAGGATGCAGCATCGCAGAAAGCTGAACTAGTAGTATTGCCGGAGTATTTTTGCATCATGGGCATGAAGGATACTGATAAGCTGGCGGTCCGGGAACAACCGGGCGACGGACAAATTCAGAGATTTCTCAGTGATACGGCAAAACGGCTGGGTATTTGGCTGGTGGGCGGATCAGTGCCATTGGCATCATCCGAACCCGATAAAGTCTATAATAGCTGTTTGGTTTATGCGGATAACGGCAAGCAGGTCGCGCGCTACGATAAAATTCATCTGTTTGGTCTGCAACTCGGTCATGAACATTACGCCGAGGAGAAAACCATTAAGGCGGGAAACAAAGTAGTGACGGTCGATTCGCCCTTTGGCCGTATCGGTTTATCGATATGCTACGATTTGCGGTTTCCGGAATTATTCCGCTTGATGAATAATGTTGATATTATTCTGGCGCCTGCGGCGTTTACGGCGATTACCGGAAAAGCGCACTGGGAAGTGCTGGTTCGTGCGCGCGCGGTTGAAAATATGGCTTATGTGATTGCACCCGGACAAGGCGGTTATCATGTCAATGGACGTGAAACCAATGGTGACAGTATGATCGTTGATCCCTGGGGGGTTGTCATTGAACGGCTGCCGCGCGGTTCCGGAGCCGTAGTGGCGACAATCGATCCGGAGTACCAAACCAGCTTGCGCACCAATTTACCCGCGCTCGATCACCGGATTTTACAGCCATGTTGATCAAAACGATTGATAGAACAGCATAAATGACAGCCGAATATATGACAGAGTCAAAGGATTTTCTTGCGATTGCCGATCGCTGCTTGTTGTCGCCTTACGATATCGATACAAGCGGATTGCAACATGTATTGGGGCAGATACTGACGCATAAAATCGATTATGCTGATCTTTATTTTCAGTATTGCCGCTCCGAAGGCTGGATGCTGGAAGAAGGTATTGTTAAATCGGGCAGCTTCAACATTGAGCAAGGTGTCGGTGTCCGCGCGGTCTGCGGAGAAAAAACCGGATTTGCTTATTCCGACGATATCAGTATGCCTGCACTTGTATCAGCTGCCAAGGCAACACGGGCGATTGCCAATCAAGGCAGTATGCAGCCGGCTCAAATTGGGAAACGTAATGCAATAGACCAGCGGTCACAGCTTTATTTACCCGAAGATCCGATAGCGAGCCTTAAGGATGCGGATAAGGTGGCGCTACTGGAAAGACTGGAACGCATTACCCGGCAGCTTGACCGGCGTGTAACTCAAGTGGTGGCATCGCTTGCTGGTGAGTATGAAGTGATCCTGGTGACGCGCAGTGACGGATTGGTCGCGGCCGATGTAAGACCGCTGGTCCGTTTGTCGGTGCAAGTGATCGCGGAAGAAAACGGCCGCCGCGAGCAAGGCGTAGCCGGTGGCGGCGGACGCTTCAGTTATGCTTATTTTACCGATGAGATTTTGCACGATTATGCAAAAAAAGCTGTTCATCAAGCCACAGTCAATCTGGATGCCCGTCCGGCGCCGGCTGGCACGATGACGGTAGTTTTAGGAAGCGGCTGGCCTGGAATCTTGTTGCATGAAGCAATCGGTCATGGATTGGAAGGGGATTTCAACCGCAAAGGCAGCTCGGCTTTCTCCGGGCGAGTCGGTGAACGCGTTGCGGCTCCCGGTGTGACGGTTGTCGATGACGGAACGATTCCGCGGCGGCGCGGGTCGTTAAATATCGATGACGAAGGTAATCCGACACAATGTACTGTATTGATAGAAGATGGCATACTGAGAGGCTATTTGCAGGATAGTCTGAACGCCCGCTTGATGGATTTGCCGGTGACCGGCAATGGCCGCCGTGAATCGTTCGCGCATATTCCCATGCCGCGCATGACGAATACGTATATGTTGAACGGTGACAAAGATCCGGCGGAAATTATCGCTTCGGTGAAACATGGTTTGTATGCGGCGAACTTTGGCGGCGGTCAGGTTGATATCACCAGCGGAAAATTTGTTTTCTCAGCCGCTGAAGCCTATATGATTGAAGATGGTAAAATCACCTATCCGGTTAAAGGAGCAACCTTAATCGGTAACGGGCCTGATGTATTGACCCGGGTTTCCATGATAGGCAACGATATGCTGCTGGATCCGGGTGTCGGGACTTGCGGTAAAGAAGGTCAAAGCGTGCCGGTGGGCGTCGGGCAGCCGACATTACGTATCGATGGATTGACTGTCGGCGGGACAGGAATTTGACGTTGCGATGATGACTGAGAATTTTTTTATAACTTGTTGAAATTGATATTGGGATGCAGAAAGCATGAGTGTGGAATTAACCGGTGCTGAAATTACGATACGTTGTCTGCAGGAAGAGGGCGTGCAATGTATTTTCGGCTATCCTGGCGGTGCGGTGTTATTTATTTACGATGAATTGTTCAAGCAGGATAAAGTCCGGCATATATTAGTGCGCCATGAACAGGCTGCGGTACATGCCGCCGATGGCTATGCGCGTTCCAGCAATAAAGTGGGCGTGGCGCTGGTGACATCAGGCCCGGGGGTTACCAATGCGGTAACGGGTATTGCCACCGCTTATATGGACTCGATTCCGATGGTGGTGATCAGCGGACAGGTACCTACCAGTGCAATTGGATTGGATGCCTTTCAGGAAGTTGATACGGTGGGTATCACACGCCCCTGCGTTAAACATAATTTTCTGGTGAAAGATGTCAGCGAATTGGCACTGACCATTAAAAAAGCTTTCTATATCGCTTCTACAGGCCGCCCTGGCCCGGTATTGGTGGATATACCCAAAGATGTTTCGCAACAAAAAACCAAGTTCGAATATCCGGACAAGATTAGCATGCGGTCCTACAATCCCGTGACCAAAGGGCATACACGGCAAATTAAGAAAGCCGCCGAACTGATTCTCAGCGCCAAGCGTCCGGTGGTGTATGCGGGTGGCGGGGTGATCTTAAGTGATGCTGCGCCGCAATTGACCGAATTGACGCAAATGCTGAATTTCCCCTGCACCAATACGCTGATGGGATTGGGCGGATATCCCGCGACCGATAAGCAATCGCTGGGTATGCTGGGTATGCATGGCACGTATGAAGCGAACATGGCGATGCAGTATTGCGACGTTCTGATAGCCGTGGGCGCCCGTTTTGACGATCGCGTCATTGGCAATCCGAAGCACTTTTTCAATGAAAACAGGAAGATTATTCATATCGATATTGACCCGTCTTCCATTTCAAAACGCGTCAAAGTGGATGTGCCGATCGTAGGTGATGTACTGGACGTGTTGAAAGAACTAATCAAGCTACTCAAAGCCGAGAAAGAAAAGCCGGATCAAACCGCATTGAAAGAATGGTGGAAACAGATCGAGTTGTGGCGTGAGCGGGATTGTCTGAAATTTGACCGGAGCAGCAAAATCATCAAACCGCAGATGGTGATTGAGAAATTATTCAATGTCACCAAGGGCGATGCGTTTATTACTTCAGATGTCGGACAGCATCAAATGTGGGCCGCGCAGTTTTATAAATTCGATAAACCGCGCCGTTGGATCAATTCCGGCGGACTGGGCACGATGGGATTCGGCATGCCTGCCGCGATGGGGGTGCAGCTCGCTAATCCTAAAGGAAAAGTGGCGTGTATTACCGGTGAAGCCAGTATTCAGATGTGTATCCAGGAATTGTCAACGTGTAAACAGTACAAGCTGCCGCTGAAAATCATTAATTTGAATAATCGCTATATGGGCATGGTCAGGCAGTGGCAAGAGTTTTTCCACGGTAACCGCTATGCGGAATCCTACATGAACGCGCTACCCGATTTTGTTAAGCTGGCTGAGAGTTACGGTCATGTCGGAATGAAGATTGAAAAGCCGGAAGATGTCGAAGATGCGCTGAAAGAAGCATTCAAACTGAAAGATCAGCTGGTGTTCATGGACTTTATTACCGATCAGACCGAAAACGTATTCCCTATGGTGCCGGGCGGCAAAGGTCTTTCTGAAATGATTCTGGTGTAGAAAAATAAATGCGACATATTATTTCTTTATTGATGGAAAATGAGGCGGGTGCTTTGTCTCGTGTAGCAGGCCTGTTTTCGGCGCGTGGTTATAATATTGAATCACTTTCAGTTGCGCCTACCGAGGATCCCACTTTGTCGCGGATGACGCTGGTAACGATCGGATCGGATGAAGTCGTGGAGCAAGTGACCAAGCAGCTGAATAAACTGATTGAAGTGGTCAAAATCATCGATTTGAATGACGGCAATCATATCGAACGCGAACTGATGCTGGTCAAAATCCGCGCAGTAGGCCCGGATCGAGAGGAAATCAAACGGCTGGCCGAAATTTTCCGCGGTTCCATCATCGATGTGACCGACAAGTCTTATACCATTGAGTTAACGGGCACCAGCTCGAAATTGGACGCGTTTCTTGAAGCCATCGAACGCAGCGCGGTTCTTGAAACTGTCCGTACAGGCGCCTCCGGCATAGGACGCGGAGAATGGATTTTGAAGGTATAATCCGCATTTGCTGATTAATCCCCGGTCTTGAGGTTGGTAATCCAGAGTAATCAATCCGTGAAAATAGTATTCACTCTAGTGCTCGCCAGTTTCTATCCTATTTTTGTTTAAAAGGAAAATAATGAAAGTTTATTACGATAAAGATGCAGATCTCTCTCTGATTAAAGGAAAGAAAGTAACCATATTAGGCTATGGTTCGCAAGGGCATGCACATGCTAACAATTTGAGTGAATCCGGTGTGAAAGTGACCGTCGGTCTGCGTAAAGGCGGGTTATCCTGGGGCAAAGCGGAAAAAGCGGGTTTGACGGTGATGGAAGTGACCGAAGCCGTTAAAGATGCCGATGTCGTCATGATTTTGTTGCCCGATGAGCAAATTGGATCGGTATATAAAAGAGAAATCGAACCTGGTTTGAAAAAAAATGCGACAGTGGCTTTTGCGCATGGTTTTAGCGTGCATTATGGGCAAGTGACGCCGCGTGAAGATCTGGATGTGATCATGATTGCGCCCAAAGGCCCAGGTCATTTGGTGCGCTCGACTTATTTACAAGGTGGAGGTGTACCCTCACTGATCGCCGTGCATCAGAACAAATCCGGTAAAGCACGAGATCTGGCGCTTTCTTACGCAGCCGCTAACGGGGGTACCCGTGGTGGTGTAATCGAAACCAGCTTCCGGGAAGAAACAGAAACCGATTTGTTTGGTGAACAAGTCGTGTTATGCGGCGGCTTAACCGCGTTGATTCAGGCGGGTTTTGAAACTTTAGTGGAAGCCGGTTATGCGCCGGAAATGGCTTATTTCGAGTGTTTGCACGAAGTTAAGCTGATTGTCGATCTGATTTATGAAGGCGGTATCGCCAATATGCGCTACTCCATTTCCAACAACGCGGAATACGGTGATGTGTCACGCGGACCGCGCATTATTACCGATGAGACACGCGCGGAAATGCGGAAAATTCTGCGTGAGATCCAAACCGGTGAGTATGCGCGCGAGTTCATTCTGGAAAATCAGGCCGGTGCACCGGTGCTTAAATCAAGCCGCCGCATAGCATCGGAGCATCCAATTGAGCAAGTAGGCGCGAAGCTGCGCGATATGATGCCTTGGATCAAGAAGAATAAATTGGTTGACCAAGGGAAAAACTAAAGAATCACCATATTCTTTACAATTCCGGTTGTGGTTTTTTTACCTTTTAAGTTTTTGTTGTAATTAATTTATGGCTTATTATCCTCACCCTATTATCGCTCGCGAGGGCTGGCTGCATATTGTGATCGCATTTGCTGTCGCAATTTGCGCAACAGCATACCTTGACTGGCTTTGGGCGCTCCCGTTTTGGGTGATCGCCCTGTTTGTTTTGCAGTTCTTTCGCGACCCACCGCGAGAAGTGCCAGCGGATCGTAATGCCATATTGGCGCCGGCGGATGGCAGAATCGTCGCTGTAGAAAAAACGCAGGATCCTTATCTGGATCGTGAGGCGCTCAAAATTAGCGTATTTATGAATGTGTTTAACGTGCATTCCAACCGTAGTCCGGTTGACGGTGAGGTGCGTGACAAATGGTATTTTCCGGGTAAATTTGTCAACGCGGATTTGCCCAAGGCTTCACTGGAGAATGAGCGCAATGCGTTATGGATCAAAACCGATCGTGGCGCGGATGTAACCTGTGTGCAAGTGGCCGGGTTGATTGCAAAGCGTATACTTTGTCACGTATCGCCCGGTGAGCATTTGGCGCGCGGCCAGCGTTTCGGCTTTATCAGATTCGGTTCGCGCGTGGATGTGTATCTGCCGCTGAATACAAAAATTAATGTCAATATCGGTGACAAAGTGTCGGCGACACTCACCGTGTTGGCGGAATTTCGTGAAGAAACCAAAGCGGTGGCTTGAAGGAGCGCGTGTTTCATTCTTTGTATCAGCGCTTCAGAATCATAGTCGGCATTGAATCAAGCTTTCATGGGATTCCTGTCATTCGTTTTCAGTCGAGTGGATTTTCCGTTTTCGTATTCTTATAGTTAAGCGCTCATAATGTCCGATTCTCTGCCAGAACGAACTGTACTTAAAGCCCGGCTACGGCGGCGTGGCATCTATCTGTTGCCCAATTTATTTACAACGGCCGCGCTATTCGCCGGGTTTTATGCCATTGTGCAGGCGATGAACGGAAATTTTGAATATTCGGCTATCGCGGTATTCATTGCCATGGTGCTGGATGGATTGGATGGCCGGGTAGCGCGATTGACGGGTACCCAAAGTGAGTTTGGCGCCGAATACGATAGTTTGTCGGACATGGTTTCTTTCGGTGTTGCACCGGCATTGATTGTGTATGAATGGGCATTGAAGGAGATGGGGCAATGGGGTTGGATCATTGCATTCATTTATTGCGCGTGTGCCGCATTGCGGCTTGCGCGCTTCAATACCAACATCGAAGTGGTCGATAAACGTTTCTTTCAAGGCTTGCCCAGTCCCGCTGCTGCGGCATTGATTGCAGGATTGGTTTGGGTAACGATTAATTTTCAGGTGCAAGGAAGCGATATTAAGGGACTGGCTTCCATTGTGACTTTGTTTGCCGGTTTGACGATGGTTAGCAATATTCCATACTATAGCGGTAAGGAGTTTAATTTACGCCGCCGCGTGCCGTTTTTTACAGTTCTGTTATTGGTGCTGTTCTTTTTCGTTCTGATTCCGAGCCATCCACCGCTGGTCTTATTCATTTTGTTCGCGGCTTACGCATTTTCCGGTTATTTTGTGAAGCTATGGAGATTCGGCAGAAGTAAAAAAAATAGTGAGACACCCGGTACCTGAAGATTACCTATTGCATCACAAGGAAAAACTATTTATATTCCCGCCCATCATGTTTTCTAAGCACTTTATTCAATCATTGTATTTTGTTACAGCTTCCGTAGTTCTACCGGAACTGCTGCTGCGCCTTGCGCGCTAAAATTTTCTCCCCCTATTTCCCTTTCTTCCCTATAAAATTCGCATCACGAGTTTTATTATTCATTAAGGTTTTCTTCCTCAAGTGGAGAGCATAATGCAAGAGCATTTGATTATTTTTGATACGACGTTACGTGACGGTGAGCAAAGTCCTGGCGCATCCATGACGAAAGAAGAGAAGGTGCGCATTGCTTGGCAACTGGAGCGCATGGGTGTCGATGTCATTGAAGCCGGTTTCCCCGCGGCTTCCAACGGAGATTTTGAAGCAGTCAGAGCAGTTGCCGACTCGGTTAAAGACAGTGTCGTGTGCGGTTTGGCGCGGGCGATCGAAGCGGATATTCAACGTGCCGGTGAAGCATTGAAAGGCGCGCAATCGGCTCGCATTCATACCTTCATTGCAACGTCGCCTATTCATATGAAGAATAAGCTGCGCATGTCGCCTGATCAGGTGATCACACAGGCGGTGAAAGCAGTGAAATGGGCGCGCCAATATACCGATAACGTTGAGTTTTCTCCAGAAGACGCCGGACGGTCGGAAATTGATTTTCTCTGTCAGATATTGGAAGCCGTGATTGACGCCGGTGCAAAGACATTGAATATTCCGGATACGGTTGGCTATACGATGCCCGATCAATTCGGCAGGCTGATTCATAATCTGCGTGAGCGCATACCCAATTCCGATAAAGCGATCTTTTCGGTTCATTGCCATAATGACTTAGGATTGGCTGTGGCCAATTCATTGACTGCTGTGATGAATGGCGCGCGTCAAGTTGAATGCACGATCAACGGCCTGGGAGAACGCGCAGGCAACGCTGCGCTGGAAGAGATCGTGATGGCAGTGCGTACGCGTCAGGATTATTTCCCCTGCGATACAAAAATCGATACCACGCATATCGTAGCGGCCAGTAAGCTGGTGTCCGGTATTACCGGTTTCCCGGTACAACCCAATAAAGCCATTGTGGGCGCCAATGCTTTTGCACATGAATCCGGAATTCACCAGGATGGTGTGTTGAAGCATCGTGAGACCTACGAAATCATGAGAGCGGAAGATGTCGGCTGGGGCGCGAATAAATTATTGCTGGGCAAACACTCAGGCCGTAATGCTTTTCGTAACCGATTGATGGAATTAGGGATCGAACTGGAATCCGAAGAAATGCTCAATAACACGTTCATGCGTTTCAAGGAGCTGGCGGATAAGAAGCATGAAATCTTCGATGAGGACTTGCAAGCGCTGGTTTCTGATGAAGTGCTGGTGTTGCAGGAGCGTTACCGCCTTTTATCACTCACCGTACATTGTGAAACCGGTGAAGTGCCGTATGCGCGCATCGTGATTTCCGATGATGGCAAGGAAATGCGTGCCGAGTCTCAAGGCAGCGGTCCTGTGGATGCCACTTTCCGCGCGATTGAAACATTGCTGATCAGCGAAGCTAAGCTGCAACTGTTCTCGGTGAACAATATTACCAGCGGAACCGATGCACAAGGCGAAGTGACTGTGCGGTTGCAGAAATCCGACCGGATCGTAAACGGGCATGGCTCCGATACGGATATCGTTGTCGCTTCGGCGAAGGCTTATCTGAGCGCGCTGAATAAACTGCACAGCAAGCTGGAGCGGGCTCATCCGCAGGTATAACCGGCTGGGATGATGAATCAATAAAATGGAAACTCTGCACAAGATGATGAAACGTAACGTCACAGTATTATTTTGTTTGATCGCCTTGCTGTTGAGTTTCCCCGTGCAAGCGTTTCAGTTCCGAGATACAACCGGGAAAATTCATAAGCTTGCGGATTATAAAGGGCGCTGGGTGCTGGTCAATTTCTGGGCGACGTGGTGCCCGCCCTGTTTGAAGGAAATTCCCGATTTGATCGCACTGTATGAACAACGTAAGGATGTGATAGTGATCGGGGTTGCGATGGATGTGGATGATCCGAAAGTAGTGATGGATTTTGTGAAATCCATGTCCATTACCTATCCCATTGTGTTAGGTGACCGGAAAATCGCTTCCCAGCTGGATGACGTTTCGCTATTGCCCAGCACCTATTTCTTTGATCCGGAGGGGAATCCGGCTGCGCGTCAGCAGGGGATTATTTCGCGCGAGAGTATTGAAGAGTTTATTGAGTCAAAATCAAACAAAAAAAGCCTTAATCAAAAACACTGATATGGCCAACTGCTCATTCTATCCGGTCAGGATGCCGAATAGCGCCATACCGTCTGCCATTTGTTGAACACCAATTGCGGGTAGGCGGCTTCTCCGAGACTGCCATTGTATCGTCCCAATGCACGAAAATAGTCGCCTTTTTCCTTATTCAGATAATGGCGCAGAATGGTGCAGCCGTAACGCAAATTTACCCGCATATGAAACAGATTGTGATCTTGATGACCGATGGCGCCAGTCCAGAATGGCATGACTTGCATGTAGCCACGTGCACCGGCATGTGAAACGGCATATTTTTTAAAACCGCTTTCGACTTGAATGACGCTTAACACCAGTTGAGGATCCAACCCAGCCCGTGTTGCTTCGTAATAAACCGTTCTTAGAAATTCCTCCCGCTCGATGAGATCCGGTATGTATTTTTCCAACCGGCGGCTCATGTTGATCAGCCAGGTTACGCTGTCTGCTACAGCGGCATATTCGATATACGAAGCCGCTTGATCGCTTTTCTCATGAAAAGTGATGGTTTGAGTACTGGCAGACAGCTGTTCATACTGCAAATTGTTGGCATGAATGAAACTGGATGAGAATAATAAGAAGACTGTACCGATTAGTTTTTGCATAGCTTGGCCGTTATGAATGAAAAAATTTCATCAATGTGTACCGCTTGTGAAGCTTCATCTTTTCGTCCTTGATATTCAATGGTCGATTGCTTGAGTCCTCGTTCGCCGACAACAATCCGGTGCGGAATGCCGATGAGCTCCATATCGGCAAACATGACGCCGGGGCGCTCATCGCGATCGTCCAAGAGTACCTCGATCTGTGCAGCGGTGAACTGCTGGTAGAGTTTTTCCACGGTATCTTTGACGAGAGCGCTTTTTTGCAGACCGATGGGTACGATCGTAAGTTGAAAAGGTGCAATGGTTTCGGGAAAAATAATACCATGCTCATCGTGATTCTGTTCGATGGCAGCCGCGACAATGCGTGAGATACCGATACCATAGCAACCCATTTCCATATTTTGAGTTTGGCCTGATTCGTCGAGATAGTTGGCATTCATGATTTCGGAATATTTGGTACGCAATTGAAAAATATGACCCACTTCAATGCCGCGGCAAATTTCCAGTTTACCTTTGCCGTCCGGAGAATCATCGCCCGGAACAACATTGCGGATATCAAAGACATGATCGGGTAATTTGAGGTCGCGTGCGAAGTTTACTTTTGTTAAATGAAAACCTTCCGCATTAGCGCCGCAGACAAAATTACTCATATTCATGACCGCTTGATCGGCAATCACATGAGCCTCTAAACCGACAGGGCCGATATATCCGGGCACTGTTCCAGTGGTGCGTAGAATATCCTCTTCAGTGGCCATCTGAAACCCGGATAAAAAGGGTATTTTTCTTACTTTTAATTCGTTGAGCTGATGATCACCCCGTAGCAGTAAAAGAAATATTTCATCATTGGCTTTGACAGCTAGCGTTTTGACGGTATTTTGCAGGGGGATTTTTAAAAATTCGGCAACTTCGGCGCAGGTTTTTTTACCGGGGGTCGCCACTTTTTGCATATCGCCATCCGGTGTTCCGCGTTCTTGTTGAGCAAATAATGCGTTCGCTAATTCGATATTGGCGGCATAGTCCGAATCAGGGCAGAACGCGATGGCATCCTCCCCGGAATCCGCTAGGACATGAAACTCATGGGAGCCACTGCCGCCGATGGCGCCGGTGTCGGCGGCAACGGCACGGAATTTGAGTCCAAGACGGGTGAAAATGCGGCTGTAAGTTTCATACATGCGCTGATACGTTTGCATCAAACTATTTTCATCGGTATGGAATGAATAAGCATCCTTCATGATAAATTCGCGCGCACGCATGACACCGAAGCGCGGCCGGATTTCATCGCGGAATTTTGTTTGAATTTGATAAAAATTGAGGGGTAGCTGGCGGTAGCTTTTAATTTCTTTGCGCGCGATGTCGGTGATAATTTCTTCGTGCGTGGGACCAAAACAAAAATCATGCTCATGCCGATCCTTGATTTTTAACATTTGCGGCCCAAAAACATCCCAGCGGCCGGTTTCCTGCCATAATTCCGCCGGTTGTATGGCGGGCATGAGCACTTCGATGGCGCCGCTTTTGTTCATTTCCTCCCGCACGATATTCTCTATTTTACGTAATACCCTTAAACCTAATGGCATCCAAGTATACAATCCGCTCCCCAAACGCTTAATGAGTCCGGCGCGGAGCATGAGTTTGTGACTGATGAGCTCCGCTTCGGCGGGAGCTTCTTTAAGCGTTGAAATGAAAAATTGCGAAACGCGCATGAAGGGATTCCATTATGAAAATAAAATTGTAGCGATTTTACCTTGAAATACTTGGTTAAGTGGGAATTAGTCCTTATATGAGGAATAAGTAATTTAGTTGAGAGTGATGAAAATGCTGGAGCGCTAGGATTTTTATTCTTCGGGCACTTTCAATCTAAAGAAAAGTATGAAAAAATCCACCCATTTGATGGGTCAAATGAGTATTCCATATGATTGACCGAAATGGATATCGCCCCAATGTCGGTATTATCCTCCTGAACTCAAAAAATGAGGTATTCTGGGGCAAGCGTATTAGACAAAATTCTTGGCAATTTCCTCAAGGTGGCATTAAGTCGGGAGAAAGTCCCGAACAGGCCATGTATCGGGAATTAAGCGAGGAGATCGGGTTGCGCCCAAATCACGTAGAGATTGTTGGGCGCACGCGGGATTGGTTGCGGTACGAGGTTCCTGACCGTTGGATCCGGAGGGAATGGCGGGGAAATTACAAGGGGCAAAAACAGATTTGGTATTTGCTGCGCTTGATCGGACGCGATAGTGATGTTTCATTACGCAGGAGCGCGCACCCTGAATTCGATGCCTGGCGCTGGAATCAATATTGGGTCGAATTGGAGTCGGTTGTTGAATTCAAACGCAAAGTATATAAGCAAGCGCTCACGGAACTGTCGCGCTTGTTAAAAACGGATTCTTGCCCAAACCAAAGTATCGGGGCGGGGTATGATCAAAAAATTCTGCCTAAGGAATCGAGGGAGATCCTGGCTGATCAACTGGAAGTAAACGAATAGTTCGTCTGAGAGTTTTGCAGGGTTTTTAAGTGGCTCTGCAAGTAACAGGAACGCAGTTAGGCCGTTCCGCTTTTTTACAAATTCCCATGTGTGGGTGTTTCATCAGGCGTATTCGGCTGCGCCATCACAGCCGTTTTTTTATTTATTTACTTATGGAGAATACCGATGAAGATACGTGCAATGGTTGCGTCGCTGTTATCGATTGGCGCTCTTGTCACTTCGATTAATGTTTCAGCCAATGAACCTATTCAGCCCATTAAAGCCGCAAAAGTAGCAAATGCTGATGTGGTTGAACTGGGTAAGATGCTGTTTTTCGATCCCCGTCTGTCAAAATCAGGATTTATTTCGTGTAACTCTTGCCATAATTTGAGCATGGGCGGAACGGATAATATTCCCACCTCAATCGGCCATAAATGGCAGCAAGGTCCGATTAATGCGCCAACCGTCCTTAATGCCAGCATGAACTTGGCGCAATTCTGGGATGGGCGTGCTAAGGATCTGAAAGAGCAAGCCGGCGGCCCAATTGCCAATCCAGGCGAAATGGCTTCAACTCATAAAGTGGCTGTCGAAGTGCTGCAATCCATTCCTCAGTACCGTGCTCATTTCGCAAAAGCATTTGGTTCCGATCAGGTTGATATTGACCGGGTAACCACCGCGATTGCCGCTTTTGAAGAAACACTTGTTACACCGGGATCGCGTTTCGATAAATGGCTGGAAGGTGACAAGAAAGCATTGAATGCTCAAGAAGTGGAAGGTTACGAATTATTCAAGAGCAGCGGTTGTGCCGGTTGTCATAATGGCCCGGCGGTTGGCGGCGCGCTTTATCAGAAATTCGGCGTGCATCATCCTTATAAAACCGCAAGCAAAGCGGAAGGAAGAAAAGCGGTCACTGGAAAAGATACTGACTTGAATGTTTTCAAAGTACCGACTTTGCGCAATATTGAATTGACCTATCCCTACTTTCATGATGGCGCGGCAGCGACATTGGAAGACGCTGTAAAAACCATGGGTAAAATTCAGCTGGACCGTGATTTCAATAAGAAAGAAATTGATAGCATCGTTGCTTTCTTAAAAACGTTAACCGGTGATCAACCTGATATTAAAGTGCCGGTTTTACCACCTTCCAATAATAATACCCCAAGACCTGTACCGTTCTAATAATGGGTTGTTTGCTGAAAAATAAGCAATTTTAATATTGAAACAAAACCGGGGAATCAATATCCAGGCATTCGGGGTGTGAACAAACAATCCGAATGCCTGTGAACCGCCAATTTGGTAAGTGATGCTATGGGCAGTAGTTGATTTAGATGAATATGGCGACTCTACTGTATTAGTGCAATCAGGTATAGATTTACAGCAAAAAATAAAGTAGAGTCACTATTCCGATAACCAATAATTAGAATAGGGAGTTACCCATGGGTAACAAGGGACAGTTACTGCAAGATCCGTTTTTGAATATATTACGGAAAGAGCATATTCCGGTATCGATATATCTAGTGAATGGTATTAAATTACAAGGACAGATTGATTCATTTGATCAATATGTTGTGTTGTTGAAAAACTCGGTTACGCAAATGGTATACAAACATGCGATTTCTACGGTAGTGCCTGCAAGAGCCGTTACTATTCCCATTGAAACATTGGATACACGTGATGCCTGATGCTTGAATCAGGTATGGATAAAGCGAATGCTGCCGTTGCAGCAATACTGGTTGGTATTGATTTTGGCAGTAGTACTCATGCTGATAGCTTGCAGGAATTGCAGCAACTGGCAATCAGCGCAGGACTCCAAGTTGTGGCGGTTCTGGAAGGGAAGCGTTCGCGGCCTGACCCGACAACTTATATTGGTAGCGGTAAAGTCGACGAGATTGCACTGCTGATCTCGTCAAATAACGCTACACTCGTTGTATTTAATCATGATTTATCTCCAGCTCAGCAGCGCAATTTATCTTTACGATTGAATTGTAACGTCATTGACCGCACCAGTCTGATTTTAGACATATTTGCTCAGCGGGCTAAAAGTCATGAAGGCAAGTTACAAGTGGAACTTGCACAGCTAGAACATTTGGTGACGCGTCTTGTGCGGGGTTGGACTCATTTGGAGCGGCAAAAAGGCGGTATCGGTTTGCGTGGTCCGGGTGAAACGCAATTGGAAACAGATCGCCGCTTGATCCGGAAGCGTGTTAAATTGCTCAAAGAGAAACTCGCAACCCTGCAGCGCCAGCGTGCTGTGCAGAGGCGCTCAAGGCAGCGTACTAATGTACTGTCGGTATCGATTGTTGGTTATACCAATGCAGGGAAATCGACTTTATTTAATAAGTTGACTCGCGCACAAGCGTATGCCGCCGATCAATTGTTTGCCACACTGGATACGACGACACGGAAATTATTTCTTGCAGAAGGAGGACCGGTAGTCATTTCGGATACGGTAGGATTCATTCGGGAACTACCTCACACCTTGGTGGCAGCTTTTCGTGCGACACTTGAAGAAACTGTGCAAGCCGATATCTTGTTGCATGTTATCGATGCCAGCAGCCCTAACCGGGATGAGCAAATTGAAGAAGTGAATAAGATTTTAAAAGAGATTGGCGCCGATACGATTCCGCAAATTTTAATCTTCAATAAGATTGATCTGACTGACTCGGCAGAAGCTAGTAAAGGTTGCACGCGTGACGAATATGATAGAATATCCCGCATTCGTTTAAGTGCAAAAACTGGTGAAGGAATAGCACTTGTAAGGCAGGCATTGACAGAAGCAGTAGTAGAAAACTCTAAGAAATTATATGAAGAACCTACAGATATTCCGAAAATAACTGGAGATTGTGCTACGGTACAAGAACTTTTTTGAACGAACAAAACAGGAATTATTATGGGATTAAATGATCCACAATGGGGAAAAAACAAAGGTGATTCTGGTCCACCGGATCTGGATGATGTACTGCGTAATGTCAACAAAAAGATCAATAATATATTCGGGCAAAAAAAGGGCGGCGGAGGTGATGATGGCTCTGGTTCTAACACTCCAAGTCCTAAGCCGCAAAGTGGAAGTAGCATTGCAATGATTCTTGGTTTGCTTGCGGTGGTTTGGTCGGCAAGCGGATTTTATATCGTGGATGAAGGGCAGAGAGGCGTTGTGCTGCGTTTCGGCCAGTATGTTGATACCGCGCCGGCAGGTTTGCGATGGCATATCCCTTATCCGGTCGAGAAAGTGGAACTGGTGAACGTCAGTCAAGTCCGCACGGTTGAAATTGGTTATCGTAACAATGTGCGCAGTAAAGTATTGCGGGAATCATTAATGTTAACCGATGATGAAAACATCATCGATATCCAATTTGCGGTGCAATACATATTGAATAATCCGGAGTATTTCCTCTTCAAGAATAGAAATCCTGACGAAGCTGTTTTGCAAGCGGCTGAAACGGCAATCCGGCAAGTAATTGGTAAAAGTAAAATGGACTATGTTCTTTACGAAGGCCGTGAGCAAGTTGCAGCTAATGCAACGCAATTAATGCAGAAGATTTTGGATCGTTATGAGATCGGTATTTCGATCAGTAGAGTGACGATGCAAAACGCGCAGCCGCCTGAGCAAGTTCAAGCAGCTTTTGATGACGCTGTTAAGGCAGGACAAGACAGAGAACGGCAAAAGAATGAAGGCCAAGCTTACGCCAATGATGTGATTCCAAGAGCAGTGGGTAATGCGGCTCGATTGATTCAGGAGTCAGAGGGTTATAAACAACGTGTAATTGTCAGTGCGGAGGGCGATGCCAGCCGTTTTGAACAAATTCTTGCTGAATATAGCAAAGCACCAAAAGTTACGCGTGAACGTTTATATCTGGATATGATGCAGCAAGTGCTTTCTAATACCAGCAAGATTATTGTTGATCAGAAAAGCGGCAACAATCTTTTGTACTTGCCATTGGAT
The DNA here is from genome assembly GCF_009833085.1 of Nitrosomonas oligotropha. Lineage (GTDB taxonomy): Bacteria > Pseudomonadota > Gammaproteobacteria > Burkholderiales > Nitrosomonadaceae > Nitrosomonas > Nitrosomonas oligotropha. The sequence goes on along the minus strand of NZ_QRBZ01000016.1, from coordinate 5,856 downwards.
AAGTTGATTAATATGAGCGGGGCGCCATCATCGGTTTCACCTGTAGCCGTGCAGCCTATGATGCAGGAAGCAACACCTGATGGTAGCAGTGTGCGGGCTCGAGAATCTTTTCGCAGTCGCGAACGGGAGGCAAGATAGATGAAAAGTTTTACATCAGTATTTTCAGGCATTGTTATTGCGATTTTTTTCCTGGGGAGCTCAGCTATTTATGTTGTAGATGAGCGGCAGCAAGCCATTTTGTTCCAGTTGGGTGAAGTTATCGATGTTAAAACCGAGCCCGGTTTATATTTCAAAATTCCAATCGCCCATAATGTGCGTTATTTTGAGAAACGTATTCTGACGATGAATACCGAAGAACCCGAACGTTTTATTACTTCAGAGAAAAAGAACGTTTTGGTGGATTTGTTCGTGAAGTGGCGTATTGTTGATGTAAAACAATATTACATCAGCGTACGGGGTGATGAAGCACTGGCGCAAACACGTTTGGCGCAAACTATCAATGCAAGCTTGCGCGATGAGTTTGGTAACCGCACAGTTCACGACGTGGTTTCGGGTGAACGTGATGTCATTATGGAGATCATGCGCCAGAAAGCGGATAACGATGCTCGCTCTATTGGTGTGGAAGTAGTCGATGTGCGTTTGAAACGTGTCGATCTGCCGCAAGAAGTCAGCGAGTCGGTATTTAGACGTATGGAGGCGGAACGTAAAAGAGTTGCCAATGAATTACGTTCTACCGGTGCGGCCGAATCAGAAAAGATTCGCGCGGATGCCGATAGACAGCGTGAAGTCATCTTAGCTGAAGCGTACCGTGAAGCGCAAAAAACGATGGGTGATGGTGATAGCCAAGCAGCAGCGACTTATGCCACGGCTTTTCAGAAAGATCCGGAATTTTATGCATTCTGGCGTAGTGTCGACGCTTATAAACAATCATTCAAAAATAAGGGGGATATGTTGGTGTTGGAACCTACCTCCGATTTCTTCAAGTATTTGAGAAACCCGGCAGTCAGCAAATAAGTAACGAGGAGTGGTATGGATGAAGGTGTAAATGCAATTTCTGCATTACATACCTAAGTAGTTTTTATGTAACTCGATTATGTAATGACTGAGGAAGAGGTTCTGGAAATCGTAATGGTTCTTGCATATGCGATTTCATCAGAACCTCTTAATTTTTCTGCTTCTTGTAGAGAAATCATGTTGGCACGATCAAACCGGAGTTGTTTTGAATATGTGGGAAACTTTTCTTAGTGCAGTTGCATTGATGTTAATTTTAGAAGGAATGTTACCCTTTCTGTCTCCGCAAACATGGCGGGAGGCTTTTAGAAGACTGACTGAGATTAACGATAATCAGATTCGGTTTGTAGGTTTGACTTCGATGTTAGTCGGATTAATGGTGCTGCTTATCGTCAGTTGATGTTTTTTTATTCTTTTTGTTGACAGCTTGTCAATCATAAATATGCGCAATTGGTTACTTCCGGAATTTGTTGAAGATATATTGCCTGCGGAAGCAATACACATTGAAGGTATGCGCCGCCAGGTCATGGATCTACTGATGGTGCATGGCTATCAACAAGTGGTGCCGCCTTTACTGGAGTATGTCGAATCGTTGCTGACTGGTAGTGGCAGTGACATGGATTTGCATATGTTTAAGGTGATTGATCAGCTAAGTGGCCGCATGATGGGGCTACGTGCCGATATGACACCGCAAGTGGCAAGAATTGATGCGCATTTGTTGAATTTTGAAGGCATTACACGTTTATGTTACGCCAATAGCGTATTGCATACAGTGCCTTCGGGCATAACTAAAACGCGAGAGCCTTTACAAGTAGGCGCAGAGCTTTATGGTCATTCCGGTCTGGAGAGTGACTTGGAAGTTCAGCGGCTTATGTTGCAGTGCTTGGCTGTCTCCGGTGTGAGCGCAATTCAATTGGATCTTGGTCATGTCGCAGTTTTTCGTGGTTTGATTAAAGGCGCGAGTATCTCGCACGAGCTTGAGGCTGAGCTTTACACGGTACTGCAAGCGAAAGATGTATCGACTTTAAAGGAATTGTGTGTGAATTTGCAAAAGCAAACGCGTGAAGCACTATTGCTATTGCCTGAACTATATGGCGATTACAAAGTGCTCGCTGATGCTGCCAGCCGATTACCAGATTATCCGCAAATCAGAGCGGCCCTGAATGAACTGAGCATTGCTAAAGAAGAGCTGAAACCGATTGTCGATGAGATCGCATTCGATTTGGCCGATTTGCGCGGCTATCATTACCATACCGGAATGGTTTTTGCCGCCTATACCAGCGGTTGTTCAAATGCGATTGCTTTGGGCGGGCGTTATGATGAAATAGGCAAAGCATTTGGGCGAGCCCGCCCGGCCACAGGGTTCAGTATGGATTTAAGAGAATTGTCCAGATTGATGAAGCCGCAATCTTATCCAAAGGCAATCAGCGCGCCTTATCAGAAAAAAAACACTGAATTGGAAAGCAAAATCGAGCAATTGCGTAAGTCAGGGCAGATCGTTGTGGTGGAATTGCCGGAGCAAAAAGGCAAATCGCTTGATTGCGACAGGCAATTAATATTGCATGACGGGCAATGGATCGTTAAAGAAATTTAATCATTTGGAAACAGAATTTTTTAGAGATTAGCACTATGACTAAGAATGTTGTCGTCATTGGCACGCAGTGGGGCGATGAAGGAAAAGGCAAGATCGTCGACTGGCTCACGGATCATGCGCAAGGTGTCGTGCGTTTTCAAGGCGGACACAACGCAGGTCACACATTGGTCATCGGCAACAAGAAAACCGTATTGCACCTGATTCCCTCCGGTATTCTGCGTGATACTGTGGTTTGTTATATCGGCAATGGCGTCGTGATTTCGCCGGAGGCGCTGCTCAGTGAAATCGATATGTTGGAGCAAAGTGGAATTGATGTCAGCAACCGATTGCGGATCAGCGAGGCCTGTCCATTAATTTTGCCTTGCCATATTGCTTTGGATAACGCGCGCGAGACTGCCAAGGGTGTCGGAAAAATAGGTACTACGGGACGTGGCATTGGACCGGCTTACGAAGATAAAGTCGCACGGCGGGCTATTCGCTTGCAGGACCTGTTTCACCGCGACCGTTTTGCTGCCAAGCTGGGTGAGATGCTGGATTATCATAATTTCGTGTTGAAAAATTATTTTCAAGCACCGATTATAGATTTTCAAAAAACAATGGATGATGCATTGGCCCAAGCCGAGAGAATCAAACCTATGGTAGCCGATGTTCCGCGATTGTTATTTGAGGCTAATAAAGCAGGAAATAATCTGTTGTTTGAAGGTGCGCAAGGCGCGCTACTTGATGTCGATCATGGCACATATCCTTTCGTCACATCCAGCAATTGCGTGGCTGGTGCCGCAGCTCCGGGGAGTGGAGTCGGACCGCAGATGCTGCATTATGTTCTGGGAATTACCAAAGCCTATACCACGCGGGTTGGGTCAGGACCATTCCCAACAGAACTGGATGACGAAGTTGGCAAGCATCTGGCTAAGCGCGGTCATGAATTTGGATCGACTACTGGACGCCCACGTCGCTGCGGCTGGTTTGATGCGGTCGCGCTGAAACGCTCGATACAAATTAATGGCGTAACAGGATTATGTATTACTAAACTGGATGTATTGGATGGCGTCGAAAGTTTGAATCTTGGTGTTGGCTATAAATTGAGCAATGGCAGCAGCAGCACTATTTTGCCGGTTGGTGCTGACGACCTGGATAACTGTGAGCCAATCTACGAGGAAATACCCGGTTGGTCAGAAAATACGGCTGGAATTAAGGAGTTCACACAGTTACCCAAAGCGGCGCAAAACTATCTGAAACGTCTTGAAGAAGTTTGTGAAATACCGATCGATATGATTTCCACCGGACCGGATAGGGAAGAAACGATTCTGCTACGCCATCCATTTAAATAATGCCGCCTGCCAGAAGTTAATCGTGCGTCATGCTGATGCTGTACAAATCGTTAGTTGGGAAGAAGCGGAGGCTGCTTTGCGAGCAGTACGAACAGTGGTATTTATTCGCGAACAGCAGGTTCCTGAAGAATTGGAGTGGGATGAGTATGATGCAGTCAGCAAGCATGTGCTTGCTTTGAATAACGCCGGTCAACCGGTGGGGACTGCGCGATTATTGCCGGATGGTCATATCGGACGTATGGCGGTATTAAAAGAATGGCGCGGCCAAGGTTTGGGCAGTGCGCTGCTGACAACTTTATTGCAGATATTAATAAGACGGCGCCAGTTTGAGGCGCAATTGCATGCTCAAACGAGCGCTATACCATTCTATAAAAAATTTGGATTCCAAGTTGTGGGAGAAGAATTCATGGAAGCCGGTATTCCACATGTCAAAATGATGCTATCTCTCAAAGAGTCAGCTTTGATTATTTGACCTCCGATGTGCCCCATTCATTTGCCAGCGTATCGGAAGCTTGCTTCCATCGATTAATTGCTTGTTCCATCGCAATTTTGGCTTGCTCCGATTTTCTTTTGGCTGTTTCGGCTTCGCGTTCGGCTTCCATCATTTTTTGCTTAGCTGAGGCCAGTTTTTTCTCGGCAAAAGTAGTGTCTTTGGCCAAAGATTCCGCAGTTTGCTTGGCTTCCATCATTTTTTCATACGCCACACTGGCATTTTTTTGCAGAAGCTCAATGGTTTCGGCATGCGCAAACGAGGCAATCAGAACACTCAGTATGCATAAAGTGGATTTAAATAGTTTTAAATTGAAATTCATGATCATGATTTATGGATCCAAAGTTTTCTGCGTTGCTCTTGGCTCAATCCAAGTTGAGGTAAAATCAGTATAACAAAAAGCAGATATTTCTGTTGATTGCTGTCGATTATCAAATCTTTATTAAAGATGTAAAAAAACATAGTTGAAATAAAATTTTTTCGGGTGAATAAGTATGATGAAAAGTGTAAGAATGTTGTTATCAGTATGTAAAATCAGTGTGAGCTTATTTTTCGGTGCAGTGCTGATTGCCTATGCGACACCTATACTTGCCAATTGCGAAGGCTGTTTATGTCCTGGCGATCCTTGTAATCTTTGTCCGTTGCCAGCTATGGAAAGTGATCGTCCGAAACCAAATGAGCCAGCTCTCTGCGCCAGAATCAGAGAAAAGGTGCCGCCAACCTCGGCTCAGCCAGGATCTAACGAATATTTTCCCAATCTAGACAAATCGGTAATGGTTTGTGTTGATGAAGGTGGTGACGTCATTCGGAATAAACAGCGCAATCCAGAATATCCATCGCGGTTTTATTGCAAACCCCCGCGCGCTATAAAACAGAATCGGTAAGAATCTATCCTTCTGTTCAAGATTATAGTTTTGAAAAATTATCACGATGTGCGGTGATCAATGAAGTGTATTTGAGGTTTATAGATTTACTTCAGGTTTTAGGTAGTTGTGGTTGCAATATAGAAAAAAAGAAAGTAGTATCTAACCCTTTTTCTTTGAAGGAGCTGTGGATTTTTATGGCTAACAGTGCACAAGCAAGAAAGCGTGCGAGACAAGCGGTCAAACGCAGAGAATATAATGTCAGTTTGCGGTCTAAATTACGTACTGCGATAAAATCAGTTAGAAAAGCAATTGGAACAGGAAATAAAGAATTGGCCCAAAATGCTTTCAATAGTTCTTTAGAAACTGTTGATTCAATTGCTGGTAAGGGCATCATTCATAAAAATAAGGCCGCTCGTTACAAAAGCCGATTATCTGCTGCTATCAAGATGCTGAATAGCTAAGAAATAATTAATTTACTTTTCATTTTATAGCGCAAAAATGTAATAAGTAGAGCGATAGCTGGGATGAATCGTGTTTACAGCACCTTGACAGTGCTGAGGTGAC
>NZ_QRBZ01000015.1 GCF_009833085.1 Nitrosomonas oligotropha | reverse complement strand
TGATTATAATCTTCCTATAACCCGGATTTTTGTGAGCAATCCGTATAGTGGCGGTCATGTGTCAGTGGATAATCACATCACGGGATTGGAAATATGGAATGGTTTCCCTTGCGGTGATGGAGTATCTTGCCTTAATTTTGATACTGCTGCTCCTACAGTACCGGCTTCATTAGTATCAAAACTGTCCAATTATGGAACTGCTGCTGGAGTTGCATTATCTTGGAGTAAATCCTCAGACAATGTTGCAGTGGCGGGATATAAAGTGTACCGAAATGGGACCAATATCGGTGTAACTACTACAACGAATTTTAAAGATACAATTATTGGTAGTGGCAAAGGAACTCTTTACAGTTACACAGTAAAAGCAATTGATGCTGCAGAAAATTTATCTGCGGCAAGTACTGCAGCGCTGGTGATCTATTAGTGGAGTGTTGATTAATCTACCTTGCATTAAAGTAATTCCAGCAGTAAGTGCTACTTGATTTTAGATAAACGTGTTATTTAATATCTTTTTCTGCAGGAATCAAATCCGCCGGAATATATTTCTGGCGGAAATTAATCAAGTATAAATAAGTAAATCAAATTTTTGTTTAATATAACTCTTATCTCGGTCCAGTGCCTAGATAAATTGCCCAAGGATCCAGTGGGATTACAACAGTTATTAAGTTCCTATGTCGAAATCTTGATGGCATAATCTACGAGAATTAGGTATACCATTAAGAGCAAAGCTCTTAGTCAGTTAATAATCAGTTGAATTTAGGTTTAATAAGCTATACAGTTAAATGAGTGCGGGTCAGAAAATGCTCAGTATCTCTATCCTTGAATGAATACATTAACACCTATCATCTTATCCGGTGGCTCGGGCACGCGTCTTTGGCCTTTGTCACGTGAGAAATATCCCAAACAGCTATTGCCATTAATAAACGAGGATTCTTTGCTGCAAGCCACGGTCCGGCGTATGGATGGATTAAATGGCGTGCAATTAAGTCCACCGATGGTTGTGTGCAATGAAGAATATCGTTTCGTCATTGCTGAGCAATTGCGAGTGATGGATAGAAAAGGGAGTATTCTGCTTGAACCCTTCGGGCGCAATACTGCTCCTGCATTAACGTTAGCTGCGTTCGCAGCTCTACGGGAAGGGGATGATCCCATTTTATTGGTCATGCCGTCCGATCATGTGATTATGGATGTGGAATCATTTCAGGCTGCTGTTTTAGCAGGTATGTCACAAGCAATGGATGGCAGGATTGTCACTTTTGGGATAACGCCTGACGCTCCTGAAACCGGGTACGGTTATATCCAATCGGGCGAGTTAATTGAGCAGGGCAAAACTGCTTACCATATTGCGCGTTTTGTCGAAAAACCGGATCTGCCGACTGCGCAAACTTATCTGGATGCCGGTAACTATCTTTGGAACAGTGGATTGTTCATGATGCGGGCCTCGGTATGGCTGTCCGCCATTGGCAAGTGCCGGGCAGATATTTTAACGGCTTGCCAAGCTGCATGGGATCAGGGATCGGCAGATGGTGATTTTCTCCGTGTCGATAAGCAAGCTTTTGAACAATGCCCAAGCGATTCGATCGATTATGCCGTGATGGAGAGAATTGCCCGGCAGGATGGTGACTTACCAGCCGGGGTCGTGATTCCGCTGACAGCAGGATGGTCTGACATCGGTGCGTGGAGTTCATTGTGGCAGGTGCTTCCCAAAGATGACGCGGGCAACGTAGCGAAAGGGGACGTATTATTAAATGATTGCAAAAATACCCTGGCCATTTCCGAAAGCCGTTTGGTTACCTGTGTCGGTATCGAAAATGTGATCGTTGTTGAAACTCCGGATGCTGTATTGGTTGTGCATAAAGACAAAACACAAGACGTGAAATTGGTCGTCGATATGCTGAAACAGCAAGGTCGCTCGGAAGGAAAATTGCACCGCAAAGTGTTTCGTCCATGGGGCTGGTATGACGGGATCGATGTCGGTGAACGTTTTCAAGTGAAACGTATTGTGGTTAAACCCGGTGCAGCCTTATCCCTGCAAATGCACCATCATCGCGCCGAACACTGGGTTGTCGTGCGTGGTACGGCTCGGGTTACACGAAACAAGGATGTCTACTTGGTCTCGGAGAATGAGTCGACTTATATTCCACTGGGTACGAGTCATCGGTTAGAAAATCCCGGTTGCGTGCCGCTGGAAATGATTGAAATTCAATCCGGTTCGTATTTGGGGGAAGACGACATCGTCCGGTTTGAAGATATTTATGGCCGGAAAGAACATTAATCGAGCTTGTTCTTATAGGTACTGAGTTATTTATCCAATTGTTTTAGTGTTCTTTCTTCCGTAGTAGTCAATAATCTCAGGCACGGCAAATAACCATCGTAGACAATGCCATGCACTTCGATGTGCTTTTGCGAACGTAACATACTGATCAAATATTGTGCGATAGCCTGAGTAATCACTTGCCCGGGAACCAGCACGGGAATGCCCGGCGGGTAGGGCGTGATCTGATCCGCGCATACCCGGCCGTTAAGACTTGCATTGATCTTATCCTGTTCGTCCAAGAGCGGCATCAATTCACCTCCGCAATAGAACGCGTCGCGCGGGAGATACTTCAACTCGGTGAACCGTGGAATCTCTGCCGTTTGGTAAAGCCGTTGCGGTGCGCGATTTTCGCGAGCGATGCGCATTAAGGCATCGTATAACCGTGATACTTTGCTGCGGGTGGTGCCGATTGTGAGCAGCAGGGTGAGCGTATTGAAAGTGGATTTTTCCACCTGGATATTGAAACGTTCAAATAATTCCCGGATTAATTCCTCAACGGTGAAACCGCAGCGCGAAATGTCCACTGTCACTTTGGTGGGGTCGAGTTGAATGTCATCGTGCTTGATTTCATCCGGTAGCAGATCGGACAATTCCAGAACCTGAAATACACCGGTGGAATTGATTTGCGCGCGTATTTCTTGCGCCAGATCCAGTGTGCGTGACAGCAGTTTGTAACCTTCCAGCATAGCCTGCATTCGCGCCACATCGAGACTCGCAATCATGCTGTACTGCGGACTCGTGGACGTATGCATATTGAAGTTTTCGCGGAACAGATGTTCGTTGAAATCAGGATCGTTGACATGAATCATGCTGGATTGTGAGAACGCCGACAGCACCTTGTGCGTGCTTTGAGTGGCATAATCCGCGCCGGCTTCCAATGCAGTAGGACGGAAAGCCGGATGGAACCGGGCAAAGCCATACCAGGCTTCATCGATGATCACCTTAATCCCTTTGGCGTGCGCCGCTTCAATAATTGGTGGTAAGTCATAACGTAAGCCATCGTAGGTGCAGTTGGTTAAGATCAACGCCTGCGCATCGCTGTGCTCTTCAATCGCCTTGAACAAGGTTTGCTTGGGTACCGGCCCGTAAATATTGAATTTCTTGTTGACGGAAGAGTCCAGATAAACCGGATGAGCGCCGGACAGCACCACGCCATGATGCACGGACTTATGGCAATTGCGATCCAGCAGCAACTTGTTGCCGGGTGCCAGGAGTGTTTGGAAAATGACCTTATTGGCTGTCGAAGTACCATTTGTGGCAAAAAATGTCCGGCGCGCGCCAAAAGCTTTGGCGGCAATTTTCTGCGCTTCCGCAATCACCCCGGCCGGTTCCATCAAGGAATCCAGCATCGGCACCGAGACCGATAGATCCGCGCGGAAGATATGCTCACCGATGAATTCATAAAAATCGCTGACCCACGGACTGTCGCGCAAGGAATCACCGGAGGAGTGGCCCGGCGTATGCCAGGCATCCTTGGCCATCAGCACATAATGTTTGAGTTGGTCATAGAAAGGCGTGCGCGCTTTTTCCTGCAACTGGGCATTCAGAATGCGGTACATGCCACGGTAATCGCGTTCTTCGCGGTAAAAATACCCATCGACCGTTTCGGAAAAAAGTGCATCGACAACTTCATCTTCCTGTTCTTGCGCGATCAGGATGTAAATATTCAACTCAGGACGGAAATGCGTGATTTTCTGCACCAGCTCGAGCGCGGTCATTTGCAGATCGCGTGCGTGTTTTCCTGGATTTTTTAAGGTATAGAGCCGGTCATCGACGACCAGCCCATGAATATCGCCATCTTGTTCAATGGATTGGAGCGCTTCTTGCGCCGTGGTGACGCCGGAGAAAACGATACCCAGAGGATTCTCCATCGATTTGGCGGCCGCGTTCAACCCTTTGATGAATTCTTTCAAAATCAATTTCTCATCATTGATGAGCAGGATCCGGCTGACTGGTTTTTTCATGAGGTGCGGTCTACCGGATTGAGTATGCTGGATTCGAGTGGCGGTGCGGCAACCGGATTTTTATTCAAAGCTTAACAAAGTGAATTTGTATAATTCCGCGTCCGTCAATTGCAGCACAACATTTCTAACCACAGAAGAAGTGCCGATCATAATCGACGGGATTTGCAACTGGCTAGTACTGTTTGAGAGCGTTGCGATATTGCCGGGAGTAGCGGATAAGAGCACAACACTAGCCGGATCGAGTTGAAACACGTAAGAAGGGTTGTCGCTAATCAGCTGCAGACTGACGTGATACATCTGACCGGTTCCGATATCGACGGCGAAACTTAAAATATTGTTACTGAATATACCGGTTGCATCCGTTACTTCCACGCGATCGATCTTTACCAGATTGCTCAGCGCAGCGTGAACACCGTCAAAATCTTTGAGTGGTACATCTGAAGGAGTGCCTAGCAAATTTAATTTCTTTATTGGAAGTTTTGCAATGGCATCAAAAACTGCCATGCCATCAAAAATAACGCGTCCAAATACCGTAAAACCGCCGTTTTGATGATCCAGATTGGCGGAATTGTCAGCCAGATTGACGAACCATTGACTGGTTGCGCTGTTGGGGTTACCGCCCAGTTTTGCCATGGCGACGGTCCCGCGCGTATTGGAAATCTTGAATTCGTTGGTAATCGGAGAAAAGGTATTGACAGCTACCAGCGATTCTCCGCTGACACCATCGACAATCTTGAAACCGCCGCCTTGGATAACAAAGCGGGGGCTGCTGCGATGAAAAATTCCGTTTTTGTAGGCGTCATTCTGGATGTAATTGAGAAAATTGGCGGTAGTAATCGGCGTTTCTGTTTCAAAAAGCTCGATACAAAATTGCCCCATGCTGCTAGTAAAACAAGCCACGGAATTCGCCTGTGCCATGGGCGATAAGAATATCAGGCAGATGAACGCAGCTTTAGAATAAATTTGAGAGATGCGCATGATGATCAAGATTATTGGGTTTAAATTGAGATTTTACTGATAGACATGAATGTGAAGCAATTGTTTTTTATGGAAAAGCCGCAATTATGTGTATAGGAGTGCATGCTAGGATATGGGAATGAGCGGTTTTTTAATGCGATGTACAAAGTAAAAATAAATAAGCGCACTGGCAATCGCCGCAAAGAAACACCAAACCGAGGCAAAAGTCTCGAGGTAAGTGAAATACGCCACAAAAAAACCGGTTGTAATGATGATACCGGCCAGATATAAATGCTTGTAACTGGAGAAAATGAACGGTACGCAAGTGGCCAGTAAATATAAAGTAATAACCAACTGGTGGCTACTAACGTGGTGTTTGTAGTGGATGCTGTGATGGACAATTTCCGCGACAATCGGTTCGTTAACCAGGCCGGCGGCAGTATAGATCGCAAGTCCAAGGCCCGCTATACCGGTGAAAGCGATAATTTTTTTGCGCATGCCGTCGGTTTCCGCTTGGTAAACGGCGAAAGGCGCGAACAGCGGCCAGATAATGCCGATAAATACACCAAAAATATTGCTTAACCAGAATTGTGACTGTGTAGTGCCGTTATGGGATAGAGAAATCCATAGCAATCCTTCCACCAGTTGCTGGGTAGCGAAAATGAGCGGAATCAGGGCCACTGGAAGATCTTTGGAATAGACGGTTTTCCGGATGGTGGTTATACCGACAACAAAAAGGGTTCCGCTGACAATAAAACTGGCTTCTGCTGAAAAACACATGCTGATGACCGGACTTTTAGATTGCTGAATTTGTCTGTTAATAAAGTATGGCTTCTTTTGGCACCTTAACCGAGTTAAGCGGATTTAGTCCAGTAATAAATTGCGGCAACCACACGATAGCGTTGTTTCGCCAAAAATTAACAATTTTTTGAATGTATCGATGAGATTAATCTGAGTGACGTTAATGAACATCGTTTTCGAGGATGGCGTTGTATATCAGAATTCTGTTAAAATGCGAAATTCTATAAAAGTGTCAAGCAAGGAAGAGTTGTCATGGCTTATGTAGTAACTGAGAATTGCATTAAATGCAAATATACGGATTGTGTGGATGTATGTCCGGTGGATTGTTTCCGTGAAGGTCCCAATTTTTTAGTTATCGATCCCGATGAATGTATCGATTGCACATTATGTGTCGCGGAATGTCCGGTGGAAGCAATTTATGCGGAAGATGACGTACCTGATGAGCAAGTGCATTTCATCGATCTGAATGCAGAATTGTCTAAGAAGTGGCGTCCGATTATCGAGAAAAAAGATCCATTGCCTGACGCGGATGATTGGGCCAGTGTTAAAGATAAGCTGGATCAACTGAAACGCTAAACAGAAATGGCGGTAGTAAGCTGATACCGCATGTCTGATTCCTCGCAATTTCCGCAAGTTCCCCTTTCTGAGGTTTTTAAGCGTATCGATGCCGGTACTACGGTTGTCACACCGAACCGCAGGCTTGCATTAGCGCTTAAAGAGAAATTCGATCAAGACCAAATCGGCCGCAACATGGCGGTTTGGTATTCGGTTGATATCTTGCCTTTGACCGCTCTGGTTGAGCGTATTTACCTTGATGCGCTCTATGCCGCGCAATCGTTCAGATTGCCTTTGTTGCTGTCGGCCGCACAGGAGCAGGTGCTATGGGAATCGATCATCCGATCATCAGCAACCGGAAAAACACTGCTGAGAATTGCGCAAACAGCGCAATTGGCTCGGGAAGCCTGGCAACTGGCGCATGCCTGGCAAATCACGGATCATCTGAGTGATGGTTATCCCAATGAGGATGGCAGAGCGTTTCTCGATTGGGCTTCGGCGTATCAGGAAATAACGCAGCGGAATTGGCAAACGGATCACGCGCGCATTACGGATCTGGTCACTGAGCATTATGAATCTTTCGATATAAAAAAAACGCCGTCACTCATTTGTTACGGTTTTGATATTTTTACGCCGCAACAAAATGCTTTTTTAAGAAAGCTCACTGCCGCCGGTTGTGAGATATCGGTCGCGGCTTTACCGGTGCAATCCCCGCAATCTCCGGGCGCAATGCGCCGTATGGAGTATCCCAGCAGCCGTGACGAGATTTATCAGGCGGCACTGTGGGCGCGATCCAAAATAGCCGGGGCGGATCATGCCGCTCGAGTTGGTATCGTAGTACCGGCATTATCCAGTTATCGCAACGTACTGATGCGTATTTTTGGCATGGTGATGCATCCGGATATCCGCTTTGCTTTGCCAGGCGCTACCCGGCCGGTGGCGCCATTCAATGTATCCTTGGGTTTGGCGCTCACGTCTTATCCCTTGATCGACGCCGCGTTGGTGAGTCTGGCTTTGTTGGATCAAGCGCAAGCGTTTCACCGTGTGAGTCACTGGTTGCGATCCCCCTTTCTGGCAGGCGGCAAAGCCGAGATGGAACAGCGTGCATTGTTGGATGCGCGCATTCGCCGCAATGCCGAGCCGATGGTCACATTGGAACGTTTGTTCGCACTGGCGACACAGGCAGGCGGACAAACGAGTTGTCCCGTTTTACTCCGGTGTTTGTCCGCATTGATGGAGTTTCGTCAAACCCAGCTGCCCCAAACCGCAAGCCACTCCGTTTTTGCGCAAGTTATCCTGGAAGTTCTGGAAATTGTGGGGTTTCCCGGAGAACGCAGCCTGGATTCCATTGAGTATCAGACATTCGAGAAATGGCATGCGCTCGTCGCAGATTTTGCCACGCTGGATCGTGTCGTTACTAAAACGAATTACCCTGAAGCAATTGGCCGGTTAAAACGAATCACGGGCGACACCTTGTTTCAGCCGGAAACACCAGATGTGCCGATCCAAATTCTGGGTGTGCTGGAGGCGGCGGGAATGGAATTTGATCATTTGTGGGTCATGGGATTATCGGATGAACAGTGGCCGTTACGTGCTCGTCCGAATCCGTTTTTGCCGCTGGAATTGCAACGCAGCGCGCAATTGCCGCTGGGCTCCGTGCAGGAGTCATTGGTCTATTGCCGGCGATTGACGCAGGGATGGCTATCTGCTGCTCGGGAAGTCATTCTGAGTTACCCCAAGTTCAGTGACGATCGCGACGGGCACGAATTAAAACCCAGTCCGCTGATTCAATCGATAACGAACAATAAACCGGTTTTTCTCGCGCTGGAACAGCATCGCGAGCGGATTATCCAGTCATGTGAATTGGAACGGATCGAAGACGATCAGGCGCCGCCAGTGGATACAGCAGTGGCCGGGCAGGGCATCAAAGGCGGTACGGCAGTGCTGAAGGATTATGCCGCTTGTCCATTTCGTGCCTGGGCCAGACACCGATTGCGTATCGCAAATCTGGAGGTGCCGCATACCGGTTTAAACGCAATGGAACGGGGAGTGCTGGTGCATCAGGTTTTGGCCCACCTTTGGCGGCAATTGGAAAGCAAGGAAGCGCTTGAGGCCATGACTGATAATGATCTCGACGGCATGCTGAAGCGCATTGCCAAAGAAGCGGTTAGCGAGATGCAGCAAGCAAGGCCCATGGCACTTTCAAAGCGCTTCGCGCAAATCGAACAACGGCGCTTGGTGCGCTTGGTGCGCGAATGGTTGAACGAAGAAAAAAAACGCGATCATTTCACCGTGATTGCAAACGAGGAAAAGCTTTCCATCCAGGTAGGCGATCTGGTCTTGAATGCCCGCCTGGACCGGATTGACGAATTGGCGGGCGGGCAACGTATCATTATCGATTACAAGACCAGAAAACAGCCGGCTCAAAGCATGATCGGAGAACGTCCGGACGAACCGCAGTTGCCTTTGTACCTGGTGATGACAAAAGCGCAGCAGGACGCCGTGGGCGTTGCGTTTGCCGCGGTGAAGCGGGGTGAGATGGGTTTTGCGGCGATTGTGCGCGATCCCGATCTATTGCCCGGTGTGAAAGCTTTCTCGCAAGTGAATGGATGCAAGCAATTTGCCGCATGGGAAGATCTGGTTGCAGCGTGGCGGCAGCATTTGACGAATCTGGCGGCCGGTTTCTGCAGCGGCGATGCCAAAGTGGATCCCAAGCAGTATCCGGTCACATGCGATTATTGCGACTTGCAATTGTTTTGCCGCATTCATGAACGGATTGGCGAGCGTGCAATTTCGCAGGACAGTGAAAATGACTGATTCCAGACCGATCCCCGATGCCGATGAACGCCTCCGTGCACTGAATCCCGCGCAATCATTTATCGTGCAAGCACCGGCGGGTTCGGGTAAAACCGCGCTGCTGATTCAACGCTATCTCAAATTGCTGGCTTGTGCCGATGCTCCGGAAGAGATTGTGGCGATTACGTTCACCCGGAAAGCGGCAGCGGAGATGCGCGCGCGGGTTCTGGCCGCGCTGGAAATTGGTGATGAACCTATCGATGCCGGAACTGTGCATGAACAATTGAACCGTGAATTGTCGGCAGCCGTGTTGCAACGGAATCGGCAGGCTGGTTGGCATATCGCCGAGAATCCGGAGCGATTGCGGATACAGACCATTGATTCGCTGTGCGCGGCATTGACACGGCAAATGCCGATATTGTCGGAATTCGGCGCGCAGCCCGAGACGGTCGAGGATGCAGCGGATTACTATCTGGAAGCAGCGCGCGCTACGCTGGCTTCCGTTGAGCAAAACCATACGATTGCGCACGATGTCGAGCGCTTGCTCGAGCATCTGGACAACGATATGGCGCGTATTGAAGCATTACTGGCCGATATGCTGGCGCGGCGCGATCATTGGCTGCGCCATCTGCATGGCAAACCGCGTGAAGAACTGGAATGGTCGCTGCAAAATTCCCGTGATCATGCAGTGCAATTTGCTTTCAGGTTATTCCCGGAAGCCCTGCGCCATGAGCTGCTGGCATTATTGCGCTACGCTGTCACAAATCTTCACGCATCCGGTAAATTGCCGGAAATCGTACTTTATGATCAATTGGAAGCGTTATCAATAGCAGATGCTGAACATTGGCAGGGTATTGCTGAGTTATTGCTGACACAGATGGGCGATTGGCGCAAAAGAATTTCCGAGAAAGAGGGTTTTCCATCGGGTAATACCAAGGCTGAGAAAGATGAAGCCAAGGCATGGAAAAACCGTCTGGAGAATTTGATCAATTCACTCACTCCACATGACGCTCTGCGCGAAGTATTGCAGGATATACGTCAACTACCGCCGCCGCATTATTCCGACAAACAGTGGGAAATACTGGGTGCGATCACGCGATTGTTACCCTTTGCCGTGGCGCAGCTTAAAGTTATTTTTCAAATCAATGGCAAAGTCGATTTTGCCGAAGTGGCGCAGCGTGCATTGTTAGCGCTGGGTGATGCCGAATCGCCTACCGATCTTGCTCTGGCATTGGATTACCGTATCAAACACTTGATGATTGATGAATTTCAGGATATTTCCATCAGTCAGTTTGCATTGATGGAAAAACTTGTTGCTGGCTGGGAAACAGGGGATGGGCGCAGTTTTTTTGCCGTTGGCGACCCGATGCAATCGATATACCGTTTCCGTGAAGCCGAAGTAGGGCTCTTTTTGCAGGCGCGAAGTGCAGGGATCGGTACGCTGATTTTGCAACCGCTTACACTGAGCGCCAATTTCCGTTCGCAACAAGGCATCATGGATTGGGTCAATGCCACTTTTGCGCACATCATGCCGGAATGCGAGGATATTGCGACGGGCGCGGTGGTGTATACGCCTTCCGTTGCCACACATGGCATGCTGACGGGTGATGCGGTGAATATTTACCCTTTTCTGGAAAGAAATGATGCAGCAGAGGCTCTGCAGGTTGTCGAGATTATCTCGAGGGAACGACATGATCATCCGGACGGAACCATTGCAATATTAGTGCGCAATCGTAGCCATTTAACTGAAATAGTCGAGCAAATCAAAGCGGCCGGTCTGCGTTTTCGTGCCATCGATATCGAATTGTTGCGTCATAAGCCTGTGGTGCAGGATTTGCTGGCATTAACCCGAGCTTTAATGAATCCGGCCGATTATGTGGCATGGTTCGCACTGTTGCGTGCACCCTGGTGCGGCTTGTTGCTGAGGGATATTTCGGCATTGACGGAGAAAAATCTCAGCGCCATGAGCAAAGAAATCACCCTGTGGGGATTGATTTGCGATGAAAATCGCTGGCATGGCATTTCGGCCGATGCAAGCGTGCGCTTACGCCGCATCAAGGAGATTTTAAGCTCTTGCATGATCAACCGGCGGCGTCAGGCATTGCGTGTAACAGTCGAGGCAGTTTGGCATGCCTTAGGAGGGCCGGGGTGCATCAATGCGTTTACAAGTGGCGGTGCCGGTGTTGCTAACACTTTGGATGACGCGATGATTTATCTGGATTACCTTGAGAGTCAGGAAGTGGCCGGTGATATCCAGGATCTGGCAAGTTTTGAGAAGGGATTGGTTGCATTGTATGCATCACCGGATCTGGAGGCTGATGAGTCTTTGCAGATTATGACAATTCATAAAGCCAAAGGGCTTGAGTTTGATACGGTGATCGTGCCTGGCTTGGGTCGAACCTTACGTAATCATGACAAACAGTTGCTGAGATGGATCGAGCAGCCGCATAGTCAAATCGCAGGAGAAACGAGCGCGGCGACGCCGGATTTATTGCTTGCGCCGATTCAGGAAACGGGCGTAGGCGTTGATCCGATTTATACCTGGGTGGAAAAATTGGATCGGGACAAGGCGCAATTTGAAACCGATCGCTTGTTGTACGTGGCCGCTACGCGCGCCAAAAAGTTTTTACACCTGCTCGGTCATGTCAATGGGGTCTCGGATGATCATGGCAATGTAGCGCCATTAAAACCACAGCAAGGCTCATTGTTGCAGCGGTTGTGGCCAATTGTGCAACCGGTCTATAGCGCTGCGGCAACGGATGATGCCATGTCATTGAATCATCAATCAGAAAATGGAACAAACAATACGATTAGTGCAGCCGTCGTCAGCCAGAGTATTTTCCGGTTGAGAACAGACTGGGTATTGCCGGATGCGCCGGAATCGGTTACGTGGCAAGAATCCCGCGATAAAAAACAAATTCAAGAAGAAATAGAATTTTCTTGGGCTAGCGAAATGGCCCGGCATGTGGGTAATGTGGTGCATCGTTGGTTGCAGAAAATTGCCGAAGATGAAATGCATAACTGGAATGCTGCACGTATTCAAGGAATGCGTGAACAATTCACATGGAATTTAATTGCGGGTGGGATGAGCGGAGATGATCAGACCATGATCCACGCGGTTGAACGCATTACTCTGGCATTAACGAATGCAATTCAAGATGAGCGCGGGCAATGGATCTTGGGGTCTCAGTCACTTGCGCAGAATGAATTGAGAATCAGCGGTATCGTCAACGATAAAGTAATGAGCTGGATAATTGATAGAACATTTTGTGATGCCAACGGTACTCGCTGGATTATAGATTACAAAACAAGCAGTCATGAAGGCTCGGCATTAGCGGATTTCCTTGATCGTGAACAAATGCGTTACCAGCATCAGCTCAATCAATACGCCAAACTGATGCGTCAAATCGATTCACGTCCCATAAAATTGGGAATTTATTTTCCTCTCATGTGCGGTTGGCGCGAGTGGTGAAAATTGACGATAATTTGGCGTGACTCCGGTAGAAAGCCAAGAAATTTTTCTAAAATCTTCGGGCAATGAGGTACAGATAATTAATCCTTGTAGATAAAGGGGAAAAGAGGAGGAGAGGAGATTAAATCC
>NZ_QRBZ01000014.1 GCF_009833085.1 Nitrosomonas oligotropha | reverse complement strand
TCGTACTGCGCAAAGATAATGCCTACTAGCCTAAACCGCTGGAGTAATCGCTAACCGATAATATGCCGCAGCCAGCGGCTGATATCCGCAATCTCGGCTGCGCATACACTATGCGCCATGGGATATTCATGCCATTCGAGCGGATAATTGGCTGCCAGCAATTTATCTCGAGACGCTGCGGCATGCGAGAGCGGTATTACCGGATCGTAAATACCATGCGCCATGAATACCGGTGTCGTTGCATTCGCCACGCGGGCTTCCACGGCGAGAGTCTCCGCCAGCGGCAAATAACATGACAAGGCAATGATGCCACCGAGCGGATTGTTTTGGCGCAACCCGGTTTGCAATGCCATCGCGCCGCCCTGCGAGAACCCGGCGAGCAAAATGTGACTGGCAGGGATACCGCGCTGCATCTCTCTTTCGATCAAAGCATCCAATGCTTCTTGCGAATCCCGGATACCGGGTTGATCCTCAAGGTCATTGAAATCCGCGCGATAAATATCGTACCAGGCGCGCATCACATAACCATTATTAATCGTGACCGGACGCTCCGGCGCATGCGGAAAAACAAATCGAATCGATGCTTCAGGCAATAATTCTAGTTCCTCGACAACCGGCACGAAATCATTTCCGTCGGCACCCAAACCGTGCAACCATATAATGGCGTGCGTGGGTGAAGAATTCGTTTCAATTTCCACAACAGGCAAAAAATCAGTCGTTTTAATCATCATATAAAAGCACGCGCTCACATTACATTGACATAAAAAATCGATCAGATAAAATTCCGCAACTCAACGCATTCACCATAAAGGAAGTTATGAAACGCAGGGATTTTATAAAATTAATCGGCACAAGTGTACTCTCTTTCCCTGCTTCATCCTTAGTGGCTAAGCAACTGCTCTCATCGGACTTCAGCAACTGGACCAGTTACCGCCTCAGTTATCAGGTCGATCTTCCGGCCAAAGGTAATACAGCCCGTTTATGGCTGCCGCTTCCCGACACCAATGATTCCGCCTTTCAATTCACGCAAGGCAGCAACTGGAGCGGTAATGCGAGCAAAGCATCATTTTCCACCCTCGGCGCGAATCCCTTCCCGGCATTCAAAGCGGAATGGCATGGCAAACCGAAAAGCGGTCAACGCCATGTCAACGTCAGTTGCATTGTAAAAACTTCTCATCATTCCTTTGATCTGGCCCATTATCCCGCCATCAAAAATTCAGCGTTGCCCAATAGCATCAAGCATTTTATTAACCCGACGCATTTGAAGCCGACCAATGGCATTGTGCGTGATACCGTTCATTCCATTTTGAAAGAAAAACATGCCGAAACAACCGTGCAACAAGCAAAGGCAATCTATGATTGGGTAATCGATAATGCGCAATACGATGAAAATACACGCGGACGCGGTCAAGGCGATGTCAGAATCATGCTTGAGAAAAATGAACTCAACGGAAAATGCGTTGACTTGAATTCATTATTTGTCGCACTGGCCAGAGCAGCCAATATCCCCGCGCGTAACCAATACGGTATTCGTATCAATGAATCAAGCCTGCACAACTCCATCGGGCAATATGGTGACATCAGTCAAGCGCAGCACTGCCGCGCGGAATTCTTTCTGGCCGGGCACGGTTGGATACCGGTAAACCCGTCCGATGTACGGCAAGTCTCCAAACTGGAAAAACTTCCACTGGACGATCCGAAAATCATGCAACTCAGAGAAAAATTCTTCGGTACCTGGGAGATGAATTGGTTGACGTTCAATCACGCCGAAGATCTGGCGCTTAATCCTGGCAATACAGCCAGCAAATTGCCTTTCTTCATGTATCCGCAAGCGGAAATTGACGGAAAACTTCTGGATAGCCTGGATCACGAAAACTTCTCGTATAAAATCACTTCAGCTGAACTCGTCGGCACCGGCGCCAAGTTCTAGCACTATAGCTATTTCTTAACAATCGGCAGGAACTTCAGGAGGAGTCTCAACGGGATAAAAAAGTGAAAGCTTCACAATCAACTGTAAATCAGGCACTTTTGATCACTCCGTCCTCCAGTTCCACCACCCGGTCCGCGATATCCAGGATGCGATAATCATGCGTGACCAAAAGAATCGCGGTTTGCGATTCTTTGGCTAATCGTTTCAACAGACTGACCGCTTCATAACCGCTTTGCTTATCCAGCGATGCGGTCGGCTCATCGGCCAGGATGATTTTGGGCTGCCCGACCAATGCACGTGCGATGGAAACCCGTTGCAGCTGCCCGCCTGAAAGTTGCCCCGGTTTGTAATCCAGCCGGTCACCCAATCCCACGGCAATCAGCGCTTCCGCGGAGCGATCGCGTCTTTGCTGCTCTGTCAGCCCATTGCTCATTTCCAATGTCATACTGACGTTCTGCAACGCCGTAAGCGACTTGAGCAAATTATGCTGTTGAAAAATGTAACCGATCTGCTGCCGGACGCTGACTTTAACCTGCTCGCTGCTGTTGATGAATTGTTGATCGAGCACTTTCACGCTACCGTGAAAAGCTTGCCGCAGACCGCCGATAATGGTCAAAAAAGTTGTTTTACCGGAACCGGAAGGCCCGGTAATCAATACGATCTCGCCTTTGCGGATTGACAGGGTGATGTCTTTCAGCACCGGTTGCGTTAACGCGCCGCTGCCAAAGCTGAAATTCAGGTGCTCGACATCAATGACTGTTGACATCAGAACATATCCGCCGGGTTGGCATCTTTCAACTTGCGGATGGCCAGCAACCCGGCCATGACGCACATGGAAAGAATGAACAGAAATACCGTGATCATCTTGCTCCAGAGCATAGGCATCGGCATGTACATTTGCGATTCAGCCAGGTGGTATAGCCCCAAGGAAAGCACGTAACCCGGAATAAACCCCAATACGGCCAAAAAGAAAGCCGAAGCAAACACCAGGCGGACAAAATAGCCGTGCTCATAACCCATGGCTTTGAGTGTCGCGAATTCGTTGCGATGATTGGCGATGTCGGTGAACAAAATCTGGTAGACAATCACCAGACCGACTACCCATCCCATCACCGTGCCGAAACCGAAAATAAACCCGATCGGCGCGGTATTGGCCCAATAATCCTTCTCGTATTTCAGCAATTCTTCATAGGTAAAAATATTGATGAATTCGTTCAATTCGCTCTTAAGTTCCGCTTTAACCTGCTTGGCCGATGCGCCGTGATGGAGTTTGATGACCCCCATATCGATATCACCGTGATTTCTCCTGGGAAAAATGCGCATGAAATTCAGATCGCTGGTGATGACATTGCCATCGGCGGCGAACGACACGCCCATCCGGAATAATCCCATGACGTTCACTTTATAATCATTGATTTCCGTGACATTCCGGTCCGCTTCGAGCAGTTGGCGCATGGGGCCGAATTCCGGACGGGAGTACTCGTCAAACAACACGGTATCCTTGAGCCGCAACTCTTCCCGCTTGTTTTTGACCTCGCCAACATTGAAAATCATGGAATCCGGGTCGAAACCGTAAACCATCAATGTACGCTTGACTTGAGTTTTAATGTTTTTGAACGGCGCTAAGCCGAGATACAGCGGATAAGCTTCCGCCACCGCCGGATTTCCCAGAACACGCATCAACTCGCTGCGCTTGAACTGGATCGGCCGCCACATGGCCTCGCTTTGTTTGTGCATCAAAAATAAATCACCGCTTAACTTGACTGGCGCGGAGGCTGCGCTGGCATACAAGGAATCCTTGAAGCCCAATTGCATGAATACCAGCACGCATGCGAACAATACACCGCAGATCGCAGCCGCCAGTTTGCTTCGATCAAAAATGAGCTGGCGCCACGCCAGACGCGCGGGAAAGTAAAACCAGGTCAGCTTGTTCACGGCGTAATCCGCACCTTAACCTGCCGAAAAATCTGGTGCTGCAAATCCGCCACAGCCTCTGCTTCAAGCGTCAAGCGCACTTCGATGATGCGATTGTCCCGGTCGGCCAAAGGATCGGTATCGTTCAAATCATTTTTCCGCACCAGAAACCCCAGTTCCCTCACCTGCGCCTGATAGGGCCGTTTAAAACCCACGGCATGAATACATCCGGACTGACCTGCCTTGATCCGCAACAAATCCGATTCATAAACCTCCGCGACGACATCGAGCTCGGTCAAATCCGCCATTTCCAGCACCCCTTTATCGCCAATCCGTTCTCCCGGGCGAGCAAAAATTTTTAATAAGGTACCGTCAATGGGCGCAACAATCTGCGTGTTGTTCAGTTCCGCTGCGCTTATTTTCAGTTCGGATTGCGCTTGAGTAATCTCGGCCGACAAGCGCTTCAGAATAATTCCGGATTGCTCGAGCGCCAACCGTTTCGCATCGGCCAGCGAAATACTGGTAGCGGAGCTATGTTCCAATGATTGGTAGCGCAAGTATTCTCGCTTATTGAAAGCGAGCGCGGCTTGCTCCACGGCCCGTTGCGCTTCCAGCACCTTAATGCGCGCTTTGGCGGCTTCCACCTGCGCCTTTTTCTTGAGATGATCGGACAAAATGGCTAATGTGTCGCCCGCTTTCACTTGATCGGCTTCTTGAAAAAAAAGCTGTTCAACACGCGCACCTTCGGGACCCGCGTTATGGGAAATTTTAATCACCCGCGAACGCGGCTCAATGCGTCCCAACGCACCGATTCCTTGCTTCGCATCGAGCGAGCACCCCCCTTCAGCCAGCGCATAGGAATTGCATAGAATTACACTGATAACAGCAAGAATAGAACAACTTACCTTAATGCGCATATATAGAGTTTTTTATTTATATCCATTTATTCAAAAACCTGATTGCCGTATTTTTCATGCCCATCCATGTTTATACAAGCATCGCGAAGCCGCAAAAATTAGGATTATGCATGAACGGGTATGCAATCGTCATAAGCATCGCATCACAACCGGATAGCTTCGGCCACTATCGGCAATTCCATGTACGCAGTTAATCCAGCAAACAGATGGATCGAATAAAAATGATCATCCCGGAATACCGACAATTTCTTGACAGATACACCAGCGGTCAGGTAAGTTTGCGCCCTCACGATTCAGGTGCCTGCAAGTTTCTTTCCTTGCAGGTTAAACGGGAAGCTGGTGCGTTTCAGTCGAATGCAACAAAGCCAGCACTGCCCCCGCAACGGTAAATGAGTTAACCATCTGCAAAATGCCACTGTGTCATCGCACGGGAAGGCGCAGATGTGGAATCACTTCCACTCATCAGTCCGGAGACCGGCCTGAAGTGAATACAACTGCGGTATTGCGGCGGGCAATCAGTGGCATGTTGACCGGTTCTCATTGCACGGACCGGTTCTTCTGTCCATTCCAAATTTCTCTTCGCATGCCTTAATCATTGACAACGCGCGGGTGTGCGCGAAGGGATCAAATCATGCAAAAATGCCGTTTAGCGGCAATGGTCGTGCTATGGCCTGGCACGGCAATGAATGCGTTTGCCACGGATGTGGATCACCAAGAGAAACCGGTGATTGTCACGGCAACGCGTACGGCGCAAACCGCCGATGCTTCATTGGCTTCAGTCACAGTGATTACCCGCAAGGATATTGAACGCCAGCAAGCGCGTTCGATTCAGGATTTATTTCGCGGTGTGCCGGGAATGAGCATTTCCAACAATGGCGGCGCCGGCAAAAGCACTGCGGTATTCATGCGCGGCAGCGAATCCGACCATGTGCTGGTCATGATTGACAATATCAAAGTCGGTTCCGCTACATCGGGCACAACCGCTTTTGAGAACATTCCGGTCGACCAGATCGAACGCATTGAAATTGTGCGCGGCCCGCGTTCCAGTTTATACGGCTCCGAAGCCATTGGCGGCGTGATTCACATTATTACACGCAAAGGCAGCGGCACCGGATTTAAACCGAATTTCAATTTTGGCGGCGGCAGTTATGGCACTTTGGAAGGCGCCACAGGATTCGCATACGGCGGCAAGCAAGGCTGGTTGAATATGACCGCCAGCGGTATCGGTACGCGCGGGTTTAATGCCTGTACGGGCTCCAGCAATGCCGGTTGCTTTGTCGATTCATCCGACCCGACGTTATACGACAAAGATGGCTATCGCAATGTCTCAGGTAGCGCACGTGCGGGATATCGTTTCGACAATGGGCTGGAAATCGACGGCAATTTTATGCAATCTTCAGGCAAAACCCAGTTCGATGGCAGCTTTGTCAATAAAGGGATTGTGATGCAACAGGTTTTTGGCGGAACGGCGCGCTATTCACCTGTGGATTTCTGGCGCATCAATTTGATCGGTGGCAGTAGCCGTGAAGATTCGGATAATTTTCTCAACACCTTGTTTCAAACCCGATTCAATACCACGCGCAATACGATTTCAGTGCTCAACGATTTCACAATAAATCCCAATCATCTATTGACTATTGGTATGGATTACCAGAAAGATCACATCAATAGCACCGAAGCTTTCACCGTGAATTCGCGCACCAATTGGGGTGTTTTCGCGCAACATCAGGCCACTGTCGCCAAACATAATTTTCAGCTCTCGCTGCGGCATGATGACAACCAGCAATTCGGCAGTTGGGTGACCGGCGGCACGGGCTGGGGTTATTCGCTCACCGATAATGTCCGCCTGCTGGCTAATTTCGGCAGCGCATTTAAAGCACCGACATTCAATGAATTGTATTTTCCCGGCTTCAGCAATCCGAATCTGCGTCCGGAAGATTCGCGCAGTTTTGAGTTCGGCACGCGCGGCAAAACGGATTGGGGCAATTGGTCGCTGAATATCTATGAAAACCACATCTATCACTTGATCGCTTACGATGCCAGCATCTTTGCTCCCGCCAACGTCGATCAGGCGCGCATTCGCGGTTTTGAAGGCATACTCAGTGCGCAAATCAAAGGCTGGCAATTCAATACCAACCTGACCCTGATGGATCCCGAGAATCGATCTTCCGGCCCAAATCGCGGTAATATACTGCCACGGCGCGCCGCGGAATCATTCCGGCTGGACGCAGACCGGCAATTCGGCCAGTACCGGCTGGGTGCGATGCTGCTGGTCGAAGGCGAACGTTATGACGATCTATCCAACACCCGCAAATTGGACAGTTACGTCAAATTCGATCTGCGTGCCGAATATATTCTGAGTAAACATTGGCGTTTACAGGGGCGGATTGAAAATTTATTTAATGAGCATTACCAAACCGCTGCATTCTACAATCAGCCAGGGCGGAATTTCTTTGCCATGGTACGTTATCAACCTTAACTAGGAGTAAAACATGCTGACTATATCCACTCGCCATCAAATCGCTATTGGTCTACTGCTGGCAGCCTTAATGATGCTCACCCGCAGCCATCATTTCGCCACGATGCATAACCTTGCCGACGCTTCCTGGGCGGTTTTCTTCCTGGCAGGCATTTATCTGCGTTCCGCATGGCCGTTGCTGGGATTCTTTGCCTTGGGCTGGGGATTGGATGTTGCCGCCACCACCTGGGGCGGTGTCAGTGATTTCTGCATGACACCGGCCTATTTCTTTTTGCTGCCGGCTTATGCGTCGTTATGGCTGGCCGGGCGCTGGTACGCCAAGCGGCATCAATTCGCATGGAACACCGTCCTGCCGCTTTCCGTCAGCATCGTGACCGGTTTAACGTTGTGTGAATTATTTTCCGGTGGCGGATTTTATTTCTTCTCCGGCCGCATTGCGGAAACCAGTTTCGCTGAATTCGGCGAACAATTGCTCAAATACTTCCCGCTGTATATCGAAACCTTCGTATTTTATGCCGGTATCGCGGCCGTAATTCACGTGCTATTTACGTTGATTGCACAGCAACTCAATCCACGCAACACGTCGGCAGGATAACGGCATGACCGATTCAGGGAGCGCAGAGCGCTATCGCACGCGCATGCAGCGCAAAAAAGAAGTGGTCGATGCGGCCATTGCGCGTGCGGATCGTGAACAAGGCTTATTGCTGATTCTTACCGGCAACGGCAAAGGCAAATCCAGTTCGGCCTTCGGTATGATGGCACGAGCACTGGGACACGGCATGCGCGTCGGCGTGGCGCAATTTATCAAAGGCCGATCGGATACCGGTGAAGAGGCTTTTTTCCGCAAACAGGATCACGTGGTCTGGCATGTTCTGGGCGAAGGTTTCACCTGGGACACGCAAAACCTGGAACGCGATACGGAAACCGCTCGCCGCGGCTGGGCGGTGGTGCAAACCATGCTGCGCGATCCGGCGTTCGATTTGATCATCCTCGACGAATTAACGTATCCGATCAAATTCGGCTGGCTGGATCTGAATACCGTTCTGAATGACCTGAAAAACCGCCCGGCCATGCAGCATGTCGTAATTACCGGGCGCGGCGCACCCGAGGCATTGTGCGAAGCTGCGGATACCGTCACGGAAATGACCGACGTTAAGCACGCCTTTCGCGCCGGTATTCAGGCACAAAAAGGAATCGATCTGTAACGCCATGCATAATAGCCATCGCTTTAGTGATAGCGAACGTGCCGCCATCTATCGCGTGATCGCCGAACGCCGCGACATGCGGCATTTTCTGCCCGATCCGGTTGATCCTCTGGTATTGAAGCGCCTGCTCGCCGCCGCCCACCAGGCGCCCAGTGTCGGTTTGATGCAGCCGTGGCGGTTTATCCGTATCACCGATCCGCAGCTGCGCACTACTATCGCAGCCCTGGTGGAAGAAGAACGGCATCGCACCGCCGCTGCATTGGCGGAACGCAGCGACGAATTCATGCGTTTAAAAGTCGCCGGTATTCTGGAATGCGGAGAACTGCTGGTCGTTGCGTTAAGTGACCGGCGCGAGCAACACATTTTTGGCCGCCGCACCTTGCCTGAAATGGATCTGGCGTCGGTCGCCTGTGCCATCCAGAATTTCTGGCTGGCCGCACGCGCCGAAGGATTAGGCATGGGCTGGGTGTCATTGTTCGATCCCGCGCAATTGGCCGAATTACTCGACATGCCTGCCGGTAGTAAGCCGGTCGCTATTTTATGCCTGGGCCATGTCGAAGCTTTTTATCCCGCGCCGATGCTGAAACTGCAAGGCTGGGCGGAAGAACGTCCGCTGCAGGAATTGCTCTTTCACAATCACTGGAACAACTCGGCGATTCCTCCGGAATGAGTATTTCACCGATTATTTTCTGTGCATGGCAGCACCTGGAGCACACTTTGACCTTCTTTCAGCATCAATCTCCTAGCGCTGCGAAACACCCGCGATGAACACGCAAACATTGATGGTACAAGGCACCACGTCGGATGCCGGCAAAAGCATGCTGGTCACGGCGCTGTGCCGCTGGCTGTCGCGCCAAGGTGTTCGCGTCGCGCCGTTCAAACCGCAGAATATGGCGCTTAACAGCGTCGTCACCGCCGATGGCGGGGAAATCGGCCGGGCGCAGGCGGTGCAAGCCTGGGCCGCCGGATTGTCACCGCATACCGATATGAATCCGGTATTGCTGAAACCCAACACCGATAAAAAAGCACAAATCATCATTCACGGCCATGCCATCGCCAACATGGATGCCGGCGTTTTTCACGACTATAAATCGATTGCGCTGAAAGCGGTGCTGGAATCGCACACGCGGCTCAGTAATCAATACGAGCGGATCATTGCCGAAGGCGCGGGCTCACCGGCGGAAATCAATCTGCGTGCCCATGATATTGCCAATATGGGTTTTGCCGAAGCCGTCGATTGTCCGGTCATTCTCATTGCCGATATTGACCGCGGCGGTGTGTTCGCACACTTCGCCGGCACTTTGGCATTATTGAGCGAAAGCGAGCAGGCGCGCATTCAAGGTTTTGTCATCAACCGCTTCCGCGGCGATAAAGCATTGCTCGATCCGGGATTGGATTGGCTGGAGCAATATACCGGCAAACCGGTGCTGGGTGTCTTGCCTTACTTGCACGGCTTGCATCTGGAAGCCGAAGATGCTTTGCCCCACCCCGCTGCTTCACCTGTATCGCCGGAACAGAAACTCTTCCGGATCATTGTTCCTGCGCTGCCGCGTATCAGCAATCACACCGATGTCGATCCGTTGCGGTTACATCCGCAGGTCCACGTGCAATTTATCGGTCCCGGCGAAACCATTCCGCCGGCAGATTTGATCATCCTGCCAGGCTCAAAAAGCGTATGCGCCGATCTGGATTGGTTGCGCCAGCAAGGCTGGGAGCAAGTAATCCGCCGCCATTTACGCTACGGCGGGAAATTGCTGGGTATTTGCGGTGGTTTCCAAATGCTCGGCAAACTGATTCACGATCCCACCGGTCTTGAAGGCGATGCCGGTAGCGCACCAGGATTCGCTTTTTTTGATATGGAAACGACATTGGCAGCGGACAAAATTCTGAGCAATTGCCAAGGACGCTTATCGTTGAACGATGCGGCCGTGACGGGTTACGAGATCCATGCGGGAGTGACCACTTTTTACACGCACTATCAACCGCTTATCTACTTAGCACAGAATCAGGATGGCGCAATCAGCGACGATGGTTTGATAGCGGGAACGTATTTGCACGGTATTTTCACATCCGCTGCCGCTTGCCGCGAGTTACTGGCCTGGGCCGGATTGAATGAGCAAGATAGCGCGCCTGATTATCAGTCGGTATGTAATGCCGCGATTGAACGGTTAGCCGATTGTGTCGAGCAATACCTGGATACCGCGCGGTTGAACCGGTTGCTCAACTTGCCTGTGCGGATATCATGACACCCACTCGGACTTTTATTTTGGGTGGTGTGCGTTCCGGCAAGAGCCGGTTAGCGGAGCGTTTGGCGCTGGAGAGTCAATTACCGGTCACATACATTGCTACCGCAACCAGCGAAGACGATGAAATGCGCGCAAGAATCGCTGCACACCAAGCGCGGCGTCCGGATCATTGGCAAGTCATTGAGGAGCCGCTGCAACTGGCTTCCGTATTGACACAGCATGCCAACGACGAATGCTGTCTATTGGTCGATTGCCTGACACTCTGGTTGACGAACTGGTTGATTCATCCGGAAGCGGAGCGATTCGATGCCGAGCGCGCGGCATTTCTGACTGCACTCCCTTTGGTAACGAGTAAACTGATTTTGGTCAGCAATGAAACGAACATGGGCATCATCCCGATGGGTGAATTGAGCCGCCGTTATTGTGACGAAGCCGGTAAATTACATCAGGAAGTGGCACAACACTGCGATCAAGTGATTTTAACCGCCGCCGGCCTGCCTCTGGTGCTCAAGGGAGAACCGTTATGACGCAGTCGGCTACCCTGCATTGGCTGAGTGCTCCACTGGCCGTTGCCAATCAGGAAATGCGCCAATTGGCGGAACAACGCCAGGCGCAACTTACCAAACCCCCTGGCTCTCTCGGCCGTTTGGAAGAATTCGCCATCCGGCTCGCGGCATTGCAAAACACTCAACAACCCGGTGTTGATCGCGTGCACATCGCCATATTTGCCGCCGATCATGGTGTTGCCGCCGAGGGTGTTTCCGCGTTTCCGCAATCGGTCACTGCTGAGATGATCAAAAACTTCTCGCGTGGCGGCGCAGCCATCAATGTTTTAGCGCGCGCATTGAACGCTTCACTGGAAATCATTAACTTGGGAACCGTACACGATACGCAAGCGCTGGCCGATGTACGGCATTGTCATTTGGGACCGGGCACGGCCAATTTTGTTCATCAACCCGCGATGACCTGGGAACAATTGAGCCAAGCTTTCCAAGCGGGTTTTGACAGCATTGAACGTGCGCAGCAAACCGGACAGCAGCTCTTTATCGGTGGTGAAATGGGAATCGGCAATACCACCAGCGCCACCGCATTGGCCTGTCTTTTACTGAATGAACAACCGGTGCGGCTGACCGGGCGCGGTACCGGATTGGATGCGCAAGGTATCGCGCATAAAATAACCGTCATCGCGCGCGCATTATCGCTGCACCGGCCGCAAGCGGATTCACCCTTGGATACACTGCGCCGCGTTGGCGGTTTTGAGATTGCCGCATTAGCGGGGGCTTATATTCATGGCGCGCAACTGGGTCTGCCGCTGCTGATTGACGGATTTATCAGTACGGTGGCCGCATTGGCCGCCGAACATATTGTTCCGGGATGTAAAGATTGGTTTATTTTTTCCCATCAATCTTCCGAGCAAGGACACGCACTCGTGCTTGAAGCACTCAATGCCGATCCGCTCATCGATTTGCAGATGCGTCTTGGAGAAGGCAGTGGCGCAGCCGTCACGCTGAGTCTGTTGCGCATGGCGTGCAGTTTGCATAATGAAATGGCGACTTTCTCTGAAGCGCAGGTTTCGCAACAAAGCGAGCACCCGTAGTATTTTGACGACCTCAATTGATTTGCTGCGGCATGGCATAACAGAAAACAGTCAGCGCTATTGCGGCAGCACGGATTATCCGCTGACTGCACTCGGTTGGACACAAATGTGGCATGCCGTTAATAGTCAATCGACTCAATGGCAGCATATCGTTACTTCGCCTTTGACACGTTGCGCGGACTTCGCGCACGCTTTGGGACAACGTTATTCGATTCCCGTCAGCCAGGATGACCGAATCCGGGAAATTCATTTTGGCGATTGGGAAGATCGATCAAGCGCTGAGTTGATGCGCACCGATGCCGATGCTCTAACCCGTTTCTGGCAAAATCCCCTCGATCACCCGCCGCCTAATGGCGAACATTTGCTGGATTTTGAGGCACGTGTTTTGTTAGCCTGGGAAGATATTCAACAGCGATTTTGCGGGAAGAAGGTATTGTTGATTACGCATGGCGGCGTCATCCGGATGATTATCTGCCATATTCTGCAGCATCCACTCGAACGCGCGCTTGATATTGATGTACGTCATGCCAGTATCCGGCAGGTACGGACAGATCATACTGAAACCTATCGCGTCACACTCGCCCCTGATTCTTCGGTATGATCAGAGCACCTCTGCATCCGTGTAATGGCAGAAATTACCGAGGCGCTTATGCTGAGGTTTCAATTTTTACTGCTTAGTGAATTGCAAACGATTAGCGGACGAAATCTTCCGGATACGCTATTTTCATGTTTTCGCGATTCAGCAAACTTATTTGCTGATATAACTTATCGATATCAGACCAACCGGTCTGATCGATTGACGGTATCCAACGCGCGCGCATATAACCGTTCCGGTCGATGAGAAATTCCATATGGCTCGGATGATTTTTCCCCCGCCCGATGATATCCGGATGGGTCAGCGTCCGGCGCGACAATGCATAGCTGGCAGCTATCTCGGCCGCGCCTTGCGTAACAACCGGGAACGGCAATTCAGCGGCGATTTGAGTTAACTCAGCAGCGGCAAGCTCATTTGCCGGTACTGCTAACACAGCGATATTTTGCTCACTGAAGCGGTCATATGCTTGCTTTAATTGCTCGATACGATCCTGGGATTGCGGCCATGAGAAAATGACCAGTAAGATGGATTTATTACCGCGAAAATCCTGCAATGTGCCGCTGTTGTTATTATTTTCCGTGTACGAAAAGAGCGGCGGTTTTATATAGGCTTTATTGGGTATGATTTCCGGTGTTAAAATCCGCGCCTGATAACCTCTTGATAATGCATGTACATAGTTCACCAGATCCCAGCGATCCTCTTCGGATATTTTTTCCGCATAACCCGGCATATCGGTATTAACCATTCCGTAGCTAATCCAATTGTAGAAATCTCCCGGTGTATGCTCTGAGGTATGCGGTTCGGTTAACAGATCGGGCAGTTTCGTCGACAGCGTTCGTGACTTGATGCCATTGCCCATTCCTTGATGACCATGACACTCAACACAGTGCTGATTAAACAAAGCGGCACCATTGGCTATAGACATTGCATCAAAAGGCACCGGAGGTCTGCGATAAGTTTCTGGATAAGCTTGTATTGTCAACGGCGGCAAAGCAATGGCAAGTCCGGATGCCAGCAATAGCGCGGGAATACCGATCAAACGCTTGAATCCCCAATTGCGAAGCTGGCCAAGCTGAATTACTCCTGCCGCAAGTATCAGAATGGAAACTCCAATCCATACTTGAACAGCCACATTCGGCTTATCCCAGGTTGCCAGGATTGAAAACCGGAATGGGAAGGGCCAGTTTTCAATCAGTGCATGTTTTACCGGCGTTGTATTAGCAGTTACGGTTGCTAGGAATAGCAATAACAACGCCAGGACGAATTCAATACGCACCCATTTTCTTATCCCTGTTCTGCCAGGGCTCGCATTGTCTGGTTGCGAATCGTTTGCTAATAGCGGTAGCCAATGCGCACGGACTCGCGCTGCGATTAAGAGAATGATACTGAGGATGAGTATCTTGATGCTCAGCAGCCAACCGTATGGTGTCGCAACCAGTGCGGCATAATAGCCGTCGAAGATGCGATCGGCTACAGTGATTCCAGTCAAAATAATCAATAGCATCACCGGTAATGCGATTGATGAAAACCGCATCAATGTTTTATATTCCGGCGCATTGCCGCGTTTGGCCTTGGTATTTTTGTTATTCTCGTAAATCAATAGCAAAAATGCTGGCAATGCTCCAAACCAAATACCAGCTAGAATAATGTGCAAAGCATAAGGCAAAACCGTCAATACGGATAATTCTTCGGCTGCGGCATGACTCGCTAGTGAGCCTGCGATCAAAGGAAGCGTTGCAGTAAAAGCAATTAAAATATTCTGCCAGCGCGCTTTGGGAGATTTACGAAGAAAAACAATGATGAGTAGCAGCAATACCGCAAATAACGTGCGCCAGCTCCATATTTGACCAACGCGCGTATCGCTGATGAATCCCAGCCAAATATCTTGCTGCCATAGATTACTGACATTCCCGGTAATTTGAACCAAGGATGCCATCAGCATTATCAAAAGGCCGATAGGTATACTGATAGCTAGCCATGGGAACAGGCGTTCCAATCGCACAATCCATACTTCCAGGTAAGCTCGTTTCCCGGTGTTTGCGATAGCTAAAAAGATACAGCTACCCAATAAAATCATGTTTGCTGCAAGTTGAAACCAACGTGCAAATGCTGCGATAACTTCTACCATTTTGCTACATTTTATTCTTTTACATTGAAATCAAAACTTGATTCAATAACATGACCATCGACCGACATCACACGGTATTTAACTGTGTAACGCCCTGATGCTAGTTGCGGTAAGCTCAAGACAACAGATTTTGGGTCATCTGCAATACTTTCAGGGTTATTTTCTGTTATTGAATTCTTATTGGAGTCAAGCACGGTAACAGCTGCATAAGACCCTTCAATCTTTTCATTAAACCACAGCCGTACTTGTTTTGGCGATATGGAAAGTGTGGCTCTTCTGGGTGGATCGGATTTAACCAATGCTGCGTGCGCCATCGCTAATTTTGATTGAAATGCAAAAGAAAACAATATCATCAGAGAAGCAAAGACCGCTATCTTTTTAATAACAAACTGTATTGATCGCTTTTCTTGCACAGTTTCCTCTCAATTTTTCAGATTCATTATATTTTTTACTATTTGATACTTCCAACAAGGACGAGTTCAACATGCAACTCATCCTTGGTTTCACACCAGCATTTAATACAACTATGCTGGATTTTGACTAGCGGGTTTACGTTTCCGCAAGAAGAAGAAAGCCGCAACGGCGAGGACCAGCACAACCGGTGCAATAA
>NZ_QRBZ01000013.1 GCF_009833085.1 Nitrosomonas oligotropha | reverse complement strand
CGCCAATGAATGGAAATGCATAATGCATAAGCGTGTTTCTCCATTGGCTCTCGTGTTTGCTGTTCCGCCATCCAGTCTTTTTATGTTCTATGCATTCGAGCGCATAGTCAGCGAAGGTCTTGCTAGGCTTTTCAACGCGTAATACATCTTTGGGGGATTGGCCATTTGCGATTGCACGCCGCATCTTACCGGCGATTTCGCGAGTTTCAGCCAGCGTTCTATCAGTTGTCGAGCCTAATCCAAGCTCGATGGCTCGGCCATTTTGCTTATATCGGAATACCCAACTGCGAGATCCGGATTCTCTTACCCTTAAAAGCAGATTATCGCCGTCCGAGTGTGTGCCGGGTGGGAGTGAATTGATTTGTACTGCTTTTAGTCTTTTAACTTCCTTTGCCATCTCGTCTTGCCATCCGTCTTACCCTGAAAGTTGGATGACATTATATTCCACGAGATTCCTTTGGACAAACCTCAGAGTTATTCTATTGATTTATTAACTTATTTGCATTGATTTGGATTTGTTTGGATGATTGGTTGGCGGAGAGGATGGGATTCGAACCCATGTGCCAAGTTACCTTGACCATCTGATTTCGAGTCAGCGCCGTTATGACCGCTTCGGTACCTCTCCTTGGGGTGGCAATGATACACCGGTTTGAGCTAGTTGAGATCAAACCGGTGTTTGAAATGCGGTAAATTTACATGCTTGCGTTATGCTGTTGTTGCCAACGCGCCACGCATTTTTTGCAGTGCTTTGGCTTCAATTTGACGGACACGTTCTGCGGATACGCCTAATTCCGCAGCGAGATCATGCAGTGTCGCGGTATCTTTTTCCCTTAACCAGCGGGCTTCAATGATATGGCGGCTGCGATCGTCCAGACACGCGAGCGATTGTTGCAGGCCTTTTTCGCGCAAATGCGTGATTTGCTCATTTTCCAGAATCTGTGATGGTTCTTCGCCGTCGGTTAAATAACTGATCGGGCTGAAAGCATCGTCTTCTTCATCCGAAACGGGCTCCAATGAAATATCCGAGCCGTTGAAACGCTTTTCCATTTCCACCACTTCTTCGGATTTAACCCCCAGCTGCGTGGCCATTGCATCCACTTCTTGCGGGTTCATTGTATCCAATCCTTGCTTCATGCTGCGCAAGTTGAAAAACAGTTTACGTTGCTGTTTGGTGGTGGCTATTTTAACCAAGCGCCAGTTGCGCATGATGAATTCGTGAATTTCCGCTTTTATCCAGTGAACGGCAAACGATACCAAACGCACGCCGCGTTCAGGGTCGAAGCGTTTAACCGCTTTCATCAGTCCGATATTACCTTCCTGAATCAAGTCGGCTTGTGGAAGACCATAGCCTTTGTAACCGCGCGCGATGGCGACTACAAAACGCAGGTGCGACAAAATCAGCTGTTGTGCAGCTTCGAGATCACCCTGATTCCACAAGCGCCGGGCCAGACTGGTTTCTTCTTCTTGGGAAAGAATAGGGAAAGAATTAACAGACTGAATATAACTTTCTATACTTCCACCCATTGAGGGCAGTGTTAAAGCATTCGTCATTGTAATAATCTCCTGATGATGGATTGTGCTTACTCTTCAGTTTTAATTGAATACATTCTAGCACTCCCGTAATGAGAGTGCCAAATTTTTGGAAAGTTCGTGCTTTACGCCCGGTTTATTTGGGTTCTATTTGCCAGAGATGGCTTGCAACGGAGATGCGGGCGCCTAACCACCCTAACCAAGCGGAAAACAATAGCAAGCTGATACTATCAGCTGTGGAAAGATGTTGTAGTTGCAAATCAATGCGATAAAGTTGCGCAAGCGTGATGAGCTCTTCATTGAGGGTGCGAATGGCCAGCGCCATGATAAGCCATGCGGTGGCGCCCCCCGCCAACCCTTGAATCGCGCCGAAATAGAGAAAAGGGCGCTGGATGAAACTATCGGTTGCGCCGATGAGTTTGGATATTTCAATTTCATCGCGTTTGGTCAGAATTTGCAGGCGGATAGTGTTGAACATGATTGCGATAATCGCAATGCTCAATAGCGTCGCCAGCATCAGCACGGCGAAACGGGCGAGATCGAGTAGGGCGTTCAGGCGCTCGATCCAAGCGGAATCAAATTGCACATGCTCGATTTCCGGCCAGCTTTGTATGACCGCGCGCAATTGCTCCAAAGCCTCGGTGCTGTTTTCCTGGCTGTGAATAACAAAAGCATCCGGAAGCGGATTGCGCATCAGGCTGGCGGTGATATCCGTGAGTCCGGTACTTTGTTGTAATTGCTGGAGCGCGACGTCTTTCGGAATAAACTGGACGGTCTGGATTTGCGGATTTTCTTCCAGGCGTTGATTCACTTTCTCGATGCTATCCTGTGTCGTATCAAGCTTAAGAAACAAACTCATCTGCGGGAAATCCGCCGTTTGCCCGGAGATAGTCTGCAGGTTTTGCATGAGCACGTAAATGCCGGCCGGCAGGCTGAGGGCAATGCCCATCACAATAATGCTGAGCAAGCTGGTAACCGGTGTTGAAATCAGCCGTTTGAGCGTAAGAAACAATACAAACCCGTGCTGCGTCAGCCATGCGCTTATCATGCCGCCAGTTTCCCTTGTTTGAGTGACAAAATGCGATGTTGCGTATCTTCCAGCAGCGACGCATCGTGCGTTGCAATCAGCACAGTGACGCCTACCTGATTGAATGAGGTGAACATGGTCATGATATCGCGGGCGTATTCAACATCCAGATTGCCAGTAGGTTCATCGGCAATCAGAATGGCCGGACGATGGACTACGGCGCGGGCGATGCATAAGCGCTGTCTTTCCCCGCCGGATAACGCGATCGGCATGGCTTTTTCTTTTTTGAGTAAGCCCACCTTATCCAAAGCGGCGCGAACCCGTGCGGCTACGGTATTGTTATCAAAATTGCTGATTTGCAGCGGCAGCAGGACATTGTCAAAAACGTTGCGGTCAAACAGCAGCTTGTGATCCTGAAAAATGAAACCGATTTTGCGGCGCATATAGGGGATGGCAGCCGGTTTAAGCTGGGCGATATTTTGCCCGCTGATCGTGATGGTGCCGGATGTTGGCCGTTCGATGGCGGCGATGAGTTTTAATAATGTGCTTTTCCCCGCGCCTGAGTGGCCGGTCAGAAATACCATTTCACCGGGTTCAACCGTGAGATCAACGTTATTCAGCGCCACATATCCGTCGGGATAACGTTTCGAGACATTTTTGAAAGTGATCATCGGCCTATGCCTTATGCTATCCGTAGCGTTTAATCAAACAGTGCATCAACAAACTGCCGGGCGTCAAACGGTCTTAAATCGTTTACTCCCTCGCCGACGCCGATAAAGCGCAATGCCGGCGGATTGTCCGGGTATTGTCCGGCAATGGCCGCGACCACGCCGCCTTTGGCGGTGCCGTCCAGCTTGGTCAGGATCAGGCCGGTGACATCCAGCGCTTCGTCAAACGCCTTGACCTGCGTGATGGCATTTTGTCCGGTATTGGCATCGAGCACCAGCAATACTTCGTGCGGCGCATCCGGCATCGCTTTGGCGACGACGCGTTTGACTTTTTTGATCTCCTCCATCAAATGCAGCTGCGTAGTTAACCGTCCGGCGGTATCCGCCAGCACGATATCGATGCCGCGCGCTTTGGCGGAATTGACCGCGTCGAAAATCACCGCCGCCGGGTCGCCTTTTTTATCTGGATCGCTGTCCGGCGCAATTACGGTGACATTGTTCCGTTCCCCCCAAACGATCAATTGCTCACGCGCAGCCGCGCGAAAAGTATCGCCGGCAGCCAGCAATACCGATTTTCCCTGGGTCTGGAAATATTTGGCCAGTTTGCCGATCGAGGTGGTTTTGCCTACGCCGTTGACGCCGGTGATCATGATAACGAAAGGTT
This sequence comes from Nitrosomonas oligotropha, assembly GCF_009833085.1. Lineage (GTDB taxonomy): Bacteria > Pseudomonadota > Gammaproteobacteria > Burkholderiales > Nitrosomonadaceae > Nitrosomonas > Nitrosomonas oligotropha. The sequence continues at coordinate 35,425 of NZ_QRBZ01000013.1, read as the reverse complement.
TATGTGTGGTAGTATCCAGCGGTTGCGCCAGCGGTTCCAGCATGGCAATAAGCGATTCCTTCAGTGCTTCTTTGAGTTGCGCCGAGTCCGTCAGGGCGTCGCGCTTCACTTGTTTGCGCAGATTTTCCAGTAACTGCTGCGTTGCGCTGACGCCAATGTCGGAGGTTAATAAAATAGTTTCCAATTCCTCGTAAAGCGCCTCATCGATTTTGCCGCCGCCGAATAAGCCCGATAGCTGTTTACCCAAATTTTGCCGGGTGCGCGCCAATCCTTGCTTAAGTTTAGCGGCAAAGCTTATCGATTCCTCCGGCTTGGAGTCGGATTCAACATCGGGAGAAACCGGTGTTTCAGCGGAATCTGCGGGATTTTTTTTGGATTTAAAAAAACTAAACATTCTGGTAGGCTCTTCTACTGATAGACATTGGAAATTCTCAAAGCCTAATTTTATTCTGTTTACTCACATTTTGGTTGGTAAAAATGAAACCTGATTATTGTTTTACTGTACATCGCTTTTTTTCTTTTTCCGGGCTATTGATCGCGATTCTGCTGATTTCATCCGCAGCGGTTGCCAATCCGCATGAATTTTTACTCGATAATGGCCTGAGATTGATTGTTAAACAGGATCATCGCTCACCGGTGGTAGTGACGCAAATCTGGTACAAAGCGGGCAGTATCGACGAAGTAAACGGCGTCACCGGTGTGGCGCATGTGCTGGAACATATGATGTTCAAGGGGACAGAGAAAGTGCCAAATGGCGATTTTTCAAAGAAAATCGCCGCTGCGGGCGGACGGGAGAATGCCTTCACCAGCTACGATTACACCGCTTATTACCAGCAATTGCACAAGAATCACTTACCCATGGCGATGGAGCTGGAAGCGGACCGGATGCGCAATTTGATTCTGACTGAGGAAGAGTTTTCCAAAGAAATCAAAGTGGTGATGGAAGAGCGCCGGTTGCGGACAGACGATCAGGCGCGTTCACTGCTGTATGAAAAAATGATGTCGGTTGCGTATCAAGCGCATCCATACAAAAACCCGATTATCGGCTGGATGAACGATCTGGAGAATATGCGCGTGGAAGATGCACGCGAATGGTATGACCGTTGGTATGCGCCTAATAATGCGATATTGATTGTAGTCGGTGATGTCGATGCCAATGAAGTATTCCGGCTGGCGCAAAAAAACTATGGCACGATTTCTAAGCATCCCTTATTGCCGCTCAATGCCCGCAAACCCCAAACCGAGCCGCCGCAAACAGGCACCAAACGCATCATCGTCAAGGCGCCGGCGGAACTGCCTTATCTGATGATGGGGTATCACGCGCCGACGATTAAAAATGTTATGGAAGACTGGGAGCCGTATGCGCTGGAGATACTGGAAGGCGTGCTGGACGGTCATGCATCGGCCAGGCTGAATAAAAGCCTGGTGCGTGAGAGCCAGATCGCCAATTCGGCCAATGCGGGCTACAGCGCGATGGCGCGCGGCCCAAGCGTTTTCTTTCTGAGCGCGGTGCCGCGCGCCGGTAAAACGGTCGCTGAGCTGGAACAGGCTTTGCGCAAAGAAATCGAGAAAATCACCAAAGATGGTGTCACTGAAGATGAATTGGCGCGCGTAAAGGCGCAAGTTGTCGCCGGGCATGTGTATCAACGCGATTCCATTTTTTCCCAAGCTATGCAACTGGGAAGGCTGGAAAGCACCGGATTGTCTTGCCGCGATATCGATATCATCCTGGAAAAGCTGAAAGCCGTTACTGCTGAGCAAGTGCGCGATGTGGCGAAAAAGTATTTCAATGACGATAGCTTGACCGTGGCGGTGTTGGATCCGCAACCGCTGGAAAGAAGAGCGCCCGCGAAAGTACCCAGCGGTTTAAGGCATTAAGTGAGTTAAATCCACCGAAACACTGACAGTCGCGGTTGAACTGCTGAAAACTGGAGCGGCTGTCAGCGTGAAGCGCTGAGGAATATTGATTAGCTTTTAATAGCTTTAAAGCGTTGTTTGTTTCCGGCTCAATGACTATGAGCGCTGTCTTTGGATTGCTCCGTATTCCCCTGTTTATGCATGTGATCCATCATGCGGTGCATTTCCGATTGATCGATAAAGCCGTCTTTGTTGGCATCTTTTTTGTCAAACATGGCTTCATGGTGTTTCATGAACTCTTCCTTGCTGATTTTACTGTCTTTATTCGTATCCACTGGCCCCATGTGTTCACACTGATGGCCGTGCGCATCACCAGACTTTGCATCGCCATGACTGTGGCCTGCGGCTTGTCCGCTTTGATGCTGGTGGCTACTGCCTTGCGTGGCATCGGCGGCGAATACCGTGGTTGCAGTGCCTGCGAGTAAAAAAACAGTTGCAGCGGCGATAGAAACCAAATTTCTTTTGTGGCGCATCTTGTTTCTCCTAAGTGAAGTAGTCAATGAATGAAAGAGCAAAATTTTCTTTCAGTTTTTAGAAACGGTTCTCCCCGTAAAGTTCGGAAAGCCATTTCAATGGTTCGTAATGCAGCGGGAGTGTGCGGCTTTAGGTAACGATAAAATGCTCGCGGTAATACTTCAATTCGTTGATGGAATCGTAAATGTCGGACAAAGCTTCGTGCTTGCTGTCTTTGGAAAAACCTGACGCAATTTGCGGTTTCCAGCGTTTGGCGAGTTCTTTGAGCGTGCTGACATCCAGATTACGGTAATGAAAGTAGGCTTCGAATTGCGGCATTGAGCGCACCATGAAGCGCCGGTCCTGGCAGATCGAATTGCCGCACATCGGTGATGCGCCGGAAGGTACATGCAGTTTCAGGAATTCGATCAGTTGCGCTTCCACTTCCGCTTCGTTGAGGCGCGATGCTTTCACTTTACCGATCAGGCCGGATTTGGAATGTGTCGATTGATTCCATTTATCCATGCCGTTCAGCACTTCGTCCGGCTGGTGCACGACCAGAACCGGGCCTTCGGCGATAGTGTTAAGTTGTGAATCGGTAATCACCAGAGCGACTTCAATGATACGATCGGTATCCGGATTGAGTCCGGTCATTTCCATATCGACCCAGATGAGGTTATTGTTATCTTGTGCCATAATTGTTTCGATTTTTTTGAATGCAATGCGTTTAATTGTGTCATATCGCCATCAGTCCGTCACTTTTAAACAGATTGGGAATGCCTGGCTTATTTGGCAGTGATCATTGAATATTGAATGAATTCAAACTTTAGCGCTTAAAACAAACCACTATGCAAACATTTACTTTAGTTTTTCTTTTCGCATTATTACTGACAACGCTGACCCAAATCTGGCTGGCAGCAAGACATATCGGTCATGTACGCACGCATAGGGACAAGGTGCCGGAAGAGTTTGCCAGTCAGATCAGTTTAAGCGATCACCAAAAGGCCGCCGATTACACCTGCGCCAAGACGCGCGCGGGTTATCCGGGCATATTGCTGCATGTTGCGCTGCTGCTGGTATTTACCTTGGGCGGCGGTTTGAATGCCTTGAGTGAATTCTGGGCGGGCTGGTTAAGCGATCCCGTGGCGCACGGCATGATATTGATTATCAGCACATTCTTCATCATGAGCGCCGCTGACATTCCGCTGAGTTATTACCGCACTTTTGTGATCGAAGAACAATATGGTTTCAATAAAATGACGCCGGGGATGTTCTTTACCGATCTGATTAAGCAATCCGTATTGGGTTTATTGCTGGGCGCGCCTTTGTTATTTTGCGTGCTGTGGTTGATGGAACAAATGGGCGAAAGCTGGTGGCTGTACGCCTGGTTTGCCTGGATCGCTTTTAATTTGTTCGTGTTGGCGATTTTTCCGACATGGATCGCGCCGCTGTTTAATAAATTTACACCGCTGGAAGATGCCACGCTGAAAACGCGCATCGAGCAATTGATGAGCAAATGTGGTTTCAAAGCCAGCGGCTTGTTCGTCATGGATGGCTCGCGCCGCAGCAATCATGGTAATGCGTATTTCACCGGTTTCGGTAAAACCAAGCGCATCGTCTTTTTCGATACTTTGCTGGCGCGGCTGAATCCAAGCGAGATCGAAGCGGTACTGGCGCATGAATTGGGGCATTTCAAACACCGTCACGTGATCAAACGTATCGTGATCTCATTTGCGATGAGTCTGGCGTTTCTTTGGATACTGGGTTTTCTGATGGGGCAAAGCTGGTTTTATGAAGGTTTGGGCGTGGCAGTTGCGTCCACCCCGTCAACCGCAATGGCACTGCTGCTGTTTTTCCTGGTGATGCCGGTGTTTACTTTTCTATTGCATCCGATCTCCAGCCTTTATTCACGCAAGCATGAGTTTGAAGCGGATGCTTACGCCGCGCAAAATGCTTCGGCGGATGATCTGATTCACGCTTTGGTCAAACTGTATCAGGATAATGCGGCTACGCTGACGCCCGATCCGCTGCATTCCGCATTTTATGATTCACATCCGCCCGCAGCCATTCGCGTGGCGCACTTACAAAGTCAGGGGCAAGCATGAGTAATAGCGTATGTGATTTAACTTCCAAGCAATGTAAGCCGTGCGAAGGCGGTGTGCCGCCACTGTCGGGCACGGAAGTTTCCGCCTTTTTGCAGCAGATTGAAGGATGGCAATTGCAAGACAAGCAGATCAGTAAAACCTACGCATTCAAGAACTACTACCAAACCATGGCGTTTGTGAATGCAGTGGCATGGATTTCGCATCGCGAAGATCATCATCCCGATATGCTGGTGGGCTACAATCAATGCATGGTCACGTATACCACACATGCGATCGGCGGCTTATCCGAGAATGATTTTATCTGTGCGGCGAAAATCGATAAGTTGTTTTCAATTTGAGTGCTCGCTCCGGAAAAAACAAGCCACAAACGAAGTGTTTAACCGGGCAGGTGGTTGCCGCATTCGGCAGACATTTTTCGGTTCAAACGGAGGCAGGCGAGATTATTTCCTGTGTCATGCGCGGCAAAAAAGGTGGGATTGCTTGCGGCGACTGGGTGGAATATCAGCTGACTACCGCTGGTCAAGGCGTCATTGAAACGATAAAGCCGCGCACTTCATTGCTTTACCGTAGTGATGCGTTCAAGGAAAAAATCATCGCCGCCAACGTCACGCAAATCATCATTGTAGTCGCGGCGACCCCCAGTTTCAGCGAAGAGCTGATCAATCGTTGCCTGGTTGCGGCGGAAAGTGAAAATATCGAAGTATTGATCGTACTGAATAAAGCCGATCTGATCGAACCGACCCAAACGGCGATGGAAACGCTCTCGTTGTATCAAGATCTTGGTTACGCCGTATTGCAATTAAGCGCAACCCAGGATATTTCGGCGCTTCGGCCTTATTTGTCAGGCCACCTCAGTGTTTTGGCCGGGCAATCCGGCATGGGCAAATCCACATTGCTCAATGCATTGATACCCGAAGCCAAGCGCGCTACCGCGGAAATCTCATTGGCGCTCGATTCCGGCACCCACACCACCACACATTCGCAGCTTTATCGTCTGGATGATAACAGTGCGATCATCGATTCACCTGGTTTCCAGGAATTCGGTCTGAATCATATCAAAGAAGAAAATCTGGCGTGGGGCTTCATGGAGTTTCATCCGTATATCGGACGATGCAAATTCAATAATTGCCACCATACCCGGGAACCTGGTTGTGCTGTGATGCTGGCAGTACAACAAGGGAAAATTCACCCTAAGCGTTTAGCTTTTTATCAGAAACTATTGCGGCACGATGAGTTTGATGCAAATATTTAACGATGTGAGATAAATCCGGAGCAAAAGCATTCAGATGCAACATCTGTTCAATCCCTTATGATGTCACAGTCCACCAGAGATGAGTCGTTTTGGCGGCAATTCCATATCCGGCAGCGTTGCTTTTTAAAAATGTGGTAATGAAACAGCACTAGTATTCAACAATCCCCTGCAATTCCTGAAACAGCAACCTGAAACTTTTGGGTGGTTTTTCCGCTGCTTTTTCTTTCTGTGTATTGCGGATTAACAGTCTCAGGCGCTGCAAGTCGGCTTGCGGATATTTCTGTGCAAATTCGGTGAGCGCGTTGTCATCGTTCAGTAGCCGTTCGCGCCAGCGTTCAAGCTGGTGCAGGCGGGCGGTTTGATGCACCGATGTTTGGTGCCAGGAGTCGAGCTTTTCCTTGACCGGAAGCGCGTCGATGTCGCGCATCAATCGCCCAATGTATTGCATCTGACGCCGCCGCGCGCCGTGTTTTTGCATGGGCCGGGCCTGGCTGATGGCATCGATCAAAGTTTCCGGCAAATCAAACTCAGTCAGTTTTTTCGGATCCAGTTCCACCAGTTGCTCGCCGATTTCCTGCAAGGCGTGCATGTCTTTTTTGCGCTTCGTTTTACTCGGCGCACTTTCTTCGTTGTCGTCGTATTCCGGTTCTTTTTGCACGGTAACCTGTGTAATGCGGTGTGAATAAGCTGTTATCATATCTTCCTCGTTTGAAATCCGCTTATATTTTCATCTTTATTGCACGACATGAATAATTTACCCGTTTCCGATACCCGATTTTCATACCCCATCAGCACACTGCAACAGATCGCCCGCGATATTTTGCAACATGCGCAAAAAGGCGGCGCCAGCGCTTGCGAAACCAACGTTTCCGACGGTTTCGGCCAAACCGTGACAGTGCGTCAGGATGCCGTGGAAACGATTGAATACAATCGTGACAAAGGCTTGTCCGTGACAGTCTATATCGGGCAAAAACGCGGCCATGCCAGCACCTCGGACTTTTCCCCGCAGGCGATCAGCGATACGGTTGCCGCCGCGTTATCGATTGCCCGCTACACCGCGGACGACGATTGCGCCGGACTGGCGGATGCGGAATTGCTGGCGAAAAACTACCCGGGTTTAAATTTATATTACCCGTGGCAAATCAGCGTCGAAGAAGCCATCGAATTGGCGAGAAGCTGCGAACAAGCTGCATACGCCGCGGACAAGCGCATTACCAATTCCGAAGGCGCGACCATTTCTGTCAGCGAATCGCAATTTATTTATGCCAATAGCCTGGGATTCATGGGTGGTTATCCGCTGTCGCGCCACAGCATCAGTTGCGCCATGATCGCCGAACAGGGTGACAGCAAACAGCGCGACTACTGGTACAGTGTGGCGCGTGACGCCGCCGATCTGGAAACAGTGCAGAGCATCGGACAAAAGGCAGGCAAACGCGGTGCGGCGCGCTTAGGCGCGAGAAAAATCGATACCTGCGAAGTGCCGGTATTGTTTGAAGCGCCGATTGCATCCGGCCTGATCGGGCATTTCGCTTCGGCGGTGAGCGGCAGCAACCTGTACCGCAAATCCTCCTTTTTACTGGACAGTATCGGTCAGCAGGTTTTCGCGCCGGATATCCAGATTCTGGAGCGCCCCCACCTGCACAAAGGGCTGGCGAGTGGTCCATTTGATGACGATGGTGTCGCGACCGTCGATCGTAACATCGTGGAAAACGGCACTGTGCAGGGTTATTTCCTGGGCAGTTATTCCGCGCGCAAACTCGGCATGCGCACCACTGGAAACGCCGGTGGCACGCATAATCTGATCATGCGGAATGCCACCCCATTGTCTTTTGATGCGTTATTGAAAAGAATGGGCACCGGTTTGCTGGTTACGGAATTGCTCGGGCACGGCATCAATGCGGTTACCGGAGACTATTCGCGCGGCGCTTCCGGGTTCTGGGTCGAAAACGGCGCAATCAGCTATCCGGTCGAAGAAATCACTATCGCCGGTAACCTGAAAGATATGTTCCGGAACATCGTGGCCATCGGCAACGATGTCATAGTGCGCGGATCGAAACAGTGTGGCTCGGTATTGATCGATCGCATGACCATTGCCGGAGGCTGAAGGTGCTGCATGAAAGCTATTGCGGCGTATTGAGCAAGCGATTGGTAAATTAGCGGGTGCTGCCGGTTGATAGGAAGCTTAACCGGATTTCGCTACTTATCGCTTTTTCAGCAAAAAAATAAACTCCTTGTCCACTTCAGACAGCGATAACAATTCATTTCCGGTTTGTTCGGCAAAAACCTGGAAATCGATCACGGAGCCCGGATCGGTCGCAACAATTCTCAATATTTGTCCGCTGACCATCCCGGCCAGCGATTGCTTAGTGCGGAGAATGGGCAGCGGGCAATTCAAGCCGCGCGCATCCAACTCTTTATCTACTGTTTGCATTTCTGAGTCATGTTATTTTGGCGCATTACTATACTGCCTGCGTGAGCGAATTCAAAGACCGGAGAAACAAAATTCAGGCAGCTTACCCGGTGTTTTGTCTTGGCACCAGGAGCTGCGATGACGTGTCGTATGGTTGATTCAAGGTCTCCTCGGCTACAGTCATCTAATTTTCACAACTAATTCTTTTAGAATAAATCGCTTGGTGTTATAATCCGGGCCTTTTGTTTTATCTTGTTATTGTTATTCAATCAAAGTTATCGAGGATTTTGCCAATTTATGACGACAATTAAAGTTAAGGAAAACGAACCATTTGAAGTTGCTATGCGCCGTTTTAAGCGTTCAATCGAGAAAACAGGGATACTGACCGAATTGCGCGCTCGCGAATTTTATGAAAAACCGACCGCGGAACGCAAACGCAAGCTAGCAGCAGCTGTGAAACGTAATTACAAGCGCTTGCGCAGCCAGTTGTTACCACCTAAGCTTTATTAAATCGTTATATCTTAATACCGGTTTCTCTTCCGGTAGCGTTTTTTCATAATGATGAGTTGATAATCGATTAATTGCGTCCATTTATCATGAGCTTAAAACAGAAAATCACGGAAGATATGAAAGCAGCGATGCGCACGGGTGACACCAAGCAGCGGGATACGATCCGTTTGCTGCAAGCTGCAATCAAACAACGTGAAGTGGATGAACGCATTGTGCTGGATGATGCGGCTGTTATTGCGGTTATTGAAAAAATGCTCAAGCAGCGCAAGGATTCTATTGCTCAGTATGAAGCCGCGCAGAGATTGGATCTGGCCAATATTGAGAAAGAGGAAGTCGCTATTCTCAGCACCTATATGCCGCAAGCATTAAGCGATTCCGAAATCGATGCGTTGATCACCGGAGCCATTTCGGAAACGAATGCAGCCAGCATGCAGGATATGGGTAAGGTTATGGCCATACTGAAACCGAAACTGGCCGGCCGTGCTGATATGGGCAAAGTATCAGCACTGATTAAAGCCAAGATATCCGCTTGATATTGATCGGCTATTGCGGTTTATTCTTAAAACAAACCACAACGATTGCAATTTATTTATACTTGAAGCTGATTGTTATTGACAGCTCCGGGTAGATGATTCCGCAATCTTTTATACATGATTTACTCAATCGCGTGGATATTGTCGATGCGATTGATCGTCATGTCCCGCTTAAGAAAGCGGGCGCTAATTTTGTTGCCTGTTGTCCGTTCCATAGCGAAAAGACCCCTTCATTCACGGTCAGTCAAACCAAACAGTTTTATCATTGTTTTGGTTGCGGCGCGCATGGCAATGCGATCAGCTTTTTGATTGAATATAGCGGCCTAAGCTTTATCGAAGCAGTACAAGATCTGGCGGCTTATGCCGGCATGCAATTGCCGGAGCAGCAAAGCAGTAATGTGTCTCATCACTCCGCTTCAGACGACTCACAACAGGATTTGGCAAGCGATTACCGTCATAACGACGCTGAAATATCGCCGCAAGACCTGTTAAATGCACTACAAACCGCCACCCGCTATTACCGCGAGCAGCTTAGGGTTTCCGAAAAAGCCATTGCCTATCTCAAAAAGCGCGGCTTATCCGGTAAAACGGCGGCACGGTTTGCCATTGGCTACGCACCTGCGGATTGGCAGAATCTTGCAGCGGTTTTTTCTGATTATAATTCTGATAAAACCCGCAAATTATTGACGCGAGCCGGATTAGTCATTACCAGCGGCGAAACCAAGCAGTATGACCGTTTCAGGGACCGGATCATGTTTCCAATCCTTAATCAGAAAGGACAGATCATTGGCTTTGGCGGCCGTGTGCTTGCAAAAGAAGAGCCTAAGTATCTGAACTCTCCGGAAACGATTTTATTTGAAAAGGGGCGCGAGCTGTATAACCTTTTCTCGGCGCGCCGTGCTATCCGTGAAGCGAATTGCGTCATTGTCGTAGAAGGATATATGGATGTCATCGCCCTTTCGCAGCACGGGATTGATCATGCAGTCGCTGCCTTGGGCACCGCGACTACGAGTTTTCATATACAGAAACTTTTGCGTCAGACAGATAACATTATTTTCTGCTTCGACGGTGACAAAGCAGGTAGAAAAGCAGCCTGGCGCGCACTCGAGAATAGCCTGGCGCTGCTATCTGACGGCAAATATCTGAGTTTTCTTTTTTTGCCCGAGGGAGCAGACCCGGATAGCTATATCAATCAGTTTGGCAAAGAATCTTTTGAACAGCAGCTCAAGCAAACCCTGCCGCTATCGGAATTTTTATTCAAAGAGTTATGCTCGGAAGTCAATCTTCAAACCAGCGAAGGCCGCGCAAAGTTGATCAGCGATGCAAAGCCGCTGCTGCAACAAGTTACGGCACCGGCTCTATCGCTGATACTGATCCGGCGTTTAGCGGAACTCAGCGAGATTGATCAAAGCGAATTGGATGAGTTGCTGCAAATCAAACGTGCAACAGCAGTTTATAAGACAGAAAAGAGAAATACAAAACAGATTGTTACGCTTTACCGCCGATTGATTCGGATCTTGTTATACGACCCGAGCCATATCACTAAACTTGAGCGTGGTTTGCTTGTCGAATGGAGCGAAAAAAATGAAGAAGTCACTGCGCTAAGAATTTTAGTTGATTTTTTCGATACACACCCTTACTTGATTGAAGGTAAATCAACATTCTCAGTAGCGGCGCATTTTCAGGATAAAGCATGCAAAACTCTTTTAGAGAATATTGAAAGTGAAACTTTGGAATGGAGTAATTCAGTAGATTTGGAAATTGAGTTTCTGGATACATTAAAAAAACTGCAACAAATACAGCATAAAAAACGCATGGCTGAATTACATAACAAGCCTTTGAACATGTTAAGCGATGAAGAAAAGAGAGAACTTCAACGACTGGCAGTGCAATGAGATTGGTTATTAGGTGTCAGCAATATCGAATTTTGATATAATCCCGCACTTTCAGCTTTTAATTCATCCAAATTATTGGGAATCCAATATGCCAAAAACAAAAGCGGTCGAATCAAAAGATAAAGATAATAAAATTATTAAGAAATCAACAGCTCAGAAAATAAAAGATACCGGCAGTGAAATGGTGGAAAAAGAAGAGTCTAAGAAATTAACAGCTAAAACTGAAAAAAGTGTTAAGGCGACCGGCAAAAAAACAAATGAAAAAGCAACCGGCCTAGAGGCAACCGATTCAACAGAAATAAAAGAAGCACCGGTTAAATCAACACGCACTGCGGCAGAATTTTCTCAAGCCATGCTTGGTGGCGATGATGTTGAATTCAATTTAGGCAAGAAAGCCAGGGGTAGAACCCCCAAAAAGAATAAAGCGGCTGGAGGACTGGATTCTATCGATGATATAGACTCGGTTTCCGTTATTGAAGGCGGTAATCCGCAACCGCAAGATATCGAAGCGCGGCGCATGCGCTTGAAAATACTGATCGGATTAGGCAAAGAGCGTGGTTATCTGACTTACGCCGAAATCAATGATCATTTGCCCGACGATATGCTGGATGCTGAGCAAATAGAAGGCATCATCAGTATGATCAACGATATGGGCATATCCGTGCATGATGAAGCGCCGGATGCGGAAACATTGCTGATGTCCGATGCCGCAACCACCGTGGCTGATGAAGATGTGGCGGAAGAAGCGGAAGCAGCACTCTCTACGGTAGATTCCGAGTTTGGACGGACAACAGATCCCGTGCGCATGTATATGCGCGAAATGGGTTCGGTGGGTCTGCTGACGCGTGAAAGTGAGATTGAAATCGCAAAACGCATCGAAGGCGGTTTGCGTCATATGATTCAGGCGATTTCCGCTTGTCCTCCGATCATCGCGAAAATTGTCGATCTGGCTTCAGAAGTTGAGAAAGACGTATTACGCATTGATGAAGTGGTTGATGGACTATTGGACGCCAATGCGCAAGAAATCACGAATGAAGAGTTTTCAGAGGAATCTCTGGAGCAGGAGTTAGCTTCCAGCGATCTCGGTGATGACGACGAAGATGAGGATGGCGATGGCGCATCAATTGCCAGCGCGGATTTGTTGAAACTCAAAGCGGATGCGCTGGAGCGTTTCGCGGTAATCCGTGAAATATACAACGAAATGCAGGCTCTGCTAGAGAAAGAAGGCCCTTATCATCAAGGTTATATCGAGTTTCAGGACAAAATTTCATCCGAGCTGATGGGTATCCGTTTCTCGGCGAAAATGGTCGAGAAACTTTGTGATACGCAGCGCGAACTCGTTGGGGACGTACGCAACTATGAGCGCAAGATCATGGATTTATGCGTATCCAAGGCAAAAATGCCCAGGAATCACTTTATCAAGACATTTCCTGGAAATGAAACCAATCTTGATTGGGTAGCACAAGAAATTGCTCTTGGAAAGCCTTATAGCCAAGCGCTTGAACACTATAAACCTGCGATTCTGGAAGAACAGCGGAATTTGCTGGAGCTCAAAAACAAGGTTGGCATTCCGATCAAAGACTTAAAAGAAATTAATCGCAAAATGTCAACGGGCGAGGCCAAAGCACGGCGAGCCAAGCGCGAGATGACTGAAGCCAATTTACGGTTGGTAATTTCTATTGCCAAAAAATACACCAATCGTGGACTGCAATTCCTTGATTTGATTCAAGAAGGCAATATCGGCCTCATGAAAGCGGTCGATAAATTTGAGTACCGCCGCGGTTACAAATTTTCAACATATGCCACATGGTGGATACGTCAGGCAATTACCCGTTCCATTGCGGATCAGGCGAGAACCATCCGGATTCCGGTGCATATGATTGAAACGATTAATAAAATGAATCGTATTTCACGTCAGATTTTACAGGAAACCGGACAAGAGCCAGAACCGGCGGTATTGGCGCAGAAAATGGAGATGCCCGAAGAGAAAATTCGTAAAATTCTTAAGATTTCCAAAGAACCCATCTCCATGGAAACTCCGATTGGTGACGATGAAGATTCGCATTTAGGTGATTTTATCGAAGATGCAGCCACAATGGCGCCTGCAGATGCAGCGGTTTACGCTAGCTTGCGCGGTGTCACCAAGGACATCTTAGATTCTTTAACACCGCGTGAAGCCAAAGTATTGCGTATGCGTTTCGGCATTGAAATGAATACCGACCACACCTTGGAAGAAGTCGGCAAACAATTTGACGTTACCCGTGAACGCATTCGTCAAATCGAAGCCAAGGCACTGCGCAAATTACGCCACCCTGCTCGTTCTGAACGTTTACGCAGCTTCTTGGATACCGGCAACAATTAAAATAAGAAATAAGGGTCTGTAGCTCAGTTGGTTAGAGCAGGGGACTCATAATCCCTTGGTCGTAGGTTCAAGTCCTACCAGACCCACCAATAAAATAAAGCACTTAGGGAGTAAGATCCTAAGTGCTTTTTCTTTGTGAAGAATGCCACCGATATGTTACCGGTAGTTATAACACCACACAAAGGTAACTAAAACATCAATGTAGTGCACCGCATCACATGGCATGTATCATGTAAGTAAGTCAAATAACTGATTACATTGCAGCCATTTAAGATTATCTGTAATCACAATTTATTTTCACTGCCGTGCATAAAAATGGATTTATTCAATCCGATCAATTGCATGATTTCTTGCTATAAAACTTACATTTGATCGCGCAAAAGCTTTAGTTGTAAGAATTTCTAGCGCTAAAGGAAACCACAAGAGATTATGTTGGACATTGACAGAAAATGGCAATTGTCACTTACAGATTGCAGAAGGTGAGCTCAAATTTGACATCACCTTCATAGACTTTGTTTTTTTGGTTCGTGTGCATCGGAATGAAACGGATATTCAGTGCATATTTATTAGCACTGATCTCGGGCACGCAGGGCAATTGATCGCTTAAATTCAGTCTCAGCATGTGTGCGGTATATTCCGATCCCGTTTGCTGGAAAATGCCTTGATTTGCCACCACTTGCAAGGTTCTGCCACTTTTTCTCAATAGGTAAAGCACAATTCCAAATGCGTTGCGAATGGGCTGGAACGGTGTTAGCCATTCGTCGAAGTCTTTGTGACGATGGGCAGGATCCAAATTCAACCAGTAATGATAGGATGGTAGGTCAAATACACAGCAACCGCCGGGTATCCCAATGCGTTGCTTGATCGCCATTAACCATTCATTTTCACGCAGATGCTCACCGACTTTACCGGGGAAATCGAGCATTTCCCGGAAGGTGATTTTTATGTCATTAAGTACATTATCCAATGCGGTTTCTGACACCTCGGGATTTTTCCGCAGCATTTCTAGTATTTGTTTCTGCCGCTCAAGTTCTTGCAATAAATCTGATTTAATATCAGCCCGGCTGGTGATCTCAAGCACTTCAAATAAAGCGATGAGCGACGCATGGTGCTCGGTAGCGGTATCTTTCGTAGAGAAAAAATCAATCTTATTAAATAGATCCTCAAGTCGAAGAAGGGTACGGATGCGCTCATTAAGCGGGTGTTCGTAACAAATCACAATAGTTATACATCCACAAGAGAAATTAGAGGTATTGAAGCTTTGCTGCAACTAAGATTATTTCACAAAAAAATAAATTTTCCCAAATAATTTCTTTAGTGCAAGTTTATGGTATCCGATTTATTCTTACAGAGAATTAGATACTTACGATGTAGCTGGATGACTTGTGTCTTCAGGAAATCGACATCCTGATTATTGGTGATTATATCATCGGTTTTTTGTAGGCGGGTTTGCCGGGAAATCTGCTGCGCCATGATGGCCTTCACTTGCTGCTCCGATAATTGACTGCGTGCCATTGTGCGTGAAATTTGCATTGATTCCTCACAATCAACCACCAGGCTGCGCTGAATGATATCGTCGTAATCAGCCGTTTCAAATAATAAGGGAACCACAACTACGATATAAGGTGACCGGGTCTGCTCAATTTGCTTGATTACTTCTTTCAGTATCAGCGGATGAAGGATTTTTTCCAGTTTAATCCGTGCATGACTGTCCGAGAATACCTGATTGCGCATTTTTTCTCTATCCAGAGAACCATTCGCTGTTAAGAAAGCATCTCCGAAGGAATCTCTTATCAAACCGATGGCTTGACCATTTGGCTGGGTTAATTTCCGGGCAATTACATCGGTATCAATGACATCAATACCCAATTCAGCGAAAAATTGACTGGCACTTGATTTTCCACAACCGATTCCGCCAGTAAGTCCAACTACAAAAGTCATTGATTAGAATAAGCCAAAGTAGGTATGAATGAGCTGTTCTCCCCAGAATAAAGCAATAAGCGCTCCACCAACCAGATAGGGGCCGAATGGAATAGGGATACTCTTATTCAGCTTGGCGGCAAGAATCAGTCCGATGCCAACCAGCGCGCCGACCAGAGATGAGGAAAGTATCACCAATGGAAGTTTGCTCCAGCCTAACCATGCACCAATTGCAGCTAACAGTTTGAAATCGCCGTATCCCATGCCCTCTTTACCGGTTATCAGTTTAAAGCACCAGTAAATCGACCACAAGGAGAGATAACCGGCGATAGCGCCAATTACCGCTGATTGAATATCGGTAAAGCCATGATTGATATTAACCAATAGACCGATCCATAGTAATGGCAATGTTATATCATCCGGTAATAATTGCGTATCCAGATCAATAACAGCCAAGGCAATGAGCGCCCATAAGAAGATAAGTGCTGCAATCGCAACAAAGCCGTAACCGAAATGCCAAGCAACAAAACCGCTGATAATAGCGGTAGCGGCTTCTACCATGGGATAGCGCGGAGAAATGTGCGCATGGCATTGAGAGCAGCGTCCTCGGAGAAAAAGGTAGCTAATAATCGGAATATTTTCCCATGCGGTTATTTTGTGTCCGCAGTGTATACACGTTGAACGCGGCGTAAGAAGGTTAAATTCGGGTAATGCTTGGACTGCCTCACCTTGAAGTTCGGCGCATTGTTGCAGCCAATTCCTTTTCATCATTTCAGGCAGACGGTAAATTACGACATTCAAGAAGCTGCCGATCATTAAACCGAGTATTGTCGTGCAGGACACAAAGAAAACAGGTGAGTCTTGCAATATGGATAAGAATGACATGTTCTGTGTTCTTGAGGAAATTATGTTTAACCAGCAACCATACCCATTTTGAAGATAGGCAAGTACATCGCAACAACCATACCGCCAATGAGTGTGCCCAATACGACCATAATGATAGGTTCCATCAGGCTGGAAAGCGCGGCAACCGCATCGTCCACCTCTGCTTCATAGAAATCGGCAATTTTACTGAGCATCGAATCAAGTGATCCGGCCTCCTCACCAATGGCGACCATTTGGATGACCATATTAGGAAAAACGTTGGTGCCAGCCATCGAAGAAGTCAAGCTGTTACCGGTACTGACTTCAAGCTGGATGGTCTTAGTGGCTTCGTAGTAAATAAAATTTCCGGCAGCGCCCGCCACGGAATCCAATGATTCTACCAATGGGACACCGGCAGCAAACATGGTTGATAGCGTGCGAGACCAGCGTGCGATCGTGGCTTTGCGAATGACCTCACCGAAAATCGGTAATTTGAGTGCAAGACGATCCATGACCCGTTGCATGGGAACCGAGCGTTTCCAGGCATACAAGAAACCATAAATTGCACCGCCTAGAACGCCTAGAATGGCCCACCAATAGGCGACAAAGAAATCCGACATCTTCATGACCAAAAGCGTTGGAGCAGGTAATTCAGCGCCGAATCCTTCGAATAAATCTTTGAAAGCCGGGATGACAAAAATCATAATGACCGCTGTAATGATAAATGCAACCACAAGAATTGAAATCGGGTAAAAGAGTGCGGATTTGATTTTTCCCTTGATGGCCTGAATTTTTTCTTTATAAGTAGCCAGACGATCCAAAATGCCATCCAAAATACCAGCCGCCTCACCCGCACCGACGAGATTGCAGTAGAGTGCATCAAAATACAGCGGGTATTTCCGGAAAGCATCCGTCAAATTACTACCGGTTTCGACATCAGCTTTGATATCCAATAGTAATTTACTTAAGGCGCGATTGCTGTGACCTCTTCCCACGATATCGAAAGCTTGTAATAGCGGCACACCCGATTTCATCATGGTGGCCAGTTGACGCGTAAATAACGTGACATCTTTGTCTGTTATTTTACCGCCGGATTGGGTTTTCTTGATTTTTGTGACTTTAATCCCTTGGCGGCGCAATGTGGAGGTCACAACGACTGTTCCGGCAGCGCGCATCTCACCCTTCAGCTGTTTGCCAGCTTTGTCCTTTCCTTCCCATGAATAATTGATTTCTTTTACTTTCTTTTCTGCGTGCGCTGTGACAGTTGCCATCGTTAACTCCTAAGAACAGAGGTTCTCATGAAAATCAATACATTAGAAATACTGCAGAGGCTAAAATTCTGCTACGGTTGTTGACAACAAAACCCAAATGAGTGTTTTGAGATTGTGCGGAATTAACGGCAGAGTTTTGTATATTCTTAGTGTTAATTTGAGAAACTGAACCAGCGTGGGATACAACCGCAAGACTTTATGAACTGTTAGCTCGAGCGGCTTTAACACCTTCATGAGCAGTTGGGTATAACAACTGAATGCGCAATTCTTTCTTCATTCTGAGATTCTTGAGCCGCCTGGATTCCTTCATGAAAGATAGCATGCCGGGTGATATTTGTTCGTAAGCTTGGCTCCGGCTGATGCGGGGAGGATGCGGTAAATCAAAATGATCCGCGACCAGATCAAAATATTCTCCCATTTTGAGCCGGGAGTCATCACAGGTATGGTAAATCCTGCCTGGTTTGGCGTGATGCAGAGCAGCATAAATGATTCGCGCAAGATCATCAGCGTGAATATGATTGGTATAACTGTCTTCGCTAGCCAATATCGCCGGATGGCCTTCGCGTAACCGCTTTAATGGCAACCGGTCCGCCGCATAAATTCCGGGAACGCGTAAAATCGAGACAGGAACGTGATTTCGTTTGCCCCAGTTGCGTATTTGCTTTTCAGCGTCAATACGCCGTATTGCCCGGTCATTTTCGGGATTAACGGGATGAGTTTCATCGATCAATGCGCCGTGACAATTGCCATAAACGCCACTGGTACTGATATAGATAAATCGTTGTGGTAGAATCAGCGCACGATTTTTAGTTCGCTTGGTTAATGCGGACAGTAAATGCGCGGTTCGATGATCGCGTAATCCTTGGTTGGGTGGAGGGGCCAGATGCAATATCAACTGTGCAATTCCAGCGAGTTTCTCAAGACTCTTCGGAGAATCCAGATTTCCGTAAACTGGAATAATTCCATGTGACCGTAAATGGCCGGAGTTATCTAAGTTACGGTACAGACCGAGAATCCGGTAATGTGCTTGTAATAGTGGCGCTGTTCTAAGCGCGACATCACCACAACCAATAATTAATACTGTTTTTTTCATATAAGTTATTTGTTTCTAATTATTATATTTTCTATTTGTTTGCTGCTCAATGTCGCATCAAATCATTATTCAGCCCAGCGGGCATGTGTTCCAGGTTGAGCCTGGAGAAACCATTCTTGAAGCGGCTCTGCGTGAAGGATTCTCGCTGCCCTACGGTTGCCGCAATGGTTCCTGCGGTATTTGCAAGGGAAGAATCATTCAGGGAACAGTCGCTTATGGCAATTACAGCGAAGAAACCTTGACCGAAGCAGATAAGCGCGCCGGCAATGCATTGTTTTGTTGCGCTTCCCCATTGAGTGATTTGGTAATCGAGTGTCACGAAATCGGTGCAATTAAAGATATTGAAATTAAGACCTTGCCTTGTCGTGTACATAGGCTCGATCTTGTTGCTCCGGATGTGATGATCATCTCTCTAAAACTTCCAACCAATCAGCGATTACAATTTTTGGCCGGTCAGTATATCGATATTTTGCTCAAAGATGGTAAACGGCGCAGCTTTTCCTTGGCAAATGCACCGCATGACGACGAATTGCTGCAATTACATGTACGGAATTATCCGGGCGGCGCATTTACAGAGCATGTTTTTACGGACATGAAAATTAAGGATATGCTTCGCTTCACAGGCCCATTGGGTTCATTCTTCTTGCGGGATACGCCATCCGATACCGCCACTATGTTCCTGGCAAGCGGCACGGGATTTGCGCCGATAAAAAGTATTCTTGAGCATATTTTTTATCAAGAGGGTAATCGGAATGAAAAAAGGAAAATGACGCTGTACTGGGGAGCGCGTACAAAAGCTGATTTATATCTGATGAATTTGGCCGAAAGCTGGCAACAGCAGCACGATAATTTTACTTTTATTCCCGTGCTGTCGGATCCGTTGCCATCGGACAACTGGCAGGGGAGAACAGGTCTGGTGCACGAAGCTGTCATGCAGGATCACCACAATCTGGAAAAGCATCAAGTGTACGCTTGCGGTGTTCCTGCCATGGTCAAAGCTGCTTACCATGACTTTACCAGTTATCGCAGCTTGCCAAGAGATGCTTTCTTTTCCGATGTATTCACGCCTTCAACCAGCAATCCCCAAGTTGCGCGGGAACCCTAGCGTTTTAACTGAGTTGTTTAAGTGTTAATTGCAACCCTTTGTTGTAATGATCCATTGCCAATTCATGTTTTCCGAGCTTTTCATTTAACTGCGCTAGGGCGAAATGCGCTTTGTGTCCGGGTTCAACAGATAAGCTTGCTTCCAGATAATTTTGCGCTTTACCCCAAAGCTCACAATACGTACAGAGTTTGCCCAGCGTTAGCAGTAAAATCGCATTATTGGGGTGTGATCTAAGCCATACTTCGGCACATTCGATTTGCCTGCTGACGTGGTAATCCAAACATTCCGAATACAGCTCTATCAATTCGTTATCCCATGTCATCGGGATATTCGCTTCGATAATTTTATTGGCCATATTACAGTTACCTAACGAGATATAGGCACGCACGGCTGCGACAGAAAGCTTGCTGTCCATTTTATCCAGCGGTGATATGCATTGCCAGTATTGATTCAATGATTGCAAATCGGTGGCTTTACTTTTGATATTTTCTATTTGCGCATCGTGTTTTAATTTTCTTACCAGCGTCTTGTCCGCTGATTGGCGTTTTGCCAATATGTCAACCAATTCAAGAACCGCATCCCAATTGCCGGCTTGCTGCTGAGCTTCTAGCTCCAGCTGCAGAACGGCAATGGATTGCAGCCCGCCTTCTGCATACAGCGACTGCAATATTCTAAGGGCCTCTTGATAATCCCCTTTTTGCAACATAAATTCGGTTTTGGCGGCAAGGCACAATGATTTTTCATCCGGTGCTTGAGCCAGCGCAGTGTTCAAGTATTGATCACGTGCAGCCACTTCATTAAGTATTTGAGCCGAGCGGGCTGCAATAACAGCGCTGATTGCTTTGGCTGTCGATGAATCGGCCAGCTTGAGCGCAATCGCTGTATTTTTTTGTGATTTAATGTAGTCGCCTTCAAAATAAGCTTTTAATCCGGACAAGAGCATTTCATCCGTTTTCTTATGGCGATGCCGCTGACTGAAACCAAAGATCCCCAAAATAAACCGGACTAGAATATAAAAAACAAAAAAGGCTACTGCTACCGCAAGGATGAATTGATCCAGGGGTAATTCCAGTTGATAAGGCGGCATCTCGATGAGCGCGCGCCCTGTTGTGTTTTTAGCAGCTAGCGTGACAGCTACAGCGGCAGCGAAAAGTGCCAATAGCCAGAGTATCAGTTTCATATATTCTCCTCATTGCAGTAGAGATGATCATTGTTAATATTGAACCGCCGATTGCAAATTACATGAACATCCGTTCGGTTGTACTATTTTCCGGTTACCTGAAAGTATGCTTGTAAGCCTTTCAGTAAGCCTTCGTCACCTGTGGAAGGCGCTTTTATGATTTTTTCCAGTCCTAACTCTTTGGCCGTTTGGGCAATTCGTTCGTGAACTGTAAAAACCGGCGTTAATTTCAGCAATTGTTGGCCAAGCATGCCTATTATGTCAAATAAATTATGCAGTCCCTCGCTGCTGGTGATGATCACGGCATGAATTTTGCCTTGCGACCAATCAGCAAGTAGTGGTGCCGTATCAAGGTCGGGTTTTTTGCGTTGATAGCATTCGGCGTATTCGAGATAAGCACCACGTTGCGCGAGTGTGTCACCTAATAATTGCCGGCCGCCATTGCCGCGAAAGATGACAACTCGTTGCCCGGCGATGTGCTGTAGCTGATTGAGCTTGAGTAGCGCTTCGCTATCGGAATGCTCGGTTGGAATGAGCACATCGTTGACGCCATATTGCTTCAAAGTGTCTGCGCTGCCTTTCCCGACTGCGGCAAATTTCAGATGTGGCGGCAGCAATGCATGCTGCTTGGTTATCAATGGCATGCTTTTGTTGACGGCATTGGGGCTGACAAAGATTGCCCAGTCGAACTCATCCAGGCGCTTGATCAGATCGGTTAAAGGATTCAGATCGGTGACATCGGCAATTTCCAGTACAGGAAGCAAAATCGGATTGCCGCCCAGCGCGCGGATACCTTCCGCAAGAACAGCGGATTGATGCTCAGGGCGGGTGACCAGAATATTGAGGCCGGTAAGTTGTGTGCTCGCAGGCAATGTTATTTCCAGCCCTCTGCGGGGACCAGGGTTGCCAGAATTTCACCGGCGCCTTTGTTGATCAGCTTTTGCGCTAATTGCTGTCCCATTGTAATGCCGGTTTCCGGTTTGCCATTCAGCGCATCGCTGACAATGCGTTTGCCATCAGGTTGCGCCACGAATCCGCGCAGTTGGAGTTTGCCGTTGCTGATTTCAGCAAACGCGCCCAGCGGCACTTGGCAACTGCCGCCCAATACACGGCTCAAGGCCCGCTCGGCTTCGACGCAATAAGCGGTTTCCTGATGATGCAGCGGTTGCATCAGCGCAACCAGATCGGTGCGATCCGCCCGGCATTCGATACCCAATGCGCCTTGACCTACTGCGGGCAGGCTTTGCTCGGGACTCAGCAATGCGGTGATGCGATCGGATAATCCCAGCCGTTTTAAACCGGCGGCAGCCAGAATGATTGCGGCATATTGCCCTTCGTCGAGTTTACGCAGCCGGGTCTGCACATTGCCGCGCAAGGGATGAACGTCGAGATGCGGGAATTGCGCGCGCAGCTGGCTTTCGCGCCGCAAGCTTGAGGTGCCGACGATGCTGCCTTCAGGCAATGCATCCAGGCCGCTATAGTGAATGGAAACAAACGCATCGCGCGGATCTTCCCGCTCCGTTATGGCGGCCAGCGCAAATCCCTCCGGCACATTCATTGGCATATCTTTCATCGAATGCACCGCGATGTCCGCCCGGCCGTCTTCCAATGCCTGTTCGAGCTCTTTAATGAACAGGCCTTTTCCGCCAATTTTTGCTAAGGATTGATCCAGTATTTGATCGCCGCGTGTCGTCATCCCAAGTATGCTGACTTCAGTTTGCGGGTATAATTCGCCGAGACGTTTTTGGATAAATTTGGCTTGCCACATAGCGAGTAAACTTTCCCGCGATGCAATGACGATTTTCTGTGGAGATAAAAGTGAGTTGGGCATTAATAGTATAAAATGAAAAAATTACAAAAAATTTTGTATGATGATTATTTTAGCATGGCCGGTACGGACTTTGCGTGTTGCAAGCGAGTGCCGGATTCTTTTTTGATCGTGGGTATGTAATGCGATGAGCGCTGCTGATTCAGGGAATAATAGTGCCAATAATAAATTGGTGAATGATAAAGACTTACCATTGCGCGAGGATATTCGTTTTCTCGGGCGTATGCTGGGCGATACGTTGCGGGAGCAAGACGGTGACAGCGCTTTTGAACTGGTCGAAAATATACGCCAGACCGCGATTCGTTTTCATCGAGATCAGGATCCCAAGGCGCGCGAGGAGCTGGATGCGATACTTAACCGTTTGAGCGATGAGAACTCCTTGCCCGTTGTTCGCGCCTTCAGTTATTTTTCATTGCTTTCCAACATTGCCGAGGATGTGCATCACAACCGGCGGCGGCGTGCGCATTTGCGCGCAGAATCCCCGCTGCAGGAAGGCAGTTTGACGCTGGCGCTTGAGCGTGTGCTGACCAGCAGCAACAATGCCCCCGCTATTCTTTTCGATTTCTTCAGGAAAGCGGTTGTATCGCCGGTTCTAACAGCGCATCCGACGGAAGTGCAGCGGCGCAGTATATTGGACTGTCAGCTCACCATTGAGCGGCTGTTAAGAGAGCGGGCGCGGACGGAGCTAACACCCAACGAATTGCGGCATAACGAAGAGAATTTACGGGCAACCATTGAGATTCTGTGGCAAACGCGCATGCTGCGGCCAAGCCGGTTATCGGTCAACGATGAAATCGAAAACGGTTTGACTTTTTACAGTTATACGTTCTTGGCCGAAATCCCTTATATCTATGCAAAAATTGAGGATTTTCTCGAACGCCGTTTAAATCAAGGCGAAATTCCTGCGGTTTCCTCATTCTTGCGCATCGGCAGCTGGATTGGCGGCGATCGCGACGGCAATCCTTTTGTCACACACGATGTTATGTTGCGCGCGGTTGAACGTCAATCATCAGTTGCACTGGATTATTACATCGATGCGGCACAAA
Source organism: Nitrosomonas oligotropha (assembly GCF_009833085.1). Classification (GTDB taxonomy): domain Bacteria; phylum Pseudomonadota; class Gammaproteobacteria; order Burkholderiales; family Nitrosomonadaceae; genus Nitrosomonas; species Nitrosomonas oligotropha. The sequence continues at coordinate 11,681 of NZ_QRBZ01000013.1, read as the reverse complement.
AAATTGGCCGCTCGATGAGTTTGACCGAGCAATTGGTCGAGGTCAGTGATGATGTCAAGAAATTGGTGGCTACCGCACCCGATATTCCCAACCGGTCCGATGAACCCTATCGGCGGATTTTTCTCAGTATCGGCGCGCGTTTGGTTGCGACCGCCAGACAATTCGGGCACCAAGTCTTGCAGCTCAGCTCGGCGGAAAAGCGAGAACCTTATGCCGACTGCGCAGAGTTTCTGCGGGATCTCGATACCATCATTGCCTCATTGAAACAGCATAAATCCGCCTGGATTGCTCGCGGAGCACTACGCAACTTGCGCCGCGCCGCGGATGTCTTCGGATTTCATTTAACTCCGCTGGATATGCGGCAACATAGCAAAATTCACGAGCAAGTGGTCAGCGAATTATTCCAGCATCACACAGGCAAAAGCGGTTATGCGCAACTCGATGAAAAACAACGCACCGAGTGGCTGCTGAACGAAATCGGTCAATCCCGGCCGATACTCGCCACTTATGACGGCTTTTCCGAATTGGCGCAATCGGAATTGCGCATTTTGCACTGCGCCGCTGACATTCACCGCCGGTTTGGACGAGCCGCACTGCCGAATTACATTATTTCCATGACAACCAGCATTATCAATGTTCTGGAAGTCGCTTATCTGCTGCAGCAAGTCGGACTGTTGCAAAGCGGTGAAACCCCGCAATTGCACCTGAATATTATTCCGTTGTTCGAAACGATCTCGGATTTACGAGTTTGCGGCGAAATTATGGATCAATTATTCTCGACGCCCTACTATCGCCAGCTGCTGGTTTCGCGCGGCAATGTGCAAGAAGTCATGCTCGGTTACTCGGATAGTAACAAAGACGGCGGTTTTATCACGTCGAACTGGGAAATTTATAAAGCCGAAATTGAGCTGACCAAAGTTTTTGCCAAACATAAAGTGGAGTTGCGTTTGTTTCATGGCCGCGGCGGCACGGTAGGCCGGGGTGGCGGACCCAGCTATCAAAGTATTCTGGCGCAACCGCCGGGCAGTGTGAACGGTCAGATCCGCGTTACCGAGCAAGGCGAGGTGATCAGCAGTAAATACGCCGAACCTGAAATCGGACGGCGGAATCTCGAGACACTGGTGGCTGCGACAATGGAAGCGACACTGCTCGGTCATGATTCGCTTGGCGCGAATGCAGACCGTTATTACCGGGCGATGGAAAAACTGGCGTCCGGTTCTTTTGCGGCTTACCGTGATTTGGTGTACGAAACCGAGGGATTTAAAAAATTCTTCTTGGAGTCCACACCAATCCGCGAAATGTCGGGACTGCACATTGGCAGCAGGCCGCCGTCGCGCAAGAATTCCGATGCGATTGAAGATTTACGCGCGATTCCCTGGGTATTCAGCTGGAGTTTGAGCCGGATGATGCTACCGGGATGGTATGGGTTTGGGCATGCGGTGGAAGCTTTTGTCAATCATCAAGATCAGAATGGTCAAGGGTTGGCGTTATTGCAGGAGATGTACCGGGAATGGCCGTTCATGCAAACATTATTGTCGAACATGGACATGGTGCTGGCTAAGACGGACATGGGCATCGCCTCCCGTTATGCGGAATTAGTCGAGGATGTGGCGTTACGCGAGCAGATTTTCGGCCGCATCAAAGATGAATGGTCAAGAAGTCAGAAATGGTTATTCGCCGTGACCGGCCATACTGAGTTGCTGCAAGATAATCCGACGTTAGCGCGCAGTATCCGCAATAGAACGCCGTATATTGATCCGCTCAATCACTTGCAAGTCGAATTGTTACGCCGTTACCGCTCAGGTGAGGATAGCGAGGAAGTTAAACGTTCCATCCATCTGACCATCAATGGTGTAACCGCCGGTTTGCGCAATAGCGGTTAATCTCCGGGTATGGATTTTCCTTATTTACTTTTAGTGAACGCACTGCGGGAGGTATTTGGGTGCAAATAAAACGATTCATTTTTATTGTGTTGTTCAGTCTTTACGCGCAATGGGCCTGGGCCACATTGCCGATCCAATACTGGCAAACAGCTTCCGGCGCGCGCGTGTATTTTGTCGAGAATCATGACTTGCCCATATTGGATATCAGCGTTGAATTCGCCGCCGGTAGCGGCATGGATAGCGCCGCTCAATCCGGCCGCGCCAGTCTGGTGCAGCATATGCTGAGTCTTGGCGCGGGCGGCCTGACGGAAGATCAGATTGCGACAGCGCTGGCCGATGTCGGCGCGCAGCTGAAGAACCATTTCGACCGCGATCGTGCCGGTATTGCCTTGCGCACCTTGAGCAGTGAGCGGGAACGCAAGCAGGCGCTCGATATATTGGCGCGGATTATTCAACAACCGGAATTTCCGCAAGATGTTGTGGCGCGGGAAAAAGCCCGGATCATTGCCAGTATCAAAGAATCCAGCACCAAACCGGATTACATCGGCGATCGTGAATTGATGAAAATGCTGTATGGCGATCATCCTTACGGATTCAATGAAATGGGTGAGATTGAGACGTTGAGCCGGTTGCAGCGTGCGGATCTGCTGACTTTTTACCGCTCTTATTATGCCGCCAAGAATGCCGTCATCGCCATCATGGGCGATATCACCCGGCTTGATGCGGCAGCACTTGCCGAATCGCTCACCGGCAATTTACCTGCCGATGGCGCGAAGACCGGGATTGCGCCGGTATCAATCCCGGCGGCGGGGATAAAAAGGATTCCCCATCCTGCCACGCAGAGTCATATCCAGTTGGCCTATCCGGGACTGCGGCGCAGCGATCCGGATTATTTTCCCCTGCTGGTTGGTAACCACATTCTGGGCGGCGGCGGATTTGTTTCACGCCTGATGGAAGAGATTCGCCAGAAGCGCGGCTTGGCTTACAGTGTGTATAGTTTCTTCTCTCCTTATCAGGAGCAAGGGCCGTTTCAAATCGGTTTGCAAACCAAAAAGGAACAATCGGAAGAAGCATTGGCTTTGACGCACCAAGTGCTGAAAGATTTTGTCGCTCAAGGTCCGACCGAGGATGAATTAACGGCGGCGAAGCAAAATATTATCGGCGGTTTCCCGCTTCGTATCGACAGCAATAGCAAGATATTGGGCTTTCTGTCCGTGATCGGTTTTTATCGTTTACCACTGACTTATTTGACGGATTATCTGGAAGCCGTTGAAGCGGTTACCACCGAACAGATCCGGCAGGCATTTCAGCGCCGGATTCAGCCTGATGGTATGGTGACTGTGATCGTGGGTGCGATCGAATAAAATTTGTGCTGATGGCCTTAACCCGGGGAAAAGTTCGTATCATCGGCGGTCAGTGGCGCAGCCGTTTACTGGCTTTTCCCGAGCATCCCGATTTAAGACCCACCGCCGATCGGATCCGTGAAACGCTGTTTAACTGGCTGGGACAGGATTTGAGCGGCATGCGCTGTCTCGATTTATTTGCCGGAAGCGGAGCGCTAGGTTTCGAGGCCGCATCCCGCGGCGCGGCATCGGTGGTAATGGTGGACGCCGATACAGCGATCTATCGCATGCTGCGGGAGAATAAGGAAAAATTGCAAGCAACACAGGTTGAGCTGGTTATGATGAATGCGATGAATTTTTTGAAGTCGGATACGCGGAAATTTGATGTTATTTTTCTCGATCCTCCTTACCGTCTGGGGCTGTTACCGGAATTGCTGCCCTTATTGCCATGTCATCTCGAAATGGGCGGGCTGGTTTACGCGGAAGACAAAGGCAATTGGACTGCGGATGCGAACTGGCAGGTAAAGCGCGACACAAGAGCCGGCAGTGTGCATTACCGGCTGCTGGAGCTGGCGCAGCATGGATAAAGCGATTTATCCCGGCACTTTTGATCCGATAACCCGCGGACATGAGGATCTGGTCCGGCGGGCCGCGCGTTTGTTTGATCAAGTGGTGGTGGCGGTAGCCGTAAGCAGCAGCAAGAAGCCGTTTTTCACATTGGAAGAGCGCGTGGAAATGGCGCAGGAAGTCTTGTCCGGCTGTACCAATGTCACGATTATCCCCTTTTCCGGCTTGTTGATGAATTTTCTACAACAGCAGAATGCGCGTGTCATTTTGCGCGGTTTGCGCGCGGCGTCCGATTTTGAATACGAATTCCAGATGGCGGGAATGAATCGCGGCTTGTATCCCGATGTCGAGACTTTATTCATGACCCCGTCCGAACAATATATGTTCATTTCCGCCACCATGGTGCGTGAAATCGCTTCACTGGGCGGGAATGCGGACGCATTTGTACATCCCTTAGTGGCTAAAAAGCTGCGCGAGAAGATTGTTAATCAATAGTTTTGTGAGAATAAAATGGCATTAATCATTACCGACGAATGTATCAATTGCGATGTTTGTGAACCCGAGTGCCCGAATGGCGCCATTTCCCAAGGCGAGGAAATTTACCGGATCAATCCGGCTTTGTGCACCGAGTGTGTCGGGCATTATAACGAGCCGCAATGCGTGGAAGTATGTCCGGTGGATTGCATTTCACTCAATCCCGACGTGATTGAAAGTAAGGAACAACTGCAAGCAAAATATCAGGCGCTTATTGCCGCCAAAAAATAAAGTATCCGCAATACGCTTCCCGTTCCACTGATCCTTCCCGACGAAATCCGATAGTTTTCCCCGTTTAATCGTCAGCGTACCCCTTCCGGTTTTAGTTTAATCTTAGTAAGTGTTTAACTTCCTAAGACCCCTTTTTATTTTTTCTTAACAGAGACCTGAATGGATGATCCACGCACGATAGTGACTAACGTTCGCTCAATTTTTTCCTTGCCTGATGTTGTGGTTCGAGTGAATGACCTGATCGACTCCGGAGAAGCAACCAATACTGAGCTGGAGCGTGTTATTGCAAGCGACCCCGCATTGACGGCAAAGATATTGAAATTTGCCAATAGCAGCTATTTTGGTTTTTCCGGGAAAGTGGAAACCGTATTAAAAGCGATTGCCATTATCGGGCACAAAGAACTGCGCAATCTGGTTCTGGCCACATCCGTGACTTCTACATTCAAGGATATTCCACCTGAGTTGGTGGACATGGATACCTTCTGGAATCACAGTATCACTTGTGGCGTTACCGCGCGCCTATTGGCTTCCAGTGTCGACAGCCGGGAGCGTTTTTTTATCGCCGGATTGTTGCATGGCGTGGGGCGGTTAATTCTTTTCAGCCAATATCCGAAGGAATCGGCGCAAGTGTTGAGCTGCATGAATCAGGGCGAGGATGCGGCAATCCAGGCGGAACGCAAGATCTTCGGTTTCACCCATGCGCAACTAGGCGCCGAACTGCTGAAACAATGGAAATTACCGGTCAATATCTGCAAGATGGTCGAGTATCAATTCAATCCGATGCAAGAAAAGGAATTCCAGTATGACGCCAGCACATTGTGTGCGGCAGTCAATATCGCCAGTTATATTCAACCTTGTACCAATCAACCGGTAGAGCACGAAGAAACCATCTCCGATCGCGCACTTCAGGCTTGGAGTTTTCTGGGTTTATCGGCTGAAATTGTTGAATCGGTAATGACGGTGGCGAAACTGCAAGTCATCGAAGTATTCAACGCCATACGCTAATGATCGTGGCATTGTAAGGTGTCATCTTAATTCAATTATTTCATCATGTTATTCCCAATAAACAAAAGCTCAAGTTGATCCTATCCGGGACGATAAATAAAAATCAGCAGGACAGCGTAAAGTTACAGGAGATGGGATGGAAGTTTATCTAGGCAGATTGCCGATCCTTGATAACAAACAAAATTTGGTGGCATATGAGCTTTTATTTCGCTCCGATCAACACAATGTCGTTACGATAACCGATAACTCCGCAGCTTCCGCGAATGTCATCATCGATACCTATGGGCAGCTGGGGATAGAGAATGTCATCGGTAAGCGGCGCGGTTTTATCAAAGTGGATGACAAGTTGCTGCTTAACGATACCATTTGCATGCTCCCGAAAAAACATGTCGTGCTGGAAATTTTAAGAAGCGTGGATATTAACGATGAGATCATTCAACGCTGTTCCTTTCTAAAGCAAAAGGGCTATCAGCTGGCACTTTCCAATGTGACCCACCTGGATGCGCGATTTGATCGCATCATGCCGCTCATCAATGTAGTGAAGATCAATATTACGGCACTGAGCCAGCAGGATTTGCTGAGTCTGGTAAAGAGACTAAGGCGCTGGCCGGTGCTGCTGTTAGCCGAGAAAGTTGAGAGCCAGGAGATCGCCAGAAACTGCATCGCGCTGAATTTTCAAATGCTGCAAGGGTTCTATTTTGCAAAACCGGAGATTATTTCGGGAAAACGGATCGATCCATCCAAACTATCCTTGTTGAAACTTTTGTTGCTGGTGGTCAGGGACAGTGAAGTGGGTGACATTGAAAACGAACTCAAATATCAGCCCGGATTGAGCTATAACCTGCTGCGCATGGTGAATTCGGCTGCCAACGGCTTGCCGAGCACGATTAACTCGATCAAACGGGCCATCATGATTCTGGGCCGTAAACAGCTGCAACGCTGGGTGCAGATTCTGCTCTACGCCGCCAAACAAAGGGACGGCGGCACTTCCGATGCGTTGATGCAAACAGCAACCGTGCGAGGCAAATTACTGGAGTCGATTGCCATCGCGGATCGCCCGCATGATAAGAACCATCAGGATCGCGCGTTTATGGTAGGTGTTTTGTCATTGCTGGATACGTTGCTGGGGATCGAGATGTCCGAGCTCGTCGGCACCCTCAGTATTCAAAAAGACATGAGCGAAGCCTTGCTGACCCGCCGCGGATCGCTAGGATATCAACTTGCATTGATCGAAGCGTATGAAAAAGGTGAATCCGAAATAGTTTTGTCGATGCTGCCGGAACTGGGATTTCTCAGCATGGAAGAGTTCATCCGGCTGGAACTGGAAGCCACAGCCTGGGCTCACCGGATCACTGATGCCGTCAATCAGACGGCATAGAAACCGACGGAATGCTGATGGCCGTTGACCTGAAGAAGCCTGAATTTCTAACCAGCCACATTCAATTTTTTATTGACCCCATCCGTTAACAAGCGGGTTGATTCAGGTTCTGATCCTTACGGGCGGTCAATTCTTATTCAAATGTTTCGCGTTACATTTTGCATTGTCACAAGAGGGTGTCACTATGAATATAGTAGAACTGCTTGCATTTGTCGTTAAAAATAGCGCTTCGGATTTGCACTTATCGGCCGGAATGCCGCCCCTGATCCGGGTGCATGGCGAGATCCGCCGTATCAATCTGCCGGAGATGGGGCATAAGGAAGTACACGCGATGGTGTACGACATTATGAACGACGGTCAGCGAAAATTTTATGAAGAGCACCTGGAGTGTGATTTCTCTTTTGCGGTGCCGAATCTCGCCCGATTTCGTGTCAATGCCTTCAATACCCAGCGCGGCGCCGCCGCAGTGATGCGGACGATTCCGTCAAAAGTATTGAGCCTGGAAGATATTAAAGCGCCCAAAATATTTGCGGAAATTGCCAAGCAACCGCGCGGGGTGGTTTTGGTGACAGGTCCCACCGGCTCAGGCAAGTCGACCACATTGGCGGCGATGATCAACGATATCAACGAAAATGATTACGGACATATCCTGACCCTTGAAGATCCCATTGAATTTGTGCATGAAAGCAAAAAATGCCTGATTAATCAGCGTGAGGTGGGAAGGGATACCCTGAGTTTCTCGAATGCCTTGCGCTCAGCCTTGCGTGAAGACCCGGATATTATTCTGGTCGGTGAGTTACGTGACCTGGAAACTATCCGTTTGGCGATGACGGCGGCCGAGACCGGTCATTTGGTTTTCGGCACATTGCATACCAGTTCCGCCGCTAAAACGATTGATCGTATCATCGATGTTTTCCCTGCCGAAGAGAAGGAAATGATTCGTGCGATGCTGTCCGAATCGTTACGCGCGGTAATTTCTCAAGCATTGTTGCGAACCAAGGATGGCAAAAGCCGCGTGGCGGCGCATGAGATCATGATTGGCACACCGGCAATCCGCAACCTGATACGGGAAGGTAAGGTCGCGCAAATGTATTCGGCGATTCAGACGGGCCAGAATGCCGGCATGCAAACGTTGGATCAGAATTTGACCGACCTGGTGAAGCGCGGCGTGATTTCAATGGCCGAAGCCAGGACGCAAGCGATGAATAAAGATAATTTCAGAGGCTGATCGGCCAATCCAGTTGAGTTGAATTCCGGGAGTGTGTTATGGATAAGGAACAAGCATCGAAATTTATGTCGGATTTACTGCGCTTAATGCTCAGCAAGAAAGCCTCCGATTTGTTTATTACCGCCGGTTTTCCACCGGCGATGAAAATTGACGGAAAAATGACACCGGTGTCGCAACAATCCCTGAGCATGCAACATACTGAAATGCTTGCGCGCGCGATCATGAACGACAAACAGGCGGCCGAGTTCGATGCCACCAAAGAATGCAACTTCGCAATCAGTCCCGCCGGGATCGGGCGGTTCCGGGTTAATGCCTTTGTGCAGCAGCAAAGGGTTGGTTTGGTGTTGCGTACCATCACCACCAAAATCCCGGAATTTGACGACTTGGGGTTGCCGCAAGTGCTGAAAGAAGTGGTGATGAGCAAACGTGGATTGGTCATTTTTGTCGGCGGCACCGGTTCTGGAAAATCCACATCCATGGCCGCACTGATCGGACATCGCAATAAAAACAGCTACGGCCACATCATCACCATCGAAGACCCAGTCGAATATGTGCACGAACATATCAACTGCGTCATTACGCAACGCGAAGTCGGTGTCGATACCGAATCCTGGGAAGCGGCGCTGAAAAACACCTTGCGGCAAGCGCCGGACGCCATTCTCATCGGCGAGATCCGTGACCGTGAAACCATGGAGCATGCGATTGCCTTCGCCGAAACAGGTCATTTGTGCATGGGTACGCTGCACGCCAACAGCGCCAATCAGGCACTGGATCGGATCATCAATTTCTTCCCGGAAGAACGCCGGGCACAGTTGCTGATGGATTTATCGCTGAATTTGCGATCCCTCGTTGCACAACGGTTAATACCGGCCAAGGACGGCAAAGGCCGGGTTGCCGCGATCGAAGTGCTGCTTAATTCGCCCCTGATCGCGGATTTGATTTTCAAAGGAAATGTTCACGAGATCAAAGACATCATGAAAAAATCCTGCGAACTTGGCATGCAGACCTTCGACATGGCGCTATTTGAGCTGTATGAAGCGGGAAAAATCAGTTACGAAGACGCGCTGCGCAACGCGGATTCAATGAATGAGCTGCGCCTGCAAATTAAACTGGAAGGCGCTGAAGCCAAATCGCAGGACCTCAATTCGGGCATTGCGCACCTGGCGATCACGTAGGAACATAGCGCGAAATTCGTGATTCTGAATCTGTTCTGTTAATCTACTTCTTCTTTTACCACCGCAATCCACTAAACTGTGCCGATGCGCTAGCTAAATGGCGATTGGCACAGTCTAATTGCGCGTCAGCTAACCGGATATAATTGTCCCCGTCGCTTAGGACGCATTTTTTATTATGCGTTGTTCATGGCGCCCTGAACACGAATCGAACGTGCGACCTACCCCTTAGGAGTTTCAAAGCCTCCTCATTCTCACTGGTTTGCCAATGTTAATGTGAGTATATTAAACAGTATGTTACACTAATGCTGTATTAACGATATCTCACCAAAATTAATAAAATTTGATCTGCAACGTGGCACTGGCGTGGCACCAATGGAGGTGATATGGAAAACAAAATCAATTTCACTAAAGCAATTATTGATGCACTGCCGATGCCGGAAACAGGTAAGCGCAATATTTATCACGATACGAAAATATCGGGATTACAGCTGCGCGTGACTAGCGTAAAAACCTTTTTCATCAATAGACGGATTAGGGGAGGCAATCCTCAGCGTATTACTCTTGGACGTTATCCAGATATGACGATCGAACAGGCAAGGCGCAAGACATTGGAGTTAGTCCACGATATTGCTGAGGGTAAGAATCCTGCTGATTTGCTTCGAGAAGCAAGGAAAGAAATGACGCTGGATGAATTATTTGAAGAATATATGGATAGGTGCGCAGTTTTCAATAAACGTCCAGATAAGCCGAAAGCGACATATCGGCTTTATTTGTCAAAACTTGGAAATCGAAAGCTATCATCTATCAAACATGAAGAAGTTGATCGACTTCACAAGAAGATAGGTCGTAGCAATGGCCAAGTAACCGCGAATATTGTTCTTAAATTACTGCACGTCATGTTCAACAAAGCAATCAATGAGTGGCGAATATGGAAAGGCGAGAACCCAGCTCACGGAATAGCAAAATTTCCCGAACAATCCCGTGACCGCTTTCTGCAATCCGACGAATTACCTCGATTCTTTCAAGCGGTAGCAGAAGAAGAAAACGAAACAATCCGGGACTATGTGCTGATGTCATTATTGACCGGTGCAAGACGATCCAATGTGCTGGCTATGCGTTGGCAGGATATCAATTTCGAGCGGGCTGAATGGCGAATCGAAGTAACCAAGAATGGCACACCTCAAACTGTTGCATTATCACCTGAAGCAATAGAGATATTGCAGAGCAGGAAGTCATTAGATAGCGCTGAATACGTTTTTCCTGGCAATGGCAAAGCTGGGCATCTAATGGAGCCAAAGAAAGGCTGGAAACGAATCCTAGAGCGTGCAGGAATCGACAATCTACGCATTCACGATTTGCGGCGAACGCTGGGTAGCTGGCAGGCTAAAACAGGCGCTTCATTAGCAATCATTGGAAAATCACTCAATCACAAGAATCAGAACACAACGGCAATTTATGCACGGCTTGACCTTGATCCGGTAAGAGAATCAATCAACAAAGCAACCGGCGCAATGCTGGCGGCAGCAGGAGTGAAGCAGTCTACCAACGTCGCGAAGATAAAAGGAACGAAATGAGTAGAAGGCGGCTTGAAGACGAATTAGATGAGCTTTTAGCTGAGTTTACTCCGCGCAAGAAAAGGGAAGAAGCTGGGGCTAGCAGCTATCAAGAATCTTTGAATAATCCAGATTCATTCGCATATAGATTAAACAAATATGTAGAGCAACTAGGGGATGAAGAGCGTCTGATAATCTACGAAATTGCTTTCGATGCATACGAAGAAGAATATCTTGCTGGCGATCTCAATGCACTGACGAAATGCATTAATTTTTGTTGCACCGAAAAACTGGTTTTACCAAACTGGGCAGCACAGGCATTCCATCAAGGATATACAAAAATCAGTAGTTGTGAAGCTAAAAGTTGGGATGTAGTTCTTGGCAAACCCAATAAAGGCAAACACAAAGCAAAGCGTAGTGAAGAAGACAAGATAAAAATATACCTGTATATACGCGAACAAATCAGCAAGGGAAGCCCCATCGACGAAGGGTTATTTTCAGAAGCAGCCGAGAAATTCGGTGGTTGTTCTACAAAAATGAGTGAAATTTATTATGACTTGGAACGTGTACGTTTGCGGTGGAAAAAATCAATGCTGAAGGGAACTCGAATTACACATGCTGCTTTAGAGTCTTTGGGCATAAGTCCATGGAAAAAAACACGGAAAAAAATTAAATAATCAAAAAACAAGACCCCGCCTCATTTTCCGCGAAATTTTAAAAATTCGCGCATATTCAATACAAAAAGCATAAAACATAATTCCGATTAATCCCGGTTTCTGGGTAT
>NZ_QRBZ01000012.1 GCF_009833085.1 Nitrosomonas oligotropha | reverse complement strand
AACGCTAGAAATTCTTACACCTAACGCGTTTGCCCCGAAACCGAAACATCCGCCTATGTCTGCATAGGTCTTGATCTCACCAATTGCATCCAGTATCTGCTTACCATATAAGTTCCACAATAGCGTGCTTTTGTATTGAGCTCGAGCAGGATATCCTGGTCGAGCGATAACTTTACTCGGGTATGAGGAGTAGAATTTTAGTGGATCGAATTCGTGTTGATCTGAAGTCATAGTAAGAAATTATCTGTAAAATAATTAACGCAAAATGTATACACACTCATTAACGATAACCCAATGATGCTATCCCTACTCAAGTTGATTAGATAACTTTACATTAGATGCTTCAAAATATCGTTTGTAATAAAATACAAACTTATACTATGTAAAGTTCCAACAGACTTCTGTCACAAGTCTCTATATAGTTATCTTCATTCTCGAATCATTTGGAAATTCATATTACTCTACCTATCAAAGCTTTGTAAGTTCTCGTGCGTTGATTGGCATCATTGGATCAGGAATTGATCTCATAGCACCCAGTACTGCTGCAAAGGCATAAAAGTTCCATCCATAAACGGAAAGTATTGCATCAGCAATATTTCTCTTTTTTACTGCCAGCACCGCAACTCCACTCAACCAAACAAGAAACTCGGCCACGATCAATGCCGGTAAAAATGTGACTGTTTTTAAGTTCATTATTAATACCGCTAGTATTCCTGCGAAAATATGCAGCATAGGCGCAGCAAAAACAAACCATGCTCGACGCACGCTTAACCAACACCATGGATGTCCTAAAGCTGATCTGAGATACATACCATAAGCATGCAATCGGCGATTTCGCCACAACCGAAAAAGCATCTGGGAAGTACTTTCAGTATAACCAGTGTGATGTATGGCTATTTCAGGAAGTCGAACAAGACGCCACCCCTTGGCTCGCAAACGATCACCAAGCTCTGCCTCTTCACAGGCCGGAAGCCAACGATGCGCAAGATAACCAACAGACTCAATCGCTATACGCCGATAAAGACCCCCACCGCCAAGTTCTAGTACTTCTTTTATCTGTTGTAGCGCTTCAGCTTCAGAAGCACGCCGTTTATCAGCCCAATTATTAATGCTCGTATCTAACAACTTCCCTGCCACACCGGCCACATCAGGTTTAGATTCTAGGTAATCCAATGCTATTGACAGAAAGCCAGGCTGCAATACCATATCTCCATCAAGTACATATAGGTACTCACCTTGAGCATACTGATAACCAAGCTGAACGGCAGATGCACATCCGCAATCTGTTTTATGAGAAAACTGAATAATTCGTACAGGATAATGCCTTGCAATTTCTACTGTTCTGTCAGTAGATAACGAATCAACCAGAATTACTTCACCACCAATTTTTATTGTTTCTGCAAGAGCGGCTTCAAGACAGTTCGCTATTAAGGCTTCTTCATTAAGTGCTTTGATCAGAATCGAAAGTTTCATATCTTCTCCTTACAAATAAATTGAGAGCTTTAGTAGTGCGATTCTGTTTAAGTATATATTCATACTAGTGCCTCAAAAGATCTCTACTAGTGGCATTTTTATGTTTATAGTTGAGAAATTTACTTTTACTATCCTCAAAATTTCTCAGTCAAAAAATTGACTCGAGTTTTTGCTATAACTTATCTAATCATCTCCGGTCAAAAGTAAGTAGAATTTCACAAGTCAATAAATAAGATAGTACCTGCTCCTTATTCACTACCATACAAATATCTTACGGTTAAGCAGTCGATTTAACCTCGCCCGCTCTTCCTCATGGAAAGGTTTGATAAAATAAGCTACCAGCAAAAAGCAACTACCAGCCAGGGTTGCCATAATAAACAAACCGAACCAGTTACTATGCACTGGTATTGATAATTGCTGCGTCAAGATTAACCCTAAAAACGCAGCAACTAGTAACTTGAAGTATCCTATACTATCAGGCCTATATGTGGTAACACGCATAAGAGCGACAATGAGAGTTGTATTGAATATGATTTGGTTAGCAATTATTGCGACAATAGGACTCCACAATCCATATCCCGCTTCGAGAAGCCAATAAGCCAGAGGCAGTACAAGCATGCTCAATGAACTCCCCCAGGTACAGAGATAACTCCTATCACTAACAATTGTAACGGCAACCAGTATCTGTCGCTGACTGAGAGGAATCAATGCAAGCAATAAACCTGCCAGATAGTAGCCTGTATGATCAAATTTTTCACCACTTAGCAAGCTTACCAAGTCATCTCCGGCTAACCAGGCAAATACCAGTATTGGCATCAGAACAAAAAGACTTGACTTTCCCGTGATGTTAGCATTACGTGTTAATTCCACCATATCACCTGCAGCCACATATGAAGCAACCAGTTTGGGCCGGATCAAACTAAACAATAATGTAGCTGGTAAATAACGCGAGATATGCTCAAATAAGTTACGAAGAAAGCCGAATAATGCTGTCGCTTCCACACCAAGATATCGTTGAATTAAGAAAATAAACACCTGAGAACTATAGGTGAGCGTAATAAAATGACTTACATACATGTGGCGTGCAATGCTCCACATCTCAGACCAGTTAGGTGGTTGCCAATCATCTTGTCCAGGGAGTTCTCGATGCGCACTCAAATATCGAATTAACCCACGTAAAGCTAGCATCGCTCCTAAAACTGATGCTGCTATTTCAGCCAACACTACATGATATAGATGAACCTCGCTTTGAATAGCCACAACAGCACTGAGCGATGACAGCAAAATCATATTACGTGTCACCAAACTAATTTGGGCTTGTCCTTGCTGCAGCAATGGCTCTAATGCACTTTCCCGGATATGCCTTCCCAATCCTTCCGTAAGTAACACCAGCAAATAAAGTCTTGCCACATCCAAATATCGAATAAACTCCACAGGCAATAACCATGGCAACACCATTAATAGCAAAAGCACTCCTATAAATAGAAATAAGGAAATGCGAGCAAGAATTTGCCACACGAAATCCGCTAGAACTTTACCATTGGCATGCAAGCGAAACTCCGGTAAATAGCGCGCCGCCACCCAAGGCAAACTAAGAGCGGTAATAGCCAACGCAATCTCCATTCCAGCTACCAAAAATACATAGACTCCATATTCTTCCACTGCTAGCTCACGCACCATCGTTAGTAGAATAAGCAATGAAAGCAAACCCGATGCAACTTTGCCAGAGAGAAAATGCATCGCGCTACGCTTAAGCACGGCACCAGAATAGGGAGAAACGCTCATGGCTTATTTATTAGCTGTTACAAGAATATGCTTACGATGCAGCCATGCCAGATAACCCAGCAGCGCTGAAAACACGACTTGAATGCTTGGCAATTCAAGTAAGGAAGAACGATAAAAGAGATGAAATAAAAATAATGCTAAAGCAGCCTGAATAGCAACAGCATCGGCTCGTACTTCTGGCACAGTAGATTCGCGCTGGAGCCAATAAGCACAGCGCCAAGCGAAAGCAAAAATCGCAGTAAATAAACCAAAACCAAACAATCCCATTTCCCAAAGAAGAGTTGAAGCTGATGTTAGGCCGATGCCATATGATGGATAGCGCTTCGCAACATGACCTCTTGTAGCCGAATGTGCACTACCGAGTCCATTCCCAAACATCAAAGAAATAGGATCATGTTGTACGCCTTGTTGTTTAGCCCAAAAAGTCAACACTGTAGTACGATTGAGACGAAATGCTCCATAACCACGCTCGTAAATATTGTAATCTAATGTGTCTGCAAACTGATTCTCAACTGATTTGTCCGCTTGACTCAGATAGTAATAGCCTGCAGCAGCAGTAAGCAATATCACGGCAATAAAACCCATTAACCAATAATGCAACCGAATAAACATATCACGACGATAAAGCACTAAGAACATTAACGGTAACATTATGACTACAGACTTTGTTTCCCCTAGAAGCAAGGGAGCCAATACTAGTGATATTAGTATGAAAAGACGAGCTGTTGGTAACGACTTTTCCATACGGCGCGCCAATAGAAAAGCCAATACAATAACCAGAAAAAGGGCCATTTCTCCACTTGCGCCTCCGCCATCCATTTGCGCTCCAAAAGTTCCTGCGACAACATCAACGGCCGCATTTCCCCATGTACCCTCTAGTTGAGGAACAAAGACTATACGTTCATAAGCCGCAAAGGGTAATTGCAGCAAAGCAGTAATCACAAAAAAAACCAGCCACCGATGAATATCCCGTTCATCAAAAGCAAGCCAGCACAGCGCAAACAAGAGCCCCCATAACTGAAAGTAGCGCTTAAAACCACCTATAAATTCACTTGCTGAATTCCACTGAAGAAGCGAGTTAAGAATTGCATAAATCAAAAAAGCAAAAGCAGCCCAGATAAACCCAGGAGTATTTCTCAACATCTTTGGAGAAGCGCCTATCCCAAAGAAAGTTATAAACATCAGAAAAAAGCCTAATAAAGAAACACCCCATGCGGCCTTTGAGGCAATAAAATCGAAATGGAGCGGAAGAACACCCACAATCAGCAGGCCAAACAATAAAATACACCATACAATCCAGTTCGGACGCAGCACAAGCATGGCGCCTATCACAAGGGCAACTGCTAAGCTTATTATGATGGGATTAGCTGTTACCGCGAATAAACCAAACAACATTGCCATTAGCACACTGGCCAATGCAATAATGTAAAAATATATTTTCTGTTTGTTATCTAAATTGGATGAATACAATTTTTTATAAATAAGATTTCACCTACACCCCGAAAGTTCCTATTAACCTGGTACGTTCATTAGCTTTAACTGAGGCTAACAAGTCTTGAATAAAAATAGCTTGTTGCTGATACGCTTTATTTTTATCAGAATCAATAGAAGATACGCGCACCAACATTCCATCAGGCACATTTCCAGTCAAACCATACTTTAATTGTTGCAATTTCTCTTCGATACCAGGTAAGACAGCTCTATTACCAACAGTTACCCAATAAGTAATCGGCTCATTACGATAACCTTTTACAGCCAACAAGCGTTTAATCGGTAATTTTCCATATTGTGTAAGTAAATCATCAGCAAAAGTTTTCATTATCTCGAAGCCTTGTGCGTAATAGCATACTTCCGGCTTATGTACCGCTAGATTGTCACTCTGATCACCGCCATAGGCTACAGAAAGCATAATGCGTTCACCTAAAGAGTTTACGTATGTCCTCGACAAAGTTTGATTGTATATTTTGTCAAGCATAGCTTGCGTATCAGCATCTACCTGCAACGGAATAATTGATCTATCGATACGCCAGTCCCCAAATTCCATCGGAATCATTATTTCAAGATCAATTTTTTCTTGTTGGTCCGCAATCTTATTGGTTGGAGTCAACACTTTTGTTAACGCGCCTGACGACACCATCAATATACCTAAAAAGATACTGATAATTATCGATTTTCTCATTTTGCTTCCTTTATTTTCAGACAAGCTCTAGATATTCCTATCAAATATATTTTTTACTTTAATCAAATAGTTATTAGCTATTACTCATAGTGGAGTATGAAACCCTAGCTGGCTGCGCTTTGACAAAATACTGTAACGCTGCATCGACACCAAGGATAAGTATTAATGCACTAATAAACAAAACCATACCAGCAAAACCATGAAGAAATCCTTGGCCTGCCGCATCACCATAGTGATAAGTAATCAACGTAAGTACGATAACGCGAATAACATTAGCAGTAAATGAAATGGGTACAATTAAAATAGCTAATGTCACATTACGTAATACGGAGGTGTGATGCACAAGGTTTAAATAAAACAACCCAAGCGCTTCCAATGTTAGCAATGTTTGAAGCCCGGCACATGCATCGGCTACAAGTAGTTGATATTGGCCGATTTGCAAGATAACTCCATTCCTGGCTATGGGATAATTTGCCCAGAATAAAATATGTTCTGCCACAAATGAAACTGCCATTTTCATAGGCATAGTAAGTAGGCTGACCACTTGTCCAGGCAGTGGAATCATAAAGAGTAAAAAAAACAATGGGAACCACATAACTTTCAAAGCGATGTAACCTCGTTTTATAAGGATAACAGCCGCTAGTATCCATATGAAAGAGCCCATCTCAAACACTAATATTTGTTGTGAACGCCCGATAATATAAAGAACCAGAGCTACAAAAAAAACTATCCATCCAAAGAAAGCAGTTGATTTCCCCTCACTCTTATTGATCATCTCCATCCATTTGCGATACATTAACCAAAGCGAAAGCATTAATATAATCGGCCCATGCGCTTGTTCTTCTTTAGACCACATTCCATTGGCAAGATCATAAAAAGTGGGAACAAATAAAATCAACAATCCCAGCAAAATAGGCCACCAGTCCAAAATAGCTGACTTTAAATCACGATGTTGATGAGTAAATGAGAGCATAGTTTTTTATTCTAGAAGTCAATTAATACAGAACCAACCACTTCGGCCCCACTGTACTTAAGCTGTTCATTAATCAAATTGATATCACTTAACCGGGTATTATTTTTGTGCGCAACCACCAATACTCCATCCGTACGAGCAGCAATAGCAAGTGCATCGGCACCACTTGAAACAGCCAAAGTATCATAAAGAATCACATCAAATTGATTTGCAAGTTGATCGTTTAATTCATCGAATAGACTCCGATTGAGAAGCTCCAGAGGATTCGGCGGAAGTGTTCCTGCCGGTAATACGGAAAGATCAATAAATGAATCTATTTTTGCAATTACTTCGGAAATATTTGCTCGACCGGCAAGCACATCGGATAGTCCTTGCCTGTTTCTTAAATTGAATATCTCATGCTGTTGAGGACAACGTAAGTTAGCATCTATCAGTAATGTACGTTCCCCAAGTTGGGAAAATACGACCGCAAGATTTGCTGCAAATAGACTCACACCATCACTCAGGTTATAACTCACTACTGCAAGTGCTTTATGACCTGAAGTAAACCAACGTAACATTAGTTGACTACGCACCGCACGAAAAACTTCTACTTGAGCACCAAATGGTTGATAAGCAACAACCAACTCTGGTGGATGATTCCCTTGTCCAGGCAATAAATATGGATAATCAAATTGCTGCGCCAAAACCAGCTGTATATCAGCTTCAGTAATTAAGCCCAATTTAAGTGCAGCATCACCAAAACGCAATCCGGTCTCTTTTTGTAAGCGCAACACACGCTCAGCTTCAACTGGTGTAATTTTTCCCATATCCAGAAGGATATGTCCAATACTAAACTTCCGGATATGAGATGAATTTGCGCTAATAGAACCGGAATCGCTAAGCTTCTTGGTCTCTGAGGAACTTGTAATACTCATTTTATTCTCCATGTTTTGAGCCTAGACCGGTTCATCGTATTAAACGTGGCCAGCTCAATTGCAGGCGTTTTTGTTTTGGTATTCCTTTTTTTATCACACCAAGTACAGGTACATGAAGCACATCGACAAGATCTTCAGGAGAACGCACGCGACGATCAATCATCTCTGCAAGCAAACCCATTCCGAGCCCAAGCAAAGTTCCTAAGATCACAGACAAAACGACGTTTAACAGTAGTTTCGGGCTATCCGCTTTATCGGGGATTTTTGCCGTATCTAGTATAGAAACACTTGACAAATTAGCTTGTCCTTCAAGGCTAGTCTGATTTAAACGCTGCATAGCACTATTGTATGCTTGTTGAGCACCTTCCACTTCTTTAAAATGGAGATACATTTCGTTTCTAGCTTGATTTAAAGCTAACACTTTAACTTTCTGTTCTTCCAATGCTGCTCGTATCTCTCTTTCCTGACTGACAGCAGAGTCCGTAGTAGTTCTAATATGTTTATTAAGTTCAGCTCTCAATTTTTCCATTTCAGCTTTTGCGCCCGCGTAACTAGGGTGATTATGACCCAACTTCTGAGAGACTTCAGAAAACCTCGACTCAGCCTGCGACAAACTTAACTTGAGGTTACTGATCATTGCATTTTTAGCAATATTGTTAGTTTCACCTCCTCGGTGCTTGATGTCTTGTTCTGAAGCTGTTCCCATCAATTCTGCTTGGGCGAATACTAGTTGACTAGAGAGATCATTTAAACGTTTTGTTTCAATATCAAGCCGAACATCGGCATCAATGATTCCTGCTTCCTGTTGATATTCGGTTAGTTTTTTCTGGGCTGTCTCAAGTCTTTCGCGCAATAAATTAAGCTGATCCGTAAAATAAACTGCCGCTTTTTGCGAAGGTTCCACCGTAAGGCGAATACTTATTTCCTGATAAGCATTTGCGAATGCGTTTGCAATAATTGAAGTAAATGTAGGATCTGCGCCTTTATAACTAATACCAATCACACTGCTATCACGAGAGGTTTCAATATCCAAATTTTTCAGCAGCAAAGCTGCCAACCATTCACGTAAACCTAAATTACTCCCACTTTCTTCAAATTGCCTCCTGACCACATCGTTCTGATCAAGTCTAAGTTGATCCACTACCATCAATGCAAGCCTAGTGCTCTTAATAACATCTAATTGCGTCGCTAAATAACTAGGATTCAGTTGCGCTGACGAAACCATTCCAGTTACAGGATCAGCCCCTTTGTAAGTAAGAACGAGCGTAGCTGTAGATTTATAGCTTTTTGGTAAAAGTAGACTAACGACCGAAGTTGTTAAGACCGTAACAATCAATGTGAATAAAATCAGTTTTCGCCGAGCCAATATGATTAGAAAAAAACGAGAAAAATCCATGTGCAAGCCCCAGTCTGAACTTAATAAGTTACGATAATTGTTTTAAATAAATCTGGTATAAGAAATTCAATAGTTAAAATCAGAACAGGCTTTCCTTGATATAGATTACATCGTCAGGTTGCACTAAATCACTGGATTTCGGAGTAAATATCTGTAAATTACCTTCTGCGTCACGACGTTGAATCTTTAATCCTCGCTCAGTCCCACGCTGTGTCAATCCACCACCTACTGACAGAGCCTGTATTACCGTCATATTTCGTTCAAGCCTATATGCCCCGGCACGCTGTACTTCACCATAGATATAAAATCTCGGGGCCCGTTCAATATAAATAAAATCATTACTCTGTATATTTAAATCCCGCGATAGATCACCAGTACGAACCATTTCCTGGATATCTATCACTTCCTTAATAAATTTATTTCCGTCGGCACGAATCAGAACAACAAGCTCTCCTCCTTCAGGAACGACACCTCCTGCCATCGCAAGAATCTCGGTTAGACTGCGCTTCCCTTCGATAGGATAGCGCCCCTGATTACGAACATTGCCAAGCACAGATACCATCTGACTCTGTAACGAAGCAGTAACAATCGTAACTTGCGGTTTACGCAGAATATCTCGACTTTCCAGAAGATTTGCTATCTTTCTTTCCGCAGCTGATGGAGTTAGTCCATCTACTACGATTTCACCCAGAAGGGGAAATGTTATTTTCCCAGTCTCACTTACTTTCGTTTCGGTAGTCATATCCGGATGGCCGTAAACAAACACTCTTAGCGCATCACCAGGTCCTAATGCGCTTTCTCCTGTCTCCGCAGCCACTACATTCCCAACACAACCAATCCATAACAAAGTAATGACTATCGCTAAAATCTTCGCTGTTTTCATAACACTTATCATTTGCCTAAATCCTTAATTCATACTGTACTGAACATTACATCAGGAAAGATAAACTACTCAGTATAAACATGAGCTTACTTTAACCCCATAATACCACGTTCGATCGAACTGTCTGATGCTGGCTCCGTCAGATTTAAATTATTTGTTGCATTATCAGCACTTGGAGCAGCTTGTGGAGCTGCCTGCTTCTCAGCAGCACTGGATTCTGGTGCTTTTGCATTCAAATATTCTATTTTTGCAGCTGTGCGTAAACGTGCGACTTCCGCATCAGTTGCTTCCTTATACTTCTGGTTCAACAGAAATCGCTCAATTTGAGGCGCAGCAACCGCCAGTGCAATAGGACTATCCTTTATTGCATTAACCGAAATCAGCAAACTATTCTCTTGCTCGTTAACGATAAAAATAGTGTCCTTACTTTTTTCCTGTAGCATTTTAGCCATCTGAGGAGGCAGATCGGTGCTACTACGTGATGCCAAGCTTCTTTGATAAGGAACTTTATTTTTGTCAAGCCAAGTCACAACCTGATCTACAGACTTTGCTGCATCGATAGTTTTCTTTAATTCACTACTGAGATCCTTCGTTGCAACACGAACTGTTATCAAATCAAATTGCTTACGCTGCGAGAAAAACTCAGGATGTTTCTGGAAATATTCATCGATCTCAGCTTGAGATGGTTTAGCAATTTTACTCACAATACCCTGCATGTAAGCTTGTGCTATCACTTGCGCATTTGCACGATCGCGTGCTTGCATTACATCAGGAGTACGATCCAGCTTGTTGCTAACCGCTTCGTCGAGAATTAATTGACGAACAATCAGTGATTCCAAAAGCTGCTTACTCGCGGCTTCATACTGTTCAGGACGGACATTGGCACGCTTGATTTCTTCATTGAGCTGAAGCATGGTAACTTCTTTGCCATTGACACTAACCAGTGCCTGCCCGGTTTTTTTTTCTTTTGGCTCATTGCTGTCACAAGCCGCCAGAACTAAAGCGAAACCAATCGTGAATCCTATTAGTGCCGTCCGAGTATTTGCCAATACCATAATATTTCCCTTAATGATTACAAATATAATGAAACAAACTCAAAAAAATCCAACGCACATCTCTTTTACACAATACCTAACCACAGAATGAGAACAATACGTTCCATTGATCATCTCTGAAGCTGGATACGACAATTAAATTATAAACTTTAATACTTAAAGTATTTCTTTATAAAGAACATCAATATACATTGATAATCAACAATATACAAAATATATTCCGATTTAATACTCGAAACTCGCTTTTGAGTACGGAACATTCCGCATAACCGATTAATTTATCTAAAAAATATATGACAAAGAACTGTACTGACTTGTTCCTTCAAAATCATCACTATCATAAGATTATTAGTCATATGATATACCTTGAATCTTTAATATCTCTCTATTTCTGCTACTAAAGTTAACAAAAACACGATTAAGCCTTGTGAGCCACTATTTGGCAAAGTTCCAAGAAGATTCAAGCAATACAATTTTCGCGCACTTATATTGTCATCATGTGACAAACGAAAGCGTGGAATAGCTTCAGCCTACCCAAAGTCACAATAATAACGCTTTGAATTGGTACCTTACCCGGTGCGCCAACTGCAATACCAGTCGCATCCTAATTCGCCTGGACAACCATGGCACCACTCCGCTCTGAAGCGCCGTTCAGTTTTCACTACTAAGCAATTTGCCCAACCAATCCCAATATCCCATACCAACGATTTATCTCATGATGTAAGATAAATCTGTATTCATTTTTACCAGGATTCTCCACTCTTAACAAACACAAATTACAGATTTACGGGTATTAATTAAAGCAAGAGTTGTTAAATTGCTTTAATTTCCGAATAGTTTCTAACGCAGAAAGTGGTTTACTAAAATAGAATCCTTGATATTGGCTGCATCCGCGCTGTTTGAGAAAATCAATTTGTTCCTTCGATTCAACGCCTTCTGCTATTACCTGAATATTCAAGCTACCAGCCATTGCAATAATCGCCGTAACTATTGCCGCATCATTCTCATCGATAGCGATATCACGCACAAAAGAGCGATCAATTTTAAGTGCATCAATCGTATAGTGCTTCAAATAACTCAAATTAGAATAACCGGTTCCAAAATCATCGATCGATATCTTGAATCCCATTGCACTTAATTGCTGCAGCGTTTCATTCACTTCAACGATATTTTCAGCCAGCATGCTTTCTGTAATTTCCAAAGTCAAGCAACTCGCCGAAACTTTTGCTTGCGTTAGAATATTCGCTACATCTTGCACAAACAGTTTTTTCTGAAATTGTTTGACGGAAAGATTGATAGCAATTCTCGGCACACTTAACCCTTGATCTTGCCACGCTTTTAGCTGCTCACACACCGATCTGATAACCCAATCCCCAATCGGTAAAATCAGGCCCGTTTCCTCGGCCAGCTTTATGAACTGAACAGGCGGAATCAATCCCTTTTCAGGATGCTGCCAGCGCAACAGCACTTCCAGACTGACCAGATCATTGGTATTCATATCAATAATCGGTTGATAATACAATATCAACTCGTTATTTCTTATGGCTCTATGCAAATCGTTACCCAGCTCGTGCTTCTCTTGAATCAAACGATCCATCTCGGCCGAATAAAACTGATAGTTGCTGCGCCCCGTAGCTTTGGCATGATACATCGCCAGATCGCTATGTTTTAACAATGCATCGACATCCTTGCCATCCTTGGGATACAGCGCAATTCCGATACTGCTATCAATGTGGAGTATCCGTTCATTGATATGATACGGTAGCGCCAGCAAGTGCAATATTTTCTTCGCGATCGATTCAACATCTTCCAGATCGGTGATTTCCGTCAATATCACGATAAACTCATCCCCGCCTTGACGGGACGCCGTGTCCTCGCTGCGTATGCTGGATAAAAGCCTTACGGCTACTTCTTTTAACAACAAATCGCCAAAGCCATGACCCAGGGTATCATTCACAACTTTGAAGTGATCCAGGTCTATAAACAGCACCGCTGAAAAATCATGATGACGCTGATTATGCGCCAGTGCCTGCGACAAGCGGTCCTGCAACAACAATCGATTCGGCAATCCTGTCAGCACGTCATGATTGGCCATAAAACTGATGTGCTGCTCCAATTGCCTGCGCTCCAACCATAGCCTGAAATCGTCCGCGATATAATTAATCAGGTTTTGTTCGTCCGGCAGCATGAATGACTTTTCTTCCCGGTAGAAAACCTGCAATTGACCGCAAAAATGCCCATCCACTTTGATTCTTGCGAAAATCCCATGAGTCAGGTCTTCGTTATAGTGATTTGAAGTATAGCGTTGCTCATAAATACTGATCATGCAGGCCGCATGGTCGGGAAACTGCATCGCCGGAATCAGATGATCGAATATCCGCTCACAAAGCTCTCCGACAGAAAGGTCTTGTTCCATCTCCCGCCGGATCGCATATAAACATGTTCTTTCCTTGAGCCGTTCATGCAAAATCAATTCTTTCTGTTTGCGCGCGGTAATATCCACACGGACGGATATATAGCGAATTATCTGGCCGTTACTGTCTTTGAACGGAACGATAGTGGAATCCACCCAGTACAAGCTGCCGCTTTTTCTCCGGTTACAAATCTCTTTATGCCAAATCTTGCCATTGGTGATGGTTTCCCACATGTCTATAAAAAAGTCGCTCGAATGCACGCCTGAATTGAGAATGCGATGATCCTGACCGATAAGTTCGGAGCGGCCATACCCGCTAATCTCACAAAAACGGTCATTGGCTTCAATGATCCGGCCGGACCGGTCACTCACGGAAACCAGCGCAAGCTGTCCAATGGCTTCAAGGTAAGCTGTCAGTTCCGCATTGGTGGATTGCAATTCCTTGTAAAGTAATTTTAATTTAGACTTGGATGCAACTAACGCTGCATTGGCTGTCTGTAATTCCTTATTCGTCGACAGCAATTCTTCATTGGTCGATTGCAGTTCTTCGTTGCTAGATCTCAGTTCTTCTTGCGAAGTTTGCATTTCCTCATGAGTGGCTTGCATTTCCTCACGCATCAGTTGCAGTTCGGTCATCATCGCCAATACAATATCATCGTTTTTTTCCGATAAATCGACTGCTTGCTCGATGTTTGAAAGCCGTAGGATTTCTTCCAGACTGATCATTGGATTTTTCTTGGTCATCGCTTGAAGAGAGAAATCCTGAATCAGATTGGGCCTTTTTTGCTGTAATCCATTATTAAGACGTTTGTACACTGCCAAACTGCGCTCCAGGGGAGTAAACATCTCTGGAAAATAATCGATCGATTCCGCAGTTCCCAATAGCAAAATACCGTCAGGATTCAGCGCATAATAAAACAGCGGGAGTAATCTTTTCTGTAATTCGCGATCCAGATAAATCAGTAAATTCCGGCACGACAAAATATCCAGCTTGGAAAATGGCACATCGGCAATAAGATTTTGTGGCGCGAATATCACCATCTGGCGTATTTCATTACAAACCCGGTAACCATTTTCGTGCTTGACGAAAAACCGGTTTAAGCGTTCCAATGAAATATATTGGCTGATCGCTATGGGATAAAAACCCTGCCGGGCCTTCGTGATGGCATCCTGATCCAGATCGGTGGCAAATATTTTCACCAAGTACCGGTCTTGCACGCCCCTTTGCTCCAAAGCTTCCCGGAAAAGAATGGCGAATCCATAAGCCTCTTCTCCAGTTGAGCAAGCGGGCACCCAGATTCGCACTGTCTTTCCTTCAGGATGGGCTGCCAAAATGGGAGGAATAATCTCCGCTTTAACATACTGCCACATGACCGGATCGCGAAAAAAATGCGTCACATTGATTAATAGCTCCTTAAACAACAAATCCAGTTCAACAGGATTCTCGTTTAAGAAACGCGCATAATCTTCAACCTTACTGATTTGATTCTGTTGCATCCGCCGGTCCACACGACGATACAGCGTGCTTCTCTTATACTGAGAGAAATCATTACCCATCCGCTTGGACAAAAGTTGCACAACCTCACTCATGGCACCGGCAAGATGAAATCCTTGCGATTTGGATTTCAAATAACTGGTAACAATATCCGGTAAAACATCGAGTGCTACGAGCGTATCCACCGTGCTTGCTTCAATCGCGCGATCCCGCATACCACCCGGTTCACTGAACATCGAATCCTGTGCAAGCCCCAGTCCTCCTTTTTTCCTTATGGCGCGCAAACCCTGAGTACCGTTTGCACCCAAACCGGAAAAAATAACACCAACCGCCGACTCCCTATATTCTTCCGCCAAGCTGTGGAAGAAAAAATCGATTAAGGAATTCGATGCATGTCCCGGCTCGGCGTCCAATACACACAAAAAACCGTTGGAAATAAAGATATTCTTGCCTGATTGCACGACAATATAGATACAATCGGGCTGCACTTCCATCAGATTTTCCACGTGCACTATCTGCATGCTGGTAACATCTTGCAGTTGCAAAGGAGATAGATTTCCTTGCGTCGCATCTGATTGTTGAATAACGACAAAAGCCGCGCCGCTATCCGCTGGCATCCGGGTAAAAAACTGCCGCAGAGAGCTGAGTTCCGTAGCTGAAACACCAATCCCCACCACTGGGAATAATGTTCTTTCAGAATCAACTGGTTGGTGAGATGGAATAGATGGGTTTATACGCGATTTTTGTTTTATTGCAGTCAACTTCTTCGGATTTGAACTCGTTTTTCTGATCATCAAAAGAAGCCTCTGATTCTTTGAAGTTAACAGGAAAATTTTGATTGGTGTTTATAGCATAATTTTATGAAAATTTTTAGCTTTATAAATGCAAAGTAAAAATGGATTTGAAGATTTGCAACGCACCAATTCCAACTCGGCCTTGCGCCACTACATAATAAACACAAAGAAGCCATTTTGACGCAGAAAATTCACTGTTGCATGTACCATACAAGCTCAAGAATTCACGCAACCTTATTTATTCCTTCAGATGAAATCACACAATATATTCACCGGAATCCCCCAGAACCTGGATCAGGAATTATTTGAATTTCTGGCCGGAAACGACAAAGTGGTGATCGAAAAGATCATCTCGAAAGGGCAAAAGTCGCCAGAATCCGGCTGGTACGATCAGAAAAAAAACGAGTGGGTTATGGTATTAAAGGGCAAGGCTGCACTGTCTTTTGAAGATGGAACGTCCATACATCTCAATGAGGGAGATTTTATTACTATCCCCGCTCATAAAAAGCACAAAGTGTCATGGACAGATCCAGACAATGAAACGATCTGGCTAGCTGTACATTATTAAAGCGACTATTTAACTTAGAATCAAACAGCAGAATCTGGAAGAAATTTTGTTACCCAGGCTCACCATTATAAACTTGGTAACAACCTGATATTACTTGTTTCTTGACAATTAACTGCGCGCTTGCTTGCTATATTTCTGACGGAATTTCTCAACCCTTCCGGCAGTATCCACAATTTTCTGCTTGCCCGTGTAGAACGGATGACAAAGCGAACATACCTCAATATTCAACGGTTTGTTCATGGTAGAACGTGTCTTAAAAACATTACCGCAACTGCAAGTCACGGTAATTTCTTGATAGTCTGGATGAATGTCTGCTTTCATTGCCTATATCCTTAATTATTCCATCCCCAATGGGAAGATTAAAAAGCGGTGTATTATCCTTTAATGTACGTATTGGCGCAACTGTGAAAATTAAGTCCTAAACCCGCCGCATGGAATCAAAAAAGTCGGAATTATTCTTGGTTGCCTTGATTTTATCCAAAAGAAACGCCATCGCATCCATATCGTCCATCGGATGCAGTAACTTGCGCAGTACCCAGATTTTTTGCAGTACATCGGGAGAAATCAGCAATTCTTCCCGGCGAGTTCCTGACCGGTTCACATTAATCGCTGGATATATTCGTTTCTCGGCCATTTTCCGGTCAAGATGAATTTCCATATTGCCGGTACCCTTGAATTCTTCATAAATCACATCGTCCATGCGTGATCCCGTATCAATCAGCGCTGTCGCGATGATCGTCAACGATCCACCCTCCTCGATATTACGCGCCGCACCGAAAAAGCGTTTGGGTCGCTGTAACGCACTGGCGTCCACACCACCGGTCAGCACTTTGCCGGAAGCCGGCACCACGGCATTATAAGCGCGCGCCAGCCTTGTAATCGAATCGAGCAGTATCACGACATCTTTCTTGTGCTCGACCAAGCGCTTAGCTTTCTCTATCACCATTTCGGCGACTTGCACGTGCCGCGTGGCTGCTTCATCGAAAGTGGACGAAATGACTTCCCCTCGCACCGAGCGGATCATTTCCGTCACTTCTTCCGGACGCTCATCAATCAGCAGCACCATTAAAATCACATCCGGATAATTAGCCGCAATGGCGTGCGCAATGTGTTGCAGCATCACGGTTTTACCCGACTTGGGGCTGGCCACTAACAAACCGCGCTGCCCCTTTCCAATCGGAGCAATCAAGTCGATGATGCGGCTGGTGATATTTTCTTCGGCTTTGATATCGCGTTCGAGCACGAGCCGCTCATCCGGAAACAACGGTGTCAAATTTTCAAACAGGATTTTCTGTTTGGAATTTTCTGGCGGTTCGTTATTGACCTTATCAACCTTTACCAGCGCAAAATAACGTTCCCCTTCCTTCGGCGGACGAATCTCGCCGTCAATCGAATCCCCGGTATGCAAATTAAAGCGCCGGATCTGACTGGGTGAAATATAAATATCATCAGGCCCGGCCAGATAGGACGTATCGGGAGAACGTAAAAATCCAAAACCATCCTGTAATACTTCCAGCGTCCCATGACCGTAGATATTTTCGCCCTTACGCGCCTGATTTTTAAGCAATGCGAAAATCAGATCCTGTTTCCGCATTCGGTTGGCTCCATCAATTTCGTTTTCGACGGCCATTTTTACTAGTTCAGTGACGTGTAGGTTTTTTAAATCGAATAAGCGCATGAAAAAGCTCGTGAAAAAATAATACTCAGGTAAAAGATAATGATGCTGGAAGGAAAGTTGTTACGGATGGGATTATTAAATATAAGGTGGTGTGGGCTTCTTACCAGTCACCTAGTCCACAAATCTATTAGGTTCAGTAGACTAGCGGGTTTAAATATGGCTGTCAATAAAGGCGGTTAATTGCGATTTTGATAAAGCTCCGACTTTGGTCGCCTCGATATTACCGTTTTTAAACAGCATCAGGGTCGGGATACCGCGAATACCGTATTTCGGCGGTGTTAGCTGATTTTCATCAATATTCAATTTAGCCACTTTAAGGCGTTCACCATATTCGCTCGCAATCTCGTCGAGTATCGGCGCTATCATTTTACAAGGGCCGCACCATTCCGCCCAGTAGTCCACCAGCACGGGGGTTGTCGATTGCAAAACTTCCGCATCAAAATTAGCATCAGTAACGTAATGAATATGCTGACTCATATGATCCTCATTCAATTATTCAGTATTAAGAAGAGTAAACCTAATTATCTCAAAGATTGGTTTACCGGATTGGTTGGAATAACGCTGCAAAAGAGTGGTATAAAACTAAATTGTTATGCTATAGAAAAAACTGTTAAAAGGGAAGTAGCTTTTTAAAATAGCACTCGGAAGAAACCCGGGATATTGTCTCGCACTCTCAGGAACCGGAATCGGACAATCATCCTTCCAATTGTTGAAATGCCACAATATGATCAGCCTCGAGTTTGATGCCTATTTTCCCGCCAATGACATGATCATGATGACTCGGCACTAACGCAAGCACTTTGGCGCCGCCCGCCAGACGCAACGTATACAAAATCTCCGCGCCGCGGAACGCCTTATGGACCACTGTCGCCTGCATCGCGCTGCTATCATCGTGCACAATGTCGTCCGGACGCAGCAACACATCCACGCTGCAACCAGCCTCACAGTGCTGCGGAACCATCCCGTTTAACACACCCAATTCAATTTCAACCTGTTGCGCATTGATCACTTTACCGGGCAGAAATACCCCCTGACCGATAAAATTAGCCACAAAACGGTTGGCCGGACGGTGATACAGATTGAATGCCGAATCCCACTGTTGAATCTCGCCGTGATTCATCACGCCGATCTCATCGGCAATCGCAAACGCCTCCGCTTGGTCATGCGTCACCAGAATCGCGGTGGTTCCTTGCTGTTTGATGATCTCGCGGACTTCCGTGCTCAACCGTTCACGCAAACTCACATCCAGATTGGAAAAAGGCTCATCCAGCAGCAACAGATCCGGTCTCGGCGCCAGCGCACGCGCCAGTGCAACGCGCTGCTGCTGCCCGCCCGACAATTCATGTGGATATTTCTTCGCAACACCGGCCAGATGCACGACATGCAGCAGTTCTTCAACCCGCCGCTCACGCTCCACCCGTGTTAACCGGTGCAGACCAAAACCGATATTGGCAGTCACATCCAGATGCGGAAACAACGCATAATCCTGGAACACCATGCCGATCCGCCGCTGTTCCGGCGGCACGAAGGAATCCGCACTGCTCACACAGACGCCATTGAGCACGATTTCTCCGGCTGCAACCCGCTCAAAACCGGCGATACAACGCAAGGCCGTGGTCTTGCCGCAACCGCTCGGGCCGAGCAAACAACCAATCTGCCCCTTCTGCAATTGCAAAGATAAGTTACGGATAACAACCTGCTCGCCATACGCTTGCACAACGTGATTCAGTTGCAGCAACCCTGTACTCATCGGTTCACTTCTCAGTTTGTCGCATAAACAAGAAAATCGGAATCAGCCCCGCCAGCACCAGCGTAACCGCGGGCAACGCAGCCTGCTCCCATTGCCCTTCGGAAGTCATTTCATAAATTCGCACCGCCAGTGTATCCCAGCCAAAAGGCCTCGTCATCAGCGTAATCGGCATCTCTTTCATGACATCGACAAACACCAAGGTCGCCGCCGTAAAAATTCCCGGTTTCAATATTGGAATATGCACTTTCCGGATCATCGCCCAGCCATGCAACCCGAAACTCATCGCCGCTTCGTCGATATTCGGCGTAATCCGTTGCATCGCGCCATCAATCGGATAATGGCTGACCGCCATAAAGCGGATCAAATAGGCAATCAACATAATCATCAGCGTGCCCTGAATCAATTGCCCTGTCTCGATTTGCAGCCAGTTCATCATCCACTCGCTGAACCGCCCATCGAGCCAAACCAGCGGCACATACACACCAATCGCCAGCACCGTACCGGGCAGCGCGTAACCGATTGTGGCAATGCGAATCGCATAGCGCGTGGCCGCGCTGGGATAACGCCGCGCCGCATAAACCATGGCGATGACAACCAAACAGATCAATAAAGCCGCCAGACCGGACAACGATAGCGAATGCCAAAGAAACTCCAGATAGCGGGCCACGTCATAATCTTGCGTAAACGATCGCATTGCCCACTGGCACAATTGCAGCACCGGCAGCAGAAATGCCAGAAACAAGACGCTCAGGACAAAACCGGCCACCAGCCAGTTAGACCATCCCGTCAACCGGATACGCTGCGCACGCTCGGTTCTCTTGCTTTCCGCATAACGCATACGCAAGCGAAACTGCTGCTCCAGCACGATCACAACAAAAATGATCAGAATCAATAACGAAGCGAGCTGCGAAGCCGCGGGCAGCGAAAACATGCTAAACCACGCTTTGTAAATCGCGGTCGTGAAAGTGTTGTAATTAAACACTGCCACGGTACCGAAATCCGCCAGCGTCTCCATCAGCACCAGCATCATGCCTCCGGCTATCCAGGGACGGGACATCGGCAACACCACTTTGAAAAATCCTTGCTTTCGATTGAAGCCCAGCGATTGCGCTACTTCCAACGAGCGTTTGCCTTGACTCAGAAAAGCATTGCGCGCCAATAAGTAAACATAAGGATAAAAAGCCAGCGTCATCACCACAATCACACCGGCCCTGCCACGGATATCCGGAAACCAGGACAAATCCGAATCCAGCCAGGCGCGCAATACCGTTTGTACCGGGCCGGTAAAATCAAACAATCCCAGCGCGACAAATGCCGTGACATAAGCGGGCATCGCCATCGGCAACAGCAACGCCCAGGAAAAAAACCGCCGCCCGGTGAAGTCATAAACTGCGGTGAGCCACGCCAGGCTGATGCCCAATAGCGCAGTCCCGCTGACGACACCCAAGGCCAGCCAGAACGTATTGATCAGCAGCTGGGGAAGCGTTGTTTCAAGCAGATGTTGCCAAACATCGCTGGCGGGTGCAAAAAATGCGGACACGATCACGCCCACGGGCGCCAGTACCAATGCAGCAGCTATAAAAGGAACCGAGCGCCAAATGGCCATGACATGTTGGTGAAGAAACAGAACGAAAAAACTGGCGTAAAAGCTATTGTTTCTAGCGTTTACGCCGCATTGATCTTTGTGGTGACCGTACTTTTTTACTGATAACCCGCCCGGTCCATCAGTTTTACCGCAGTGGTCTGCAATTCACCGGCCTTCACCAGATTCATCGGGTTTTGCTTGAAACTGCCCCACGCCGCGACAAACGGATCCGCTGCAATCTTCGGATTGACCGGATATTCCATATTCACATCGGCGAAGAGATTTTGCGCTTTGTCGGACGACAGGAATTCCAGCAATTTAATCGCAGCTTGAGTGTTTCGGCCATGGCGCGTGACACCGGCGCCGGAAATATTGACGTGCACGCCGCCATCATTCTGATTCGGCCAGAAAATCGCCAAAGGCAAATTCGGGTCTTTTTTCATCAACCGGCCGTAGTAATAGGTATTAACCACCGTTACATCGCATTTACCGGCAGCGACGAATTCCAAAGCCCGAGTGTCATCGGATAGCGGATCGGTCGCCAGATTGGCCACCCAGCCTTTGACAATTTTCTCGGTCTCGGCTTCGCCATGTTCGGCAATCATCATCGCCACCAGGGATTGGTTATACACTTTCTTCGATGTGCGCAGACACAGCCGTTTGTTCCATTTCGGATCGGCCAGATCTTCGTAGGTTGAAAGCTCTGAAGGCTTCACTTTCTTGGTGTTATAAATCAACGTGCGCGCCCGGATCGACAAACCGAACCATTCTTGCTGAGGATCGCGCAAATGCGCCGGGATATTCGCTTCCAGCGCGTTCGATTGCACCGGCTTCAACAAGCCTGCCCGTGCCGCTGCCCAAAGATTACCCACGTCGGAAGTAATCAACAGATCCGCGGGGGTATTTTTTCCCTCCGCTTCCAGCCGGGCAAGCAATGCACCTTCGTTATCGGTGGTGTATTTGACCTTGATCCCGGTTTCCTTGGTAAACGCGTCAAACATCGGTTTGATGAGTTGCTCAATACGCGCGGAATACACAACCACTTCCTCGGCATGTGCCAGCGGTGCGATCAGTGAAGAGAAAAGAAAAAAAACGGCAAGATATAAACGGCTTACATTCGATTTCAACATGAAAAAATTCCAGGCAAAAAGGTTCATCAAGCGAATTAATTAGTGAGGGTTACTATAGTATGAATAAGAATAATTATCAATTAAATACCGTAAACTCAAGGTTTAAAGCACGCAATCAATTTTCAACCGCAGGCTCAAACCATGAATTCAGTTCTTTGCGCCCGAGCAGCGGCAATTTGAGCGCAGGCGGATCGAGATCGACACCGAACGACAATCCCAGCAAATTCAGCTCGATACCTTCCACCGCGCTGACCAGCACGCCCAGCAAGCCAAAAATGGAAACTTGCAAGCCGCTGCCGCTCGGTGCTTGCGAAACCAGCCGGTACCCCAGGTAATCCTTACCAATCGCAGTGGGCGGCAGATCCAATTGCAGCTCCGGAACGGCGCGTGAAATCCACGCCGTAAAGGTATTGGAATTGGGGCCGGGCCAAATCGTGTAATCCTTTGCATACGGGTAACTTTGTGCCGCCTGGTCAATTTTCTCGATCAGCGCATCCACGCCATCGCCCCGTTTCTCCAGCAGAAGCTCCGGCATATTGCCGTACCAGCGCCGGTCCGGCACATTTTCATAAATCACCACCACCGGGAGCTTACGGCGTTGCAACCAGCCGATCACCTCATAAATGGTGTACGACTGCGCCGCCGTGGGTTTCACCGCAATCCAGGTATGAATCCCGAAGTAGCCGCGCCAGCTGAATGCACGTGCGCCATAAACCTGCACAATCGCTTCCGGCGTTGACGCCGGATCGGGCGCCAGACCCACCGGCTCACGGCTCGCACTCCACCAGTTTTGCGCGCGTGCGCGATCCGGCACAACCGTCAACACGATCAGCCCCACGGCAAATAACAGGAAAACTACGATTAAGGTGCGCTTCACTGAATGACTCAACTGATTAGAGATTAAAAATGATGCAATCCAGGCGCATTGAAATGGATCGCAGTATAGGCGAAACCCGGTTTATTGATGTATTTCCATAGCCACCCCATTACCGTCCGGTGCGTTTTCCCAATATGTCCGGCAAATCCCGCACAAACCGGCCCGCACCGGCCATCTGCCGCCGCAACATGACCCAGTCCTCGGCGCGCTTTCTAGCGTCCAGGCAGCGCATCAAGCGCACCCGCAACGCTTCGTCCTGATGATTCAGAATCGCGGCCCAAAGGGTATCGTCGACATTATAAACTTTACCCGCCAGCAGACAGACAGGTATCACCTGTTCAACCGCTACCGCCAGATCGGCCGCGATAACCCGCACCGCCGCAGCGATATTGCTTGCCTTGCTGCCCGCCGGATGCGTCAGGTCGTACGGCGGCTGCCATTCGTTGACCGGCCGCAAGCGATCGATAAAACTCGCCACCACCAATAGCGGCGGCGGACGGCGATCGGTGCGCGCGGCCTGGGCGGCGCGCAGCCCGTCCAGACAATCGCGCTCCGTCTGCCGGTCGGGCCGGTTGGCCGGGCTCAGCCACAAAATCAGATCGGCATTTTCCGCCGCAGCCAGCATGCGCTGACGATCAAACAATGCACTATCGCATCCCGGACTATCGAAAATCAGCGCTTGCGTCAAACCCTCGCGCGACAAAACAAACGGCTTAACGGCTTGCGTGGTATCCGGCAATACATCGGCAGCCGTCGTCAATGTGCCAAACAACGCATTGATCAGGCTCGATTTACCCGAATTGGACCGCCCTAACACGAGAATGCGCAACGGCTCAATCGCGGGTTTTGCGGTTTCTTCGACCTGCCCCAGATCGGCTTCGGATTGCGGGGTTGGCGCAGTCACAAATTCTTCATCGCCTAGCGGCAAGCGGCCGCTATACAGATCAATCGCGTAGTACCCCACTTTGCAAACATAGGTACGCAAAAACCAGCGGTGCAATTCATCCTTGGCCTGGTCAAAACTGCGCTCGCGCAAATGCCGCCACGCTTCGCTCAACAAAGCATTGACCGGATTGATGAGCAAGCTGCCGGCGCGATAAATACCAAACAGCCGTTCCGCCTTGGCCTTCCAGCGCTGTATCCGGAACAAATCACCAATGGTCAGGCGGTTGCTGAACGGTATTTTCTCCGCGACATCCTGGCGCAGATCGCGGCTCGCCCGCTCGATAATCATCAAGGTATGCGGTATGGTCAGTTCGAGCAACGGTTTTTCGACATCCGGGTGATAACAATGCGCAACCGTTTCCATCGTTTTCTGTCCCAGCGCCAGCACCCAGGTGCCCTCCTCGATCGGCCAATCCTGCGGATTACACGTCTCGGCCAGCGCTTCGACTTGCCGCCAGACCGCATCCGCGCTCGGCGGCCAATCCGGATTAGGTTCGGTGGCCGAATCCGTTAGCAATTGCCGCTCCTGCCGCACCAGCCAATACTGCAAGCCGTATCCCAGGCCGCCGCACAGCACCATGGCGATCAGCCAATACTGCAAATAACCGCTCTGCCACAGCCAGAAGACGCCGAATCCCAGCAATGCCAGCAGCGGCAGCAACATCAGGACGAAGACCATTAACCGCAGCGGATTAACGGCGGGCAGCGGTGTTTTCATGCGGATTTTCCCCGCAGGCGGTCTTTGAGTATCGCTGCGCTGCGCTCCAGTTCTTCCGCATAAATCTGCCGCAAGGTATTAGCATCGACGTTCAGGCCATCCTTACGCCGCGTGAAGAAATAGATCGCCGCCTTGCCCAACGCGTATGTGGTCGCACCGCTGGAACTGGCGCCCCATAACGCCCCCACGGTCTGTCCCCAGACCGGTATGAATTTGGTCACAGCCCGGGTCAACAGCCGGGTCAGATAACTGGTGGCAATTCCCGCACCCGCCAAACCGATAAATTCCGTGACGGTGCTTTTGTCCCAGCGCTGCCCGTACAGCAGCGCCAGACTATGCAGCAGTTTTGCCTGCACCGCCGACACCGCGACCCAATCCACCACCGGCAAAGCACCGAGTCCCGCCGCAGTCAGCGCATAACCCGCGATATGCTGATGCGCGGTGCGCGCGTACAAATCCTGCACTTCCCGGTCACCGCTCAGTTGATGCTGCAAACCCAAGGATGTCAGCGCTTCGATTGCCTGCCACAATGCCTCCAGACCATAATCCGGCGGCGTTAAGCCATCTTCCGGCAATGTCAAATCGACCGCTACCCAGCGCACCGGCGCAAAACCGGGTAACAGCTTTAAAGCATCGCGCTGCGCCTGCAAAGCACGGCGCAAATCGAGCGGAATGGAATCAGGCAAGGGATCGCTGCCATACGGCCACGGCTGAATATGCGCACATTGACCGGGATACAGTTCGTGCAAACCAGTTTGCACGATCAGCAACGGCCATTCCGGATGACGCCGTCGGATCGCCTGCAACACATCGAACACCGCAGCCTGATGGACATCCGCCACTTTCATCACCGCTACCAGCAAATGCGCCTGCGCTTCGCAGTAATGCATATCGTCACCGGGATCGTACGCCACTTCGCCCAGGCCGCGTGTATCGAGAAACCGCACCACCGGCGCTTCTGCCGGGAAATCGTAAAACCGCGCACTGCGCGTGCACGGCTGAAAACCATTGCCGATCTCCGCCGCCGCACTGCCCGTCAGTGCGCGGATAATCGATGTCTTGCCGGATTGCGTTTTACCCAGCAGCCATAGCACCGGCACCGGCATCTTCGCACGCGCTTCACGTAGCGATGCTTCCAGCATAGACTTGTCGACACTGGGCTCCAGCAGCGCGGCACGAAGCTGCTCCCAGTAGTCCGTCCAGTTTTTCAGATCGCTTAATTTCATGGGATCATCTTATCACCGTGGCAAGGAAAATACCGGCCGCCGCCCCGGGCAATTGTTTCAGTCGGTTTATCGAGAATTCCCTGCGCTTCAAACGAATTTTCATTGATTGCCGGTTTGATCATGATTACCGGAACTAAGGCAACAGCGGCAACCCTAATTCCTTCAAAAATTCGTTGTGTTTCCCGGTATTTTCCTTGATCCGTTTTTCCAATTCCGTCAACTCATTATGCACCAACGCCAAATCAACCTCCTCTTCCTGCCTTGCAGTGCTGATATAGCGCGAAATATTCAGGTTGTAGCCATTCGCCACTATTTCATCCATCGTCACCCGGCGGGAAAAACGATCTTCCTCGCTGCGAAATTGATAGGTCGAAACGATCTTTCCGATGTGCTCCGGCAACAAGCGGTTCTGACGTTTACCTTTCTCAAAATATTCACTGGCGTTGATAAACAGCACATCGTCCGGCTTTTTGCACTTCTTCAACACCAGAATACAGACCGGAATACCCGTTGAGAAAAACAGATTGGCGGGCAAGCCGATCACCGTGTCGATATGGCCGTCTTTCAGTAGTTTGGTGCGGATACGTTCTTCCACTCCGCCACGGAACAACACGCCGTGTGGCAGGATGATGGCCATGACGCCCTCAGGTTTCAGGTAGTGAAAACCGTGCAGCAAAAAGGCGAAATCGGCGGCGGATTTTGGCGCAAGCCCATAATTCTTAAAGCGCATGTCTTCACTTAAGCTTTCGGTCGGCTCCCAGCGGTAACTGAAGGGCGGATTGGCCACCACTGCGTCGAACTTCGGCATCTTTGCCGGGTTGGTCTCGCGCAGCCAATCCCAGTCGTTGGTGAGGGTGTCGCCGTGAACAATCTCAAATTCGGAATCCTTCACCCCGTGCAGCAGCATGTTCATACGCGCCAGGTTGTAGGTGGTGATGTTCTTCTCCTGTCCGATAATTTTGCCGATGCCGTGCGGGCCGAGCCGGTGACGCACATTGAGCAGCAACGAGCCGGAGCCGCAGGCAAAGTCGAGCACGCTTCCCAGTTGCTTTTTGGTGCCGGTAGCGGGTTCCTGGCTATCCAGCGTGACGATGCCCGACAAAATGCTGGAAATCTGCTGCGGCGTGTAAAACTCGCCCGCTTTCTTGCCGGAACCGGCGGCAAACTGACCGATCAGGTATTCATAGGCATCGCCCAGCGTGTCCTTGCCGGTGGAAAACTGCGCCAGTCCCTCGGCAATCTTGCTGATGATGGTACAAAGCTTGGCATTACGTTCGGGATAGCCCTTGCCCAATTTTTCCGAATTCAGATTGATCTCGGAGAATAATCCGCCAAAGGTGCTGGCAAAGGATTCGTTTTCGATGTAATCGAAGCCTTTCTGCAAGGTATGCAGCAATTCCTTGTCTTGCGTGCGAGCCAGCTCCGTAATACTGCCCCAGAGGTGCGACGGCTGGATCACATAATGCGTCTTGCGGCGCATCTGTTTTTCAAATTCAACGGTATCGTCCGGGTTCTGCGCATACCATAGCGCCAGAGGTGTGCGGCGATCACCGGCTTCCAGCTTCGGATAATCCGGCCCCAGCTCCTTTTGCGCCGCCGTCTCGTAGTTATCCGACAAATAGCGCAGGAACAGAAAGGACAGCATGTAATCGCGAAAATCGTCCGCGTTCATCGCACCGCGCAATTGGTCGGCAATGCTCCACAGAGTGTTCCCCAGTTGTTTTTGATCTTGTTCGGTCATGGTTGATTCGGCTCTATCGATTGTCGTCATGCGGTGGCAGAGTTTTGGTGCGCTTAGCCAGTTTCTTTTCTTCTGACTTCACTCGGCGCTCCAGCTTCTGCAAGTCTTCCTCGGCGGCCAGTTTTTCCGGTTTGATGCCGCGCTGCCCCAGCATGTCGCGCACGCTCTCGTTGTTCTTTATATGCTCATGGGTGATTGCGTGTTCCCCGAGCAAATTGGCTTGTTCCACGTTGTGATTGGTCATTTCGGTAGCCAGGTTTTTGGCGGCAATCGTCAGGGTGGGCAAAAAGTCCGCCAGCGGACGGCTTTTCACAATGCCATATTTGTCTTTCATGGCTTGCGTGGTATGCCCGCCGAAGAGCGCCTGATCACCTTTCGAGCGGATACGGCCAAAACCGGCATCATCCACGCCGCGCTCGAAGATGTTCTGCGATAGGGCTTTTTCCGATTCCCTCAGCCGGTCGCGGGCCTCCATGCGCGCCTGTAGCCGCATACGGTCTTCAATCAGCTCCTGCTTACGGGTTTGCAAGGCAAAGTAGCTTTGCGCAAAGGCAATCTCGGGCTTGCGCGGATCACCGTTCTGGGCAATCAGGTAGCAGGCGTAACGGGTAAGCATGAAATCATCAATTTCCCGCTCCCCGCCCTTGCCGTGAACGATCAATTTCGTGACGCCACGAAAATGATCCAAAATCGCATGGCCAGAGGCTTCGCAGGACTCCATGGCGCGCTGGATGGCGGTTTGAAAGTTCTCCCAACGAGCATACCCCAGAGGCGCTTGCAGATCGCGAGCAAACCAGAATTCAATGCCTTCGGCATCGGCGCGCTGCACAGCGGTTTCAAGGTTTAGTTGCGGGGCTTGAAATTGCTTATCCATCACTCTCTCTCCTCTATCAGCCGCTTCTCCCGCTCAATTTCGGCAATCAATTCCGCTTCGGTCGGGAGTATGCGCTGATACTTGGAAGCGAAAAGTTGCTGGCTCTCCTTGATCACCGAGTATTTAACAATGGTTTCATCCTTGCTGTCGCAAAGAATAATGCCAATGGTGGGATTGTCGTCTTCGCTCCGTTTAAGATCGTCGAACATGCGCACATACATATCCATTTGGCCGATATCTTGATGACTGAGCTTGCCGGTCTTCAGGTCAATAATGACAAAACACTTGAGTAAGTAGTTGTAGAACACCAGGTCGAGATAAAAATGACTGGTTTCGGTGCTGATACGCATCTGCCGCGCAACGAACGAGAAACCCTTGCCCAGTTCCAGCAGAAACTTTTGCAACTCATCGATAATCGCCTGCTCCAGCCGGCTTTCTTTTACCTCGCCAGTTTCCGGCAATTGCAAGAATTCCAGCACATAAGGGTCTTTGATAAATTCCAGATGGGCAGAGGTGCCCTGTGCAGATGAAGGCGGAATCTGGGTTGACAGCAGGCGCTGAAAACTCTGGCTTTTGATATTGCGTTCCAGTTGGCGTACCGTCCAGCTCTGCTCTCTGGTTTCGCGGCAATAATAGTCAATGGCTTGCGGCGAATCGACGCGCATGATCAAGCGCAAGTGGCTCCAGCTCAATTCTCTACACAGCGTGTAGAGAATCTCCTGATCGGGAAAGGTCAGGTAAAACTGGCGGCAGTTGTACAGGTTGGCATAGGAAAAGCCCTTGCCGAAATCCGCCATCAGCGCTACCGAGAGGTCTTCGATCAGCCGTTTACCATATTGAGCTTTGTGCTGCCCAAACTGCTCTTCTTCCACAATCCGTTGCCCAATCTGCCAGTAGGCTTCGACCATGGCGGCATTCACCGCCGAACGCGCCTTGCCCCGCGCCTGCTCGAGGATGTTTTTGATATCCGCGTGAAATGCGGTCAATGTGCTCACCCTTGCGCCTCGTCCAGAGTGGGAAAAAGCTGTTGCATCAGTCCTTTTTTATGGGCCTTGAGCGTGTCGAGCTTTTGGGTTTGGGCGGTGATCAGTTCGTCGAGGGAAGAGAGGCAATCGGCGATTTTTTGTTGTTCAGTTGGTGACGGTGTATTGATGAGAAAATCATTTAGGTCACTTGTATCTAACTTACCCGCACCAATACCTGTCGAGGTAACTGCCCGCAGCAGTTTCGGTTCGGATGCCACGAGAAAATACATCAAATATTGTTCGGTGATATTAGACTTAAGTTCCAGTGCTTTGACATCTTGATTAAATGCGACGTTAACTTCTGCAATACCTAGTGGAATGCGCTTATGCAACATGCTCCCGCGTACCAATAAAAGCAATGTCCCTTTTTTTGCAATTCGTGCGCCCGCACTTACAGCCAGTTCAGTGATATTTGAATCGGATATTTCAATCTTTGTATTGTGCATTGAGGATGCACTAATCCAGGGAATATATCCATTCCAATACTCAGCAACATCTTTTGAAGGAGTTCCGCCTGAAAAAAATTTAGCGATTTCTTCAAAACGGAATGCCTCCCACTCCCCCTCATCCCGAAACTCAGGAAAGCGCAGCTTGGGCAGGGTTTCGCCTTCGGCAGGGAAAAGTTGCTGCATCAGTCCTTTTTTATGGGCCTTGAGCGTGTCGAGCTTTTGGGTTTGGGCGATGATGAGGTCGTCGAGAGAAGCGAGGCAGTCGGCGATTTTTTGTTGTTCTTCAATTTCAGGGATGTGACATTTCCAGCTTTCTATAGCTCCTTTAGTAATGTGCATTAGGCCCAAACCATTAGCCGACTGCGATTTCATTCTTTCAGTTTCATACCCGAGTAGGATAAACAGAAAATTCCTATCAACTCCGTTTTTCTCCAATACCTTCCAGATGTGATAGTGATAAATTACTTTTTCACCTTGCCATATTCTTGGGCCAAAAGAAGCAGACCATGCATAAAGAAGATCGCCTTTATCGCAGTACTTGTCTTCCCCCAGCTCTAGATCAGAGTAATACCATTGGTTGTTAGAAAAGAAGTTCCCAACACGAAGAACTCTATACTTACCTTTATCAAGCAACTCATCTTGTTTGTATGCTCTGCCATTTATGAAAATCGCGGCTTTGCCAAAAGTATTCCCATTCCACTCTCCCGCTTCCCGAAACTCAGGAAAGCGCAGCTTGGGCACCAATCCGCGTTTTTCCACCTTATTGCTCATACGCCCCCAATCCTGAAATCTCCCGTCCTTGGGCGAGCTTTTTGAGCAGCGGAATCAGCTCTTCCATCAGCGCCAATTCCGCCTTGGTGCGTGCTTTCCAACCCAGCTCCTGCGAGGCGAAGAGTTCACTCAAGGTTTCACCATCAAAGATCATACGGCGCAGGATGGTGTCCACAAAGGTTTGCAGCATGGCGGCGTCCAGCCCGTGCTTTTCTGCGACGGCTGCCAACTGGCGGGCGTGCTTGCCGGCCTTGAAGCGTTCGAATCCGGTGCGGATGGCTTGTTCATCCAGCGCCTTGCCCGTCTCCAGCGTGCCGATGTATTCGGCGATGTCGTCGCGCTCGTCGATGAATTTGGCATCGGACTGAATTAAGCCAATGAGCTGGTCGCGGCTCATTTTCTGCTTGCCCGGCGTTTGGCTGGCGTAGCGGGCAATCAGTGCCATGATGTAGTCGTAATCGATTACGCTGCTTGCAAACAGCACGAATTCGAAATCAAGCTGCTGCACCTCGGGCGGAATACTGCCGCCGCCTTTGTCTTGTTGCGCTTTCAAGCGTTGCGCGGTTTCCAGGTAAGTGCTCCTGAAACTCAGAAGCTGAT
The DNA here is from genome assembly GCF_009833085.1 of Nitrosomonas oligotropha. Classification (GTDB taxonomy): domain Bacteria; phylum Pseudomonadota; class Gammaproteobacteria; order Burkholderiales; family Nitrosomonadaceae; genus Nitrosomonas; species Nitrosomonas oligotropha. Next base: position 148,133 of record NZ_QRBZ01000012.1, on the reverse strand, counting down.
CCTGCGGAAGGATGGCATCGATTTGAGCCTTTTGTGTGTAGTTCAGATCGGTGTACTGGTCGAGTTGCGTCTTGAGCCGCTGCACTTCCTTGAAGCGGTTGATGAACTCGATGCGGGCAGCGTCGCCTTTCAGGTTATAGACCTGCTCAGGCTCGCACACCAGATTTTTGTTTTGCATGAAGCCCGCCATGCCGGAAACCGCAGCCTCATACTTGCGTATCACTTCAGCGGCTGGCTCAACCAGCCAGATTTCCTTGGCGGGTTTGGCGGCTTCACCGGAAAACAGGCCGATGGCGGTATCGACAGCGTCCTGCTGCTGGCGGAAGTCGAGAATATTGCCGTAGGGCTTGGTGTCGTTGAGCACGCGGTTGGTGCGCGAGAACGCCTGAATCAGGCCGTGGTACTTGAGGTTTTTGTCCACATAAAGAGTGTTCAGGTATTTGGAATCGAAACCGGTGAGCAGCATATCCACCACGATGACGATGTCGATCTTCTGCGCATGAGGCAAATCCTGGTTGGGATATTGCTGATCCTTGATGCGTTTTTGCACGTCCTGATAGTAGAGGTCGAATTCGCCAATGCTGTGATTACTGCCGTAGCGGGCGTTGTAGTCGGCGATGATGGCCTTGAGAGCGGCTTTCTTCTCATCCGGCGCTTGTTCATTGTCGGCCTTTTCCTGCGGCAGGTCTTCCTGGATCTGCTGCACGTCCTTGTTGCCCTCGGCGGGCGGGGAAAATACGCAGGCAATGTTGAGCGGCTGGAAATCACCGCCCCCTGACTCGATCTGGGCCTGTTTTTCCACCTGCACGGACTTGAACAGCGCGTAATATTCAATCGCGTCGTTGATCGAGGCCGTGGCCAGCACGGCATTGAACTTGCGTCCGTTGGTGGCGGCATCGTGCTTGGACAGAATCGCCTCGACGATGGCTTTCTTGGTCAGCGCCTCGCCCGGCTTCGGCTTGTTTTTACCCTCGGGCTTGTAGTAATCCACATGAAAGCGCAGCACGTTGCGGTCTTCGATGGCGTGGGTGATGGTGTAGGCATGCAGTTGTTGCTGGAAGATGTCCGCCGTGGTTTTGAATGATGCCTGCTGGCCTTCGATCTGCTGATAACTGGCGTTGTCGTCGAAGATCGGCGTGCCGGTAAAGCCGAACAATTGCGCGTTGGGAAAGAACTCCTTGATGGCCTTGTGGTTCTCGCCGAATTGCGAGCGGTGGCATTCGTCGAAGATGAAAACTATGCGTTGGTTACGTAGCGGTTCCAGCCGGGCCAGATAATTTTTCTTATTGCTGCCGTCCAGCGCCAGGCCGAGCTTCTGGATGGTGGTGACGATCACCTTATCGGCGTAGTCGCCGGAAAGCAGGCGGCGCACCAGGGTTTCGGTATTGGTGTTTTCTTCGACGCACTTTTCCTGAAACTTGTTGAATTCCTCCCGCGTCTGTCGATCCAGGTCTTTGCGGTCGACCACGAACAGGCATTTATCGATAGCCGGGTTGTCCTTGAGCAGAGTCGATGCTTTGAACGAAGTGAGCGTTTTTCCGCTGCCGGTGGTGTGCCAGATGTAGCCGTTGCCACAGTTCTGGTGGATGCACTCGACGATGGCCTTGACGGCATAGATCTGATACGGGCGCATCATCAGCAATTTCTGCTCGCTGGCCACCAGCACCATGTAGCGGCTGATCATCTCGCCCAGCGTGCACTTGGCGAGAAACTTCCCGGCGAAACTGTCCAGATGGGTGATCTTGTTGTTGTCTTCGCTTGCAAACTGATAGAACGGCAAAAAGCGTTCGTCGGCGTTGAAGCTGAAGTGACGGTTGTTGTTGCTGGCAAAGTACCAGGTGTCTGAGCGGTTGCTGACAATGAACAATTGCAGGAAGCACAGCAGGGTTTTGCTGTAACCGTTGCCAGGGTCGTTTTTGTAATCGACGATCTGCTGCATCGCCCGGCGCGGACTGATGGCGAGAGCTTTCAACTCGACCTGCACCACCGGCACGCCGTTGATGAGCAGTATCACGTCGTAACGATGATGGCTGTAGTCGGTGTTAATGCGCAGTTGATTGACGACTTCGAAACTGTTCTTGCACCGGTCCTTGATGTTGACCAGCGTGTAATTTAGCGGTGTACCGTCGTCACGGAAGAAGGTGTTACGTTCGCGCAAGTGGCGGGCGGCAGCGAAAACATCGGCGTTAACAATCCCATCCTTCAACCTGGAAAATTCCGAATCCATCAGCTTAACGCGATTAAGTGCCTCGAATTTCTCCCGGAAATTGTTTTCCAGTGCTTCACGATCACGAATATCCGGACGGTAGGTATATTTGAGCGCTTCAAGCTTAGCGATCAGATCTTGCTCAATTTGGGTTTCTGTTGCTGTCATCGGGACGGTTCGGAAAGTTCAACTTAGTAATTTTACAGACACTGACTGCTTCATCGTCATTAGTGAGAATGGCTCTATACCAGTGATGCAGTCCTGAGCTACTTTCAATACTCTGCCCAGCTTTTTAGATCTCTCAGTTCCATTACCTTGTCATCTTATCATCAGTCGCAGCGGCAAAAAACCGGGATGGCACGAGGCGTGACTTGCTCTGCAAGAAAAACTCACTATAAATAGTGGCGAATGGTGATGAAACAAAGTTTGCCGGAAAAACCGTCTGACCGGCGGCAATCAATGCGGTGCTTGAAACGGCACGCCGAGGAAATGACGCCGGTTGAATTCCGACTCATTCAGCACTTTATCGTAGCGGGCGAATGCCGCCACTTCGTCGGATGGAGACGAGGTACTGCCCGAAAACGTGATGAGTCCGGTGCGAAAACGGCGTAAATCGGCGCAGCGTTCCACCGCTTGGGCGACGGTCATATGCCCGCTTTTCATACCGAAATCCTTCAGACTCTCCATCTTGATGCCTAACTGCACGGTGGACGGATGAATACCGGCGCTGGTGATCGATTTCAGGATTTGCACATGGCGTTTTGTCAGCGAATCCTGCGCAGTGGATGATTTTTCTGTTTTCTTTCCGCCACCAGCTTGAAACCCTTCGTCGTAAGCCATGATCCGCGCAATCACATTGGCGCGCCCCGCGGCCAGCCCGATCGGCTGTATCCGGGTGTGGCCAAAAATATAAACACCATCATCAAACTTGCCGGACTTGGCATCCACAAACGCAGCCGTGGCGTAAGACACAAACCGTTTCTTGGTGATCAGCAATTGCGCCAGCGTGTGATACAGAATACGTATATTATCCGCCGCGGCTTGTTCCTTTTTGGCGGCCGGATCGGACGATGTAGGCCTGGCAACCACCCAGTCCTTGATCGTTTTACCCTGCTTGAACCAGGCTTTCATGGTGTCGCTTTGTTCACTCGGGCCAATACCGTTCACCTCGATATCGAAGCCGACACCATCAAAATCCCAGGTATCGAGCACATCGCGAATGCGGTTGGCGTGATCGGTCATATCGGAATTCCGTGACGTAATGAACGATACAAAATTACCCTGTGTTTGTTTGCCGAAGTCGTCACGCACTTCATAACCGGCAGTGACTTGAATGCCGAGTGAATGACAAGCGCCGATCAGATTCTTGAGCGCCAGCTCAACAAAATTCCGCTCCTTGCCGGGTTTATTGCCAACCGCGTGGCCGAACACCGCCAGCTCCGGGGAGAGATCGACCGAGCCGTCCGGCCTTCTGCCGATCGTGGCGATCAGCGAAATATCATCCAGGCCTGCACAAAATTTGCTCATGAACGATTCATACTGCTGCGCCGACGGAATCTGGCCTTCGATGTTGTGCGCGACCGCCACGCGCTTGGTGAAATTGGCCAATCCCGTCCACAGCGACAACCGGGATCGCGCCGACAGAATTGCGCGCAATGGCGTACCCGCCTCGACCTTGGGAATTAACGCCGATTGACCCGCCATGCGCCACGCATACGGCACGTTCAACACACGCCGGCGGATATCGGCTACGCTCCACGGATCGGCAGTACCGCTCGACCACTTGCAGGAACCATTGGCATCGGGCTGCAAAACCTGGGACTCGTTAGCGCCGCGAAACACTACGACTTCGTTGCTCTTCCAGCCGAAAGCCGCCTCCTGCGCCGACGGTTCAACAAACGATGCATCGGCAAACTGCACTTCGAAATCGGCCATGCCTACAACTGCCGTCCGGTTTTCGGATCGTACGCCACCGGTACCGGCACCACTTGATCGGTCGGCAGCACTTCCACCCATTGATCGAAGACCTCAAAATCTTCACCGCCCTGCAACGCACGGAAGCCGCCTTGCAGCGGATAAAAACCATGCTCGTAGACCTTGTCGACCGGCGTAGCGGAAACGCGGTTATCGTCGTTGATTTCATCGCCCGGATATCGCCCCACTTTCATCGACTTGGCGTGTTTGTCCGCGACCACGTCGCACAAATGGTTGATGGCATCGCGGATCGTCACGTTCGGGCCGCTGTGCGGGATTTTGGCCAGCTCATCTGCGGGCGCGACGTAGTTATCGTCCAACCCTTCGGTGCCTTCCACATGCAAACGTTGCAACCAGTTCATCGCGGCGCGTTCCTTGCCGGGACGGATCGGAATCACGGCTTTGACCCACGGCGCATTCAGGAAGGCATTGCGCATGTTGTCGCCGTCGAGTTGCAACAGCCAGCCCAATGAGGCCCCCAGCTTGGCGGGATCGGATTCTTCGGTAATGTAGTAGTTATCCACCCGGTTATCGTGCGCTCCGCCCCAGGTCACGGTATCCATCGACGCAATTTGCGTGTTTTCCGCTACCGCAGCCGCGGCGGTGATCAGGTTCTTGGCTGCCTTGCTCTTGATTTGCGTATGAACCGAACCGCCCGCAGCGGCGGCGCTTACCGGCGCGGGCGTAACGGAAGACGGTTTGCGGATGCCGCCCAAGCCTTGATGGCTGTGATGCAAACGCGGCCGCCACCATTCCGGCGCGACGAAGTACAGCATCTTGTCGATATCGAAAATCGTATTCAGCAATTCCGATACCACATGCCGCGTGCGGTCGTCCGGCATCGGCAACCCTTTGGTCAACATATCCTGGATCAGGCTGCGGTACACCACGATGCGTTCTTCCTCGCGCAAGTCCTCGAACTTGCGCGTTTCGATGCGCGACATCTTGTTGATGCGGTCACGCGCCGCTTCGACAAAGGCCTGTTCGTATTCAAATTTGGTTTTCTCGTTGAATTCCTTGATTTTCAGTTCGTTCTGCGCGGTGACCTCGTCGTTCAGCTTTTTACCCGGTTGCCAGGTAATCTTGGCAATCACGCGCAGCGGCGACACATTGTGGAAGTTCACATGCTTGACCTTGACGGAAAAACGGATCGCGCCGGGTTTATCTTCCTGCACTTCGTCCAACTGCAAGCGGATATCGCTGCCGCCATAGTCAAAGCTGATAAAACCGTCTTCACCGTATTCGTAACCCGGTTGATCGCATTGCGCCTTGAAACCGCCAAACTTCCATTGAATCTGTTCCGGCTCGCCTTCGTTGTCATCCAGATTCACTTCCTTGCCTTCGCGGTACACTTCGTCCATATCTTCTTCCGGCAGCGTGTCCTCGGTTTTCGGCACAAACGGAATATCGATGCTCAAGTCGGTCGTGACCGGTTGCGGCATCGGAATCGCTTCCGGCGGCGGTATCTCGCCCACTTCGGGGCCTTTGGCCAGATGCACCAACTTGGCGATACCGAGCTGGCGGCCCGGATCGTCCACATACGTCTGCCAGCACAAATACGTGCCGATATCCTGCACCTGCACACCAACCTGGCGCATTTTGCGGCGCATTTCATAATTGAGCAGATCGGGCGTGGTGTTGTTCAACACGTAGCGCTTGCTCGAGGTATCGGTGGTTTCGGTAACGGTGCGGAAAGTCGATTTATAGTTCTTGCGGATCTCGGTGGAAATTTTTTCGGTCTGCTGGCGCATGTGCTTGTGCGAGACTTCGCGCGCTTTCGACTGCGTATTGGCCATATCGATACTGGCCGATGCGCTGGCGCTGCCGCCGATCCAGCTTTGATTGGCGGTGGCGTTCATGCCGAATTTGGTATCGGATTTGTTGTCTTCCTTCACCGCTTGCGACAGTTCGTCCTCCTCGGTCAGCGACTTTTCGGTTCTCAGCACCGTTTCCAGCGATGTTTCCAGCGTGCGTTCGACCAATGTCCGGCGCGTGCTGACTTCGACCAATTCCACGCTGCTGCCCGGACTGAGCCACACATGCCCGACCGCCGGACCCAGAAACGTGTCGAACTCGAAGAAATATTGGCGGAACAAATGCACGATGCCGATGGGTGACAACCCGGCGCGGTCGAGATCCTTGAACGGATCCATATAGTCGAGCGGATCCTTAAAACTGAGCAATTTTTGCAGATTCGCCAGTTGATTATCCTGCTTGTAGAACAACTGCTTGAGGGTGTCGTACTGCTTGGTTTGCTTCAAATGCAGCACATAACCCGCCACCGTGGATTCGCGCTGCAACTGCTCCGCCGCCAGTTCGTTGGCGGCTTCCACGCTGCGAGGATTCGCCCGCGCGTCCTGCGCAGTCTTGTACCACTCGGTCACCTTGGGAATCACATCCTGGTTCAATGTCGTCTTGATGCGATCCGCATCGATCAGCTTGTCCCAGATGCGCTCGTCGTAACGCTCCAGCGGCGGCAGCTCGCGCGTGAGATTCTCAATGACAAAGCTGCCCATCGCGCCCTTGCGCGGCACGTCGCTGCCACCCGTTTCCAGCCGCGAGATCTTCTGCAACACGCCACGCTCATCCAGCACCATCTCGAAATCGCCGCGGAAACGCTTGAACAATTGATCGCGCACCTTGCTCAAATCCGCACTGAAACCCTTGTCCATACGCTGCTTGATGCGCTTGGATTTCCAACCGATCATCGGTTGATACACACCAAAGATCTCGCTATCGTAAGGCAGGATATTTTTGTACCGCGAAAAGTCGTTGATTTTCTTCATGACGGATGCTCCTTTCGTTGAATATTGCCGGTAAGGATCGGGAACACATCTAATTGCGACTATAGGCAAATCTGAGTAACCCGTCAAACGGCAGGGAGAATCTCAACCATCCTTGCCAGGTAGAATGGATTAGCGCCGAACGAGATCTGATAGTTATATAAGATAGGCCTCATGAGCGTGAATTGGTGCTTCAAAGCTGGCCCAGGAAATTTCTTACAAATAAGTTTCTCCAGTCATCCCTTTTCAATTCCCATGCGTTAAACCGGCGGCAAATAGCAGTTCAATTTGCTTTAGTCTGTTTCCAACAATACCTAATATAGGGAATCAATAAAAATGAAAAAGCTTCTTCTGGGTTTAAGCCTTCTCGCGATTAGCAGTTCTTGCTTTGCCATTGTAAATTTCACTAGCAGCAATGGAGCGCTTGTCATGCGGGATGTAGTAGTGGATGACACTACGGTTTATGACAGCGTAACTCTCAAGCTAGATCTTGCTTCTGGAACTTTCACTATTTTAGATGCTACTTTAAAAAAGGATCATTTCTCCAGCATAGCCTTGGATTCCATAACAGAAAATGGATTAAAAGTTGATTTCCATGGATGTGCCCTATCTGGCAAGAATCAAATTACTTGCATGACCAAAATTGTAGCATTGGATAATAATTTGGCTATGAATGCTCTTGGAGGTGCGACTAGCAATATATATGATAATTTGAGCAATCAGTATAATCCATCGACAGTAACTGCTCTCGATAAAACAAGTTCTATTCTTGTATCATTTAATTTAATTCAAGGCATACCAGTTGAAGTGAAATTTATATACAACAATATTAAACCTACAGCGGAATCCCTCTCGATTTTTCAACCGAAATTTGGCTTTGGTTGTACGATTGATGGTTTCGGCTGCACGTACGTTACCGGAAATTTCACAGACGTAGCATTCTAGATCTGAATATTATTCATAATAAGCAGCGCCTGGCGAAATCAGGCGTTGCAAAAACAGATATAAGCAAGAATAAAATTCCAACAAATTCGTTTAGCGATATTCCTGTTTACTCGAGTATCTCTGGTTAGAGATTCAGTTTCCGGTTTAAGGTGATTCGGTGCAATACAGCTTATGCATGCCCCTGGAGGAAAACGGTCATCGGAAATTCTTCAAGATACAGCCCGGTTGCTTCGGCCAGGTTGGCCAATGCTTCTTCAACGGTTTCGCCTTGCGTGGTTGTTCCGGTTTCCGGGTTAAAAGCGACATAGCCGCCTTCCGCTGCCGGTGTCAATACTGCGGATAGTTCCATGATTTTATCCCTCTTCACTTCCGAAGCCCCTAACAGTAAACCGGCTACCTTGCCCCTTTGTGCTTTCAACCAAAATGGTCCAATTGTAATGTTCGCAGATGCGCTGGACGATCGACAAACCCAGTCTGACTCTATCCGAGTTGTTGGGATTGTATACCGCATAGCCTTTGAATATTTGCGCTTGCATGCTGGGATCGATACCCACACCGGTATCGGCGACGGTGAATCGATCGGGTCCCAGCGTCACCACCACACTACCCCGTTCGGTGTAACGAAATGCATTGCGCACCAGATTGGCAACCAAAACGCTCAGGATACCCGCAGGCGCCGATACGGCTAACCGGCCATTCTCTTCGACAACGACTTCAACCGGCTTATTACCCAGCCACACCCGTTGCTGCTCGATCACTTTGCGGACGATAGGCCCCATTTCGTGCGTGCCAATATCCGTCGGTTCGTTATGAATCTGCGCTAATACCAGGAACGTCTCGATCAGCTCGGACATCTCTCCGGCAGCGCGTTGAATGCGTTGTATCCGCTCATATTCTGCCGCGGACAAATCCTTTTTGGTCGCCAATACCTCCGCCGCCAAGCTGATGCTGGTCACGGGTGTCCGTAACTCATGACTGACGTTGCTGGCAAACTCTTTCTCACGGATCAGCAGTTGCTGTAATTGCTGATGATAATGCTGCAGTTTATGCGCCAGAACGCCGATCTCATCATTGCCAAATTCAGATAAATCAAGAACCTCACCGGGTTGATTCTTGAACGCCATCACTTGATAGGCCAGCCGCCTGATGGGGCTGATCACATAATGCGCCATTTTCCAGCCAAAGATAAACGCGATCAGCAAGGTAATGAACGCACACAATCCAACGAGGCGGATGAACTCGCGTTCACGCTTATGGATGCTGGTGTCGTCAAATTTGATAGCGTACCGTGCATCGCCGATATTTTCGACCAGCACCCGATAGTCGCGGCCATTGTAAGTTACATCGTGAATGCCGCGAGGAAGGTTACGCAGGTATACCGGAATGGTATCCGCTTCGTTTGGCAGAGCGGAATAAATGACGATGGTTGAGCGCGAATGCGAGAGTCCGGATTTCTGTGAATCATTGCCTTGCTGCTGAAACCGTTTAAGCTCGGCATGCAGTATTTCATCGAGTATGTTGATTTCAACCGTTTTCAATGCAACAACCAGACTCAGACCGAGTAACAGCGTGATCACGGCGCCCAGAAATAGAAACGACAGGATGATGCTGCGGCTGAGCCGCTTAGTCTTCTGCATTCCGGTCCGTAATCTTGAACCCGAAGCCGCGTACCGTACGCAAAAGCGGCTGATCAAACGGCCGGTCAACGAGCTGCCGAAGATTGAAAAGATGAGTCCGCAAAACATCGCTGTCCGGCGGACTATCCTGCCAAACGACGCGTTCCAATTCTTCCCGGGTGATGACGCGATGGGGATTCTGCATTAGATACATGAGTAACCGGAATAATGACGGGCTGAGTTCTATCCGTTTGCCCGCGCGATAGACTTCGTGAGTGCTCACATCGAGCGTGAGATCCCCGATCTGTAGTCGTGAATCGGGCACACGGCCAATGCGTTCCGATAATACTTTGATCCGGGCGGCGAGCTCTTTCAAGGAAAAAGGCTTCACCAGATAATCATTCGCACCGGATTCAAAGCCTTGTAATTTATTCTCCAGTAGACCTCTGGCAGTCAACATGAGCACCGGAACTGAACGGTGTGCGTCGTGGCGAATCCGGTAGCAGATATCGATGCCATCGATATCCGGCAACCCGAGATCCAGAATGATCACGCAATAGTCTTTCGTAATCGCCAGATTCAATCCGGTCATGCCGTCGCTTGCTATGTCGACTGAGTAGTTTGCATTCTCCAGATAATCGCGAATACTGGCAGCGATATCTTGATTATCTTCTATGACAAGCACTTTCATGGTGCATTTTAACCCAATAAAATCCGGAAGAATTAATTAGGATCCCGGCAAGAAGTTGCGCAACTCTCCAGTCAACGAGGAGCGGATTTGATAGTCCACCCCCTGCGCGTCGTTCTTAAGAAAATCACAACGAAATGTTACCGCAAATTGCTGCTGCTATCTTTTCTCAAATTATCAAAGTACCGCTTGACGACCGTTTTGCCTGACAAGTTGTCGTGTTTGGTAAACACCATAAAGTGAATGATACCGTGTAATACCATCGCAATCAGCAGACCTTCGAAAATACCCACCTTATAAACCAGCCCTGCGGTTAAAAAAGAAAGTACCACCGCATAAGGGCCATAATGCGTCACATGCACCAATCCGGCAATCATCTTGTATCCGGTAAACATCATGATCGCCGCCAGCGAGAACTTAGGTAAATAATTAAGATAGTGGGTATTGAAGGTAAAGAAGCAAACCACCGATCCAATGATCAGAACGGAAAACTTGGTCATGGCACCAGCGAGCTTATTCGTGGTGCTTTTGGCCAAACCATCCAGATTGGTCATGCCATGAAAGAAGCTGGATCCCAGATTGGCAATCCAAATGGCCAGCAAACTATTATTGCTATTGGTCTTACGCCGTAATGGATCGATTTTCTCGATCGCCGCATTGCTCATGACCTGTTCGATGACATCAACAATCGCCAGCATGGCGCAAAACAGCACCATATAAGTCAACATCAGGAAAGATACATCCGCTTGCGGCAATGGTAAGCGCAAATGAAGATCGACATCTTGCACGGAAAGCATCGGCACGCTGACAAAATGAGCCAAGATCACACCACCGATAATGAGCACGAAATATGGAATGGCGGGTTGCGTGTTCTTAAATCTGGAGAATAGTAATAAAAATATCGCAAGACCCGCAGCTGAGATCGCTACCATCTGAATACGCGCACTATTCCAGAACTCTTCGGTAACCAGCGTATCTGAAATTTCGTAAGTAAATTCCGAAAACTTCAGCAATATTTTTAACCCCACACCGGCCAGCAATCCTTCAACCAGATAAACCGGAACCGCGACCAGCAGATACCGCTGCCAATTGAATTTCCAGATAATCGCTTGCATGATCGCCGTCAGAAAAATACAAAACGCCATATTTTCCCAGCCGAAAGTAGCAACACCCATTGCCAGCACCGGCGCCAAACCCGCTGCGATACCCGGTGAGCCGATGTAATTACCGGGCTTGAACCAGGCATTAATCCAGCCAATGAAGGAAGCAAAAGCGACTGTCGCCAGTCCCACTTTGATCGGGTAATCGGACATCATCGCAATACCGACCGTCAGTGGAATCGCCATTGCACCGGTAATCAAACCTGCTGCAGTATCGCGTAACAGGTATTGCGATTGAAAAGCGGCGGAACCGGTTTTAGTAGCTACTGTAGCTGTTTGTTCGCCAGGCAACAATTTTTCTATTGCTTGTGGTTTCATAAACTGTTTCCCCCAATAAAATTAAATGACAGTGAACAACAAGAGATTTAATGTTCGAGGCTCTATTGCGTAACTCTCCTCTTACTTATTGTCGGTAATAAGTTCTATTGCCTTGATAGTTTATTTATATCTTAATTGATGTGAAATTTTCGCAAAATCCATGTGAAGACTTTGTTAAGAACAATCCCAACATAGCTTGATACTGCTTGCGACCTTCAGATATTCCTACTTTCCTGAGAACTCAGATACCTTATCATCAGTAGAAAAGAACTGAGACGACACATGGCGTGACTGACATTAATAGCGAAGCTGGCAATGCTTGGGAGTGAGTCGATGATGAAGCAAAATTCCGGAAAAGATCGTCTGAACAGCGGCAATCCATGCGGTGCCTGGAACGGCACACCTAGAAAATGCCGCGAAACCGCTTGAACAATTGATCACGCACCTTGCTCAAGTCCGCACTGAAACCCTTGTCCAAACGCTGCTTGATGCGCTTGGATTTCCAGCCAATCATCGGCTGATACACGCCGAAATGCAGAAAATCGCAAACTAGCCCGATTTTTCCAACGCTTCGATCAGCAATAGGATTTCGGCAGCCATCGTATAGTCCAGATCGGGTACATCGGCAAGACTGCGGTCGCGACTGCCGTCGGCAATGGCTTGCAGTGCTTGGATGAAAGGCTGAAGCCAGTCGGCTTCAGAATCATCGGCGAGTTGCTGCAGCAACGTTGTGGCCGCTGCAGTATCTCCGGCAAGCAATCGCTCGGTTATCGCAATGCTGAGGCGCCCATCGGGATGGTGATTCTCACCGCCGTCGCGGCGATAAGCAAGGTAGCTAGAAATTGCCTTTTGCTTTGCTTCAGCGGCGGCAGCGGAATTACCGGTCTCGGTTTCGATGTCGGCAAGAATGCTCCACGTCGTCCAAGGTGTGACAGCGTGACCCAATGGCGCTTTGCACGCTATCGCACGATGGATTTCCTGCCGCGCTTCATCGAAACGGCGAAGCTTGCATAAGGCGTTGCCAAGATTACTTCTTGCTATTCCTTCACTGGCTGTATCGCCGATCTCAACATACTTATCTGCTGCTTGTCGGTAAAAAGCCACCGCTTCTTCCGGGCGGTCGATAGCATTATATAGATTTCCCAATTGGTTGAGTGTCCTCGCCTGTCCGCCAACATTGCCGATCTGAACTTTGATTTTGAGCGATTGCCGGTAGGCATCTTCCGCTGCAGTGGGTTGTTCCATCGCTAGATACACGCCACCTGTCTGATGCCAGCTCATAGCTACAGAAACCGGTTCGTTCATTTGCGCAAATTGTTCACGAGCTTCGGCATACGCTTGCAGCGCTTCGGGATATTTGCGCTGCTCCAAATAAACGGTTCCAAGCTGCGCTTTACCCACGGCGACACCCCTATCATCACCGAGTTGTTTTCCGCGGCGAATTCTTTCTTCATACGCCACGACAGCTTCATCCAATCGACCCAAATCGCAAAAACAATCACCTTGCTCCGTAAAGCACGCTGCTGCCATTCCTTCTGCGGATTTGTTATCTCGTTGCTGTGCAATGGCTTCGAAACGATATCGGGCTTCGTTTAGCAATGGCAATGCCTGATCAGCGCCACCAGCCCTTATCAATACCCGTGCGAGTATGAAATGCGCCATCGCCAGATCGTAATCGGCACTAGGGTATGCTTGTTGCCCCGCCATTCGGGCGCGCTGCAACAATGCTTGCGCTGCGTCGAAAGCCTCACGCAACCCGCCAGTAGCCAATTGCTGCTCGATGCGGGTTCGTTGCGCGCCAAATTTCGCGTGATTCCAAGTATCGCCGAGCGCCATTGCTGCGACATCGCGTACTTGCCCGACCTGCTCCAGCAAGCGTGGTTTGCCGATATTTTGCAATAAAGAGAAAAGTGAATTAGCCAGGTCAATCGTCGTTTCCACATCTCCGGTACGTTGTACCCGATCCAGCAGCGCAAACAAGTTTGGTAGCTCCAGCACTGTCAGCGTTGCTGCGATTTCGGTGTTCTGACTTTGTTGCTGCTCAAGGTAGTCAACATACGGTTGCATCCCCTCAACCCAATGCGTTGTCAACGATTCCCGTTCGTTATCCTCTAACTTTCTACGCAAATAGGGGCAAAGCGCAGGGTTCAGCGTGAGGTGGTTGTAACGATCCGGTGTCGCCAGTCCTGTTTCGATCAGTTCAATCGCCAGCGAAATTACATCGGCTTCTTGCCATTGCATCATATGACGAAGCACATCCAGATCGGCTACGCCGTGAAACACTCCCAGCGCATGCACCCGTTGTCGATTTTCTTGCGACAGGCGGCGCAACGACAATTCGACGCTGGCAAATACCGATTGCTCACGGCTGCCGGGAAAGCGCCGTTCCATGTCAGCCATTAACTCGACGAGCGATGCGTGCGTTGCGGTAACACCGCGGCTGCGCAATGCCGGCGCCAGCAGCAACAAGGTGCGGGCGTGTCCATGCACCGCGTCGACCAGTTGTTCGATTTCTTCGCGGGCGGCGTCGCTGGCGGTACCCGCTTCATCACCGGCGGCATTCAACACCCGTTCGACCAATTTCACCGCATCGTCGCGGTCGAGCCGGTGCAATTCGCGGCGGTTGCGTTCGGCATCGAACGGCGTAGGCAAGGATTCTCGGCTGGTAAACAGCAATCGTGTGCCGCCAACTTGTAGCAGCCGTTGGCATAAGCCGAGAATTTCCTGCAACGTTTCGCGCGCGTCGTCTGACAAGGATTGTGGGGTTTCATGCTGCATAAAAGGCGGCAGCAGGATGCTTTCCATGTTGTCGACGATCAACAACGCGGTTTGTTCGCGCAATGCCTTTTCCACCGGCAGCATGGCTTGGTCGAGATTTTTGAACGTGGCGACCGAATAATTTTGATCCACTAACTGGCGGCCGAGCACATCGAGCACTGCGGCTGCGTGGCTGTGCGCTTCAACCGAAACAAACGCGGTGCGGCGGATTTGCTGCGAGCGTACCATCCAGCGGGCAAATTCGGCAGCCAGCGCGGTTTTGCCTTCGCCGCCTTGGCCGCGCACCACGGCATAGCGCTCGTGCAGCAGTAGCCGCTGCAATGCCAACAGTTCGCGGCTGCGCCCGACAAAACCGGTTTGCGGTTCCGGCGGCAATTCACCGAGCCGTATCTGCAACCTGGATTGAAAATTTTCCCATGTTTGCTTCGCGGGTGCGGTTTTGAACAGTTGCGGATCGTCCTTTTCCTGGAACAGCACCGGCACGAACCAATCTTCCAGTCGCAGCTCACCGGCACCGAAAATGCGTCTGCGAAAGCTATCGTCCTTCAGTTGCCGCTGACCGGCTAGCATGGCGTCGCCGACGCGTTTGCCTGCGGACAATGCCTGGTAAAACGCTGCGACAAAACGTTTTGCTGTTTCAACCAGTACGCTGTGACTCATGGCGACTACGGAAGCGATACCAACCTTCAGTAATTCGGAAGCGACGGATTCAGAGGCTTTTTCCGCTTGCGCGGTTTGACACGCTTCAAGGAAAACCAGCGGAATGCGGTGATCACGCAGCAATGGGCCGAGTTCGTTCGTGTAGATGGTGGCATGGCGGCGCCACTCGAGCTTGACGGTATCTTCGGGAAGCTCGAAACACAATCCGCCAAGACCCGCATAGCGGTCATATACGCCGTGGCCGTCGAAATGAACGACGTGATATGGTTTGTTTTCGTCGCGCGCTCGCTCGAGTTCTTTGCGCAAAGCCGGTAATGTCGGCGGATTGAGCACCCGCAGCTTGACTAAACCGGGCAGCGCTTCCAGCGCTTCGACCAGCGGCAATGCGCTGACACGGTGATCGAGGTAGCCGCAAGCTTCGTCTTCCGGTCTGGCGGTAACCAGCAGGATACGGATCGGTGTGGCGACCACCGGCACATCGTATACGCCGGTATTCGGTAAGCGGCGGCGCACCCGGGTCGGTTTCGCTCCTTGAAACAAGTAGCTATCATTATCGTGCAGCAATTCCCACGGCAGACCAAGCAACAAGGTAGCAACTTCGCGTGCTGCATTCACTTCGGCTTCCGGCGCGTTCGCTTCAAGTGCGGTATCGACGTGAACCGAAAACCGGCGTCCGGCGCCGCCATTAATCCGCGCCCACGCTTGCATGACATTGGCGGTATGCGCGGCAGGTATCGCCGCTTCGTAAAGCAGTTTTCCCCACGCTACCAGATTTTCTTCTACTTTGCGTGCCCGGTCGCGGAAATAATGGCTCGGCCAAATGGCGTATTTTTCCAAATACCAGCGCAATTCTTCGGCTTCGATGGGGCCAATGGGTGCAATGAATCGCCATGATTGCACGCTTGTAACTTCACGTTGCCCTGGTGTCGCCGGTTCGTAAACCAGCCGGGCGCGAGCCGAGGCACAGCATTTGCCTTCGCTGTCGTTAAATCTCAAATCACTCAATTCGAGTACGAGTTCTTCCAGCGGCTCGGCTTTAGGCTGCGGTGTGGCAGCGACGTCAGCAGGATCTCGCAACCTCAATGCGACCAGAATTGCATCCATTGCGGCTTCGACACCGCCTGCTTGGCTGTTCATGGAAATACAAAAGGGCTCTTCATCAAAATACCTCTTCAGTACGCCAAGCTTTGTTCCATCGAGTAACAGCGGAATCACCGGAAATTGTTCTTTGCATCGTTGTTTCTGCAGTTCCAGAACGTAATTTAGCTCCTCACCCACCCATTCGGATTGCAGTGAATTCGTGCTGACCACGACTGCATACGCCGATGCGTTATCAATGGCTTTCTGAATTTCCGTCCATAGAGGATCACCACCGCGTAACTCGCGCGAATCGATCCAACCGGCTTGACCATGATCGGCAAGCGCTTCACGCAGTTCGCGAACAAAAGCATCGTCTTGCGAGCTATGCGAAATAAAAAGTTTGGTCATGTCTAGCCCGGTATTCAAATTTAGTAATATGGCAGTAAGTTTACTGCATCTAATCGCTAAAAAACCGCTTCAACACTTGGATCATATAACCATGATCCTGCACACCGGCGCTTTCGCGGACACTGTGCATCGCCCACATCGGACAGCCGACATCGACGCTGCGGATGCCGAGTTTTGCCGAGGCGATCGGGCCGATGGTGCTGCCGCACGGCAGGTCGCTGCGGTGTGAGTAGCGTTGATGGGGAACGCCCGCTTCCTCGCACCATTGGATGAAATGTGCAATCGACACGCTTTCCGAGCTGTAGCGGCGGTTGGCGTTGGATTTGATCACCGGGCCTTTGTTGACGAAAACGCGATGATCGGCGTCGTACGCCGCAGGAAAGTTGGGGTGATAGGCGTGCGCCATGTCCGCGCTGATCAGAAAGCTTTGCGCCAGCGCGCGCGCCGTGTCTTCGCGCTCGGATGAAGCCGCGCTGCTGATGCGTTGCAACACATCGGACAAAAAGCTGCCACCCGCGCCGATATGGCTTTCGCTGCCGATTTCCTCGTGATCGAAAAACGCGCACACCAAGGTACTTTCGGCATGATTCAGCACGCTATCGTCCAGCAAGGCTTGCAGCGCGGCGTGACACGAGGCCAGGTTGTCGATCTGGCTGTCGGCGTAAAATTCCTCGTTCGCGCCCCAGAACGCACCCTTCTGCGTATCGTATACCGCCAAATCCCACGACAGCAGTTGCTTAGCACCGATGCCCGTTGCTTGTTCCAGCAGTTGCAGAAAATAAGGTTTCGGTAACTGATCGCGAGTCAATTGCGCGAACAGCAGCGGCAATTCGTTTTGTTTATGCAGCTTCAAGCCGTCCTCGTTGACGCCGCGGTTCATGTGAATCGCCAGATTCGGTAAGCGCAGCAACGGCCGGTCGAAGCGCACCCTTTTGTAAGCGAGATTTCCGTGCACGTCGAGGTAGCTGATGCGACCGGCCAAACTCAGATCGCGATCGGCAAAGGTCGCCAGAATCGGTCCGCCGTAAATTTCGACCCCAAGCCGGGCAAGGCCGTCATTTGCGGTCGCGGCGTTCGGCCGGATGCGGAATCCCGGCGAATCGGTATGCGCGCCCACTATCTTGAAACCCGACTCAGCCGGAGCTTTATTTCCCAACACGAACAGCACAATCGACGAATCGTCGCGCACGACATAGTACC
The DNA here is from genome assembly GCF_009833085.1 of Nitrosomonas oligotropha. Taxonomy (GTDB): domain Bacteria; phylum Pseudomonadota; class Gammaproteobacteria; order Burkholderiales; family Nitrosomonadaceae; genus Nitrosomonas; species Nitrosomonas oligotropha. The sequence goes on along the minus strand of NZ_QRBZ01000012.1, from coordinate 130,317 downwards.
GCCCGCCCGCTTGCAATGACCATTTGGCGGTTTCGTCCAGGCGGGTAAATTGCGCCGCCTGGATCGCCGCTTCGACCGTAGCCACCGCATGCCAAGGGCTCGGGCTTTGGTCGATGAAATCCAGTAAATGCTGCACGTGTTGTTTGGCTGTCATGATTAGTATTTTTCTCAATGATTTATTCAGGAACATGGGTAACCGGTTCTGGTGCGGGAAAAATATACGGAAAGGCACAGACTCCGTCAATGATGCTGCCGCGCAATCCAATCGATCAGATTCACACCGTCTAAAGCCGAAAATAAAAGGTGATTCCCCGTTTCAGGCACATGCATGACGGTACTACATTGATGATAAAATCCCGGCAACTTCATTTAATCACACTGTCCAGCAAAGGAACCGCTGCGTGCGCCGCTTTCAAAATAAACTTTTTTTACCGCATTTCCAGTTTTTCTGTTGTTTGTTTCTTCTGTTCAATCCATCGGTCACCTTCGCATCGATCGCGGACGCAAAAGAAATCGAACGGCAACTTGCAAACCCCGCGCCGCTTTCGCTGAGTAAAAACGGGCTTGCCGATTTGCAGCGATTCTATGCCGCGCGGCATTCCCAACCCGTATGGGTCACGCCAAACCCGGCATCGTCCTTGCTCGATGCAGCGTTAACGTTCATCGCCAGCGCGGAAACCGAAGGGCTGAATAGCGAAGATTATCAACTGCAACACTTGCAGCAATTGCAGCATCGCGCCGGACAATCCTCGTCCGCGGCAATCGAGCTGGAAGTGCTGACAACGCATGCCGTGCTGATGCTGGCGCGGGATCTGGCGCGCGGGCATTTGACGGCCACCGCGGCCGACAAGGATTGGCACATTCCACAGCGCACATTCGACGCCGTCGCGTTCTTGCAGGAAGCGCTCAAAAAAGACCGTTTGCAGCAGGCGTTCGATGAGTTATCCCCGAAGCATCCCAGTTACCAGTCACTCAAGCAGACATTGGCGCACTACCGCCAGCTCGCCGGAAATCACACCGAATGGATTCATATTCCCAGCTCAGCCTCGATACGGCCGGGTGACAACCACCCGCATATTCCCTTGATCCGTCAGCGCATGGTGCAAGCGTATGCGGCCGACGGCGTTGCCGAATATCGCATCGCCGCCAGCGGAAACCAGCACTACGATCCCGAGCTGGTGACGGCAGTGAAAGCTTTTCAAGCACAGCACGGCTTAAACAGCGACGGCGTAATCGGCAAAAACACACTTCGCGCCTTGAATCGGCCGCTGACCTGGAAAATCCGCCAGCTGCGCATCAACATGGAGCGCTTGCGCTGGCTGCCGGGAAATTTGGGTGCGCGTTATTTGCTGGTCAATACCGCCGGTTTCAAGCTTTCGGCGTTTGAAAACGGCGAGCAAGTTCTGGATATGCGCATCATCGTCGGGCGCGATTACCGCAGCACGCCCAGTTTCAACGGCGCGCTGTCGCACATGGTGATCAATCCTTATTGGAATGTTCCGGTGAGTATCGCCACCAAGGACTTGCTGCCAAAGCAGCAAAGCGACCCGACGTTCTTCACGAATGGCGGTTTCAAGATTTATCCCGGCAACAACCGCAACGGCGAACCCATCGACCCGGGCACCATTGATTGGCATAGCCTCAAGCGTGGATTTCCTTATGTCCTGCGCCAGGATCCCGGCAAGAACAACGCGCTGGGCCGGCTTAAATTCATGTTCGCCAATTCTTTCGATATCTATTTGCACGATACGCCATCCAAATCGCTGTTCCAGCGCGATATCCGCACGTTCAGCTCCGGCTGCATCCGGCTGGAAAAGCCGCTGGAATTGGCGGCTTTCGCTTTGAACAAAGAAAGTTTATGGGAAAAATTCACGGAAAATATGGAAGGCGACAAAACCGTCACCACACATTTACCTAAACCGCTGCCGATTTACTTAGTGTATATTACGGCCTGGGCTAATGGGCCGGACAAATTAGTACATTTTTACCCCGATATTTACGACCGGGATTCAAGCACTTTGCGTTATGCTCGCTGGTAGCAATTGATTATTCGCACACATTCGCAAGATTTTCAGGGAGAAAACAGCCGATGATACGAAGTTTTTTCAATCAAGCAAACTCATCAAAATCAGAACAAGCACCAGAATTAAGCCGCCGCCGTTTTTTACGTGCAGGATTAGGCGCTTGCGCCGCGTTGGCGCTACCCATGGCGGCATCGACCGCGCACGCAGCGATCAGAAGACCGTTTGAAAAGAAGCTCAGTTTCCTTAATTTACATACCGGCGAACGCACTCAAGCCGTGTTTTGGGCCAATGGCCGCTATATTCCGGAAGGGATGCGCGCGATCAACCACGTATTACGCGATCACCGCACCGGCGACCGGCGTTCCATCGATCCCGACCTATTCGATTTACTCTATTTACTGCAACACCGCTTAGGCACCCGGCAAGAATTCCACGTCATCTCGGCCTACCGTTCACCCGCCACCAACGCCAAACTGGCCGAACAAAGCGGCGGCGTCGCTAAAAACAGCATGCATACGCACGGCAAAGCCATCGACATCCGCTTGCCGGGCCGCAAACTCTCCGATATCCGCTCTGCTGCGATGTCGCTGCAAGCCGGTGGCGTCGGTTATTATCCTTCTTCCAACTTTGTTCACTTGGATACCGGCAATTTCCGCTACTGGTAACGGATGGAATAATTTTTTCTAGCGACTGGGGCCGGTGTGCCGGTCGATCCATTTGTTCAGTGTCACTGCCAACAGATTCATATTGACGGGCTTAGCCAGAAAATCATCCATGCCTGCGGCAAAGCACCGCTGACGATTATCCTCGAAGGCATTCGCAGTCAAGGCAACGATAGGCAGATGCGCTGCTCCGGTTTCCCGTTCCCATTGCCGGATTTTCTCCGCTGCTTGATACCCGTTCATCACCGGCATTTCGCAATCCATCAGCACCAGCGCCGGTTGCAGTCCCTGCATCACTGCATCCACCGCTTCTTGGCCATTCTCAACCACTTTGCAGCGGAATCCTTGTTTCTCCAATAATGCGACGATGACCGTGCGGCCGATCGCATTATCCTCAGCCACCAGAATCACCCCGGCTTGCGGAGAAGCTGTTCTTACCGGTACTGCGCCGGTAATGCGGGTTTCGCTTGCGGCAGGATTGCCTGCATCGCCGCCGCTGTCCGGGTGAGCGCGGACCCGGAACCATATTTTGGTGCCTTTGACTTCCTGGCTTTCGACGCCGACGCTGCCTCCCAGCAATTTGGCCAAGTGGTGCACGATGGACAAACCCAGGCCGGTGCCGCCGTATTGACGGGTAGTCGAGGCATCCACCTGGGAAAACGGTTTAAACAATTTATCGTGCTTGTCCGCGGGAATGCCAATGCCGCTATCGGTTACCGTAAACTCCAGCATGGTTTCCGCGGATGCGTTTCTGAGTTCGCGCGCTTCGATACGCACAAAACCTTGCGGCGTAAACTTGATGGCATTGTTGACCAGATTGGCCAGCATCTGTCCTATCCTGAACGAATCCGAGCAGTACCGCATGTGCGGCTCTCCGCGCCATGACACATCGAGCGCCAGCCCTTTCATATTGGCGCTCTCGGCAAATAGCGCCGCCGTTTCCAGCAGCAATTGCCCGGGATCAAAAACATGGCTTTCCAGTTTGATCTGTCCGGCCTCGATTTTAGACAAATCAAGGATATCGTTGAGGATGACCAGCAAGTTGTTGCCGGAAGTGATGATCACCCGGGCATAATCCGCTCGCTCTTTATCGTTGATGTCCGGCATTTGGAGCAGGTAAGCCATGCCCAGAATGCCATTCAGCGGCGTGCGGATTTCATGCGACATGGTGGCCAGAAACTGGCTCTTGGCTAAATTCGCCGATTCCGCCGAGACCATCGCTTGCCGGAGCGCTTCGCTGTTGGCGCGCAATTGCGCCGTCTGCTCATCGACGGTTTCCTGAATCAGCAGGGTCCGGCCTGTGGTGACTAACATCAGCATTTGCAGCATGCTGGCCACGAGTAACCCGGCGAAGCACAGCGCCCAAGCCTGCCATGGCCGGTGCGCGCTCAACCATTTCGCGTCCGGGAAAATGACCAATTCCCAGCTGCGATCGGCCATCATCAGCGTTGTCCGCCAATCGAGATGGGGATCTATCGCAGTTCCCGGTGCCGAACTGAACAACAATTGACTGCCGGGTTGCCCGGCGGAATCCCGCAATTGAAAAATAATACCTGGCGTTGCGATGCTGCCGGTAGCGGATTTGACCATATCGGGAATTTTCAATGCCCCCACCACAAAACCGATAAATTCCGCGGAATACTCCGGGCCGCTGTGATCAAAATTCTGGCGGTAAGCGGGATGCAGTACCAATATGCCCGCTTTATTCTGTTGATCCTGCACCAGATTGATCAAACCCGTGGCCGCGGGCCGGCCGGAATAGCGGGCGCGGTCAATGGCTTCTGCCCGGACGGGATCGGAATAAATATCGTAACCGATCGCTCTTTGATTGCTCCCAAGCGGCGTGATATAGGTCACGACGATATACTCCGGCCGCTTGCTGGCAACGGTTAATTCGCCCTGCGCATCCATTTCGGTTATGCGGAACGGTTTTCCGGGAATACTTCCGGATTGAGTTTGCTCGAACAGAGCGCGCTCCCGGTCACGCACGAGATAATTGTAGCTTAGTCCTGCAATACCATGAGATTCCTGCAATATTTCCTGCGTAAAGTAATCGAATTGCTGGTAGCTCATGGCCGGATTCAATTCGGCCAAACGCCGCAGTGCCGATAGCGTTTCGTTGTAGGCGTTGAAACGCTCCTGTAACAGGAAGGCAATGTTTTGCCCGATACTTTGAATTTCGGCGTGCTGTTGTCTGTTTTCGAGTTTCGATGTGTTAATGAAACCGGTCACGATCAACACCACCAGAATCAGCATAATGGGTGCAATGACGATCTTGCGCGTTTTCCAGCAGGATTGCTTGCCGAAGAAAGCCAGCGCCAACGGTGCGAAAACGAGCACCCCGAAGGTATCGCCTGCCCACCAGTTCCACCATGACCAAGTGATATCGTCCGCTTGGATAGTGCCAGTAAAAAACAGCGTCAGATGCGCGATACTGACCGAGATCACGCAAGACAACGGGCCACCCAGCAGAAAAAAAGCGAAGATCTCTTGTTCCCGCATCAAAATTTGCCAGCGATCCTTGATCCAGCGGCGCACAAGCCAAGCCCCGATGGCCGCTTGCAGCATCGCACCCACGCCTAAAAACGCGGCAATCAGGACGCTATCTTGCGTGAGATCGTTCTGATTCCATGCAACCCAGATATTGAGTCCCATCGAACCGATCCAGATCCCCGGTAACACGCGATATCCCGACACCAGCGCCAGCGCCAGCGCCAAACCGGCGGCGGGAAACACCGGACTCGCATAACCCGGCGGAATCGCAAGCAACAACCCCAGGAAGCCTAACAGCGCATAACCGGCCGCCGCATAGGCATTGTGCCGTATGATCTGTAAAGACACTCCAGGTGATGATCGGGTCTGATCCAGCATGCAAATAAAATTGGTAATAAAAAAAGAGGATTGCTGCGGCCGATAGTGGATTAAGCTGCACTAACGTTGTGATTATATGCGGAATCGTAGCACGGAATGCGTTTTTCTGATTCCGCAAACAATGACAAGTTTCAGAGGGTATTCTTTGCAACAACCGGCCAGCCGGTTGATCGGGATTTATTGCTCAGGCTGCCGGGCGAATCCTGGCCGGTGGTGATTTCGTGAGTACGAGACCGGCTTGAAGCCATCGCTCATGACGCGGATTGTACTGCTTTACGTCATGGGCGATACATCCGCAATCACATCTGCGATTGCAAATAATTCTGTAGCCCAACCCGGTTGATCAATCCCAATTGCTGTTCCAGCCAATGCGCATGATCCTCCTCGGTTTCGGCCAGCAAGTTCTCGAGAATTTCCCGCGTTTGATAATCGCGCTCCTGTTCGCAGATTGCGATGGCATCGCGTAACGCGCTGATCACGGAGCGTTCCAGATTCAGATCGTTTTGCAGCATCTCCGGCACATCCCGGCCAATCCGCAACGCGCTGCGGTTGCCGATCACCGGCACACCTTCGAGCAGCAGAATCCGTTTCACCAAGTGATCCGCATGTTCTTTCTCATCGTTCATTTCGTGATCGATCCGTTCGTACAGCTTGTTGAATCCCCAATCTTCGTACATGCGCGAATGGGCGAAATATTGATCTATGGCCGTCAGTTCCTCGGCCAGCAGTTTATTCAGCAAATCGATAATTTTGGGATTGCCTTTCATGATGGTGCTCCTTTACGCGATTGGATGACAGGCAGCTCTTGACAGATTTTTAAGCGACAAGAGCCGTGAAGCATTTTGCAAACACCCGGCATTATACGAGCCAGAGCATGCAAAAACAACAACAAATTATTGATTAAAAACGATAATAGTTCTTGATACCGTTATCATTATGTTCAGGCGAATATTAGCGGCAATACTCGGCCGTCTCCACGACCCGCTCGATTTGATACGGTGAGTTCGGACTGAGAATATACTCACTCGCGCCGACACGGCCTGCCGGATTACCCCAGTCGTAGGTGTAACCCAGCCCGGTCCACGGCACGCCGGGACGGTAGCGGAAATCATTGAAATAGAGGTTCTTATAGAAAGCCGGATAATCAGCGATGTTCTTCACCGCTGGAACTTTGTCTTCGGCAAATTTGAGCTGACAACTGCCATCGTCAATCTCCGGATCGGCACAAGGCCGGAACACATCCGCCGGATCGACCCACAACTCGATAAACACCTCGTAATGCCAATCCGGATTGAGCCCCAAATATTGCTTCAGCCTCTGATTGAGATCCCCATGCGGATTATTCTTGACGAAATCCCGGCAAAACGCCTGCAACTGCGGCGCCGCCGTCACCCAAGTCACATACTTCTCCTGCGGTGCCGTATGCGTCTGGTTCTTGATGTATTTTTCGAAATCATCCGCACTTTTCCAGGTCACCATCAACACTTTGCCAAACCACCACTTCAAATCCTTGTTATCCCGATGAATCGCAAATAACCGCTCATTGATTTCACTTTCCTCCGCTACTGCCGCGTCTATGACTGCGCGAGTGTAGGCGGTGGAGGGGTCATGTAGGCTTGCTGGATAGAGTTGCAGGATTGCACAACCGGATAACATCGCAATAGTGATTGCGGCTAAATATTGCTTTAACACGACAAACCTTTTCAACATTTCGGTAACTTCATTTTCGAATATCACCAAAATCTTGAGCAGGACCTAGAAAGTTATCAATTTTCGAATGATCTTCTCTATGGCCGTCCGGAAACCGCACTCGACCTTCTGTTAATGTTCTTGTTGAAAGAAAAAAATAGCTCCATTTGCTTTGGGGGCGCTGATTAGCCTTACGCCAATGCACTATTAGGAATCGATAATAGACTTCGATGAAAGCAAAAGAGCCTAATCTCAATGTCAATGTACCTGCAAACATGCTTGTAAACACCAATATTGAAAATGCTGCTGTGGCAAATATGAAACTTTCTTCTGTTACTTCTGCTACTCGGCCAGGCTTAAGAAACTCTAAAAAATCAATTGTAAATAGTACAAGTATAAGTAAAAGTATAACTGGTACAAAACTTGAAAATATTACTGCGTACCATAACCTTCTAGGTTCATCTGTATGTTCCAATCTATCAAGGTAATTTGCTATCCCTTCTTCATTCACGTCAACTGTGTTTGGTCGGAATCGATTAAGTACTCGGATTATTACTCTAGTAATTAAAGTAGCTAGAATTTCAATAGAGCTATCTATTTTAAGTAATATTTTATGAGGCAGATAAAATATTTCCGAAATACTGCTTCCAATACATTCAGCTAAATAAGAAATAGAGTTCACTTCATTTATCAGTCTCTCATAGGGATTCTTTTGATCTGAGGACTTGAGAATTAATTTTGCTGCTGGATTATCACGAGCGATCCTAACAATACAAAACCCTTTACAGATAAGGTATTCATAAAACTGTTTATGCGGGTATCGCAAGTTTGTGTTACCACCCGCCGGATCTGGTACAAGCAATCCGGCGCTGCAGATTTCGGATGTAATGATTTCAATCTTGTCGGCCAACGTTTCATCCGCATGGCGTCGCTCGAATTCCATTAATCCGTCGGTAATTACAGGTGCAATTTTATTTGCTTTTGCAATAGCGAAAAGATCATCATAAATATCACGCACCATATTGCTAATTTCAACTCTGGCAATGGTGTTTTGTCCCTGAAGACCCGACATTCTCCACGCCACGCATATCGTCATCAATTCACGAACCGGCTTTGGCAGCACAAGATAACGAGCTCCCGAAGGAGCGCCATATTGCACACGGTCCCGTTCAAGCTCGGCCTCTTTGCGTGTATAGATCGCTTGCAGGTAACGTTCAATGAGAAGCGCGCCAGTCAATTCGCTGCCGGATTCTCTAAATCCTTCGATCTCATCCCAAATCGTTGCAACTACTGGTAGCATTGATGGGCGTGAAATAATTTCCATGAATTCGGGATGACACTTAATCGAATCGACAATACCAATTCTTACCCGATTTTCAAAACTACGGCAGGCCATTTCTATTTGATCGATGTTTAATTTCTCGAGATTCCAAATTTCAGTAAAAGCCTCACCTGCAGCACCTTTTAGTCCACTTGTTCTCAATGTCCTATTTGCTTCTTGGTCATCCAAGAAAAAATTAGGGCGTCCTGTAAAAATCAACTTCGTCTTGGGGTAAGCAAGCCGCCAAAGCGCATTAAAGTGTTGATGACGCTCAAACGCACGTCCGGAATTCTTCAGTTCATCGAACCCCTCAAAAATAACAATCGCATCGCCAGTTTTGATCAGGTTTAGTACTTGCTCTGGTAAAAGAGCATATCGTGAGCACCAAGTCGATATAAAAGCGAGTGGATCCGTTTCTGATGGGTTACGCCCTCTCAACTCAATTAACAATGGAACACGCTCATTGATCCGATTTTCTTGCAAGAACCGTTCAGCCCAATCACAACAATACTGCAACATCGCTGTGCTTTTACCTTGACCATACTCGCCTGTAATCGCTAAATGCCTCCTCGATGATTCCTGTATCCAAGTATTCAATACTTCAGAAAGTGGTTTTGAAACAGAATTTTCTCCTTTGGAATGCACGTTCAATTCTACAAAAGAATTTGCAAGCGTTGCCTCAGTTCCGCCAGCTTGAGTAGTTCTGAATGTTTTTAGTAAGGCTCGAGCATAATTCTTTAAGTCGAGGCTATTAAAAATCATTTCTCGGGAAGATAAGAAACTGATCTTTATGCCTTCAATTTCATGGGCTCCTGAGATTTCTTCTTTATCTTCTTCAGAGAAATACAATCCATATAAATGAATATCCGAATTATGTGATTCTTTTTCGAATAGTTGCTTAATACGTTCCGATACGTTTTTTAGAGTCGGTGTTTCTTCAAAAATTAAAACAATTAATGGTTCGAGCTTATTTCCAACTCCAACATAAATCTCTCCAACCCAAAATTTTCCGGTGTCTCGCCAACCTTCCTCGGGAATATTTGTTTCTCGTATACATGCATGAAATAAATCTTTTAATAAGAGTCTTGTTTCAACAGATTTTGGCGATTCCGAAAACCGGCGATCCCAAGACTTTGCATACTCACTGGCAATCGGATCAGATTGTCTTTGTACCAGCAACTTAAATTGACTAGCTGCAAGTCTGATGATGTCATTTTGCGAATCTTCCTCTGCAAGCTTAACTTCGGATACACGCTGCGGAGCCTCCCAGTTTATTACTGCCGTTTTGGCAAATCGATAGATAAAGAAACAGACAATTACTGTCAAAGAAGCTGTAATAAAAGTTAACGTTGTATCATTTAAATCAAGTTTGAAGAACTGAGACAACACCTTCGATGGAATTCCAGCAGAAGTTGTCGTAAGAAAAGCAAGGAGGATTGTTGAAAGAGTGGTTACTGTTGTAAGTGCAAATCTTCCTTTCGAAACGCGCATTCGCCATCGCATCCAGAAAAGAGCAGTAACCATAGTTAATATGGCAATCAACAAAATTACCAACCATATTTCCACTTCGCTCTCCCTATGATCAAACGCTATTTTGAAATAGATTATGCTACCTGCGATGCTTCCAATAATCCGGATCACGATGCAGGTTCATAATGGCCAAAATGAACAGTCCACTGGGCTCAATTGAATACAAAACACCGTACGGGAAACGCCTGACCAGGCAACGCCGGATATCAGCTTCCAAAACAGGCCATGCGTTCGGATAAATAAGCGAGCGTTGTATCGTTGCATATACTTCGATGGCGAAATCATAACCAAGTCCGGTTTCAATTTCCTCGTAATAGTCGATCGCTTGTCTAAATTCGCTTTCCGCATCAGGATGAAACCAGTAGCTCATTTTTGAAATCGCTGCCAGACCCTGTCAAAGACTTCATTGCCCGGTATCGCTGTACCTACAGATCCGGCGCGCATTTCCATCAAGCGTTGGTGAGCAACTTCAATCCATTTTTTGTCAATTTCGGATTCTGGTTGATTGAGACTGCGAAGCAGTGAATCGATGATCATCACGCGTTCTTCTACTGGAAGTGCGGTAATTTCTTCGATCATTTTTTTTGAATTCATCGTTACTACCTACCCTGCAAATCGGTTACATTAATTCACGCTATAATAACACTCAATGACGCTACCCTAAACGGCTCACAGATGTGGGCTATCACTCTGCTGCAGAAAACCATCCACAAATCATCTTTTCGTGGTTGGCTCAATAGAATGAAAATGGAGCCAGAAACCATCTAAACAGCCTCTGACTCCACTCGATTCAAAAACTAAAACCTATCCGCGGGTTCTGGCCACGCTGAATCCTAACAAGCCCAAACCGGCAAGCAGCATCGCCCAGACGCCGGGTTCCGGCACCGGGTTGATGTAGAAATCGTCGATGAAATAGCGGTCACGGCCGCCAGTGGATGGAAAAATGTAATTGAGTCCGACAAAGCCGTCAATGGGGTCCGTCGATACGATGCCGACAAATCCCGAGGTTGTGCTGCCAACCGAAACGATCGTCGAGCCGTTCAATTCGATGGAGTCCATGCCGCCGCTGATGTAGTTAAAAGCAAAAGCGTGTACCGGATTGGTAAAGTGGCCGCCGACCGCTGCGACAAAATTGATTGCAGCAACGCCGCCGGTATCGGTGATGCCATCGCTGTTATGAAACACGCTGGAACTGCAACTTGCCAGTCCGAGGTCGCAGGTGCCGAACGTGACCGCAGCGCTAAAACTGCCGCCGCCGACAGTGGCGGCTGGCGATCCGGCAAAGTCGATATAGGTGGTTGTCGCTCCCACGGCCGCCAAATAAGCGGCTTGCGATGTATACAGCGTAACCGCCGCTTGGGCCGAGGCGCCGACCAATAAACACAACATCATAGACGCACTAACGATGGTTTTTTTCATTGAAACGCTCCCATTGGAAAGTTTTTTAAAAATAAACACTTTGTTGCTGGAAGTTAATGTAACGAAAGAAGAATGCTGAGTCAAACTTTGTAACAAACGATCAAAAAAGTTTAATAATTCGCGCCATATTGATCCCGGTAGCGTTGCACTGCCTGCAAGTGCTGCGCCAGTTCCGGGTGATGGTGCAAATAAGCGACCAGATCATCCAGATCAATGATCGGCGTGACCGTCAGACCGTGCGTCTGCTGCACTTCCTGCACCGCCGATAATTCGCCGGTACCGCGTTCCATGCGGTCGAGCGCGATCACGACGCCGCCGGGCGTTGCGTTGGCAGCTTTGATCAGTTCGACCGATTCGCGCACCGAGGTACCGGCGGAGATGACATCGTCGACGATCAGTACACGGCCTTGCATCGGCGCGCCGACCAGCACGCCGCCTTCGCCATGATCCTTGGCCTCCTTACGGTTGAAACAGAATGGATAATTCATGCCCATTTCCGCCAGCGCGATAGCGATGGTGCTGACCAGCGGAATACCTTTATAAGCGGGACCGAACAGGGTATCGAACGGAAGCTCGGCATCGACGATCGCTTTGGCGTAAAATTGCCCAAGTTTGCGTAAGGCATCGCCATCGTTGAAGAGTCCTGCGTTAAAAAAATACGGTGACATGCGCCCCGCTTTGGTTTTAAATTCGCCAAAACACAGCACGTTGCGCTCGATGGCGAATTGAATGAAAGCTTGCCGGAAATCGGACATACACTTAACCATCCCGAAATAAAAAAGATGCAAATTATAACGCTTAACCTCAATGGCATCCGCGCCGCCGCGAAAAAAGGCTTTTTCCCCTGGCTGGCCCAGCAAACGGCGGATGTGGTGTGCGTGCAGGAGTTGAAAGCGCAGTTGCCCGATCTCTCCGCCGAGATGCAAGCACCGGACGATTATCACGGTTATTTTCATTGCGCCGAGCAGAAAGGCTATAGCGGCGTGGGCATTTATACACGCAAAAAACCGGATCGCGTCATCGAAGGTGTTGGTGTTGCGGATATCGATATTGAAGGGCGCTATCTGCAAGCGGATTTCGGCAATCTGAGCATCGTGTCGCTTTACCTGCCGTCCGGCTCCAGCGGCGAGCACCGGCAGGTGGCAAAATTCTACTTTATGGAGAAATTTTATCCGGTACTGCAAAGCCTGATGGCCAGCGGGCGCGAATTGATTTTATGCGGCGACTGGAATATCGCGCACAAGGAAATCGATTTGAAGAATTGGCGCTCAAACCAGAAAAATTCCGGCTTCCTGCCGGAAGAACGGGCCTGGTTAACGAATGTGTTCGATGAAATCGGTTTTGTCGATGTATTCCGCCGCTTGAACACCGAGCCCGATCAGTACACCTGGTGGTCGAATCGCGGCCAGGCTTGGGCGAAAAATGTCGGGTGGCGCATCGATTATCAGATCGCCACACCAGCCATCGCGCAAACAGCGCGCAGCACCTCAATATTCAAAGACGAGCGCTTCTCCGATCATGCGCCGCTGATCGTCGATTACGACCATTTGTTATGACCGCTCAAGCACCGTCCAGCTGGTTGCAGGCGCTGCGGGTTTACACGCACCCGCGCGTGCTTGGCATGCTGTCGCTGGGATTTTCCGCCGGACTGCCGCTGCTGCTGATCATGGGCACGTTGTCGTTCTGGCTGCGCGAAGCGGGCATCGATCGCGCCACCATCGGCTACTTGAGCTGGATCGGGCTGGCGTACAGCTTTAAATGGCTGTGGTCTCCGCTGGTCGATCGCATGTCGCTGCCGTTGCTGACACGCTGGCTGGGCCGCCGTCGCGCCTGGCTGTTGCTGTCGCAAATCGTCATTACCTGCGCGCTGATGGGCATGGCCGTGACCGACCCGGCCGCCAATCTGACGCATTTGGTATTTTTTGCGCTCGCGGTAGCGTTTGCCTCGGCAACCCAGGACATCGCACTGGATGCCTATCGCATCGAAGCGGTCGCAGTGGAATTGCAGGGTGCAATGGCCGCGACTTATCAAGCCGGTTACCGCATCGCGATGATCCTGGCTTCCGCCGGTGTGCTGTGGATCGCCGCCGCGATTGATACAACGGCCGATACTTACGACCACGCACCGTGGCGCTTCGCCTATTTGGTCATGGCGGTCAGCATGGCGGTTGGAATGATTACGACGTTGATCATCCGCGAACCGGATGTGCCTTACAGCCGGTTGATTTCCGACAATGAAAAAATCGCGCGGCAAGCTATCGCAAAATGGCAGTTGCCTGCACGCATCGGCAACCTGCTGGTGTGGCTGTACGGTGCGCTGATCGCGCCATTCCGCGATTTTATCGTGCGGCATGGACGGCAGGCGTTACTGATCCTGGGATTGATCGCGATCTACCGCATTTCCGATGTCGTCATGGGCGTCATGAGCAATCCGTTCTACGTCGACATGGGATACAGCAAGGACGAAGTCGCCACGATCTCCAAAGTGTACGGCGTGATCATGACGATCGCCGGAGCCGCGATCGGCGGCGTGCTGACGGCGAAAATCGGCGTCATGCGCACGCTGTTTCTCGGCGCCGTATTATCCGCCGCGACCAATTTGCTGTTTGTCTGGCTCGCCGGACGCGGCCACGATGTCAGCGGACTGGTGTTTACCATCTCGGCCGACAATCTTTCCGCCGGTATCGCCTCCAGTGCTTTTATCGCTTACTTGTCCGGTCTGACCAATTCGGCGTATTCGGCGACGCAATATGCGATATTCAGCTCGGTGATGCTGCTGTTGCCGAAATTCATTGCCGGTTTCAGCGGCCAGTTCGTCGACGCTTACGGTTACGAAAGCTTCTTCATCGCCACCGCATTATTGGGTCTGCCGGTATTGATTCTGGTCTGGCTGGCCGGACAAGCGACATTTGCCCATTCCAGCGAATAAACCACCATCATTCATCCATGTCACAAGCACCACAAAAAACCGGCCCCGAAGCGGAATACCATGCACTGATCGAAGCGGGCGAACTAAAACTGGATGCCGATCAAGCCCACGCGGTAGCCGCACTCGAGCGGCTGTACCGGGATTTGCCCGATCTTCCGGCCGGGCACACGCGCGGCGAGCGTTCCAGGTCGCGTTTATCGACGTTATTGTTCGGTTGGTTAAACAACAGCAAACCGGCGCCGAAAGGGATTTATCTCTACGGCGGTGTCGGGCGCGGCAAATCGATGCTGATGGATCTGTTTTATGCGGTGGCACCGGTCACAGCCAAACGGCGCGTGCATTTCCATGAATTCATGCTGGATATTCACGCACGGCTCAAGGCCTGGCATGAGCTTTCCGCGCGCGAAAAAATCCAGCAAGGCGGGCGCGCCAACGATGACGACCCCATGCCATTCATTGCGCGGAAAATCATCCAGGAAGCGCAACTATTATGTTTTGATGAGCTGCAAGTCACCGATATCGCCGATGCCATGGTGTTGACGCGCCTGTTCAAGGAATTGTTCGCCCAAGGTGTGGTGGTGGTCGCGACATCCAACCGCCCGCCCGATGATCTGTACAAGAATGGTTTGAACCGCCAGCGCTTTCTGCCTTTTATCGAGCAGATCAAAGAGAAGCTGGACATTATTCCGCTCGAAGGGCCGGTCGATTATCGCTACAACCGCCTGCAAGGCGCGGAAACCTATTATTTCCCCATCGATGCGGCAACCACTGCGCAGTTATCGGCGGCGTTCTTCCGCCTCACCGACCGGCGCGTGGAAGACCGCGCCAAGGTGCCGAGCGATGAATTGATGGTGCAGGGACGCCGGTTGTTCGTGCCGAAAGCGGCGCGCGGCGTGGCCGTTTTCTCGTTTAAACGCTTGTGCGCCAATCCGCTCGGCAGCGCCGACTATCTCGCCATCGCCCGCGCCTATCACACCGTCATCATGGTCGCGATTCCGCAATTCACCAAGGAAAACAGCGACGAAGCCCGGCGCTTCATTCATTTTATCGATGCATTGTACGAGCATGGCGTCAAATTCCTCTGTTCCGCCGCCGTGCCGCTGCCATCACTGTATAGCGGCGGCGATGCCGGTTTTGAGTTTGAGCGCACGGTCTCCCGCTTGACGGAAATGCAATCGGAAGATTATCTGACCAGAGGTCACGGCAAAATCATCGATGCAACACGCTAAATAGCCGTGCAGGCCAGCACACCCAGGTAAAAAGAGATTTCGGTGAGTTGCTGCATCGCACCCAAACAATCGCCGGTGTAGCCGCCGATGCGTTTTTTTATCACGAGGCTAAACCACACCCAGACAGCCGCCACCGGCACTAAGCCCAAATACCAGGAGTAATCCAACCAAAGCAACGGCAGCAAACCCGGCAAGGCGGCAATACCGAGATGGGTAAGCGGTATCACGGTCGCAAGGGGTTTGGATTTGCCTGCGTATTTCACATAGCGTTGCGTCGCCATCACCAGCACCGAACAAAAACGGCTCATACTATGGCCTGCGATCAGCACTGCCGGTACTAGCACAGGGGAAAGATGCGTCAGCGCGGTAAATTTCAACAACAACGCCATGACAATGCCCACCGTGCCATAGCTGCCAATCCGGGAATCCTGCATGATGTGCAGTACTTGTTCCTTTTCCCAGCCGCCGCCAAGACCGTCGACTGCATCCGTCAAGCCATCTTCGTGGAAAGCACCGGTGAGCAATAAAGTGGCGACCATACTGAGCAGCACGGCAATGTCCTGCGGCAACACTGTGCCGGCAAGCATGTACACCAGGGCCGCAAAGGCTCCCACCATGATGCCGACCAAAGGAAAATACTTGGACGCCAGATTCAATTCCTGCTCCTGAAAATCCGGCAAATCTGGGACTGGAATGCGCGTAAAAAAACCGATAGCGAGTAAAAAACTGCGCCATTCCTGCTGGAGAAAAGGGCGATTCGGAGGAGGAGTGTGCGACGGGATCGTCATGGAGGCTGAGTGTAGCGGCAACCGGCCTTTTTCGCTAGTGGCTGCGTCAATGAAGATAATTCAAGCCAAACTACAGCGCAGCTAGTTTTTCCCTGAGTGCGGATGCTGGTTGCAATGCACCGGCGGACTGAAAAAACCCCGGAATCGGTGTATCCTAAACTCATTTTTAACCTGCCCATGAGCATGGCACAATGAACATACTGATCACAGGCGCAACCGGGTTTATCGGCCGGCATTTGGTACAACGTTTACAGCAGGACCAACACACCATAACGGTACTGAGCCGCAATAGCAGCAAGGCAAGCGAACTGCTGAATGTACCCGCATTTGAATGGGATTATGCGACGCAGGACGTACCCGCCGAGGCGCTGCACGATTGCCAGGTCATCATCAATCTGATGGGTGAGAATCTGGGTGAAGGCCGTTGGACAAAAGCGCGCAAACACGAGATTTACGCCTCGCGCATTCTCAGTACGAGGAAATTAGTCGCGGCTGCGCCAGATAGCTTGCAGGCCTTTATCTGCGGCTCGGCCATCGGTATTTATCCGGGCGTTGGCGATGATCTTTACGATGAGTCCTACGCCGTGCCTGAGCAACTCAGTTTTATGCAATCCATTTGCCATGATTGGGAGCAAGAAGCGGCAAGAATCGAAAACAAAGGCGTGCGCCGGGTCAGTATCCGCACCGGTGTGGTGCTCGGTCACGGCGGTATGCTGAAAAAATTGCTGCCGGTTTTCAAATTGGGCTTGGGCGGGCCGGTTGGCAACGGCCAGCAGTGGCTGCCGTGGATACATCTCGAGGATATCGTGTCGGTTTACTGCAATGCTGCGCTGGATACACGCTACCAAGGCCCGGTCAATGCCGTATCACCCCATCCGGTGCGCTACCGCGAATTTGCAACGGCGTTTGCAAACGTATTGCACCGCCCTGCGTTCTTCCCTACTCCGGCATTTGTCCTGAAACTGGCATTAGGCGAAGCCGCTGCGCTGGCTTTGAACAGCTATCACATCACACCAGCAAGATTGCTGGAAGAATACGGCTTCCAATTCAAATTCGCTCATTTGCCGGCAGCATTGGCGGATTTATTTGACCATCATTGAATTTTGCGGCTCGGCAGAACACTACCATGACAACCCCGCTTGCAGTTTTTTGGTTCCGGCGCGATCTGCGTCTGGACGATAATGCCGGACTTTCGCATGCCCTGGCATCGGGACGACCGGTTTTACCCATTTTCATTTTCGACCCGGCCATTCTGGCCGGATTACCGCGGAACGACGCTCGCGTCACGTTCATTCACGATACTTTGCAAGCCCTGCGGGCAGAGCTTGAAGCAAAGTATGCCAGCTCAATCGCGCTGTATCACGGCAAGCCGCTGGATGTTTTCGCGCGCATTCTACGTTCGCACCCGGTTGCCGCGGTGTACACCAACCATGACTATGAGCCGTACGCGCGCGAACGGGACGAGGCTGTGCGCCAATGGCTGGAAGCACAGCGGGTAGCGTTTCGCACCTACAAAGACCATGTGCTGTTTGAAAAAGATGAGATCAGCAAGGATGGCGGCGACGCGTATACGGTATACACCCCGTACATGCGCAAATGGAGAAAGGTGCACAGCCAGACACCATTGACACCTTACGCGACCACGGCCAAATTGACCAACCTGGTCAAACAAACAGCGCTGCCGGATGTGTCATTGGCGGATATCGGTTTCACCCGTTCGGCCATGACCATCCCGGCTTACCGGCTGGAAGACGACATGCTGCAACACTATGCGCGCGATCGCGATTTTCCGTCGTTAACCGCCACATCGTTGCTGGGTCCGCACCTGCGCTTCGGTACGGTCAGCATCCGGCAAATATTCCAGCATGCATTCCCCCGTAGCGATATTTTCTGCAATGAGCTGATCTGGCGCGAGTTTTTCAGTCAAATTCTATGGCATTTTCCGCATACGCCACACCGCAGCTTCAAGCCGCAGTATGACCGTATTCAATGGCACAACGATGAGACGGAATTCAAGCGCTGGTGCGAAGGAACCACCGGCTATCCGCTGGTCGATGCCGGTATGCGCGAGCTCAATGCAACCGGCACCATGCACAATCGCGTAAGAATGGTTACCGCCAGTTTCTTATGCAAGCATCTGCTCATCGACTGGCGCTGGGGCGAGGCGTATTTCGCGCAAAAATTATTGGATTATGAAATGGCCAGCAATGTCGGCAACTGGCAGTGGGTAGCCGGTTGCGGGGTTGATGCCGCGCCCTACTTCAGGATTTTCAATCCGAGCGCGCAAACGGAAAAATTCGACAAACAGTTCGCTTATATTCAAACCTGGGTAAGCGATTGGCATACCTTGACTTATCCCGCGCCGATCGTTGATCACACGTTCGCGCGCGAACGCTGCTTGCAAGCGTACCAACAGGCCGTGGGTTAGTTGAACGGCATAACCTTCCGGTTTTATTCTTGAATTATTGCTTTTTGGCTGCAAACCGACTTACTGACTCGTTATGCCCACTGTTGATTTTCCAGGCTGGCAGAGTTGGTAATATATTCCATACTTTTTTTTTTAGTGTTATCCTTACTAGGAATAAGTAATTTTCTTATTCGTGATGAAACCATATCTTGTTTTTAGAAGATTCTTAGGTTGCACAATCATTTGATCTTCTAAAAAGGTCTTTTTCTGCGAAAGATAGTTTAATGCCGGATTAGATTCGGGATATGGCTTGTAGCTGATTAAGTTCCAACGTGACATTAAATTTGTTGATAAACAATTTTTGATTTTAATAACAAAGGAGATTTTCATGAAATACTCACTCTTAGCTATCGCCTTTATCGCATTTACAGCCACAGCCATACTTGCTGGATGTGGCGAGCCTAAACCATACAACAAACCACCAAGCTTATACAAAGATCCTGAATCAGGCGAAAGGTTAGGTGCCGAAGCCGGTAAAAAATAATCGGTTGATTGATTATCAAACGGCTCCTAGCAGTTATGAGGAGCCGTTTTTTATTGAGGATCATTCAGAGAAACCATTCTCTTCACCACCGTTCCAATCTTTTCACAGCAGTCACATCAGCACGGTTATCGTTCACAATCATTGCTTTGATGTAGCTTACCCATACTGTTTCAGACCAACCCGAATCGACATTTAAGATGCTGCGCTACGCGCCCCCGGATCGTCTGAATATTCCCGGCTCATTGCAAGATGGGCTTGACTCCGCACAAATAAAAATACGCCAACAGCAATATGGCGATAACCGGATCGTTGAAATACCGCCATCCGGCTGGCGGGATATTCTGCGCAATACCCTGCGGGATCCGATGCTATGGTTCCTGCTCGGCACTAGCGCATTGTTTTTGATTGTCGGAGAATTAGCCGAAGCCGTGATTCTGCTCGTGGCGCTGATTCCTTTTCTCGGCATGGATGCCTATCTGCACCGGCGCACGCAAGCTTCCGTAGCGGGTCTGAGCAGCTGCCTGGCAGCGCAAACCACGGTGATACGAGACGGCCAGCAACAGCGAATCGCCGCGGCAGAACTGGTTCCCGGCGATTTGGTGCTGCTCGGCACGGGGGAATCATGCCCTGCCGATGGATTGATCGAACATGCCGAAGATGTGTTGTGCGATGAATCGTTGTTGACGGGCGAGGCCTTTCCGGTGCGTAAACTTGCCGTCGCCGCTTTGCCGCAGCACGAAAACGCCGCGCACATCGCCAGTGAATCCTGGTTGTTTGCCGGTACCCGCTTGTTAAAGGGCAACGTCCGCTTGCGCATTATTTTCACCGGCGCGGAAACTCTCTATGGCGAAATCGTGCATTCGGCGATACTCGGCACGCATGCTCGCACGCCGCTGCAAAGCGCGGTAGGCAGCCTCGTCGCCGTACTGCTGGGTGCGGCCGCTGTCATCTGCCTGGGCTTGGCGTGGGTGCGCTGGGAGCAAGGGCACGGTTTAATGGATGCGTTGCTGAGTGCGGTAACGCTCGCAGTGGCGGCATTACCGGAAGAATTTCCGGTTGTTCTCACCTTTTTTCTCGGCGTGGGCGTCTACCGCTTAGCCAAGCGGCAAGCCTTGGTGCGGCGCGCTGTCGTGGTGGAAAACATTGGCCGCGTATCCTGCATCTGTTCCGATAAAACCGGCACACTGACGGAAGGCCGCTTACTGTTATCGCACCGTTATCCGGCACAAGGGTTCAGCAAAGCGCGCTTGCTGGAAATCGCCGCACTGGCCTCGCGCCTAGAAACCAGCGATCCGGTGGATCTGGCCATTCTCGATGCGCTTGCAACACCATTGCATGCCGCAACGGTTGAAAACTTCCCCTTTACCGAAGACCGCAAGTGCGAAGCCGCCATCATCCGCTCCAACGATACGCTGCTCGCCGTAGTCAAGGGCGCTCCGGAAATTGTACTGGCGCGCTGCAAGCTTGATGGAGTGACACTGACCGGCTGGCAACAACGCATCGATGAACTGGCCGATAGCGGCCACAAAGTAATCGCTTGCGCCTGGCAAACACTCGATGGCGCGAGCTGGCATGGCGGCGAACCGGACCGCGATTTCATTTTCGCCGGTGTGCTGGCATTCGAGGATCCGGTGCGGGCAGGCGTGCCGGAAGCCGTGCGGCAGTGCCGCGATGCGCGGATCCGCATCATCATGATCACCGGGGATCATCCCGCTACTGCGCGTGCAATCGCCAAAGAAATCGGTTTAGGCGGAGCAACGCCGCAGGTGGTAATCGCGGATGAGATCCAAACCCAGTTGGCGCGCGGTGAATCTGATGTTCTGCGCAACATCGATGTGATCGCGCGTGCCGTGCCCGCACAAAAATTGCTACTGGTGCAAACATTGCAAAACAGCGGAGAAATCGTCGCCGTCACGGGCGATGGCATTAACGATGTGCCCGCCCTGCAAGCGGCCGACATCGGTATCGCGATGGGACAACGCGGCACCCGCAGCGCGCGCGAAGTCGCCGCGATCGTGTTACTCGACGACAATTTCCACAGCATCGTGCAAGCCATCGCCGAAGGGCGGCAATTGTTCACCAATCTGCAACTAAGCTTCCAATACCTGCTGATGATTCATTTGCCACTGGTGCTCACCGCCGCGCTCATTCCGCTGGCTGGATACCCGATGCTGTATCTACCCATTCATATCGTTTGGCTGGAACTCATCATTCATCCCACCGCACTGCTGGTATTCCAGGAAATGGCTGGCAACGAAAAATTGGCCTACCAGCCGCGTTCAACACAATTGCGCTTTTTCAGCAGGTGGCAGTGGTTCGTGATGGGATTGGCGGGATTAACCGTAACCGTGATTGTGATGCTGGCTTACATCCACAGCCTGGGTGATGGATACGATGTCGAGCATGCCCGTGCGATGGCATTGATGACCTTGATCGCCACCAGCATTGGAATCACTACCGCGCTGAGCCGTATGCATTCACGTGCTGCGTGGTACATCGTCAGCCTCACCATTGGATTGTCATGCGTGCTGGTGCAGATACCTGCGCTGGCCGGATTCCTGCACCTCGCACCGCTGCATGTTGACGATTGGCTATTGGTTATTGCCAGCGGAATGATCGCCGCGGCATTGACTTTATTCGGCCGCGTTGATGGATTGAGTATCTTGCGGAAGCAAAAAACATAATCCCGGCAACGCAGCGATCAACTTAGCCGGTCATGCAGGCCTGCATCAACCGGCTTTGAATTGCTTTTACTTCTCGGATGGATCGGTAATAAAACCGATTTTTGTCAAACCAGACTTGGCGGCAATACTCATGAGCCGGGCGACATGTTCGTAATGCGCCAGCTTATCGGCGCGAATATGCAATTCGGTATTGGGCGCTTGCGCTACTTTTGCGGCAAAGCGCAGCGCCAGTTGTTCCTGCAACACCGGTTCACCATTCCAAAAAAGACTGCCATCGGCGCGAATCGCCAGCTCGACATGTTCAGACTGGGTGATATTGGGATTGCTTTCCGCTTTCGGCAGATCGATTTTGACGGAATGCGTCAGCAGCGGAGCCGTGATGATAAAAATGATCAATAGCACCAGCATGACATCCACCAGCGGCACCACGTTGATTTCCGACATGGGCGCCTGGCGCCCGCTATCCTGCATGCTTCCGAACGCCATGCTTATTGCCCCCTTTCAATCGCGATATCGGCAGTTCCGGGAACCGCCGCCGTAACCGGCGATGGCGATACGGCTTCCGGCGGTTCATTGTTATCGCCGACAGTAATGAGTATGAACAGATCATGCGCGAAAGCTTCCAGACGTGCGAGCCAGATGCGGTTACGGCGGACAAAAGCGTTATAAGCCAGTACCGCCGGTATCGCTACGGCCAACCCCAGCGCGGTCATGATCAGCGCTTCACCGACCGGACCGGCAACTTTGTCCAAGGTGCCTTGACCGGAAAGTCCGATTTGAATAAGCGCGTGATAAATACCCCAGACGGTTCCAAACAAACCGATATAAGGCGCGGCCGAACCGGCGGTTGCGATCAATGTAAGGCCATTTTCAACGCGCGTCGCCTCCTGGTCGATACCGTTGCGCAAGGTCCGTGTCAGAAACTCGCTGGTTCCACCCGCTGCAGCCAGTTTGTGAGAGCTATGGATCTTGGAATCGGCCGCCGCGTCAATGCCCAGTTTGGCAAGCTCAGCAAATGCGTTATCCGGCGCGGCATTTCTGAACTCGACATGCACCGCTTCCAACGAATCGAAGCTCCAGAAGTGTTTTAAAAACGCCTCGGCGCGCCGCTTCGCCATCAGATTGGCGATACTTTTGGTGATGATCAGATACCAGCTCGCCACCGAGAGCGTCAGCAGCAACACCAGCACGCTCATGCCTACGCCGTCAATCTGATCGAGAAAATGAGAAAAACCAAG
Organism: Nitrosomonas oligotropha; assembly: GCF_009833085.1. Lineage (GTDB taxonomy): Bacteria > Pseudomonadota > Gammaproteobacteria > Burkholderiales > Nitrosomonadaceae > Nitrosomonas > Nitrosomonas oligotropha. The sequence continues at coordinate 106,982 of NZ_QRBZ01000012.1, read as the reverse complement.
CCCTTGTTCCATGAATTAATTTCCTTGCAGTACAAAATTAAAGGGTTGTAAGGCAACAGCCCGCACCGGCTGACCGTCACGCAGCGACGGATTGCATTGCCAGCTCTTCACCGCGCTCAGCGCGGCGGCATCAAGCCGCTCATAGCCGCTGCTGTTAAGCACTTTGGCATTATCGATATGTCCGTTTTCATCCAATTCCACACGCAGCACCAGTTTCCCTTCTTCCCCCATGCGCCGGGAAATCGCAGGATATTCGGGCGGCGTTAGTTTGGGGCAGGATACCGACAATTCCGAAGACAGAGCCACCGGTGCTGTCGGCATTTGTTTCGGCGGCGCTTCAACCACGGGCGGAGCACTCACCTGCTCGGTCACCGGCTCCTGCAACGGTTTGGGCGCTGGCTCAGCTTGTTTCTTTTCGGAGACTTTCGGGGATTTCGCTACCAGCTGTTCCTGCTTGGGTTTGACCACCGGCTTTTTTACCGGCTGGAGTTTAACCGGCGCCGGTTCTGGCGATGCTTTAGGCGGCGTAACCGGCGCGGGCGGTGTAATCAATTCGGCAAACAATGTCAGCGCCTGTTCCGGATTTGGAATCAAACGCTGATGCCACAAAAAATAAAATAGCGCGGCATGGACAATGAGTACAAACAACAGCCCAGGTAATGAAATAAGGCGCTGCTGCCGCCCTAAATAGTCAATATTTTTCCGGGATAGTGAATGCATTACAGAATAGACAAATCAGACAAACTTCTTATTTACTTGATCTAAAATACGCCGGACACCGTTGATTTTGATTTTTGACTCACCAGCAACACCCCCTGAAAACCACGCTATGCAGTCATTAAACGCGCATCTATTCGGATTAAGCCAGTCAAATAAACATTTTAACGAAAACGATAATAATTATCAATAACCAACGCTTATATTAAATTCCATTTCAACATACAATGTGATCGATTCCGGGCGATGCATTTGCAGTCATCGCACAGACAGTTTCATTACTTTCATTAATAACCATTAACATGACCTATTCCACTCCCAGTTTCTGGCGCCGCATCGTTTGCCTGATTTATGACTTTCTTCTGATATTGGCTGTTTTGTTTATCGCCAGCTTCATTTTTCATTTTATTTTCACCGATACGCAAGCTGCTTACTTCAAGCCGCTTTTTCAATGCTATTTGTTTGCGATCATGGGCTATTACTTTACCTGGTTCTGGACTCATGGCGGACAAACGCTCGCGATGCAAACCTGGAAAATGCGGCTCGTCACCGCGGAGGGCCGCGGCCTGACAAAAAAACAAGCCATTGCCCGTTACCTGTATTCCTTAACGGGTATATTCATTTTTGTCGTTATCGATTGGGTCTTTCCCATTAATTTTATTTCTTACTATCAGCTCGTACTCATCAGCATTCTTATTTTTGGCTCCGGATTCATTTGGGCATTATTCGATCGCGATCGCCAGTATCTTCATGACCGGTTAGCCGGAACGCGTATTATCCGGTTAGCGCAGTGATTGCCGGACTCAATCACCACTGGCGAGACAATGATAAATTCTCATTTATTTGCATAAATTTATATGCAGAATTTATAATTTAGTTTTTAAAAGAATGTATAATGAATTGATTGTTATCAGTTTAGTTATGCACTTATTTTTACATAAAGTTTAATCCCCGGAACCCGTAAAATAAGCAACCCGACTTTTTCCACATTAAAATACAACCCATGCGTAGCCAAATTATCTCAGCAGCCGCTGCTTTGAAAGTCCTATTCAGAGAATGTGCAATTCAGGCAAACACGCTCATTATCTTAGCCTTAACACTTTGCATTTTTGTCATCGACTTAAATACGCCATTGGGTGTAGCCGCAGCGGTACCGTATGTGCTAGTGGTCTTTGCCAGTCTGTGGGTACCCGGAATCCGTTTTACCTACTTGATTGCCGCTCTCTCATTCACCTTGACCATTGTCGGCATCTATTCATCCCCAGGCATTGTAATGCCAATGAATATCGTGTTGTTTAACCGCGCCTTGTCATTGTTAATCATAGTTTGCTCGGCATTGATGGTCATCAAGATCAAAAAAACAAATATTGACATATCCTCTTTGATGACACAGATCCTGATCGATCCGATAACCGGATACAAAAACAGACAGGCTTTTGAATCCGATCTGGATACTGAAATCCTGCGCTCCAGACGGTACCACCGCAGTTTCTCCGTCGCCATCATCGATCTCGATCTGCTGAAGCTATTTAGCGATAACTACGACTACAAAAACAAGAACGATTCGATAAAACAAATTTCTCACGAAATCAAAACCAATATCAGAATCACCGACCTGTTTTATCGCATTGATATCAATGTATTTGCGATTTTATTTCCGGAAACGGATCTCTGCGAGGCGAAAAAAGTATGCGAATCGGTGCGCAAAAAAGTTTCCGGCAAAATGGATAAAAACACTGAAAATAAAATCATGATCAGCATCGGCATCGCCATGCTGGATGAAACCGATAACAAGTTAAAATTGTGTAAACGCGCGGAAGACGCACTCTTTGCCGCAAAGCGGAATGGCGGAAACCAGGTTTCCACGCTGCCGCAGATCGTCAATAAAGATAAATCGACGGTTCCTGCAATTTTATCGCGCTCGAGATCGACAGATACCGTTTAAGTTTTTTTGCGTGCGCTTTTTACACGCTCGAGCTCGCCAAGCGCGGCGTACCACACATCAATACCCGCTGTTAATACAGTAATAAATGCATTTACTGCTGCATTAAAGAAATTACTGCACATTCTCTTATATAATCCAGCGTATCCGTCAGACACAACGATGCATTTCTGAGATACCCATGAGTTTAATAAACAAGCCGATGGCCAAAAAATCAAACGGCCATTCCTTCTCACCCAGAGTAGCCCGGTTATTGCGGGAATCAGGTTTGCTGATGCTGATGGGCGCCGCGCTTTATTTGGTGCTGATATTTTTCAGTTACGACCGTGGCGATGCCGGTTGGTCGCATAGCGGCGATTTCAATCAAATCCAGAACGCCGGGGGACACGCCGGGGCTTGGCTCGCCGATTTGCTGCTGTACTTATTCGGCGCATCGGCATGGTGGTGGGTGGCATTCTTCCTGTCCGCAATTGCGTGGAGTTACCGCCGCATCGATAGCGCCGGAATTTTTGACCGCCACTCCTTGTTCCTGACCTTGGGCGGGTTTTTCTTACTGCTGGCGGCCAGCAGCGGATTGGAGTCGCTGCGGTTTTATTCCATCAATATTGCCCTGCCGCTGATGCCGGGCGGCATGCTGGGCAACACCATCAGCCATTATCTGTCGCAAATTCTCGGCTTTACCGGCGCGACGCTGACCTTACTGATTCTCATCGCCGTCGGCTTCAGCCAGTTCACCGGGTTGTCCTGGGTACGCTTCGTCGAAAAAATCGGTGAGAGCGTCGAAAATGCGCTGCTGTGGCTAATCAACACGTGGGAAACACGGCAGGATAAACTCGCCGGTATCATTGCCGCGCGAACGCGCGATAAAATCGTCGAGAGCGAAAAAAAACGGGTGGAGAGCACGCCATTACTGCATATCGAACCACCTACGACGGTGATTATTAAATCGCAGCGCATCATCAAAGAAAAACAACCTTCGCTGTTTTCCGATCTGCCCGATTCGCCGCTGCCGCCTTTGCATCTGCTGGACGAACCGGATAAAGATTTTGAGGTGTTGCCCAAAGAAACGCTCGAGTTCACCTCCCGTTTGATCGAACGCAAGCTCAAGGAATTCGGCGTCGATGTCAAAGTGGTTGCCGCTTTCCCCGGCCCGGTAATCACTCGCTATGAAATCGAGCCCGCCGTGGGCGTCAAAGGCAATCAAGTCATCAATTTGATTAAGGATCTGGCGCGCGCTTTGTCTGTCGCCAGTATCCGCGTGGTGGAAACCATTCCGGGAAAAACCAGCATGGGATTGGAAATCCCCAATCCGAAACGGCAAATCGTGCGCTTGCAGGAAATCCTCAGCTCGCAGGTTTACGCCGATTCCCCCTCCCCGCTCACCATCGCGCTGGGTAAGGATATCAGCGGCCGCCCGGTGGTATCCGATCTGGCCAAAATGCCGCACGCCTTGGTCGCGGGAACTACCGGCTCGGGCAAATCGGTTGCGATCAACGCAGTCATTCTCAGCTTGATTTATAAAACCACGCCGGAACAAACCCGGCTGATCCTAATCGATCCGAAAATGCTGGAATTATCGGTGTACGAAGGCATTCCGCATCTGTTGACACCGGTTGTCACCGACATGCGCGAAGCCGCCAGCGCGCTACACTGGTGCGTCGGTGAAATGGAACGGCGTTACAAGCTGATGTCGGCACTCGGTGTGCGTAATCTCAGCGGCTACAATCAAAAAATACGCGATGCGGTTAAAAGCGAAGAACCCGCCGTTAATCCGCTGTTGCCGCCGGGAGAAGAACCGGAATATCTGGATGAGTTGCCGCTCATTGTCGTGGTGATCGACGAATTGGCCGATCTGATGATGGTCGCCGGTAAAAAGGTCGAGCACTTGATCGCCCGGCTGGCGCAAAAAGCGCGCGCCTCCGGCATCCATCTGCTGCTGGCAACACAACGCCCGTCGGTCGATGTGATTACCGGTCTGATCAAAGCCAACATTCCGACCCGCATCGCCTTTCAAGTATCGAGCAAAATCGATTCGCGCACCATTCTCGATCAAATGGGCGCGGAAGCCCTGCTCGGCCAAGGCGATATGCTGTATTTACCGCCGGGCAGCGGTTACCCGCAACGCATACACGGCGCTTTTGTCGCCGACCACGAAGTGCATAAAGTGGTTGAATATCTGAAAGAACATGGCGAACCCAATTACATTGAGGAAATTCTGCAAGCCGGGGATGAAGAAAACGATAGCGGCGATTCATCCGAGCTGAAAAAGCCGCAAGGCGAAACCGATCCGTTGTATGACGAAGCGGTGGCCATCGTCGTCAAAACCCGCCGCGCATCGATTTCCCAGGTACAAAGGAATTTACGCATCGGCTATAATCGCGCCGCCCGTCTTATTGAAGATATGGAGCGCGCCGGTCTGGTCTCATCCATGCAAAGCAACGGCAACCGGGAAGTATTGGCTCCGGCACGCAACGAATGATCGATTACCCAGCCGTCATGCGCTTCGTACAACCATCTCATTTTAGGAATATTATGGCCCGCTCTAGCTGTTTCGTTTTTCTCCTGCTCGTTAGCAGCCTGATACCGCACTGGGCTGAAGCAGCCGCCATCAATAGCTTGAAAAACTTCATCCAGCAAACACGCACGGTGCGCGCAAACTTTTCCCAGACGCTTTACGACAAAAGCGCGCGCGCGGTGCAAGAATCGAAAGGCACGATGCAATTCGAACGCCCGGAAAAATTCCGCTGGACCTATGATAAACCTTACGAGCAATTGATCGTCGGCGATGGCAGCAAAGTGTGGTTTTATGACCGCGATCTGAACCAAGTCACCGAACGGTCATTCAATATCGCCATCGGCAGCAGCCCGGCTGCGCTGTTGGCGGGCAGCAGCGCCATCGAAGACAATTTTGAGCTGGTTGAGCTGGGTGTGCAAAACGAAATGGAATGGCTCGAAGCCATACCGAAAAGCAAGGAAAGCGCATTCGAGTTCATTCAAATGGGTTTTTCTCCAGATGGCGTGCTCAAGATCATGGCATTACGCGATAATTTCGGCCAGACCACCATCCTGTCGTTCTCCGATCTGGACAAAAATCCAACGCTGCCTGCCGATTTATTCCAATTCACACCGCCTGGAAATGCCGACGTTATCCGCGAGTGAAGCCGGTCTGTTTGCACCGAATCAACCTCAAGTACCGCTGGCGGAACAATTACGCCCCAAGCATCTGAACGACATCATCGGGCAAAGCCACCTGCTCGGCGCTGGCAAGCCATTGCGGCTGGCGTTTGAATCGGGCAAACCGCACTCGATGATTTTGTGGGGTCCGCCGGGAACCGGTAAAACCACGCTGGCCCGCATCATGTCGACCGAATTCAATAGCGAGTTCATTGCACTATCCGCCGTGCTGTCCGGCATCAAGGACATCCGCGCCGCCATCGAACAAGCCGAATTGACGTTACAGCAAAGCGGACGGCATACCATCTTGTTTGTCGACGAAGTGCATCGTTTCAACAAATCACAGCAAGATGCTTTCCTGCCGTACGTCGAACAAGGATTGATCACCTTTGTCGGCGCCACCACGGAAAACCCATCGTTCGAGGTCAATAATGCGCTATTGTCACGAGCGCAGGTTTATGTGCTGACCGCCTTGTCGGAAGCGGAGTTATCCCAGCTCCTGGAGCGTGCGCAAAAACTCGCGCTCGGTAACCTGCAATTTTCCGCCGAAGCGCGGCAATTATTGATCGAATTTGCCGATGGCGACGCCCGGCGTCTGTTGAATCTGCTCGAACAAGTCCAAACTGCGGCAGAAACTGGAGCCATCACGCACATCGAAAAGGACATGGTCGTTAATACCTTGTCGCGTAACGCGCGTAACTTCGATAAAGGCGGCGATGCGTTTTACGATCAGATCTCCGCATTGCATAAATCGGTACGCGGATCCTCCCCGGATGCGGCGCTTTACTGGCTGTGCCGCATGCTGGACGGCGGGGCCGATGCGCTGTACATCGGACGGCGGTTGATCCGCATGGCGACGGAAGACATCGGTCTGGCCGATCCGCGCGCCCTGCGCCTGACGCTGGATGCGTGCGAGACTTACGAACGGCTGGGCAGCCCGGAAGGCGAGCTGGCGTTGGCGCAAGCGGCGCTGTATCTCGCCTGCGCACCGAAAAGCAACGCCGCCTATTTGGCTTACAATAAAGCACGCTCACTGGTTGCACACGACAAATCGCGCCGCGTGCCGGTGCATTTGCGCAACGCGCCGACGAAACTGATGAAGGATATCGGCTACGGCGATGCCTACCGCTACGCGCACGATTGCCCGGAAGCCTATGCTGCGGGAGAGAATTATTTTCCGGACGATATGCCCGAAGTCAGTTTTTATCAGCCGACCGCTTACGGCCTGGAACAGAAAATCCGGGAAAAACTGGCTTATTTGCGCAACCTGGATGAGAAAGCCAAGCATAAAATATAGCCATCTGTTTCTATCGATTATTTTTGGAGTTTTTGCATGTTAGAAATTCAACAATTACGCACCGACCTGGACACTGTCACCCGGCAGCTGGCCAAACGCGGTTACGCCTTTCCCGTGGAAGCATTCAATGCCCTGGAAGCTGAGCGGAAAAAAGTCCAGACCGAAACACAGGAACTGCAAGCGCAGCGTAATTCGGCGTCGAAAAAAATCGGCCATGCCAAAAGCAAAGGCGAGGATGTCTCCGCCATCATGGCCGAAGTCGCCAATCTGGGCGATGCGTTGAAGCAAGCGGAAGATCATCTGGAGCAGATTCAACAGCAACTGCAGAAAATCTTGCTGGAAGTCCCGAATCTGCCGCATGACAGCGTGCCGGAAGGCAAAGACGAAACCGGCAACGTGCAAATCCGCCGCTGGGGCGAACCGCGTTCATTTGACTTTGCCATCCAGGATCACGTCAGTGTCGGTGAGGGTTTGGGATTGCTCGATTTTGAAACCGCCGCGAAACTCAGCGGCGCGCGTTTCAGTTTGATGAAAGGTGGACTGGCGCGCTTGCACCGCGCCTTGGCCCAGTTCATGCTGGATACGCACACGCAGGAACACGGCTACACCGAAACCTATGTGCCCTATCTGGTCAACCGCGATAGCTTGCGCGGCACCGGACAGCTACCCAAATTCGAGGAAGATTTGTTTTCCGTTCATGCCGGTGGCGCAAATGCTCCCGGTGAAGCGCCTGCTGCTAGTTTCCATCTTATTCCCACCGCCGAAGTCCCGATCACCAACATGGTGCGCGATGACATCGTACCGCTGCAAGCGCTGCCGCTGAAATTCGTGGCGCATACGCCGTGCTTTCGTTCCGAAGCGGGCAGCTATGGCCGCGATACGCGCGGACTGATCCGCCAGCATCAGTTCGATAAGGTCGAACTGGTGCATATCGTCCATCCCGATCAATCGTATGAAGCGCTGGAGCAACTGGTCGGCCACGCGGAAAAAATTCTGCAAAAACTGGCGCTGCCGTACCGCGTCATGGCCTTGTGCACCGGCGATATGGGTTTCTCGGCGGCAAAAACGTACGACATCGAAGTCTGGCTGCCGGCGCAAAACACCTACCGGGAAATTTCTTCGTGCAGCAATTGCGAAGCATTCCAGGCGCGGCGCATGCAAGCGCGTTTCCGCAATGAAAACGGCAAACCGGCGCTGCTGCACACGTTAAACGGCTCCGGCCTGGCCGTCGGACGCACGCTGGTGGCGGTGCTGGAAAATTATCAGAACGCCGACGGCAGCGTGACTATCCCGGAAGTTTTGCGCCCTTACATGAATGGCCTTGACCAACTCGCAAGTAGCAGAGGACAATGAAATCGGACCTCATCTTTTCACCTTCTTATAGGACACGTCATCATGCACAACGAAAATACCCATGAACCTAACAACACCCCGGGCAGCGACAACGATATCAAAACGTTGGAAGCCGAAGTGCGTGAAGCCATCGCGAACGGCTCGCATATTCAGGAAACGGTGCACCGCTTAACGCTGAAAGCCATGAATGCGAAAAACATCGATCCGGAATCGTTGCGGCGCATCATCACGGCCGTGATGCAAGGGATACATGATGGCGCGGCGCAGCAACTGCAACAAGCAACCAATCAAACCCAGGCGGCTAAATCACAAATCACCGATGCCGTGGCCGGATTGGATTCAGCGCTGGCAAGATTTGCCGAGGCCTCTAAACTAGCCATCGAAGAAGCGGCAGGTCAGGCCAAGAGATTCTCCGATACCGAACTGGCGCGCACCCGTTCCGAACTGGAAAGCCTGGAAAGCCTGTTCGTGGAGACGCTGCATCACACCGCCACCGCAGCACAGGGGCTGATTGCCGATGTACTGCTCGATCTGAGCCACCATGCCAAAAATACCGGCACTAACGTGGGCTCGCAGCTGAAGGAAACCTTAGCCACTTTTGCGCAGCAGATCGCGTCGGTTGGCAATGTACAAGTGGAAACCGGCGCCAGCTTGGCGCAAAAAACCGCCGATCTGGTCAGCAAAGCCGCCAACGGCGTACTGTCGGGAATCAAGGATCAAACCAAAACGGGCAAACCCTGAGCAGGTTAATTTAACTGCGGTCTTCACCGCCGAGCGCATCGACGATATCCGTGATCAGCTGGCTCAGCTCGCCGGTCATGATGGTAAAGTCGCTGACGAATAATTCCTCGGCGCTCTCGGTGGATTCTTTCAAAATATCCTGCGGTGCAATGCGCCGCAGCTGCAAGTTGTCCTGCAATACAAACGAAATTTTGCTATCCCAGGTCATGGCGAGCTTGATCGCCTTTTTCCCGGCGCGAATGTGGCGCGCGGTTTCTTCCGCTTCCAGCACGTGATGGGAATATCTGATGGTTTCCTTTTCATCGCTCATCCCTTGCAGCTCGCAATCGCGATCGATGGTAAAAATCGACGGCAAATCGCCATCGACCGTCAGCCAGCGCGTCATCGCCGATGACGGCGAGATCTTCGTTTCCAGCGGCGCCAGCGTGAATCCTGGCACTGTTTTCACCAGCACTTCGATGAATTCCTCGGCTTTATGGCTGCTGGATGTATCCAGAATCAACCGGTTATTGAGCGCATCGATCCAAGCGTAGGTTTTATGGCGCTGTGCAAAAGCGCGCGGCAGCAGCTCGACGATGGTCGCTTCCTTGATATCGCGCACCTGTTTCTTACCTGCCTTGTAACCCTGCATCTGCTCGATCTGTACGATACGGTTTTTCGCATGCTGGTTGATCACCCCAGCAGGCAATAGCTTTTTCTCCACCCCGAAAGCAATCAACCAATGCTGGCCATAGGCATGCACAAAATTCGGCTGCTCGTCACGCGGCGTCAGCCAGCCGCGGCTTTGCAATTCCATTTGCATGCAGGGCTGCAACGCACGCTGGGAAAGCGCTTCTTCCAGGCTATCCGGGGTTATATTTCCACTGGTAATACGATAAGCTTGTATATTTCTGAACCACATAGTTTTTGTCAGTTAATCGATTGATCTGTTGGGTACTCATCACGGCATGAAAAAAATTTATTCCGCCAATAATCTGATGGAAGCGCAGATAGTACTTGATCTGCTCGAACACGCCTACATTCCGGCGCAAATTTTTAACCAGCACGCGCAAGGCGTCGCCGGAGAAATCCCCTTTACGCACGCCTACCCGGAAGTATGGGTCAAGCGCGACGAAGACTATGCGCGCGGCAAAAACGTGATTGAAACCTACGAAAATACACCGGTAGCGATTGGCAACGTGCAATGCCCATCCTGCGGCGAGGAAAATCCGGCGAATTTTCAGTTATGTTGGAAGTGCGGGGGTGGATTGGAGGTTGCCGGACATCGCCAACCCTGAGCTGATTCTGGCTTTTGATCTCTCGTCACCCGGTTTGCCTTAGCAGCCATTGCCGTCCCTTCAGGGTTAATCGATAACGTTGTGTGGGACTGCGCGGTGAATCGGGTTGCGTGCGCTCAATCCAGCCACCCGCCAATGCCGGATTCAGATAATTTCCCCGGAAAGTCGGGCGATGCATCAGCCCCAAAGCCTGCATCAAATCATTACTGCCAAGTTCGCCACTACTCATTGCCTGGATAAGTTTTGCTACTTGGTCGCTTACTTGGTCGCTTACTTGGTCGGTCTTTTGATGAGTATCGACCGCTTCACTGATAGCAGCAAGTAACTTGTTAAGCATATATTCGACGAAAGGTGTCGCATCCGCTCGCTCATCCGCTGCCGCCAAGGCTTGGTAATAACTTTCTTGATGCTCCCTGACCATTGTCTCCACAGGCAGGTAAGCCAACAAAGCATTCCATTCCCGCAAAATCAAAGTTTGCCACAGCCGCCCCATCCGGCCGTTACCGTCGGCGAAGGGATGAATGAATTCAAACTCATAATGAAAGACACAACCGGCAATCAGCGGATGTTCGGTAGTCGTTGCAAGCCACTCGAGCAGATTAGTCATCAACTTCGGTACCCGATTGGCAGGCGGTGCCATGTGGACCAACTGTTTGCCCTGAAAAATACCGACACCGCCGGAACGGTAGCATCCGATTTCATCCATCAATCCTTGCATCAACAGCTCGTGCGCCGACAACAAATCCCGCTCGGAACCGGCACGCCAACCCTCCATCACCTCATAGGCGGCAAAGGCATTGCGCACCTCCTGAATTTCGCGTGGATGACCCAGCACCTGCTTACCTTCGATTACGGCGGTCACCTGCTCCAGCGTCAGTGTATTGTTCTCGATGGCCAACGAGGCATGAATGGTACGGATACGATTATCCCGCCGCAGCCGCGGCGTCAGGCGCTGCTCGGCCAGCACGGTGTAGCGGCCGATGGTTTCGCTGATCGCAGCAACCAAATTCACGATTGCCGGGGTGATGGTGTAGGGTGGTTGATATTTCATGGAGCATTTCTAACAGTTCGCAAAGTCAGTTGCGACAAATAGCTGCATTTGGCTTTGAAATGTACTTCTATACCATAAACTTTTTTTCCAAATCTTCATCGCTTCGTGAGTGACGGTCGGATTGAAATCGAATTGTGGAAGTTGGTGGGTATGAGTCACGCTTGTACCTCTGGCTCCTTAGATTCGCCGATGCTTTTAAGTAAAGCTGAGTATTGCTCATGATCATTCTTCAGTCTTTTGATGATTTGCTTTGCGGCTTTCTGCATCTCTGGAACTTCAACGGGTGTTGAACCACGCTCAAATATGCCGCACAAGTGGGAATATTCGTTATTGATTCTGTCTGTCAAAACGGCAGGAATCTTTTCTTGATCAAAGAAACGACTCAGCGTTGCTTTTGTCATTCCCTCATCTGGATACTTGTAATAGAGGTAAATCTCAAAGAACTTTCGGGCGTTATTCGCGAAATTATAAAAGGTTGTATAGTTGCTATCATCAATAGAGTCGATTACCGCACACTTAAAAATTTGATGAAACAAGTAATTGAACTCGGTAACATATTCTTTGAGATACTTTGGCATTAGGCGTAAAACAGATCGCCCATGCTGCCTTTCAACAAGAAAATGCTGATATCGCTTCTTTTCTTCTTTTATTTGCTCGGATTGGTACGCTCCTGGCAACCGCTTTAGAAATTTAAGGAAATCCAGATTGTGCGTTGAAATGAACAATTGCGAGTGAGCCTGACGTTCAATAACTTCCTGACTTAAAAGGCTATAAACAAAGAAAATATGATTACTGTCGAGACTGGATATTGGATCATCAATCCAGATAATCGGCTTTGAATCTCGGGTATCGGTATCGTCAAGTTTTGCAAGAAAATAGCAGAATGCCAGCAAACTGCATTCACCTTCGCTCAGATGGTAAGCTTTTTTACCATCCCGGATGACTTCAAACCGAATTCGTTTTGAATCCATTCCAAAGATTCCGTCCTTCTTGGCTTCAAGCGAAAGGAATTGATGTCCGAAGAAGTTGTTCAAATATTCGTTTACCTTCTTTGCGCCTTTTTCCTCGTCGTTCAGTTCTCGCTTCTTTGATGCGATTAGTTCTTCCTTCTGGCGGATATCGCTATCCATACGATTTTTTTCTCGCTCGGCTTCGTTAAATTTGCTTCTGAGGGCTTCAATTGCTGAGAGCTGCTCTTGGTATTGAATGGTTACGAGGTAATCTGAAACTTCCCTTAATCGCAAAGCCTCTTTGGTATTTGCCTGCTCAGTGCTTAATGATGTTGAAAAAACATCGGATTCAATTCGAATCGCTTCATACGAATTCCAGACAGCTACCAGATTGTCAGAAGCATCATCAGGTCTATCAAATAATTTTGGATTCAAAATATCTTCTTTTCTGGTTTTTAGTTGAGCAGTCAAGTCATCCAGAGATATTGCGTACTTGCCAACGGCCTCTCTTAGCTTTTTTTCCAATTCGTCTAGCTTATTGTGGAATTTTGAATAAAAACGAGATTTTTCGATGGATAGTGCAGAGGCTACCCTGCTCTTCTCCATTTCAATTTTGACTAATAGCTCACTAATATTTTTTTCGAGCTGTTCTGACTCTGCATCAAAATGCTTTTCCAGTTCCTTCCAGCGATCCTCAGCAATGGGATTGGCACAGAAAGCGCATCTATCGCGCCTGCCCTTGTGGTGAGTACGGCCTTCATTAACCCAGCGATTAAGAACGGCATCCTTCACTAACTCTTCGAGCTTATCTGTTTCGCTGATTTTCTTGGATAAAAGAGTTTTTGTTTCATTTACCAGACTTGGAAAATTAAGTATCGGTACATGAAAAAACGGGATGGAATCGAGCAATTTTTCGGTAATCAGTTTTTCATATTGAGCCAGTTGCTCATCAGTTGGCAGCTGATAATTAACATCCTGGATTTTCTCGATATCTGCTCTTAGCTTTTGGATATTGTAGTTTTGGTCGCCAAACCGCCCCGACTTGTACTTGATGCCGATCTTTTTATCGGTTGCCTTATCGCTCAATTGTTTTTCAAGTGTATCGGAGGTTTTTTTATGATCTTTCTTTACATTTTCTAAACCTGAGTTCGCTTGTGCTCTCGCGGCATACAAGTATGTCTCTTTTCCTTCTTCCTTTGAGCCGAGTTCACTTTCGAGGATTTCGATTTCCTTCTCAATCTTGTTATTATCATCACCAAGGATGGCGAATGGTTCGATGCTGTCATCGGGGTTAGTGATGAACCGCAGATTGTCACGGACAAAATCTTCATTAAATACTCGGATTGCCTTTCCGTGAGTAGTAAGAGTCGTTTGCGTTGATTGAGTCCCATCGGCAAAGGCTACGCAAAACGAAGGCAGTTCGAATTTGTCGGAAAGTTCTCCGGTTTCCATGGCGCGCAAAATACGCGAAAGAGTTGTTTTGCCGGAATAGTTTCTGCCATAAAAAATATTGATTTCCTTGAAATCAAGGACGTTTCCATCCAAATCGAGTACTTCCTTGTCCCACTCGAATCCTTTGAATACGGCGAGATTGCCAATAGATCTGAATTTCTTGATCATAAGACAGTTTCCGCCAAGTTTTCGTACACTTTGTGTTTCTCGTGGTACATCCTTTCCGTGCCTTCCATGGTTTCCTTAATTGGCAACAGCGGCCTCGGCTGCGGCTAAACCCAATCGCGCTGTTTTTGTCTCTTACTGGAGCACAGTCCGATTAGTCATTTTTTATTCACTCATCGAGCAGTCTTGGTTCACTGCCGGAATCGTCGCAAAGCACCTTATGCCGCAGCGAGTTAGCAACCTTCAACATCATACCATCGCGTAAATCGTTGGAGTTCCTATCGTCACCCCAACCTACTATCATTCCCCGAGTCAATTTTGCGATCGATTGCGATTTCGCGATAACTTGGTTTACTATCCCTACCCCGCATTCAATCACCAGACACAACCCCATGCTGCCTTCCATCGAACAACGCCTCGCCACCGAGCTCGCGGTTAAATTCTCGCAAGTCCAGGCCACCATCCAATTACTCGACGACGGGGCGACGGTGCCGTTTATCGCGCGTTACCGCAAGGAGGCGACCGGGGGGTTGGACGATGCACAGTTGCGCTTGCTGGCGGAGCGCTTGCATAGTTTGCGCGAGCTGGAGAAGCGGCGCGCGGCGATCATCGGGGCGATTGAAAAGCTTGGCAAGATGACGCCGCCGCTGCTCGACGCGCTGACGCATGCGACGGATAAAGCGCATTTGGAGGATTTGTACCTGCCGTACCGCAAGAAACGCCGCACCAAGGCGCAGATTGCGCTGGAGGCGGGTTTGCAGCCGCTGGCGGATACGCTGCTGAACGATCCTCGGCTCGATCCGCTTGGCGAGGCCGCCAAGTACTTGAAAGCGCCGTTCACCAGCGAGGAAGGCGACAATCCCGGTGTGGCCGATGCGGCTGCCGCACTGGAAGGCGCGCAGCATATTTTGATCGAGCGCTTTGCCGAACATGCGCCGCTGTTGCAAACCTTGCGCGATTATTTGCGCACGCATGGCGTACTGACCGCGAAAGTGGCCAAGGACAAAAAGGACGGCGATACCAAATACACCGATTACCACGATTACAGTGAAGCCATCACAAAAATCCCGTCGCATCGCGCGCTGGCGTTGCTGCGCGGCGAGCGTGAAGGGGTGTTGAAAATCAAGCTGCTGCTCGATTCCGAATTGGAGGAAAAAGCCCGCAACTTGACGCTCAACCCCTGCGAACAACAGATCGCGCGGCAATTCAATATCCGCGACCAGAACCGTGCGGCGGACGGCTGGCTGATCGACACGGCACGCGCCGCTTGGCGCACAAAAATTTTCTCGCACCTGGAAACCGAATTGATGGGCAATTTGCAGGAGCATGCGGAAACCGAGGCGATCCGGGTATTCGCGCAGAACCTCAAAGCCCTGCTGCTCGCCCCTCCCGCCGGGGCAAGCGTAACCATTGGACTCGATCCCGGTTTGCGCACCGGTGTGAAAGTGGCGGTGGTCGACGCCACCGGCAAAGTGCTCGCCACTGCCACGATTTATCCGCATGCACCGAAGAACGATTGGGATGGCGCGATTCAAACCTTAAAACAACTGGCCGAGCGCCACCAAGCCACGTTGATCGCCATCGGCAACGGCACCGCGTCGCGCGAAACCGATCAATTGGCGAAGGAGCTGATCAAGCGTTATCCGCAGCTCAAGCTCACGTCGATCATGGTGTCGGAAGCCGGTGCGTCGGTGTATTCCGCGTCCGAGCTCGCGTCGGAAGAATTGCCGGATCTGGATGTGTCGCTGCGCGGCGCGGTGTCGATTGCACGGCGGTTGCAAGACCCGCTGGCCGAATTGGTCAAGATCGACCCGAAATCGATCGGCGTCGGCCAGTATCAGCATGACGTTAACCAAGGCCAGCTGGCACAATCGCTCGACGCGGTGGTGGAAGACAGCGTCAACGCCGTCGGCGTGGATGTCAACACCGCCTCCCCGGCGTTGTTGCGCTACGTGGCCGGGCTGAGCAGCAAAATCGCGCACAATATCGTCGCTTACCGCGACGGCAAAGGCCGGTTTGCCAAGCGCGCAGAATTGCTGAAAGTACCGGGGTTAGGCGAGAAAACTTTCGAGCAGGCCGCCGGATTCCTGCGCATTCCGAACGGCGTCAACCCGCTCGATGCCTCGGCCGTGCACCCGGAATCGTACCCGTTGGTCGAACACATTCTCAATGACATTAAACTCAATGTCACGGCATTGATCGGCAATTCATCTGCATTAAAATCGATCCGCCCGGAAAAGTACGTCACCGCGCAATTCGGCCTGCCGACCGTGAAAGACATCCTGCATGAACTGGAAAAACCCGGCCGCGACCCGCGCTCCACGTTTAAAACCGCCACGTTCAAGGAAGGCATCGAAACGATGAAGGACCTGCACCCCGGCATGGTGCTCGAAGGCGTGGTCACCAACGTCGCCGCATTCGGCGCGTTCGTCGACATCGGCGTGCATCAGGACGGCTTGGTGCATATCTCGGCGCTGGCGGACAAGTTCGTCAAGGACCCGCACAGCGTCGTAAAAGTGGGGCAAGTCGTCACCGTCAAGGTGGTGGAAGTGGATGAAAAACGGAAAAGGATCGCGTTGACAATGCGGCTGGGCGATGGTGCGGCGATAAAGCGGTAAGCTTGGTCTCCTTTTCGCGGCTCAGCATCAATCGTCTTTATCCGCCTGATTGGATTCGAACAACCAAACCAAATGTGCAGGTACCTGAATATTTTCATCCCGGACACCGCGCTTGATATGTTGCAACTGAGCCCTGATGTCCACTAACCGTTTGGCGTCCTCGGCGGATGGTGTTGCATTCTCTGCCAAACGATTTAACAGGTTATTGAGGCTGTCCGCCAGAGCCGGGCCGTACGCGGCGAAGTTGTCCTGCGCCAATTGCTTACGGATCGCCACCGCGCGCTCGATCGCGGCCAATCCTTCCGCGCGCCGCCCGGCTTCCGCCAGATCAACCGACAGGTTGTTGAGGCTTCTCGCCAGATCCGGGCCGTACGCGGCAAAGTTGTCCTGGGCCAACTGCTCATAGATCGCCACCGCGCGCTCGATCGCGGCCAATCCTTCCCCTCGCCGCCCGGCTTCCGCCAGGCGAACCGACAGGTTGTTGAGGCTCATCGCCAAATCCGGGCCGTACGCGGCAAAGTCGTCCTGCGCCAATTGCTCATAGCTCGCCACCGCGCGCTCGATCGCGGCCAATCCTTCCGCGCGCCGCCCGGCTTCCGCCAGGCGAACCGACAGGTTGTTGAGGCTGCCAGCCAGAGCCGAGCCGTACGCGGCAAAGTTGTCCTGCGCCAATTGCTCATAGCTCGCCACCGCGCGCTTGATCGCAACCAATCCTTCCGCGCGCCGCCCGGCTTCCGCCAGATCAACCGACAGGTTATTGAGGCTCAACGCCAGAGCCGGGCCGTACGCGGCGAAGTTGTCCTGCGCCAATTGCTCGCGGATCGCCACCGCGCGCTCGATCGCGGTCAATCCTTCCGTTCGCCGCCCGGCATCCGCCAGACGAACCGACAGGTTGTTGAGGCTCAACGCCAGAGCCGGGCCGTACGCGGCAAAGTTGTCCTGCGCCAATTGCTCGTAATTCCGCACCGCGCTTTGATCGGTTACGATGGCCAGCGGTAACAATGTACGCTCCAGATAATTCCGGATTAAGGCAGCGTTGATTGTGGCACTGCGCTCGGCATCCTGACTGACCCAGTCTATCAGCGCTTGCAGCGGCCACGCCTGTTTCAGGATCAATTGCGCGTCGTGAATCAGCCGGCCCAGAATGGAACTGGCTTCACGGCTATTCACAACGGCGGCTATTGTACAGTATTGCCACGCCCCGGCTTGATCACCCGCAGCTTCGGTCAATGCATAGTGCAGCAGGTCGGCGGCGAGCAAATCGGGCTGCACTGCATGAATGCCGCCGTCCAGCCACAGACTGGTTTGTTTAATTTGAGGTAGCTGGGGCAAACGGCAATCGAGCGGCAGGATTTCGCTGGCCTCGATTAACTGGCGCAATGCCGCACTGTCCAGTTTTCCGGCAATTCCGGCCAGCGCGCGTAGCATCACCAGGCTGTAGGGATCGAGTGACAGTTGCTTGGCTTCCTTGAACAAGCGGTTGACTTCGTATTGCTGCACCAACGCGCGCAGGATCGCCGGTGCACTGAGGTCGCTGGCATCGGGTTGCAACATGCGGTGGATCGCCAACGCGAGCACGAACAGCGGACGCCGGTGTGCTGCGTTGTGCTGCTGCCAGTGTTGAAAACCGGATTCCGTCAGCGGCAGAAGCGGCACGGCAAGCTGCTGGCGCCGGTACAATTGCTGCCATGCGGCTTGAAACAGTTGCCAGCCGTCGGAATCGCTGCCATCCGCCAGTCCGGTTAATTCAAAACCGGGCGCCATGATCATTTGCGCGGTCTGCGTCAGGTGCTTCAAAAAATCCCCGTTACGCCCCAGCAACAACACGCGCAGTTTGCATGACAACGGCTGCCGGGCGAGCGCATCCAGTAATGCGCTGACTTTCTCCGGGCGTTGCTCCGGATAATCGATGACCAATAATGTTCCCGCAGCGGCGGTATACCAGCACCCGCTCAGCCCTTGCGCTTCACCCGCTTGCCAGCCTTTTTGTTCGCGCAATTGCCGGGCGAACTCGAACGCCAGCCGGGTTTTACCGGCGCCGCCTTCACCGGTGATCATGCAAGCGCTGATCCGATTCGGCGAGTCCGCCCAGCCGTGCAAGACATTGAGTTCCTGCTCGCGGCCAATCAGGTCGGTCAAGCGGCTTTTCCAGCTCAGCAGGTACTCGATGTTGTCCGCATTGAAGCTGCCGCTGAAATCGGGAATGTTGAGGCAGTGCTTACCTTGGCCTTCGCTCACCCAGCATTCGTTTTCCTGCCATGCAAAACATAAACCGCTCAACCATTGTTGCAAGGTTTGCAGCAGATCGGCAGGCGCAGCCGCTTCGGCCTGGATTAATTGGCGCAAGTGCGCCGGATCTTCACCGCGCAACAGTCCGGCCAGCACACGATGCGGCAGGGGGTCGTCCAGAGCACGAAATTTCAAGGCGTTGACGCCTTGCAGAAACAACGAACATTGCGCGATGTGTTCGGGCGACGCGCCCGGCAGCAGCACCGGAATGATGCAGTGCTGCCGTTGCTGAATTTGCCGCCGCAATGCGGCATCGGCTTCGGCTTGTTGATACGAACCGACGCCGTTCGATCCGAAGAAAATCAGGATGAAGCGGCTGCCGCTGAGCTCATTCTCCAGATTCCGCAGCCATTGATCGCCTGGCGAAATATCCCATTTATCCAGGAAACATTTCACCCCCTGCTGCTCCAGCGCAGCAGCGATGATCTCTACCGCAGGCTTATCGGCACTGTTATGCGACAGGAAAGCGTCATTCAAATAATGAGTCATCGATCATCCGGGAGAGGTGGTAGAGGGCTGCAATCAATCGTGCCGATGATAAATCGTATTTTTAACGGTTGGGAAATTTTTAAGCAAAACTGCTGCAGGATGGTGTCCAGAAAAAAATGTCAGCGATGACTGTTCGTAAACGGCGCTTTCGCTGTGACGGATAATTAGTCAGGTTCAAAACGGCAGCTTCGGCTCCCGTTTTTGTTGGTGGAATCTCTCCCTCAATGCAACACCGCAGATACGATGGGCAACCGCAAACAAAAACCCCGTCACTCGGACGGGGTTGTCTTAAACGCGGGAAAGTCAGTTCAAACGCTTTGCTTTCCGCGGCGCGCCATGAATCCGATCAATCCTAGTCCTGCCAGCAGCATCGCATAGGTTTCGGGTTCCGGTACGGCGGTCACTTGATCGAAATTGATATTGTCGATTCCCACGTTCCAATCGTTATAACCGAAGCGGATCGATATAGGTCCTGCAAATGTCAGGCTCGGTGTGAACGTGCTGTGCGTACCGCCAGCTCCCAGAATAGTGACCGGGGAGTAATCAAGCAAAACAGTATTGCTGGTGCCATCCAGAATGCGCACTTGAGAATTCGGATGATCGACACCAGGATAACCAGCCAGATCAAAGCTGTTCAGACGAATCGCCCAACCGGGTTCGGGCACCAGGGTGATTTCCGCGAAATGATCGCTACTGGTCACGCTAAAAGCTACTTTCGACAAGTCGCCGTAACTATCATGCCAAAAATCCAGATTATTGTAGGCCACCGTATCGGTGCTGATTTGCCATGTGCGGTATTCGGTCGTCACATTGGGCGTATAGCCGTTACCCATCAAATACGTTCCAACCGCGTCGCTTGCGGCGTTCACGTTATCGCCGTAGCTTCCGGGAATATCACCATAATTCGGTATATCCGGGTCCAAATCGAAAGTCAGCACTGTGGCGTGAGCCGATGCGGCCAGCAAAACGGCGGCTCCCGCTAGTGTTGTTTGTAATAAAAGCGATTTAGCTTTCATAATATATTCTCCTCATTCGTAATCCGATGCGACCAGTATTATTGTTGTGCCGAGGCGCACGCAATCTAACGATCACTCGTCTAATCATTAAAAAATAAAAAAGTTTTTCGCAAAATTCCCAGTATCAAATTTCACGGTAGCAATGCGAAATAAATTATACATTCATCAAGTTACAAACATGCAGGAAAAATAAACGCTCGTTTACCGGATGAATGACCATAAAAATACGCACCTTCCCATAATAAGCGTTAGAACAACAAGATAGCCATAGTTCATATGGCCTTCTTTTACCAGGATATTTGTCATTATTATGGGTACCCCCTTCTTTCCGCCAGCCTGTTGATCCCACCCGGCGTTCAGCGATCGCTGAATATTTGTGGCGGCATCACATCGCATTTTTGAGTGTGTTATAGTAAAAACGGCATCGCATCACGCCACTCCTGTTAACGCTATGTGGAGGATCGAGATGAAAAAAAGTAAGCTTGATTTACGTGAAGCAATTGTGGATACTGCAATCGCCATCGCGGAACATTCTAACTGGGAAGCGGTACGGTTGTTTGATGTAGCGGCGGAACTCGATATTACGCTGGATGAAATCCGGGTTCATTTTCGCGAAAAGGAGGATCTGGTCGATGCCTGGTTCGACCGGGCCGACAGCCGGATGCTACGAACGGCGGAAACGGTTGAATTCATGGCGCTGCCGCCACGCGAGCGCTTGCAGTTGCTCATCACGACCTGGCTGGATGCCTTGACCGCGCACCGCAAGGTCACACGGCAGATGATCGGCGCAAAACTGGAACCCGGCCATCTGCATATCCAGATTCCCGCCATCATGCGTGTCAGCCGCACCGTGCAATGGATGCGCGAAGCCGCGCAACGCGATGCCACCTTTGTGCGCCGCGCACTGGAAGAAACCGCGCTGACCACGATTTACCTGGCGACATTCGCTTACTGGATGCAGGATGACTCGGAAAATTCGCAGAACACACGCGACTTTCTGGCGCACAAACTGAAGTATGCGGAATCCCTGGATCATCTGGTTTATAGCACTCCGCATCAAGATACCGCAGCCAGCACCGTCTCAGAAACACACGCCACCCATGAAATCCCGGAATCGTTTGAATCCTCACCGTTGACCGAATCGATAGCACATGTAAGGCATGCGAAATCCGGTTAAACCGTCGATCGCATCACGCATGCCTTAAGCAGTGCTCTGCTGCCGCTATGGGCATGGTTACTGGCTTGACTAGCATCAAGACTTACGCGCATTTGCCCAGCTCCCGGTGCTGGAGCGCATCGATATTCTGGAGCAAAGCCAATGCGCTTGGTTCTACGATCTGCGCTTCAAATTCCTGGAATTGCCGCCCTCTTTCCGCTACGGCGTATGCCGCCAGAACGGTCACATCGATAGGAAAATGGCCCGGCAACGGGGATTGTTTTATATCGACTGACAGCACAGCCAAAAAGCACACACGCACGATAGCATGCACAGCAACACAAGCACTGTCATTCAGTTTATGATGTAACAATCATCACACAAGGAGACGATCATGGCCAAAGGACAGCAACGCAAAAACAAGGAAGCGAAAAAACCTAAAAAGGAAGCACCGAAGTAATTAAGAAACTAAGATCGTGAATTAAGAAATTTTTTGCTTCTTTATTTTGATTCACGATCTGATCGCTGCAACAAGTTATCCATCCAATACAATGTTCTTCGCCTTTGATATATCTCTATTAGATATCACTTCAACAACGGATGATCTTTTGGCAGCTGTTTGGCATACCATAAGGTAAGCTTATGCCGCATGGTTTTCTCGGCGACTTGATCTTCCGGTAAGGGTTGCATAACTTTATCATGTACCAGCAAACGATAAATGTAGAGCAGTTTCTCACTCGCCGAATCGGTCGCTTCAAATTGCACCACGCCCCGCCCTTCCGCATACTTCACGCCCGCAAGCATGGCTTCCTTGAATAAAGCAGCTTCATTTTTCAGTTTTTTCATGGCGACCCTCGTTAATTCCCGGTTGTCCGGTTCTGTTTTGTCCCCTTACACACTTGAAGCCACAGCTTTACCCCACGAATCGCGTAGCGTCACGGCGCGATTGAACACCGGTTTGCCGGGTTTCATGTCGAGCCGGTCGGCGACAAAATAGCCGTTGCGTTCAAACTGAAAGCTTTGTTCCGGTTGCGCATCGCACAGCGATGATTCCACATACGCGGTGATGATTTGTTTCGATCCGGGATTTAGTGCGGTTTTGTAGTCCTTGTCGCCGCTATCCGGATGGGGATCGGAAAACAAGCGGTCATACAAGCGCACTTCCGCCACTTGCGCATGCTTGGACGAGAGCCAATGGATATTGCCTTTGACTTTGCGGCTATCCGCGCCGGGCGTTCCGCTTTTGGTATCGGAATCGTAGGTGCAATGAATCGCTTCGATGTCACCTTGCGCATTTTTATCGACTTGCACGCATTTGACGATAAAAGCATAGCGCAGCCGCACTTCCGCGCCCGGAGACAAGCGGAAATAGCCTTTGGCGGGCACCTCCATGAAATCGTCGCGTTCGATGTACAGCACTTTGGAAAACGGGATCGTGCGCTTACCCCATTCCGGTTTTTGCGGGTGATCCGGCGCAAAGCAGTCTTCTTGCTGATCTTCCGGATAGTTGTCGATGATCAGCTTGAGCGGCTTCAGAACGGCAACACGGCGCGGCGCATGTTCGTTCAAGTCCTCGCGCAGGCAATCTTCCAATATGCTCATATCGATCCAGGAATCGGCCTTGCTGATGCCAATGCGCTCGGCAAACAAGCGGATCGCACGCGGCGTAAAACCGCGGCGGCGCACGCCTGCGAGTGTGCTCAAACGCGGATCATCCCAGCCGTCGACCAGTTTACTTTCCACCAATTCAATCAGTTTGCGCTTACTCATGACCGTGTAGGTCAGATTGAGCCGTGCAAATTCGATTTGCTGCGGGTGGCACGGCACTTTATCCGCCAGTTGATCCAGCACCCAGTCGTACAACGGACGGTGATCTTCAAATTCCAAAGTGCACAGGGAGTGCGTGATGCGTTCCAGTGCGTCGGAAATACAATGCGTGTAATCGTACATCGGGTAAATGCACCATTGATTGCCAGTGCGCTGGTGATGCACGTGACGGATGCGGTAAATCACCGGGTCGCGCATGTTGATGTTGGGCGATGCCATGTCGATCTTGGCGCGCAGCACGTATTGACCGTCGGGAAACTCACCCGCCTTCATGCGGCGGAATAAATCCAGACTTTCTGCGGCCGGGCGGTCACGGTAGGGGCTGTTTTTTCCGGGATGAACGAGTGTGCCGCGGTATTCGCGGATTTCCTCAGCAGAGAGGCTCTCGACGTAGGCTTTATCCTGAGTGATCAGGTATTCGGCAAATTCGTACAGTTGATCGAAGTAATCGGACGAATAATACCGGTGCTTGCCCCAATCAAACCCCAGCCATGACACGCTGTCGCAAATCGAGTCGACATATTCCTGCGCTTCCTTTTCCGGATTGGTGTCGTCGAAACGCAAATGACACACCCCGCCGTAATCATGCGCGATACCGAAATTCAGGCAAATGCTCTTGGCGTGACCGATGTGCAAATAGCCATTGGGCTCGGGCGGGAAGCGCGTTTCCACACGTCCGTTCCATTTACCGGTACGGTTATCTTCGTCGATAATATTGCGGATGAAATTGGCTGGCGTGGCGTCAACGGAAGGATTGGTTTCTGGTTTTTCTTTCAAAGCGGGTCTCTCGGTATGTGATTGATACGTTAAGGTGGAATGCTTGTCATCCCTTATAGGATGAGATTATAGCGGCGATTGATTTAAAATCCATCATTCTTCGGCAAGCCTTGCTGGCTTCCGGTTTACTGCAAAAATACGCCAACCCGGCATAAAATAACGCATTCTATATTTGACTTTTGTTGATCCCTGACTTAAAATTCGCGGCTCTTTTTGAATACGCAGGACAGGTTTTTGTGAAAACATTTTCAGCCAAACCACACGAAGTAAATCATGACTGGTTTGTCATTGACGCGACCGGTAAAGTTTTGGGCCGCCTTGCTTCGCAGATTGCTTACCGTTTACGCGGCAAGCACAAACCCATTTATACCCCGCACGTTGATACCGGCGACTATATCGTTGTAGTCAACGCCGACAAATTGCGTGTCACGGGTAACAAAGCGGAAGATAAAATTTATTATCGCCACAGCGGTTATCCAGGCGGGATCTACGAAACCAATTTCAAGAAAATGCATGCGCGTTTTCCAACCCGTCCGCTTGAAAAGGCTGTGAAAGGCATGCTGCCTAAAGGGCCATTGGGTTATGCGATGTTAAAAAAATTGAAAATATATGCTGGCGATACGCATCCACACGCCGCTCAACAACCAAAACCACTTGAAATTCGAGCATAATATTTATGGCTACTCAATATAACTATGGTACTGGCCGGCGTAAAAGCGCTGTCGCTCGTGTTTTTATCAAACCGGGAAAAGGCGCGATTATCATCAACGATAAACCGATTGATGTTTACTTCTCCCGCGAAACGGGCCGCATGATCGCAAGACAGCCGCTAGAACTTACAAATAATGCCAATACTTTTGATATTATGGTCAACATTCATGGCGGCGGCGAATCCGGTCAGGCTGGCGCAGTACGTCATGGCATTACGCGTGCACTGATCGATTACGACTCAGCTTTAAAACCTGTGCTCAGCAAAGCAGGACTGGTTACTCGCGATGCACGTGAAGTGGAAAGGAAAAAAGTAGGCTTACGGAAAGCCCGGCGACGCAAACAATTCTCTAAACGATAATTTTTTATCGCAGGGATTATCAAAAAGCCGCCTCCTTCCGGGCGGCTTTTTTATTGGATAGCAAATAAGTAAAACCTAAAGCGAAGAAATATCACAGGAGTTACGATGATCAATGTCGGCATTGTCGGTGGAACCGGTTACACAGGCGTAGAGCTATTGCGCTTACTGGCGCAGCATCCCAAAGTAAAAATCAAGGCGATTACATCGCGCAGCGAAGCGGGCATGAGTGTCGCCGAATTATTCACCAATCTGCGCGGACATATCGATCTTAAATTCAGCGATCCTGCTGAAGCAAAACTCACCAAGTGCGATGTGGTTTTCTTTGCCACACCGAATGGCATTGCCATGCAGCAAGCGGAATCCCTGTTGAAAGCGGATGTAAAAGTCATCGATCTGGCGGCTGATTTTCGTATTAAGGATGTCGCAGAGTGGGAAAAATGGTACGGCATGCAGCATGCTTGCCCCAATCTGGTTGCCGAGGCTGTGTACGGCTTGCCGGAGATTAACCGTGAGCAAGTCAAGAATGCCCGCTTGATCGCCAATCCGGGTTGTTATCCAACAGCCGTGCAACTGGGTTTCTTGCCGCTGATCGAAGCCGGTGTGATCGATATCAAACATCTGATCGCCGATGTCAAATCCGGCGTTTCCGGCGCAGGCCGCAAAGCCGAGGTACATACGCTGCATGCCGAAGCATCGGATAATTTCAAAGCTTACGGTGTTCCGGGGCACCGGCATCTGCCGGAGATTAAACAAGGTCTATCCAATGTAGCCAAAAAACCGGTCGGCTTGACGTTTGTCCCGCATCTGGTGCCGATGATTCGCGGTATTCATGCAACACTCTACGCCAAGCTGACAAAACCAGTGGATTTGCAAGCGCTGTACGAGAAACGTTACCAAAATGAAGCTTTTGTCGATGTGCTGCCCGCCGGTAAACATCCGGAAACCCGCTCCGTGCGCGGTTCCAACCTGTGCCGCATCGCCGTGCATCAACCGCAAAATAGCGATACCGTCGTGATTCTGTCGGTAACCGATAATCTGGTTAAAGGTGCTGCAGGGCAAGCGATACAAAACATGAACATCCTGTTCGGCTTACCTGAGCCACTCGGTATCAATCAGGTTCCGCTCCTGCCTTGACAATGCCGAATACGCCGGTGTTAGCGCATAAATCGAATTTGCATCAGCGGGGCGCTTAACGGTGTTCAAGCTTTTCCAGAAGAAACCGCAAATTCTCTCCCAGCGCGTTGTCGTACGCCCGCACCGTTCATGGCAATTCTACTTAGCCGCCGCTGCAATAGTCTGCTCCTTACTGGCTGCGCTTTCCTGGGGCATGTACGAAGCAGGCCGGCACTCTGTGGACGAGCTGGACGATAGGATCGAGGAAAAAACGTCGTATCTATTTGATCCCGGCAGCTGCCGGCAAACCAAAAAACAAAAATTATGCACGCAGATTGGTGATTTGATTCAACAATTGCAAATCAGCAATACCGCCAACCAGAATCTCGCCGAAGAGGTAAAGTCGCTCGCTGCCGAAAATGATCATCTCAAGGAAAAACTGGAGTTTTTCCACAATCTTGTCGCCAACAATACAAAAAGCGGGATTTCCATTTATCAATTCAGTCTGAAAGAAACGCAAACACCCGGTCAGTACCGCTACGCGCTCACACTCATTCAGGGCGGAGAAAGACCGAATGATTTCAAGGGGAACTTAAAATTCAAAGTAAAATTGCTGCAGAAGGATAAAAGTAAAGTAATACCGCTGATCAATAAGAATTCCAAGCAGGACTTTCCTATCAGCTTCAAGTTCATCCACCGGCTGGAAGAGCATTTCCAAGTCTCTCCGGACACCATCGTGGAAAACATTCAAGTACAAATTTACAAGAATGGCGACAAAAAACCTATCGTTACCGAAACTGTCCAACCGGCATCGTGAAGGAGAAAGAATATGTTCGGTAGAAAAAAGAAAAACCAGCTCCATCATCATATCGATACCTTGATTGGCGCAAATACAAATATTTCAGGCGATATTCATTTCACCGGCGGCCTGCGAATTGACGGACATATTACCGGCAATGTTATTGCAACCGATGACGAGGACAGCACCCTGGTTCTCAGTACCGAAGGCCGCATCGAGGGGAAAATAAAAGCCGCGAATGTTGTCATCAACGGTACGGTCATCGGTCCTATCGATGCATCAGGCTATTTGGAATTACAAGAAAAAGCGAACGTACATGGCGATGTGCAGTACGGTTCGATAGAAATCCAGCTCGGCGCTTCCGTTGACGGAAAAATGCTCCATCACAACAAGCCGGAATCCGGGAATGCGCAACAGCTCGAGAAAATGATAACATTATTGTCACCCTCGGCTGATCAGCCACACATACCGGCAGAAAAGGAAGCATCATAGCGAGCAAGCCGCCGGATGTTTGCTATACTGGAAAAAATTATGAGGATCAAACCAATATGAGCACTGAAAATCACACCCCTCTTTTATTTACTGAAAATGCGGCTTTTAAAGTCAAACAATTGATTGACGAAGAAGGCAACACTAATCTAAAACTCAGAGTCTTTGTCAGCGGCGGCGGCTGCTCGGGCTTTCAGTATGGTTTTACTTTTGATGAAACCATCAACGAAGATGACACCATCATGGAAAAAAACGGCGTCAAACTGCTGGTCGATCCGATGAGTTTTCAGTACCTGATTGGTGCTGAAATCGATTACCAGGAAAACATAAAAGGCGCTCAGTTCGTTATCAAGAACCCTGGCGCCAGCAGCACATGCGGTTGCGGTTCGTCGTTCTCGGTATAAATTTCACGTGGCAGTGTTCATCTAGCCGCCATTCAGGCGGGATAAATCGCGCCTAAAATCCTGTTTCCTTTAGCTCCGGTCACTTCCGCCAAACTACCCGTTTTCCGCGCAATCGTCTGGTGCGCCAGCCAGGCAAATGCAAATGCTTCCACCCAATCGGCCGCGACACCGAGTTGATCGGTCAGCGCCACAATTTTTCCCGGCATGCTGGCGGTCAGGCGATCGACCAGCGTCGTATTATGTGCCCCTCCGCCGCACAGATAGATTTGTTCAGCCGCCGGACAATGTTCTTGTATCGACCGCACAATCGTCGTTGCGGTCAATTGCAACAAGGTGGCCTGCACATCGTGCGGTGCTTCACCGCCACATAGCTTTTGCTCCAGCCAATGCAGATTAAACAAATCCCTGCCGGTGCTTTTGGGCGGTTTGCGGGCAAAAAAATCCTCGGACAAGAAGCGCTCCAGCAACGCCGGAATGATGCGGCCGCTCGCAGCCCATTGTCCGTCTTTGTCATACGTATTTCCGGTATGACGCGAGCACCAGGCATCCATTAATAAATTTCCCGGGCCGCAATCGAAACCGCTGACAGGCAGACGGGGATCGAGACGAGTGATATTCGCGATGCCGCCAATATTGACGATGACACGATGATGATTGGCATGTTTAAAAACCGCATGGTGAAACGCCGGAACCAATGGCGCGCCCTGCCCGCCCGCCGCAATATCGCGGCTTCTGAAATCCGCAACCACGGTAATCTGCGTCAGTTCCGCCAGCAAAGCGGCGTTGATGAGCTGGATGGTGTAATGCTTACCGGTTTCGGGACAATGCCGGACCGTTTGGCCATGACACCCGATGGCAGCGACTTGCCGCGCCGCGATGCCGGTATTTTCCAGCACCCCCGCAGTGGCCTGTGCATAAAGGGAAGACAGGTGATTACTGAGAATAGCCGCGCGATTCAGTTCATCGTGACCGGGTTGATGCAGCGCCAACAGCTGCTGGCGCAATTCGTCATCGTACGGACAAAAGAAAGTTCGCCGCAGCACGGGCGCTGCCGCGCTGAAATCCACCAGAATGGCATCCACACCGTCCAGACTGGTGCCGGACATGATGCCAATATAGTAAGCGGATTCCAACGATTTTTCGATGCTTAAAGCAGAGTTGATGACGGCGGTATTACGTCAAAAACCGCCGTCTGTGGGGGTGTATAAGCTGGAATTATTCCAATGCAGCGAGATGAATATTACGCATGATGTTCAAGCGTGCAACCAGCGCATGGGTTTCCTTCTGGAAAGTATTCAAGTCCCGTTTTGCAATCGGCGGCGCCGATGGCAGCACCACGTTGGTCGGATCGCGCTGCACACCGTCGATGCGCAATTCGTAATGCAAGTGCGGACCGGTCGCCATGCCGGTCGAACCGACATAACCGATCACGTCTCCCTGGCTGATACGCTTACCTTTACTCATTCCACTGGCGAAGCGCGATAAATGACCATACGCGGTTTCGTATTTACCATTGTGTTTCAGCACAACCAAGTTGCCGTATCCTTTTTGCGAACCGGAAAACGCCACGATCCCGCTGGCTGTCGCTTTAACCGGTGTACCGGTCGGCGCGGCATAATCTATGCCTCTATGGGCGCGCCATTCTTTCAGGATGGGATGAAAACGCGCATTGGTAAAACCGGAGCTGACGCGCGAAAAAGTGAGCGGCGAAAGCAGGAATGCTTTACGTAAACTTTCCCCTTCCGGGGTGTAATATCCGTCCGCACCGTTGGATGCTTTGAAGTATATCGCTTGATGCGATTTGCCTTTATTGACAAATTCAGCCGCTAAAACACGTCCGGTTTTGGCGCGCTTGCCATTGTCATTGGCGAATGTTTCATAGACGACGGTAAAACGATCGCCCTGGCGTAAATCACGGTAAAAATCGATTTCCGATGCAAAAATTTCAGTCAATTGCATCGCGATGTTATTGGGTATGCCTGCATTATCGGTTGCTGCAAACAGTGAGCTGTTAATTTCGCCGGATTTCATGTGAATCCGCGTATCCAGCTCGACCGGCTGTTCGGTCATTTTGAATGCATCATCTGTTTTTTCCATCAAAAACAGCTCTTCGTTACCGAAGAAATAGCGCAACGTTAACAACTCGCCGTCCGCTGTGGTTTGCGCATAAACGGTTTGTCCCGGTTTCAATTGGCGCATAGCGCGGCTTCCACGCGCAGCTTGCAGAAAATCCGTTGAATCCTGATTACTTACGTCCAAGCGGTTCAGGATCGCTGCAATTGTGTCGCCACGGCGGATATTTTCCTGACGCCAAAAGGTTTGATTCGCTTGAGTCTCAGCAATAGCCTCGGGAATGGATATATCCAGAACGACTTCTTCGACTTGGATTTCTTCAAATGAGGGGGAATTAGGTGCAATACCGAATGCAGTGACTATACCGAATAACGGTATGCTGGATAAAGCCACCAGCCAGCGAATTGATTTTTTTGTTAGTTTTGATGATTTTTGAGCTAGAATCCCTTGTTTATTGCTAATAAGCGTATATAGCATCTATGAAGTACCTCCAGTCATTTGTATCATTTTTGCAAACAGGCGCGAGTCTAACATGAAAATAGTTAATTTGTACTAGAAAACAACTAATATTGTACTAATAAACTCTCTTTAATTACACAAATTTTAATAAAAATCATAAATTTAGCAATATCGTGAAAAAATCAATATTATCTGATCTTGAAATTATAAAACGCGGCAGTCACGAACTATTAGTGGAAACAGAGCTGGAAAGTAAGCTTATTTCCGGGAATCCACTGCGTGTCAAAGCGGGATTCGACCCGACAGCCCCGGATTTACACCTCGGGCACACGGTTTTATTGAATAAATTGCGTCAGTTACAGGATATGGGGCATCACATTCTGTTCCTGATCGGTGATTTCACCGGTATGATCGGCGACCCCAGCGGAAAGAACAGTACCCGCCCGCCCCTGACACGGGAGCAAGTCGCGGAAAACGCCCAATCCTACACCACGCAGGTTTTTAAAATACTGAAACAGGAACAAACCGAGGTCGTGTTCAACTCCACCTGGATGGATAAGCTGAATGCCGCCGATCTGATCAAACTGGCTGCAACGCATACCGTCGCGCGCATGCTGGAGCGCGATGATTTCGATAAACGCTACCGCAACAACCAGCCCATCGCCATTCATGAATTTCTTTATCCTTTAATACAGGGATACGATTCCGTCGCACTGAAAGCGGATCTGGAATTAGGCGGCACCGATCAGAAATTCAACCTGCTGATGGGACGGGAGTTACAAAGGCACTTCGGCCAGCCGCAGCAATGCATTCTCATGATGCCGCTGCTGGAAGGACTCGATGGCGTCAACAAAATGTCCAAGTCGCTGAATAATTATGTCGGTATCACGGAAAGCCCGAAAGAGATCTTCGGCAAGCTGATGTCGGTATCGGATCAATTGATGTGGCGCTATCTTGAGTTGCTTTCTTTTGAATCGTTGCAAACCATCCAGACATGGCGCGAAGAAGTCGAGAACGGCCGTAATCCGCGCGACATCAAAGTCAAGCTCGCGCAGGAAATCGTCGCGCGCTTCCATAGCCAGCAGGCTGCCGAAGAAGCGCTGGCCGATTTCGAAGCGCGTTTTAGACACGGCGCACTGCCCGACGAAATACCGGAAAAAATCATCCCAACCACGAATGGCGAAATTCCACTGGTGCAATTATTAAAACAAGCCGGATTGACTGCCAGCACCAGCGAAGCGCTGCGCATGATCGAACAAGGCGCAGTCAAATTGGATGGCGAAAAAGTGGAAGATAAATCCATCAAAATCAAACGAGGGGACTCCGTCGTTATCCAGGTCGGTAAACGCAAGTTCGCCAAAACCATCATTCAGTAACTGACCGACTGCGAATAATTTGCATGCCCGGGAAGAACCCGCTATACTTCGCGGCCTAAGTTGATCGGTATCACTGATTCGATCAACTTTTTCTGGTCCCATCGTTCCTGGCCTCTCCTTAATTTTTCAAGTTTCTTCCGGAAAATGTGCAACAACTTTGGTTAGCGGCGATGCTTTATTAATGCGCTTGCAAGGTTATGCACCATCACCATTTTGGCAATGTTTTCTTGCCCGCGCGTTCTATTTCACTTTTTTAGGAAATCAACGTGTCTTTTGAAGATTTAAATCTAAACTCTGCTATTATCAAAGCAATCAGCGATGCGGGATACACCGTCCCGACCCCGATTCAAAAACAAGCAATACCCGAATTGATAGCCGGCCACGACGTCATGGCATCGGCGCAAACCGGAACCGGTAAAACCGCCGCCTTCATGCTGCCCGCATTACATCTGCTGGCAACACCATCGCAAGCGCGCAGCCGCGGACCGCGCATTCTGGTATTGACGCCAACCCGTGAACTGGCATTGCAAGTTTCCGAAGCAGCCAAAAAATATGGCAAATATCTGCCGCGTATCAACGTGGTCAGCATTCTGGGCGGTATGCCGTATCCCTTGCAAAACAAACTGTTGTCACAACCCGTTGATATTCTGGTTGCAACACCCGGCCGGCTAATCGATCACATCCAACGTGGCCGTATCGATTTCAAACGCTTGCAAATGCTCGTGCTCGATGAAGCTGATCGTATGCTGGACATGGGTTTCATTGACGATGTCGAAACCATTGCAGCCGCAACACCGGACACACGCCAGACTCTGCTGTTCTCCGCTACGCTCGACAATGCTATCGATAAAGTTGCGACAAAACTATTGAAAGCGCCAAAACGTATTCAAGTGGCCTCGCAAAAAGCCAAACTCGATAACATCGAACAGCGGCTACATTATGCCGATGACATGTCGCACAAAAACCGCCTGCTGGATCATGTGCTGCGTGACGAGAATGTGAAACAAGCGATCGTCTTCACAGCGACCAAACGCGATGCGGACACCTTGGCCGATAACTTATATTCGCAAGGCTTTTCAGCAGCGGCATTACATGGCGATATGAATCAACGCGAACGTACCCGCACATTGACCCGTTTGCGTAACGGCGGCTTACAAGTGCTGGTGGCAACCGATGTCGCGGCCCGCGGTATCGACGTAGCCGATATCACGCACGTAATCAATTTCGATCTACCCAAATTCGCCGAGGACTATGTGCATCGCATCGGCCGTACAGGCCGTGCGGGTGCGGCGGGCATTGCCGTCTCGTTTGCATCCAATAAAGATAGCGCGCACTTGTCGAAAATCGAACGTTACACCGGACAGCGCATCGTTTCACACATCATTCCCGGCCTGGAACCACGCGTCAAACCGCGTTTCCAGAGTAATGGCCCGAAAAGCGCGCCGAGTGTGGCACAAAAACGTAAACGCGCACCTTTCTCAGATCAAGACAATCGCCCCGCCTTCGGTGCCGCCAACGAGTCAGGCAGACCCCGCAGCGGACAACGCGGCCGTCCATTCGATCAGGAAAACCGCGGCAATTCTTTCCGCAGTAATAGTAGCAACAAAGCCGGCTTTCAGGCTGCACGCACCAAGTAATTGCTTCTAAAATCCTTTGCTCCGCAATAGCGGAGCAAAGGATTCATCACATCGCATTTTCCCAACGCCAACACGCATTCGCTAGCATCAATTCATTGCTTTTCTTTTCCGCAATATTTGCACAATCCCATAAGCCGCAAACGCCGCAACCAAATGTTTGAGCGTATGGCCGCTGATCCAGCCGTTTGTCCAAGCGAAAATTTGCGCATCCAGCATTTCAAATACTTTTGCGATCGCGTAGAGCGCGATGATCCGATAGATGGCGTTGCCATGCGTGTACCGCGATGGAAAGCGCAAGCTGATCCAGACGATTAGCAGGATCGAATAAAACTGCATCACGATATAAAAGTTCAGATTGCCTGCGCCTTGCAGTTCCGTCCAGTACCAATACAACACGCTCAGCACGGCCATCACAACGAGTAGCGGTAAAGCCCAAAGCCCTGCGGTTCGGCTTACGCGCTCAACCAGTGTGGCCGATAACAGCGCGGTTATGGCGATGACGATGGGCAGACGATCCCATAGCAAGTGATCGATATCCGGTGTCCAGTGGTAGTAAATGGAACTGAAGGCGACGGAGGCGATAACTGAAAACAGCACCCAATACGGCAAATTTTCCCTGCGATCTTGAAACGTGGTTTGCGCGGGATTTTGCTGCGCGCGCCATAGGAATATCAAACCGGCGGCGCCACTGAACAGAAAAGCCAGATTGGAGGCCACATCATTGAAATTCGGAATGCCGAGAAAACTACGTTGATCGGCGAAATAATGGTAACCGGCAGGCTGCGCAAACGGCGGCAGCAACATGGCAGTCACGATGATCAGAATCGAAATTCCCGTCAGTATCCGGATGTGCCGGTTCATAGGTGTACGCACACGGAAATTTTCAGTAGCAGCTAGTGCATGTGCGCGACCGCATCCCTGATGCGCGCCACCGGAATGATGTTCATACCGGCAATCTCTTGTTTGGGCTTATTGGCCAGCGGAATAATCGCCTGTTTGAAACCCAGTTTCGCGGCTTCTTTCAATCGTTCCTGGCCGCGCTGCACGGGGCGGATTTCACCGGCCAGACCGACTTCGCCGATGACGATCATTTTCTCCGCCAGCGGCTTGTTTTTGAGCGACGAGACCACCGCCAGCAGGATTGCCAGATCAGCGCCGGGTTCTGTGATTTTGACACCGCCCACGGCGTTGACGAACACATCCTGGTCATAACACGGAATCCCGGCATGGCGATGCAACACCGCCAGCAGCATTGCCAAGCGGTTTTGTTCCAATCCGACACACAATCGCCGCGGACTGGGCGAGCGCGCTTCATCAACCAGGGCCTGAATCTCCACCAGCAGCGGACGCGTGCCTTCCTGCGTGACCATGATGCACGAACCCGGTACTTGCGTATCGTGATGCGATAGAAACAATGCCGAAGGGTTTTTGACTTCACGCAAGCCTTTTTCGCCCATCGAAAACACGCCCAATTCATTGACCGCGCCAAAACGATTTTTGAACGCGCGGATCATGCGGAAACTGGAATGCATGTCGCCCTCGAAATACAACACGGTATCGACCATATGTTCCAGCACGCGCGGACCGGCCAGCGCGCCCTCCTTGGTGACATGACCGACCAGAATGATACAGGTCCCGCTCGATTTCGCCAGACGCGTCAATTGCGCCGCGCATTCGCGCACCTGCGCGACCGATCCCGGCGCGGATTGCAGCGCTTCGGAATAAATGGTTTGAATCGAATCGATCACCGCCACCGACGGTTTGCGTTCCGCCAGCATCGCCTGGATTTTTTCCAATTGAATTTCCGCGTACAAATCGACCGACCGCACATCGAGCGCCAATCGCTTGGCGCGCGATGCGACTTGCTGTGCCGATTCTTCGCCGCTGATATACAGCACGGAATGCTGCGCCGACATGAACGACAGTGCTTGCAATAGCAGTGTCGATTTACCGATTCCCGGATCGCCGCCCAGCAACACCACCCCACCCTGCACCATGCCGCCGCCGAGCACCCGGTCCAATTCCTCGATACCGGTCGGATAGCGCGGTTCTTCGCGTGCTTCGATAGTGCTTAAATTTTGCACCTGCCCGGTTTCCGATACCGGACTGAAGCGCGCCACGGATTTTTCCGCGATGGTTTCAACCAGTGTATTCCAGGCCTGGCAATGCGGACACTGGCCTTGCCATTTCAACGTTTGGCCGCCGCATTCGGTGCAGGAATAAATGGTTTTTGGTTTGGCCATCAGTCAGAGAAATTTTATGATTCTTGGTTCATCAATCGTAAACCTCGGCCGCCGCAAATGTAGCGCCACGGGCATCCTTTTCCGATAGCACCGGAGATCCCGAGATCGGCCAGTTTATCGCCAAGGTTTTATCGTTCCACACAATGCAACGCTCGAACTCCGGCGCCCAGTAGTCTGTAGTGTTGTACAAAAACTCAGCGGAATCGGATAACACCACGAAGCCGTGCGCGAAACCGGCGGGAATCCACAGTTGTTTTTTGTTTTCCGCGCTCAGGATCTCGCCCACCCAGTGCCCAAAAGTCGGTGAAGAGCGTCGGATATCGACGGCGACATCGAACACTTCCCCCGCCACGACGCGCACCAGCTTTCCTTGAGCGTGCTGGATTTGGTAATGCAAGCCCCGCAACACGTTATGCGCGGAGCGCGAATGATTGCTTTGCACAAAACAGACGGGCTTGCCAATGGCGGATTCAAACGCACGCTGATTAAAGCTTTCATAGAAGAAGCCGCGATCGTCGCCGAAAACGCGCGGTTCCAGCAGAAAGACATCGGGGATGCTCAGGGCTGTCGCTTTCATCAGAACTCCCGCTTCAGCACTTGTTGCAGGTATTGCCCGTAGCCGTTCTTGGCCAGTGGCAGCGCCAGCGCTTCGAGCTGCGCGGCATCGATCCAGCCTTGCCGGAAGGCAATTTCTTCCGGGCAAGCGATTTTCAAGCCTTGGCGGTGCTCGATGGTAGCAACGAATTGACTCGCATCAAGCAGCGATTCATGCGTGCCGGTATCCAGCCAGGCGTAGCCGCGCCCCATGATTTCCACGCTGAGCGCGCCATGTTCCAGATAAATGCGATTCAGGTCGGTGATTTCCAGTTCGTTACGCGCCGACGGCTTCAGGCTTTTGGCGTAATCCACCACGTGCGCATCGTAAAAATACAAACCGGTCACGGCATAATGCGATTTCGGCTGTTCGGGTTTTTCTTCCAGGTTCACGACCTTGCCACCGGCATCGAATTCAACCACGCCGTAACGCTCTGGATCGTGCACGTGATACGCGAAAACACTCGCGCCTTGCACACGCTGCATCGCATTCGTCAGCAAATGATGAAAATCGTGTCCGTAAAAAATATTATCGCCCAGCACCAGCGCGGAATTATCGTTACCGATGAACGATTCGCCGATCAGAAAAGCTTGCGCCAAACCATCCGGAGACGGTTGCTCGGCATAGGAAATGCTCAATCCCCATTGGCTTCCGTCACGCAATAATTCCTGGAAATTACCGACATCGCGCGGGGTTGAAATCACCAGAATATCCCGGATCCCGGCCAGCATCAGCGTGCTGAGCGGATAATAAATCATCGGCTTGTCGAATACCGGCAGCAATTGTTTCGAGACGGTTTGCGTTACCGGATAAAGCCGCGTTCCGGAACCGCCGGCCAGCACGATGCCTTTTCTCCGCGCAAGCGTCGATTGAGTATTGGAAGTATTGAATATTGGCATAAATAAAAACCCGGATTTTCAAAACGCATCAAGGCATCGTTTCCATCCGGATCCATTCATTAAAGGAATGGCGATTGTACTATATCCGCTTCACGCTCCGGATAATTGCACAATACCGGGATGATTGCCGCCGCGAATCGCTGCCACCCGCATCACGCAACCCGCGATTCCTCAGCCGGTTCATGTAAAATGACGCATTATGATCGACTTGCAACATTACCAGCGTTTAGCCCGAAAACTGGCGCCTTACTGGCAGTTACTCTTGCTGGCATTATCCGCCATGCTGATCGTAGCGGCATTGCTGGCGTTCCTGCCCCTACTCGTGAAGCACATGCTGGCAGGCGCATTTGTCCTGCAAGACCCCGCACTGATACAAACCACGTCGCTGACGATGGTTGCAGTATTTACCGCGCGCGCATTGGCGGGTTATATCAGCCTCTACGCCACCGGTAAAGCCGGCGGCAAGTTAGGCGCGGATTTGCGCATGGAATTCTTTAACAAGCTGCTGACGCTGCCAGTCCGTTGTTACGCGCATTTCAATTCTCATCAGACCGGCGCGCTGATAGCGCATATCGATACGATTACACAAACCGCCACCGGGCACATCGCACGGTTAACGCAAGATTGTCTGACGATTGCCGCATTAATGATTTGCACGCTGCGTCTCAATCAAGAATTTGCCATCCTGCTCCTGCTGGCGATACCGCTCATTCTGTTGATCCATCAAATGACTCAGAGCCGTTTCAATAAACCCGGCTATCAACACTCACCGGCGGCTGACGATCTGATTGAACAGTTAGCGCAATCCGTCGCGCACTACAGAAAAATCCGGCTGGACGGCGGGCAACAGCATGAAAGCCAGCGTCTCGGCAAAATTTCCGGAGCGATGTATCAAGCCGGCATACAGCAAGTGCGGATCAGGTCCATGGTAATTCCCGCAGGCCAGTTCATCATGATGTTGATTATGCTCGCCGTGGCCTACATTATTGCGCTGCAAGCGATCAATGGCGCGCTCGGTCTGCCCGAAACCGCCGCGCTGATCACCATCGTATTGCTGTTCATCCTGCCGGTACAACGCATCGCCAATCTGCCCAAGCAACTGGAACATGATCAAGCGATCCTGGAAGCCATTTTTGCATTCCTCGATCAGCCATCCGAACAGGATAGCGGCACCCTCGGCATTCCGCAGGACTGCGCCAAGCTGGTATTTGACCAGGTGCGTTGCGAAGACGACGCAAGCGCCAAGCCGATTCTCAATCACATGCAGTTCACCGTACGGCCGGGCGAGGTCGTGGTGTTTACCGGCCATACCCTGGAAGAAAAAAATGCATTGATCGATTTGATACTGCGTTTGCGGCAACCGGCCAGCGGGAAAATCTTACTGAATGACCAGCCGCTGCCGGATATCCAATTAAACCGTTTGTACGCGAACATTGCTTTGGTTTCCCCGGATACCTTTCTACTTGACGAAAAAATCGCCGGAAACATTGCCTATGGCGCGATGCGTTGCAGCAATGAAGCAAAAATCACCGCAGCCGTGCAAGCATCGCACGCCATCGAATTTGTCCGGCACATGCCCGATGGCTTGCAAACCGATATCAGTTCCAAAGGCACGGCGATCACCCAGCACCAACTGCTGCAGCTCGCCATCGCGCGGGCATTTGTGAAAGATCCTCGCATCTTGATCCTGGACGAATTATTCACACCCCATGAACACGATCCGGGAAATCTGCTGCCCATCTTGGAAAAATTGATGCAAAACCGCACCACGCTGATTTTCAATCCATCGATCCCGCAATTGCAAACGATCGACCGAATCTTTGTGCTGGAAAATGGCTGTATTGCCGAAAGCTTAAGAGCAGCGGATAGTTTTCAGCGCACTTAACTCAATTCAAATTCACCCTGCTGGCGATGAAAGGACGCACTGGCGTTCAAGAATGCACTACTTACCGTTCCAATCTTTACTATTATATTCCGGCACCCAATTTACCAGCTGATCGCGGACTTCCTGATCGCTTAACACCGAAATCTTATTCAACCACGCCGTCAAATCGGATAACCACTGTTCATCGACTTGGCGCGCTTGTGCGATACGCAATTTTTGATGCGGTGTGGGGAGTGTATTTTCGCTGGCGGACAATAGCTCTTCATGCAGTTTTTCTCCTGGGCGCAATCCGCTGAAAACGATACGGATATCGTCTTCCCCCAATCCGGATAAATGGATCAGATCATTGGCCAGGTCGACAATTTTGACCGGATCGCCCATATCCAGCACGAAAATTTCCCCGCCGCCATCGGTGCCGCCCATCAATGCCGCTTGCAATACCAGTTGCGCCGCTTCGGGGATGGACATGAAATAGCGCGTCATTTCCGGATGGGTGATAGTAATCGGGCCGCCTTTGGCAATCTGCTCGCGAAATTTCGGAATAACGCTGCCGGTGCTGCCCAGCACATTGCCGAAACGCACCATCACAAAACAAGTCGGGCGCGATTGGTCATTCTGATCCGGCTGGTTATGCTTAGCCGCGATGGATTGCTGCAGGGCCTGGCATACCATTTCCGCCAGGCGCTTGCTGGCACCCATGACGCTGACCGGATTGACCGCTTTGTCGGTCGAAATCAGAACAAATTTTTCCACCGCGAAACTGATCGCGACCTGCGCCAGCACATACGTGCCCAGCACATTATTCAGCAGCGCCTGGTAAGCATTTTCCTCTTCCATCAGCGGCACATGCTTGTAAGCAGCGGCATGAAAAACCACGGCGGGATGGAATTGCGAAAACAATTGCATCATGCGCGCGCGATCCTTGACATCGCCAATCACGAACGACATTTTCATCGCAGGAAAGCGCGGCAGAAATTCTTCCTGAATGCTGTAGAGCGCAAATTCGTTCAATTCCAAAAAAACGATACGATCCGGTTCAAACGCGGCCAGCTGGCGGCATAGCTCGGAACCGATCGAACCGCCCGCTCCCGTTACCAGAATCACTTTTCCCGTCAACAAACCGTGCAAACCGTCATCGTCCAGAACCACCGGCGCCCTGCCGAGCAAGTCGTCCAGCTGAATTTCGCGGATATTCGTCACCATCGCCTTGCCGCTGATCAGATCCGCGTACGACGGCACCGTCATCGCTTTTACATCGATTTCCGAGCACATTTCCAAAGCTTTACGGTGAATCTGGCGTGACACCGACGGTGTGGCGATAATCACATGCTCGACATTCAGTGTATGCACCCAGTGCGGCAACTCGTCGATCCTGCCCAGCACCCGGATCCCTTGCAAACGTGTGCCCAACTTGCGCGGATCGTCGTCCAGCATACC
This sequence comes from Nitrosomonas oligotropha, assembly GCF_009833085.1. Lineage (GTDB taxonomy): Bacteria > Pseudomonadota > Gammaproteobacteria > Burkholderiales > Nitrosomonadaceae > Nitrosomonas > Nitrosomonas oligotropha. The sequence continues at coordinate 66,213 of NZ_QRBZ01000012.1, read as the reverse complement.
GACCACATGCCATTCGCGGCTTCCCGTCAATGCCTTGACCAGGTTCACCGCGGTGCTGCCCGCGCCAATGATCAAAACCAGTTTGGCTTCATTACTTTCCAAGCCGTACAGGCGGCGCTCTTTCCAGGCGCGATAGATCAAACGGCTGCCACCCATGATCAGCATTAACAGCAATGGCGCCAGCACGACCACCGCCCCAGGAATTTTAGCCAGAAAACCGGACAACCACAGAAGCAACAGCTCGGTTAACAAGCCGGACATTATTGCCACAAAAATGCGCTTCAAATCGGGCAGACTGGCATACCGCCACAGCCCCCGATACAGTCCGAGCCACAGAAAGAAACCGCCTTGCACCAGCACTAGCCAGGGCAGCATTTCCAGCAATAACCGAACCGAATCAGCTGGAATCTCAAAATTGAAACGGAATAAATAAGCCAGCCACCACGCCACTGCGATCGCAATGAAGTCATGGGTGAAAGCAATGAATGTGCGTATTCCGTATTTTTTGAGAAGCATGCTATCCCCGGTTGGAATAATATTTCCGGTGGCAATCAGAGAGAAACATAAACAGCAGATAAATGCTTCCCCAGGCCATGGCGACCCTGCTTTGCACCGTCAGATCCTGCCCGCCTGCCCAGACCGCGCAGCCGCCGGCAGCCAGCATCAGCGCATAACTTAACAGTGCAGTATTGCGATGACCCAAGCCGCTTTGCACCATGCGTTGATAATAATGTTCACGATGCGCCTGCCAGATTTTCTCGCCGCGCATCAGGCGCTTGGTTATCGTTACCGTCGCATCCGCGATGAAGGGTGAAAATATCAGCACGGGCACCCATAGCGACCACAGTCGATCGAGCCATCCCAATATTCCCAGCGCCGCCGCCAGAAAACCAAGCGGCACTGCGCCCGAGTCGCCCATGAAAATACGCGCGGGATGAAAGTTGTAGCACAAAAAAGCCAGGGCCGCCGCCGCTATCGACCAATTGATCACGGCAAAATCGCTATTTCCGGCCAAGTATGCAAACAAACCATAGTATCCAAACCCGATTACCGCCATCCCGCCGGCCAGCCCGTCCGAACCATCCATGAAATTATATAAATTGGACATCCAGATCACCGCAGCCGTAACACACAGCACAGTCAATCCACTCGTGACATCCAGTAAAAAAACCGCAGCAAACGCGGCAGCAACGATGCTGTGGACCAGTAACCGGCACCACACCGGCACATGCCGGATATCGTCAAGCAATGATATTACCATCAGTAAGCCGACACCGGCCCAAACGGTTAGCGGAATCGCTACGGAAAAACACAACCATGTGATGAGTACACCCGATAACAAACCCAATCCGCCGGTGCGCGGTACGGGCACAGTATGAAGCGAACGCGCATTAGGATGATCCAGCCCCCAGCGCGCCTTTCTTTTAATCAACCATAAAATGGAGAAGAATGATAAAACAAACGATAACAGTGGCGCTGTGATAATTGTCACGGGAAAATCCAACACCTGCCTTTATGACCGGATCATCCGGGGTGGATCAATAAAAAAATAATCCACTTTCTCATCGTGTATGACAAGAAAGTGGCATCGGAAAAACCAGCTCAGCTAGCCTGAAACAACCTTAGAACATAGGCTTAGCCGCATAGCTCTTGTGAGCGGCTGCGGCTGCGGCGCCGCGTTCCACTTTCATACCCAAGTCGGATAATATGGTTTCCACTGCATTCAAGCAGAAAATCACATTTTCCACCCGGCAGGAGGTGCCCATCAAGCCAAAACGCCATACTTTCCCGGCGAAATCTCCCAGCCCTGCGCCAATTTCAAGATTGTACTCATCCAACAAGCGGCGGCGTACTTCTTTTTCATCGACACCGGCCGGTACAAACACGGAATTCAGTTGCGGCAAACGATGTTCCTCTTTCACCACATAATTCATGCCCAATGTCGCAAACCCGGCTTTTAGCGCCTCATAATTATAGCGATGGCGCGCCCAGGAATGTTCCAATCCTTCTTCCGCCAGCATCAGCAAGGATTCATGCAAGCCATACAACGCATTGGTTGGCGCGGTATGGTGATAAGTCCGTGCGGACGATCCCCAGTAATTCAACAGCAGGCTGATATCCATAAACCAGCTATGCACCTTGCTTTTACGATTTTTAACCAGCTCGGTCACGCGGTCGGAGAAACTCACAGGTGACAAGCCCGGTGGACAGGACAAACATTTCTGGCTGCCGGAATAAATCGCATCGATGCCCCACTCGTCCACTCTGATCGGTGTACCACCCAGCGAAGTCACGGTATCGGCGATGGTCAGACAATTGTATTTGCGTGCGATTTCGCACAATGTTTTAGCATCCGACTGCGCACCGGTAGAAGTTTCGGCATGAACAAACGCGATAATTTTGGCATCGGGATTCTTTTTCAGCGCATCTTCCACTTTCTGCGGATCAACCGGCTCACCCCATTTATCGTCAACTACCACGGCAACACCGCCATGACGCTCGACGTTTTCGATCATACGGCCGCCAAACACGCCGTTACGGCACACGATGACTTTATCGCCCGGTTCGATCATATTGACGAAACACATTTCCATCCCCACCGAGCCAGGCCCGGAAACCGGGAAGGTCATGCGGTTCTTGGTTTGGAATGCATAGCGCATCAAGCCTTTGATTTCTTCCATCATCTCGGTGAAAACAGGATCCAAGTGACCCAAGGTCGGACGCGCCATGGCGTTCAGCACGCGCGCATGCGTATCCGACGGACCAGGTCCCATCAAAACACGTTGCGGCGGATAAAAAACTTTAACTTCTTTTTCGGGGCGAAAATCTTCGGTATTCATGAACAATCCTAAGTTAATAATAGAGTCTGATTTATTTTTGAAAAACAGTGATTCTAACAATTGAAAGCAGAGTTTACTATAAGCAAAGACATACTCAATAAATTATCCTTATGGATAGACTAAGCGATTCTCACAACTCACTGAATTTATCGCTGAAGAATGAATATCAACTCGCCCATAAAACATGCGAGATCACCCTGCGGTATTGTTTTTTCCTGAGTGGAGTATTGAGGTTGCTGCATATACAAAGGTGATGACGGAATTCTTTTCTTCATCTCAATCCGCCACAGCTCTCGGCTGGCATGCATCATCTATCCATGATCCCCAAATAATCATTTTCTTGCATATTAAAACTTATCTCATACTTTAAGTACATGCTAGAATATGCTTACGTATTCAGCAGATTATTTCTTACTCTTACGATCATAAAGTATAAGAGGTAAATTGCATTATCAGTCAAAATCATAATAGAGTACGCCAATGAGGGCCATTTTTTAAACTTGTTAAATCTTAATAAAAGGATAAAAAATGACAAAAATCATTAGACAATGGCTTGTAGTTTCTGCGGTAGCATCAATCGGATTAGGTGTATCGAGTACATCCATAGCTGCGGTAGCAGTATCGTGGACGGGACCTTCTCCTCTGGCGACCTATTCTGTAGGCGAAATAGTCAACCCATTTGGCAATGCCAACGCCAGCGGCATCATCGGTGGCACAGGCCTTGATCTGGCCTTAGTCCTCGATTCATCGGGCAGCATGAGCACTATAAACAGCGGAAAGTCCCGCAACGCTTGGTTGGAGGAAGCTTCTGCCGCACTGGTAAACGCTCTGCCGGTGGATAGCACTTCGGTAGCTGTCATCGATTTCGACAGTAGTGCCTCGCTATTGCAAGGGCTCACACCGTTATCCAGTGGCTCAGCTTCGGTGCTTTCAGCAATCACAGCAATAGACGCTTCAGGTGGAACTGCCATTGACGCTGGTATTGACCGTGCAAGTACCGAGCTTACTGGCTCCAACCATATCGACGGCCGCACCCAAATGATGGTAGTAGTGTCTGACGGTGAAAGCAACCGTGCTGCTGCGGTCGCCAGCGCCACCGCCGCACTGGGTTTGGGTGTCGACGCTATCCATACCGTAGGCATTCCCGGCCATAACGTGTTGACAATGCAGAGTATCGCTACCGCAGGAAACGGCATCTATACCAACGCCAGCGATCTAACTAGTTTAGTAGACTTGTTCAATGGCACGGCTGGTAATCTAGTGGGTATTGATTACGTGGATGTGACGATGAATGACGGTTCGTTCATCAGCCATATCGCTATCGATGGTCTAGGAAACTTCGTATTACCCGATGCTACGCTATTCTTCGGCGCTAATGTGTTTACTGCTGTTGCATACGATACGCTAGGTAATAGTGCTACTGCAGAATTGATCCTCACTGCAGTACCCGAACCCAGCACCTACGCAATGCTCGGATTGGGTCTTGTGTTAGTAGGCTGTGCATACCGTCGCCGCATCGCTTGATTATGCGCGCAACATAAACTGAAGCCGCACTTCAAAAAAGTGCGGCTTCTTTATTTTCTCAGTCATCACTTCAAGCATAACCACTTTATAGCTTTCCATTGCTTTTTCCAAAATTCAAACTTAAAATGCCACTCGTTACTCGCTTTCTAAAATGCCCGTTGAACGATTGGTGGCGTAGCAACTCAAAAAGCGGTAACGCAATGGGAAACTAGGGTTCCGGCCAGTGTAATAAAAGGCGTCAGGTCCAAGAGTTTCCGGTCTCGTGATAACGAGGCTCCACGGAGGGATAAAAGCCCGGGAGATTAAGCGTAATGTGCTCGAAGTACATTACAATCCCGCTAAACCCTTTGGTATGGAGACTGGTTATGTCAGATTCAACAAAACAAATCTCTGCTGCGCAAAATGCCCCTGTGGCAAGCGATACGCTGAGCCGCAGCATGAGTGTATGGCACAGTTTCACGCTCGGTTTTGCGGTGGTCTCACCGGTGGCCGGACTGTATGCCATCATCGGCGTACAAACGGTGGTCGCCGGTGGCGGCTGGTTTGCCGCGCTGGCGGTTTGTTTGCTCATGCAGTTATTGGTGGCTACCGTTTACGCCGAATTGTCTTCACAATTTCCGATTGCCGGCGGCGCTTATAAGTGGGCGCGGCAACTCGGCGGCGCGATCGCCGGGCAATATGCCGGTGTGATTTATATTTGCTCCACCATCGCCATGGTCACCACGACCGCTTATACCGGCGGCTTCTGGCTCGCCACCTTTTGCGGATCGCCGGGGGCTGGCGGCGGTATGATGGTGCTGTGGGGTGCCCTATTTCTGCTGCTTTGCACATTCCTCAATCTAGCCCCGGTCAGTATTTTCAATCTGGTCATCAAACTGGGTGTTTACGCGGAAGTCGCCGGGTCATTCGGCGTGGCGCTGTTATTATTCTTTTTCTTCCGCCAGCATCCTGTCATGGAATTGTTCCAGCACATGGGCACCGGCACAGCTCCCAGCGAAATGGCTGCTTTTCTGGCCGCACTGGCCATTGCCGGTTGGGCTTTTATCGGTTTCGATGCCTGCTCCACCACCGCGGAAGAAACGCATCAACCGAAGCGCATGGTGCCCCGCGCCATTTTCATGTCGCTACTCGTCGTCGGCACAGTCGTCTTGTTCAATTCAGCCGCGCTGATTCTGGCCTTTGAACATGACACCTTGAGAAATTCCAGCCATACCGCCGATCCGGTCACGCCCTTGATCGCCAGCAGCATCGGCGATTGGTTTGAGAAACCGTTTCTGGCCATCGTGATGACGGCTTTCCTGGCTTGCGGCGCATCGATGGTCAAATACACCTCGCGCATTGTTTTTTCCATGGCGCGCGAAGGCAATATGCCCGCAGTATTGAGTCAAGTCACGGCGAGCAAAACGCCGCGTAACGCGGTTCTCTTTACCGTTCTGCTGGCGGGTTGCGGGTTGATTTTCGGGCTCAATGACGATGCCGTGGCCACCATCATCGCGTTCGGCACCGGCGGTTTATACGCCATGTTCACGTTCACCACCGGCTTTGCCTTGTTTGCCCGGCTCACAGGACGGTGGAATCCCGCATTGGGCGAATTAAAGCTGGGCGCGTGGGGATTGATCATCAATGGCCTGGCGTTTATCTGGTCATTGTTTGAGCTCATCAACATTGCCTGGCCGCGCCCTTATGCCATTTCCGCGGATGCGCCGTGGTGGCAGTTATGGGCGACGCCTCTGGTGCTGGGATGTATTTTAACCTGCACCACACTGTACATCCTGTGCAAAAAATGGATGCCCAGCAAGTCAACCCATTTTTAATGAGGAATTCATCATGAATCAACACAATAAACCCATCTGGCAACAACTCATTCCAGGCGGATGCCACTGGTCCGGGGTACTGCGGCGCGGCACCACGCTGCGTCTCACCGATGTCAGCGGAGGCGCGAATGCTGCTGTGCTATTCTTCAATCAGGAAGAAAAGCTGGAGCGCTATAACATGGCGGACACCCTGAAATCGCAGCATACTTTCCGCCTCACCAAAGGCCATGCGTGCCATTCCGATATGGGACGGATATTTTGTTGCATCACAGCCGATACCGCCGGTTGGAACGACACCGTATGCGGCCTGAGCGACGCCAATCTGATCCAGCAAAAATACGGCACCGCGCGTTATCAGGAGCACCGCAATCAAATGTTCCGCAGCGGCCTGGACGGCATGCTGATCGAACTGGGGAAATGGGGGCTGGGCATGCGCGATGTGGTCGCCAACATCAATTTTTTCAGTAAAGTGACCGCCGATCACTTGGGGGAACTGCAATATCAAGTCAATCACAGCAAAGCGGGCGATTATGTCGACCTCAGTTTTGTCATGAATACCTTGATGATATTGTCCGCCGCACCGCATCCGTTGGATCCGGGGAAACCGTATCAGCCCGGCGCGGTCAATCTGGAACTATTCGATACGCCAGCGGATGCAGCCAGCGAATGCCTGCATATCGCCGAAAATATCCGCGCGCTGCAGAACGCGCAACACTTTTATTGCGAGGGTAAACAATGAATACCTCTACTCAATTTGCCAGTCCGCTCGATCCCAGCCAAGCGCTGATCAATGAAATTTGCCCGGCCGGTGAGCCGTGGGTCAAAGCAATCAAACGCGGACAAACATTCCGCATTGTCGATCTGGAAGGCAATCAAGCGGTCGATACGCTGTTTTACAATGCGCACGACGCGCAAGAACGCTACAGCGCGACCGATACCATCAACCGGCAGAATAAACTGTACCTGACCACCGGCAGCAAGCTGTATTCCAACTCCGGCAATGTCATGCTCACGATCGTTGCCGATACCTGTGGGCGGCACGACACGCTCGGCGGTGCTTGTGCAGCAGAAAGTAATACCGTGCGCTATGCCCTGGAGAAATTTCCGATGCACAGTTGCCGCGACAATTTTCTGCACGCTTTGGCGCACGATCCGCTGTGCCAGCAATTGGGCATGAGCAAGCGCGACCTGCCCAGCAACATCAATTTCTTCATGAACGTGCCGGTCACGGAATCGGGCGGATTGGAGTTTGCCGATGGTGTTTCGGCGCCCGGTAAGTATGTCGAAATGCGCGCGGAAATGGATGTCGTGGTATTGATCTCGAATTGTCCGCAACTGAACAATCCGTGCAATGCCTATAATCCGACACCGATACGTTTACTGATTTGGGATTAACGCTAGTTTCGGATTCCGGAGGATCGTATGTTCAATAAAGTGCTCATCGCCAACCGCGGCGCCATTGCCTGCCGCATCATACGCACGCTGCGCCGCATGAACGTCACCAGCGTCGCGGTATACACCGAAGCCGATGCATTATCGCGGCATGTCAATGAGGCCGATGAAGCTTATTGCATCGGTGAAGGCGTCGCGGCCGACAGTTACCTGCGCACCGATAAGATCCTGGCCATCGCGCAGCAATCCGGCGCGCAGGCGATTCATCCCGGCTACGGGTTTCTCAGCGAAAACGCCGATTTTGCCGGACAGTGCGCGGCGCACGGTATTTGTTTCATCGGTCCGACGCCGCAGCAAATGCGCGCGTTCGGTCTGAAGCATACGGCCCGGGCGCTGGCGCTGGAAAATCAAGTGCCGCTGCTGCCCGGCACCGGTTTGCTGGCGAATCTCGACGATGCTTGCCATCAAGCCAAGCACATCGGCTATCCGGTGATGCTGAAAAGCACCGCCGGTGGCGGCGGCATCGGCATGCGTTTGTGCTGGAACCAGGATGAGCTGAGCGGCGCTTATGAATCGGTCAAGAATCTTGCGCAAAATAATTTCAAGGATGCCGGTTTGTTTCTGGAAAAATTTGTCGACCAGGCACGCCATATCGAAGTACAAATCTTCGGCGACGGTTACGGCCAAGTCGTCGCATTGGGCGAACGCGATTGCTCCATGCAACGGCGCAACCAGAAAGTCATCGAGGAAACCCCGGCGCCTCATCTCGCCCCGCCATTGCGCCGGGCGCTGCTGGACACGGCGGTGCGTCTCGGCCAAGCGGTCAATTATCAATCCGCCGGTACGGTGGAATATATTTTTGACGCTGCCAGCAACCAGTTCTATTTCCTCGAGGTCAACACGCGCTTGCAGGTGGAACATGGCGTGACCGAGGAAGTAACTGGCATTGACCTGGTGGAATGGATGGTGCGGCAAGCCGCGGGCGATTTGCCGCCGCTCGATTCCTTCAGCATCGAACCCCGTGGCGTATCGATTCAAGCGCGGGTTTACGCCGAAAATCCGGCCAAAGACTTTCAACCTTCCAGCGGCACACTCACGGCGGCGGAATTTCCCGCAGCGGCGCGCGTTGAAACTTGGGTCGAGCGCGGCATCGATGTATCCGCGTTTTACGATCCGATGCTGGCGAAAATCATTGCGCACGCGCCGGACCGGGAAAAAGCCATCGCGCGGTTGCAGGGTGCATTGGAAAGCAGTTCGTTACAAGGCATCGAAACCAATTTGGATTACTTGCAGCAAATTCTCAGCAGCGCGCAATTCCGCAACGGGCAATACACCACCGGCTTTCTCAATGGCTTTCATTATCGCGCGCATACCTTGGACGTTTTAGTCCCCGGCGTGCAGACCACCGTGCAGGATTACCCTGGACGGCTCGGTTACTGGCAGATCGGCGTGCCGCCCTCCGGGCCGATGGATGCGCTCGCGTTCCGCTTGGCCAACCGGCTGGTGAATAATGCCGCAAACCAAGCGGCGCTGGAAATCACCTTGACCGGCCCGACGTTGCGTTTCAACAGCGATTGCCTGATCGCCGTGACCGGCGCGGCGATCGAAGTCTATCTGGACAGCGCGCCGCTGCCCCTATGGCAGTCGCACGAAATCAAGGCCGGGGCGGTGCTGCAATTGGGCAAAATCAAGGATCAGGGTTGCCGGGCATACCTCGCGGTGCAAGGCGGATTTCAAGTGCCGGACTATCTGGGCAGTAAATCGACTTTCACGCTGGGGCAATTCGGCGGCCACGCCGGGCGTGCGCTGCGGGCGGGCGATGTGCTGCACATCACGGCAAAATACGAACCGGCGCAAACCGTGCTGGTGCCGGAATTGATTCCTCACTACACGCATCAATGGGAAATCGGTGTTTTGTACGGCCCGCACGCCGCGCCCGATTTTTTCACCGCTGCGGATATCGAAACGTTCTTCAACACGGATTGGAAAGTGCATCACAATTCCAGCCGCACCGGCGTGCGCCTGCTCGGCCCGAAACCGCAGTGGGCGCGCAGTGACGGCGGCGAAGCCGGTTTGCATCCGTCCAATATTCACGATACCGCGTACGCCATCGGCGCGGTCGATTTTACCGGTGACATGCCGATCATTCTGGGGCCGGATGGCCCGAGCCTGGGCGGTTTTGTCTGTCCCGTGACCGTGGCTCATGCCGAATTATGGAAGGTCGGACAACTCAGACCGGGTGACCAGATCCGCTTCCGCCCGCTGACGATGGAACAAGCGCAAACGCTGGAAAAACAGCAGAACGAATCGATCCGGTCGTTGCATGCGCCGCCCGCATTAGCATCCAGCGGTGCGATTGCAGCATTGCCGAGCCCGATTCTGCATCAGATCGCCGAAGGCCCGCAACAAATGGCGGTGACGTACCGCCAATCGGGCGATCACAACTTGCTGGTGGAATACGGTCCGATGGTGCTGGATCTGGACTTGCGCTTTCGCGCGCATGCCTTGATGGAATGGCTGCAACACGTCAATTTGCCCGGCATTATCGATCTCACGCCGGGAATCCGCTCGCTGCAAATTCATTTCGATGCGCAAATTCTGCCGCGCGACAGCCTGCTGCAAACCTTGCTCGCCGCGGAACAGTCGCTGCCGGACAGCGCCAGCATGTCCGTGCCGTCGCGTATCGTGCATTTACCGCTATCCTGGGACGATGCGGCGACGCGCCTTGCGATCGAGAAATATATGCAATCGGTGCGCAGCGACGCGCCGTGGTGCCCGAGCAATATCGAATTCATCCGCCGTATCAATGGGCTGGATAGTATCGAGGCGGTGCATCGTATCGTGTTTGACGCCAGTTACTTGGTTCTGGGTTTGGGCGATGTGTATTTGGGCGCGCCGGTCTCGATACCGGCCGATCCGCGGCATCGCCTGGTCACCACCAAGTACAATCCGGCGCGAACCTGGACACCGGAAAATGCCGTGGGCATCGGCGGTGCGTACTTATGCATTTATGGCATGGAAGGCCCGGGCGGTTATCAATTCGTCGGGCGCACGCTGCCGGTATGGAACCGCTACCGTCAAACCGCCGATTTCAAGGATGGCAAACCTTGGCTGCTGCGTTTCTTCGACCAGATCCGTTTTTATCCGGTCAGCGAAAGCGAGCTGCTGAAATTGCGCAAGGATTTCATCCGCGGGCAATTTCAACTGCGCGTTGAAGAAACCACGTTCAGTTTGCAGCAACATCACCAGTTTCTGCAACAAAACCAAGCGGCGATCCATGACTTCAAAACCCGGCAGCAAGCCGCCTTTGAAGCCGAGCGCGAACGCTGGAGCATCAACGGGCAAATGGAGTTCGCCAGTGAATCGGATCTCGATGAAGCCGATGCGCAAAGCGAGCTGGATTTACCCGAAGGCAGTCACGCCATCGCCTCGCCGGTCACCGGCACCGTGTGGAAAATACTGGCCCAGGAAGGCCAGCAGGTTAAGGCTGGCGATGTCTTGATCGTCATCGAAGCGATGAAAATGGAAATTGCCGTGGAAGCTCCGCTCAGCGGCACCGTCGAACGCATTCTGTGCCGCCAGGGAGATGGTGTCTCCGCCGGGCAATTGCTCGCCGTACTGAAGAAGACTGCGCCATGATTGACGATAATCCGCAACAACACAGCAGAAAAACATACTGGCTGGAACGGTGGGAGCGGAATGACACCGGTTTTCATCAGAACGGGACCAATCCGTATTTGCTTGAATTCTGGCACACATTGCAACTGAGCCGTGACAGTACCATCTTCGTGCCGCTGTGCGGCAAGAGTCAGGATATGCTGTGGCTGCGTCAACAGGGACATGCGGTGCGGGGTGTCGAGTTAAGCACCACGGCGGCGCAGGCATTTTTCAGCGAAAACGCTTTGACAGCGCAAAGCCATTCGCATGGCCGGTTCATGCGTTGGGAAGCGGATGATATCGCTATTTTGTGCGGCGATTTTTTCGATCTGAGCACAGAAGACATGCGCAATGTCAGCGCTGTATACGACCGCGCCGCGTTAATCGCGTTACCGCCCGATCTGCGCAAACGTTATGTGGAGCATCTGCTGCGGATTGTTCCGGCGAATACGCAAATCCTGCTCATCAAACTCGATTATCCGCAGTATGAAATGACCGGCCCGCCCTTTGCGGTATCCTTGCATGAAGTAACTTCGCTGTTCCGGGCGCATGCCGGAATTACCCTGCTGTCGCAGCACAATGTACTGGCACAAAATCCGCGTTTCAGTGAGCGCGGAGTCAGCCGCTTGGAGGAAAGCGCGGTTCTGCTGAAAACATTGCCGCGGTGACGGTACGGAAAACCGCCAGAATTGCCGGTCAACTTACGCTTTTTTGCGGTTTTCCTGATCGATCAATAATTGCTCAAATTCTTGCTGGGGAACTGCGACCGAATAAAGAAAGCCCTGCACATAATCGCAACCGAAATGCGTCAGCAGATCCTGCTGCGCCTCGGTTTCAACCCCTTCCGCGATGGTCTTGATATCCAATTTATGCGCCATGACGATGATAGCCTCCACCAGCGCGCGATCGGTCGCATTGCCCATTAACTGATGCACAAAGGAGTAATCGATTTTTAGAAAATCGATATCGAACTTTTTCAGATAAGACAATGAGGAAAACCCGGTGCCGAAGTCATCGATGGAAACTTCAATGCCATTATTGCGAAGTTCCAGCAAATTCTGCTGCACCACGGTGGAATCCTTTAGCAACAAGCCTTCGGTAATTTCCACGTTGATGCAGTCACCGGGCAATCCCAGCTGGATCAGACTGTCGAGCCAGCGGTAATCGTTCATGTGCTTGAACTGGACCGGCGAAATATTCACGCTGATTTGTATAACATAACCCAGTCTCTTCCGCCATTGATCGATCAGATCGATCGATTCCCGGAATACCATTTCACCGATTTCCAGAATGAGACCACTCTCCTCCGCCAGCGGGATGAAGATGGCCGGACTGATCATGCCTCGTTTCGAATGATTCCAGCGCAGCAGTGCTTCGGCCTTGACAATGCGTTCGCTGGACAACTCCAGGATCGGTTGATAATAAACACGCAGTTCATTCTTGACGATGGCCTGCCGCAAATCTTGCATCAACAGCATTTTTTCATGCGCCGCTTGCTGCATGGAAGGAGTGAAGTAGCAAAAACGGTTACGCCCTTCCAGTTTCGCCGCATACATCGCCTGATCCGCATGCTTCATCAGGCTTTTCCGGTCGGCGCCGTCTTGCGGATAAAAAACGATACCGATACTGGGGGAAATGTAATGATCAGCCCGGTTATGACGGAGTTTAAAAGGTTTGTTCAGTTTCTGTGTAACCTGTTGCGCGATTGTTTCCGCCGCCTTATTGTCACCGCACTTCGACAGAATAATCGCAAATTCGTCCCCGCCCAAACGCGCAACGGTATCGGTTTTGCTGGCGCAGGATTTAATGCGCGAGGCAACTTCTCTCAGCAGTTCATCCCCTTTGTCATGCCCCAGCGTATCGTTGATATCCTTGAAATGATCCAAGTCCATCAGTAATAACGACAACGGTAATTTGCTGCGCTGCGACTTCTTGATTTCCTGATCCAGCAGCTCCTTAAACAAATTGCGGTTGGGCAATCCGGTTAATGGATCGTAATTGGCTTGAAACAGAATGATTTCGTCTTTTTTCTTTTTCTCGGTGATATCGGAAAACTGCGAAACATAATAATGGACATGCCCGGATGGATGACGGATCACACTGATATTGAGCCATTTGGCATAAATCGAGCCATCCTTGCGCAGATCCCAGATTTCTCCCTGCCAATGGCCTTCATCCAGAAGCTTGCGCTTCATTTCCTGATAAAAGGCTTCATCATGCCGGTTTGAGCGGAACATGGCCGGATCTTTACCCAGTACATCCGCCATCTCGTAGCCGGTCATGCGGGTGAAGGCCGGATTAACCTGAATAATCCGGTTATTCTCATCCATGACCATAATGGCTTCATTGCTCGACTGATAAATCGCCGCCGCCAGGCGCATCGAGTCACTCGCCTGCTTTTGCTTGGAAATATCCTGATAAATTCCGAGCACGCCGATGATTTCCTGCTGGGTACTGAGCAGCGGCACCTTGGAAGTCTCTATCCAAAGCTTTTCACCGGCGGCATTATTCAACGGTTCTTCGTAATACAGCATGGATTTTCCCGAACTGATCACCCGCTTGTCGTCATTACGATAGCGGTCCGCTTGTTCCTTTGTCCAGCTCAGATCGTAATCAACTTTACCGATAATTTCCTGCGGCGATGTCATCCCGGCATCCCGCGCAAAAATAGGATTGCAACCGAGGTAACACGACTGCTCATCCTTCCAGAAAATCCGCGCCGGAACCGTATCGACAATCGTTTTCAGCAGATTGCGCGATTCCGCCAGCTCGGCTTCCTTTATTTTCAGGTCGCTAATGTCGGTGATGGTGCCGACGAAACCCCGCACATTACCATTCTGATCGCGTTCCGCCTGCGCCTGTCCCAGAATCCAGGCCGTTGTCTGTTTATTAGTTTGAAAACGATACTCGCACATGAACGGCTGTTGCAATTGCACGGCTTCATTCCATGCCGCGATGACTCTTTCCCGGTCTTCCGGATGAATGGCTGCAATCCATCCATGACCTGCCGCTGCACCAGCATCCAGGCCGGTCATATGGCGCCAGCGTTCATTCACATATAAGCATTTACCCGCCGCATCGGTGCGGAAGATACCGACCGACGCGGCTTCGGTCAGACTGCGGAAAAGCTGCTCATTTTCCCGTAATGCGGTCTCCATTTGTTTCTGCGGGGTGGCGTCAACCAATACACCGTGCCAACGCGTATTGCCATCGGTTTCCCGCTGCGGTATCGAATAACCGCACAACCATTTCATCCCCATCGGGGTTTGCACGGGAAATTCATAAAACCAGGGGGTTAGCTTTTCCATGGAATCCCGGATGGATTCTTCCAAAGCCGGTACCGCATGGCCGGGTATCATTTGAAACAAAATTTCAACATCCGCCATGCAGTCGGCCGGCGTGCGTCCAACTAAATTTTCTATCCCGTCACTCATGAACGGAAGCGAACGGCATCCGGCGGCATCGACACAAAATTCATACACTGCGCCCGGTATGCTGGCGACCAAATTGCGGAAACGCTTTTCACTGGCTTGCAGCTCGGCAGTCCGCTGAATTACGGTGTGTTCGAGATTTTGCTTCAATGCCAGACTTTCCGCTTCGGCCGCTTTGCGTTCGGTAATATTCCGGAAAATGCCGCGCGTCGCAACCGGCTGGCCATCTGTAGCGTACAGGCTGACATTGCCTTCGACCATGATGGTTTGCCCATCCTTAGTCTGAAAGGGGATCTCGATTAATCCGGCATTCTCTCCCGCCATGATCCGCTGAATGAACGCTTGACACTGCGCATGGTGATTGGGATGAACGACATTGAAGATAGTCAATGTCGCCACTTCGCCGGCTGTATAACCGAGCGCTTCGCGCCAGGCGCGATTGACAAAAAGAAGACGGCCATCCGGTGCAACGCTCTGAATTAAGTCTTTCGTATCATCGAACAACTCTCTCAATTGTTTTTCACTCAGAACAATCGAAGCGAGAATTGCCACATCACAATCTAAAGGGTCCTTCGGAACAAAACCATCACTATTCATGCAATGAACTTACAATAAGAAAAAATTCGGAGCCGTGCTGCTGCTTAATCTTCGGATAGTGAGAGATAAAATTTCTCTCTAAAATACAAATGCCTGCGAATTATAGCGTATATGCGGCTGTTAAAAAATAGGGAATATATCCTATAGAAATAGGTTGAATTAACGGCTACTATCACTCGCCGCAAAAACCGGTGACCGGCATCAAAGCAGCGCTACCATACTCAGCGGCACGGCATAAATGCTGCAAAAAGCAGGCCAGCGCTGAAAATACACCGCGTTGAGGGTATTTAACAGTAAATCATCCGATATACCAATTTCAGGATGTAAATACTTTCAAATTAACCGGTTAATGAATCTTTATATCAAGATTACACCCGCATGTGACAAAAGTCACAAGCATAATTTGAATATATGGGTATATTTCCTCTCTGTTTTCATCTTCAAAGGTACTCAGTAGGTATTAAACTTAAAATCAGTTATCGCAATATCGATAGAGATATCGAAGCCGGAATGTAAAAATTGTCGTGATACTTTTACTGAGGAAGATGTTTTTACATTCGACCGTAGCTTGTGCGATGAATGATTTTATGACGAGGCCCTTTAATCCCTATTGCTTGCAATAGGGATTTTTTTTGCCCCGGCTTAGTCGGTCACCAGTACGGGTGTTATCGCCAGTTGCTGGCTGATGGTGTTGGCTGCCAGTTTCGCAACCGTTTGGTCGGGATAAGGACCGGCGTGAATTTTATACAAGCCGTTATCTTTTGTAATACTGACGGCATTCTTGAGCGACGGAAGCTTCTGCCTGACTTGCGTGAGAAAATTATGCGCGTTATCGGATGAGCCAAATGCGCCCAATTGCAGGTAAACCATATTCATCATCGCATCGCTATCGGCTGCGGGCAGCGATGCGGAGGGTTTGGCGCTGCTGGCCAATACGGCGGAACCTTCCGGCACGATGCTTTCGACTTCAACACGGCCGCTGCCGCCCGCCAGAATGCCCAATTTATAGGCTGCGGTATACGACAAATCGATCAAACGGTCGGACAAAAACGGCCCGCGGTCATTCAAACGCACGATCACGGATTTACCATTATCCAGATTGGTCACCCGGACATAACTGGGCAAGGGCAAGGTAGGGTGAGCCGCGGTCATGGCATACATATCGTAGACTTCGCCCGAAGCGGTATTATTGCCATGATAACGGCGGCCATACCAGGAAGCGATTCCGCGTTTTTTATACGACTTCAATTCCGTCATTGGTTTGAAATTCTTTCCCAATGCGACATAGGGTTGCATATTGGCCTGCCGCAACGGTTCAGCCTTGGGCACGGCATCCGGAATCAGATGCAAGTCAGCCGGGGGATTATCCTCCGGGCCATCGTCCAGATAATATCCTCCGCCTTTTCTGGCGGCTGAACCGGGGCCCTTGCCGGTATCCGGTAGGGACGCAACCCATTTGTTTTTTTGCTTCGAGGCGGTAGTGCCGGGGTACTGCGGTGTAGTGCTGCAAGCGGTCAATAACGCTAACACCATCACCGAGGCCATTCCAGCGCCCGGCGCGGTTCTTCCGGACAAATAGTGATGCGCCTTGTGAAATCTTGAATACAGGTTTGTCATGTCTTTACAAGTTTAGGATGTGTCTGAATACTCATCAAAATACCAAAACCAAGCAACATTGTCACCATCGACGTGCCGCCATAGCTGATCAATGGCAGCGGAACACCGACGATCGGAAGGATACCACTAACCATGCCCATGTTAACGAAGATATAAGTACAAAAAGTCAGTGTAATTGAACCGGCAATCAAGCGCGTGAACTGTGTCGAGGCATTGGCGGTAATCACCAGGCACCGGCCGATCACCAATAAATACAGCAGCAGCAATACCGTATTCCCCATTAAACCGAATTCTTCGGAAAAAACTGCAAAGATAAAATCAGTGCTTTGTTCCGGCAGAAAATCCAGCTGCGTCTGCGTGCCGTTCTGCCACCCTTTGCCCACAACTCCGCCGGAACCGATGGCGATGGACGATTGGATGGTGTGATACCCTGCACCGAGTGGGTCCTGTGAAGGATCAAGCAGCGTGATGATGCGCCGCCGCTGGTAATCATGCATGACCGTCCAGAATACCGGCAAACTGCCCGCCACCGTCACCATTAATCCGGCAATAATGCGCCACGACAACCCCGCCAGAAACAGCACGTAAAAACCGCTCGAGGCAATCAAAATGGCGGTGCCAAGATCGGGCTGGCGCAGAATCAGCAAAACCGGCAACAATAGCAGCACCGTTGCACCGATATAGTCTTTCAGACGCAACGTGATCTCATGTTTATCGAAATACCAGGCCATCATCAGCGGTATAGCGATTTTCATCAATTCGGACGGCTGAATGCGTGTCACGCCGATGTTCAACCAGCGTCTCGCGCCATTGTTGATTTCACCGAACAAAGCCACGCCGACCAGTAAAACCAATCCCAGGATATACATGGGCAAAGCCAGCCGCATAATCTGCTGCAATGGAATATTCGCAACCAGCCACATGATCACCAGCGCAATCAGCATGTTGATCACTTGATTGCTGACCCTGGCCATATTCGCCCCGGTGGCGCTGTACAGCACGATCAATCCGACAGCCATCAATGTCAGCAGCCCGATCAATAAAAAACTATCGATATAGCGTGTCAGAAAATGCCAGATTTTTTTAATGTCGTCCATGCTGGAGAGTTTCAGTATATTGGCGGATGCATCATCCGTAATCGCCTGCCGGTTTGTATTACCTATAAATGTTCATGATGGTGATGATGATCATGATCCGCGGCCGGTTCGGCCAATTGCGCAATCGCCGCTTCGGATGGTTTTCCCAACAGGAAATAATCGAACACTTGCCGGGCTATCGGCGCTGCGGTAGACCCGCCGGTTCCGGTATTTTCCACCAGCACCGCCAGCGCAATCTTAGGATTCTCGGCCGGTGCGTAAGCGATAAACATCGCATGATCGCGATGCCGCTCGTTGATCGCTTTTTCATTGTAGCGCTCCCCTTGCTTGATGGCGATCACTTGCGACGTGCCGGTTTTACCGGCGAAAGTATACGCCGCATTGGCCCCGGCTTTTGCCGCGGTGCCGCCGGGACGGGTCACATCCACCAGTGCGTTCTTGACCACTTCCAGATTCTTCGGTTTGAGATTCAGGCTGTACAGCAGCTTCGCCGGGATATCCTCCACTTCCCCGGTCTGGCTGTTTTGAATCTGTTTCACCAGACGTGGCGCATACGCTTTGCCGTTATTCGCAATGACCATGGTGGCGAACGCCAGCTGGAGCGGCGTGGCCAGATTATAGCCCTGCCCGATGGATACCGAGATGGTATCGCCAGCGTACCACTTTTGTTTATATTGACTCATCTTCCAGGCCGACGATGGCAGCAATCCAGCCACTTCGCCTTCGATATCGATCCCGGTTCTTTTGCCCAGACCGAATTGACCGATAAAGCTATGGATATTGTCGATTCCGAGATCGTTGGCGAGACTGTAGTAATAGGTGTCGCATGAAACAACCAGCGATTTATGCAAATCGACCCGGCCATGCCCGCCCGGTTTCCAGTCGCGGTAACGGCGGTCGACGCCCGGCAGGGAGAAGAAACCGGGATCGCTCATGCTATATTCCGGCGTGCGTTTTCCCAGTTCCAGCGCCGCCAGCGCCATGAACGGTTTGAATGTCGAACCGGGCGGATACACACCGCGCAGCGCCCGGTTGTTGAGTGGCCGGTCAATCGACTTGTTGAGCAGATTCCAGTTTTCCTGATCGATACCGCCGATAAAAAGATTGTTGTCGTACCCCGGCTTGCTGACAAATGCGAGCACTTCACCGTTATTCGGATCCAGCGCAACCAGGGCGCCGCGGCGGTCGCCGAATGCTTTTTCCGCGGCTTCCTGTAACCCGAGATCGAGCGATAGGATCAGATTACTGCCGGAAAGCGGCGGCGTGCGTGACAATACCCGAATGGAGCGCCCCGCCGCATCGGTCTCGACTTCCTCAAAACCGGTGATGCCGTGTAATTGTTTTTCATAACTTTGTTCGATGCCGATTTTGCCGATGTGCTGGGAACCTCGATAATTATGCAGCTCGCCGTTATTTTCCAGTTGATCGAGATCCTGATCGTTGATGCGGCTGATATAGCCGACAATATGCGACACAATCTCTTTCTCCGGGTATTGCCGCAGCACGCGCGCCTTAATTTCAACCCCCGGAAAACGGTAACGGTTCACCGCAAAAGTGGCGATTTCCTCATCGGTCAAGCGGCTTCGAACCGGCAAACTTTTAAAGCGCTTACTTTCCTTCAGCAATTTTTTGAAACGCTGGCGGTCGGTCGGTGTGATCTCGATAATGTCCGCCAATTCATTCAACGTCGCTTCAAGATCCTTGATCTGACTGGGTATGACTTCCAACGTGTAGGCTGAATAATTCTGCGCCAGTATCCTGCCGCTGCGGTCATAAATCAGCCCGCGGTTGGGCACCAGCGGCGAAATGGAAATCCGGTTCGCTTCCGCCAGCGTTTGATAGTGCTCCTGTTGCATAACCTGTAAATAGTAGAAACGCGCATACAAAATCAAAAACAGGATCAATACAAAACCCGCGCTGATGCTGAGGCGAAGACGGAATTTATGTAATTCGGCCGGATGATTTCTCAGTTCAACATGCTGCTTCATAACGCATCAGGATCTGGTTTTTGCCGCAGCAGCAGCGTAAACAGATAAGAAACAGGCACCCAGAGCAGCGCCCCCGCCACCGTAGCTAAATAATATTGCCAATCCGGCAATAAAGAATCCGTCGATAGCGCTACCAAGACAATGACCCATTGCATCATCAGCAGCACCAAACCAATCTGCGGCGCTTGTTTTACCGGCGTAAACAGCCGCAATCGGCGGCCAAAAACCAGAGTGAGATAGACCACGATACAATAAGCCAAGGCGTGCTGCCCCAGTATACCGGCGTTGCCGACATCCATCATCAATCCCAGGCCGAAAGCAACGCTCATACCCATTTTGTGCGGATAATTAATATTCCAATACGCGATCGTAATCGCTAAAAAGTCCGGGCGTAACAACAGGAATTCGCCCTCTAGCGGCAAGAAATTCAGAATCAATGCAACAATCAAACTGGCGGCGACAAACCAATTACTGGCAGGCACGAACACATCCTGTCTGATGAACTGGTCCTTGTTGGCATGGCCCGCTTTAATTTTTCCCGGGTTCAATTGCAGGCGTCTCTTGAGATTCATTGGATTCGGGTTGCACCAGTGCCAGAATCAAAACTTGCCGGTTCCGGTCCACACCGGCAACGGGTGTGCTGATAATCTGCGCGAAATCACCGGTCGGATCGCGCTCGATTCTTAACACCGCCGCAACAGGAATACCGGGAGGATAAACCCCGCCGATTCCGGAGGTAACCAGCAGATCGCCACGTTGAATATCGGTGTTCACGGATAAATAGCGCAATTCCAATTCATCGTTTCTACCGGTGCCGGACACCACCGAACGTAAACTGTTGCGCACCACTTGCACCGGCACCGAATGATCCTTATCGGTGAGCAGCGTGACTTCCGATGACCAGGGATACAACTGCGTGATTTGTCCGACGATGCCTTGATCGTCAATCACCGCTTGACCCAGCTGGATATGATGCTGACTGCCTTTATTCAAAGTAATCTTATGACTGAACGGATCGCGCGGCGTGTACAGAATTTCCGCCAGGACTGCTTTGGTTTTTGTGGCTGTTTCAATTTGCTGCACCGCGCCCAGCAGTTTGCGCAATTGCACATTCTCGGCTTCCAAGGCGTGCAATTTCAGCAGTTGTTCACGATTGTCCAGATAGAGCCGCCTGAGCTTCTCATTTTCCTCCAGCAAATAGAAACTAGCGATGAATTCGCCGATTTGATCGTAAATGCTGGCGGGAATATAAGCGATTTTCTGCAATGGAAAGATGATCACCCCGATAGTCTGGCGGAATTGCGGGAAATATTTGAGACGCGTATCTTCGGCGATGAGCAAACAAGACAATAAGGTGAATACAAACAGCCGCGTGAACGGGCCAGGGCCATGTCTGAAAAACTGAGGAACTGTTTCCATTACGTCCCGTATTCAAGTATCGATTTATTTTTCAACCAATATAAGGAAAGAGATAAAAATAATTAACCCGCCAATCGATTAGTCACGGGCAAAAATGCCGATGGACCGGTCCATGTTCTCCAGCGCGATACCGGCGCCGCGCACTACGCAGGTCAACGGATCATCGGCGACAATAACGGACAACCCGGTTTCTTCCATCAATAACCGGTCAATATCGCGCAACAACGCACCGCCACCGGTCATCACCATGCCTTTGTCGGCGATATCCGAGCCCAGTTCCGGCGGCGTATGTTCCAATGCCGACTTAACCGCACTGACGATGCTGTTCAACGGTTCCGCCAGCGCTTCGAGAATTTCGTTACTGGAAATGGTGAAACTGCGCGGTATGCCTTCCGCCAGATTGCGGCCTTTCACTTCGATTTCGCGCACTTCCGAACCGGGGAAAGCCGAGCCGATTTCCTTTTTAATGATTTCCGCGGTGACCTCGCCGATCAGCATGCCATAGTTACGGCGGATATAGTTGATGATCGCTTCGTCAAACTTATCTCCACCGACACGCACCGAATTGGAATACACGATACCACCCAACGAGATCACACCCACTTCCGTGGTGCCGCCACCGATGTCGACCACCATCGAACCGGTGGGCGATTCAACCGGCATATCCGCACCCAGCGCCGCCGCCATCGGTTCCTCGATCAATTCCACTTTGCGCGCACCTGCGCCATAAGCCGCTTCACGAATCGCGCGGCGTTCCACTTGCGTGGAGCCGTAGGGAACACAGATCACAATGCGCGGATTGGCGGAAAGCAGGCGTGGCGGATTCACTCTGCGGATAAACATCTTGAGCATCTGCTCGGTCACGGTAAAGTCGGCAATCACACCGTCCTTCATCGGACGGATCGCGGTAATGTTTCCCGGTGTGCGGCCCAGCATTTGCTTGGCGGCAAGACCCACTTGCTGGATCATTTTTTTGCCGTTGGCCCCGCTTTCTTCACGGATTGCGACTACAGAGGGTTCATCCAGCACGATACCTTGGCCGTGGACATAAATCAGCGTATTCGCCGTGCCCAGATCAATCGCCATGTCTGTCGAGAAATAGCTTCCAAGGATATTGTTGTTCAAGAAATTAAACATAGTGGCAGAATCCGTTATTAATAATTATGATGAGAGCGAATAATAAATAAAACCATCAAAAAATAATACGCCGGTTAAAACGGGGCATGATACTCTAATAGTTATTTGAATATAAGGTTACCGATTAAAATGACTTTATCTGTTAGCGACGTAAAACGCATTGCTGATCTTGCGTATATCGAAATTGACGACAATGAAGCCAAAGAAACTTTGACTCAGTTGTCCGGTATTTTCAATTTGATTGAATCCATGCAAGCAGTTGATACATCGACAGTGGAACCCATGTCTCATGCGCAAAGTGTCGTGCAGCGTTTGCGTGAAGATGAAGTTACTGAAACCGACCAACGCGAATTATATCAATCAATAGCACCGCAAGTCGAAGCGGGTCTCTATCTCGTTCCACAAGTTATTGAATAAACCAGGAACAGCAGTAGCGAATTGAAGCAAAGAAAGCATAGAATTTAGAAAACCGCCATTATACGCAACATTTTATTTTTCTCTCATCAGTAAATCCATGTTTAACGCCAGCCTTAAACAGCTCTCGATTCAGCTTGCCGGAAAGAAAATTTCCAGCACTGAACTGACCAGCGAATTCCTGCAACGCATCAAGCAGCTCAACCCGGAATACAACGCCTTTATCACCGTCAACGAAGACCTAAGTCTGGCGCAAGCGCGCGCAGCCGACCAAATGATCGCGGCCGGACAAGCCGGTCCGTTAACCGGTATCCCGATTGCGCAAAAAGACATTTTCTGCGCCAAAGGCTGGTTGACCACGTGCGGTTCAAAAATGCTGTCGAATTTCGTTTCACCGTACGACGCCGGTGTCATCGAGCGTTTCAATCAAGCTGGCGCAGTAAATATCGGCAAGACCAACATGGACGAATTCGCCATGGGGTCGAGTAATGAAACCTCCTATTACGGCCCGGTGAAAAACCCCTGGGATCAGGCCGCGGTACCCGGCGGCAGCTCAGGTGGCGCAGCCTGCGCGGTAGCCGCCAGATTGGCCCCGGCAGCGACCGGCACCGATACCGGCGGTTCGATCCGCCAGCCCGCCGCGCTGTGCGGTATTTCGGGAATCAAACCGACTTACGGACTGGTGTCGCGCTACGGCATGATCGCTTTCGCTTCCAGCCTGGATCAAGGCGGTCCGATGGCCAAATCGGCGGAAGACCTGGCGCTGTTGCTGAATGTCATGACTGGCTTCGATCCGCGCGACTCCACCAGTCTGCAACGCGATGTTGAAGATTATGCGCGCGATCTGCAAAAACCGTTAGCAGGCTTGCGTATCGGCCTGCCGAAGGAATATTTCGCCGCGGGCATGAGCAACGACGTTGCCAGCGCAATCGACAAAGCGCTGGATGAATACCGCAAACTGGGTGCGCAAACGGTCGAGATTTCCTTGCCGAATGCACCGCTGGCAATCCCGGTTTATTATGTGCTGGCCCCCGCCGAAGCATCGAGCAACTTATCCCGCTTTGACGGCGTGCGTTACGGTCATCGCGCCGAATCGTACAGCGATCTGGCCGACATGTACCGCAAATCGCGCGCGCAAGGTTTCGGCCCCGAAGTGAAACGGCGCATTCTGATCGGCACATACGTGTTATCGCACGGTTACTACGATGCCTACTACATCAAAGCGCAAAAGCTGCGCCGCCTGATCGCGCAGGATTTTGCCGAAGCCTACCAGCAATGCGACATCATCATGGGTCCGACGACGCCGACGGTCGCCTTCAATCTGGGCGAGAAAAGCGGCGATCCGATCCAGATGTACTTGTCGGATATCTACACCAGCGCGGCCAACCTGACCGGCATGCCGGCCATGTCGATTCCCGTTGGTTTTGGCGATAAAAACCGCCCCATCGGCTTGCACATCATTGGCAATTACTTTAAGGAAGCGCAAATGCTCAACGTTGCGCACCAATACCAATTGGCCACCGATTGGCATAGCCGGTCGCCCGTTTAAAATCAACCTTCATTTGTGAAATACCTATTTAGCTGGAAAATTTATTATGCAGTGGGAAATTGTCATCGGTCTTGAAGTACATGCGCAACTTTCAACGCACTCCAAAATCTTCTCAGGCGCTTCCACCGCCTATGGCGCGCCGCCCAACACGCAAGCCTGCGTGATCGACCTGGCGCTGCCCGGTGTGCTGCCGGTGCTGAACAAAGGCGCGGTGGAACGGGCGATCAAATTCGGCCTGTCGGTCGGCGCAAAAATCAATTCGCCGTCGATTTTCGCGCGCAAGAATTATTTTTACCCCGATTTACCGAAAGGCTACCAAATCAGCCAGTACGAATTGCCGGTGGTGCAAGGCGGTACGATTGCGATTCAAGTCGACGGCGCTGAGAAAATCGTCCGCCTGACGCGCGCGCATTTGGAAGAAGACGCCGGTAAGTCATTGCACGAAGATTTTCACGGCATGAGCGGCATCGATCTGAACCGCGCCGGCACGCCATTGCTGGAAATCGTCTCCGAGCCGGACATGCGCAGCAGCGCCGAAGCCGTGGCGTACGCCAAAACGTTGCACGCACTGGTGCGCTGGATCGGTATTTGCGACGGCAACATGCAGGAAGGCTCGTTCCGCTGTGATGCGAATGTCTCGGTGCGCCCACGCGGCACGGAAAAACTCGGCACGCGCTGCGAAATCAAGAATTTGAACTCGTTCCGCTTTCTGGAAAAAGCCATCGATTACGAAGCCCGGCGGCAAATCGAAATCCTCGAAGACGGTGGTTCGATCCGCCAGGAAACCCGGCTGTACGACGCCAACAAAGACGAAACGCGCACCATGCGCAGCAAGGAAGACGCCAACGATTACCGCTACTTCCCCGATCCGGATTTGTTGCCCGTGGAAATCTCCACCAGCTGGATCGAGCAGGTCAAATCGGCCCTGCCGGAATTGCCGCAAGCGCGGCGCGATCGTTATGTATCGGAATTCGCATTGTCCGCCTATGATGCCGCCGTGCTGACCGGCTCGCGCGAAATGGCGGATTACTTTGAAGCCGCCATCCGGGAATTGCCAACACAAGCCAAACTATGCGCCAACTGGATCATGGGTGAAATCAGCGCGCAACTGAACAAGGAAGGCATCGACATCACCGCCTGCCCGATCAACCCGGCGCAGCTCGCCGCGCTGCTGAAACGCATCGGCGACGGCACAATCTCCGGCAAAGCCGCCAAAACGGTGTTCGAGAGCCTATGGAACGGCGAACTGGACAAGAATGCCGACGCCATCATCGAAGCCAAGGGACTGAAACAAATTTCCGACGACAGCGCCATCGAAAAAATCGTCGATCAGGTACTCGCCGCCAATGCACAGCAAGTCGCCGATTACCGCGCCGGCAAGGAAAAAGCCTTCAACTCGCTGGTCGGCCAGATCATGAAAGCCACCCAAGGCAAAGCCAATCCCGCGCAAGTAAATGCCATGTTGAAGAAAAAGCTGGACGGCTAAAGCATAATCTAAAATCAAGCTTTTTCAGGCGCTACGAGAAGACATGCAGACCGGTATAATGGATAGCGGTTATAGTGCTATACTCGAGAGCCTGTTGTAAGGGTGGAAGAAATAACCGCTGCGTCAGTGGCATCAAACGCTGAATTAAATAACCGGCGCTTTTTCTTTTATTCCGCTTATTACATCTTCTAACGTTAAATATAATGCTGACATCCGTTGTAACCACGTCCATCAATCATGTTTTACGCAGTGAGCGGTGGGCATGCGAGCGATTGCAAACTTTTACCGGCAAAACGATCGGTATCCGGGTGCCGCCGTTGGTTAACTTCAGTGTGCTCATCGACGCAGCGGGAGAAATGCAACAAGCCAGCAATGCTATGTGCGCGGACGCGACGCTTACTTTTTCACCGTTAATTGTCTCCAAGCTGCTGACACGGGAAACAAGCGCATTCGATTCGATCGCCATTACCGGCGACCAATCGCTGGCGGATGAATTGATCGCGATTGGCAAGCAAATCGATCTTCGTATCATTTTTGAGCAGGATCTGAGCAAAACGATCGGTGATATTCCCGCCCATCGGGTTGCGCAAGCAAGCGAGCATCTCATAAGGTGGCCGGTTGAAAATGTTGACCGCTTGTCGCAGGCGCTGGCCGAATATTGGACCGAGGAAAGCGGTTTTCTGACAAAACCCGCGGCTATCGAGCACTTTGCGCAGGAAGTGCAAAACTTGCAGTCCGATACCGGACAATTGGAACAACGATTAAACCGGCTTACCCGGCAAAACATCTAACACATTGAAAAATCATCAGACATGAATAACAATCCATTGGCGCTGTTTTAACGGCCCCGCCAGGCTTCTCTCACCACCGATTTCTCATCAACCATGCGCCTATTCCGCCTCCTAAAAATTCAATACGTCGCGTTCCAATTCGGATTGGACGAATTTGTCCTGAGCCACAGCCAGTTAAGGTTCCTGCGCGTCATTGTCAAGACATTAACGTTCTGGCGGAATCTGGATAAACCACGCGGCGTAAGGTTGCGGCTGGCTTTGGCGACATTAGGCCCGATTTTTGTGAAATTCGGTCAGATGCTGTCGACCCGGCGCGATATATTGCCCCATGATATCGCCGACGAATTGGCCAAGCTTCAGGATCAGGTGCCGCCGTTTGCTTCCGACCTGGTATTTACCATTCTGGAAAAAGAATACGGCCAGAAGGTTGAAGAAGTTTTTTTCAAGTTTGATTCGACCCCCATCGCCAGCGCATCGGTCGCGCAAGTTCATCTGGCGGTGTTGCATGACGGCACCGAAGTCGCTGTCAAAATATTGCGCCCCAATCTCGCGGAAGTGATTGCCCACGACATTGCCTTGATGGACACCGGCGCCTGGCTGGCTGAAGCGCTGTGGGCCGACGGCAAACGCCTGAAATTGCGCCAGGTCGTTTCAGAGTTCGCCCGGCATCTGGACGACGAGCTGGATTTGATGCGCGAAGCCGCCAATTGCAGCCAGCTACGCCGCAATTTCCTGGATTCTCCGCTCTTGCTGGTGCCCGAAGTGTATTGGGACTACTGCCGCAACAGCGTCATGGTGATGGAGCGCGTCAAAGGCATTCCGATCAGCCATGTCGACGAATTAATCGCGCAAGGCACCGATATCCCGCAACTGGCGCGCGTCGGGGTGGAAATATTCTTCACCCAGGTATTCCGCGATGGTTATTTCCATGCCGATATGCACCCGGGAAACATCTTTGTCGGCAAGGATGGCCGCTACATCGCGGTCGACTTCGGCATTATGGGAACGCTCAGCGATGAAGATAAAAATTATCTGGCGCAAAACTTCCTGGCGTTTTTCCGCCGCGATTACGCGCGCGTTGCGCAAGCGCATGTCGAGGCCGGATGGGCGCCTAAGGATACCCGGGTGGACGATTTCGAGTCCGCCATCCGGGCTGTCTGTGAACCGATTTTCGACAAACCGCTGAAAGAAATTTCGTTCGGACGGGTTCTGCTGCAATTATTCCAGGCATCGCGGCAATTCAACGTCGAAATCCAGCCACAATTGGTATTGCTGCAAAAAACCCTGCTCAATATCGAAGGCCTGGGGCGCGACCTGGATCCCAATCTGGATCTATGGAAAACCGCCAAGCCTTTCCTGGAAAACTGGATGTCGGAACAAATCGGCTTGCGCGGATTCGCCAGCCGGGTACAAAAAGAAGCGCCCAACTGGGCTGTCATCCTGCCGGAATTTCCCCGCCTGGTCCATCAGATGCTGTCCGAGAACCGCAATCACGAACTGGAAAAAAGAATGACCGATCTGGTCATTGAAGAGAAACGGCAGAACCGTCTGCTGGCGCTCATCGCGATTCTGCTGGCCGGATTGCTGGCTTGGCAGATATTTCAGTAAAGTTTAAACACACCCGGAAATTCCAAACACCGGAGCCTGACCGTAAACTTAAGAACACACCCTTTCCCCCTGTATCGACACGCCCTTCCTGCTTTCTCCGCTTCACCGTCATCATTAAAAAAATCGCATGCTGCAATCCGGCTGTGAAAGTTTATTTTCCGGATGCAGGGTTTCCGGGTCATTACTGTGTTACAGTCCCTGCATCGCTATGGCAAATTCTATTGATAAAGCCGAGCTGAAAGCACTCTATCAGCATCGCTGGCAACCCAACCTAAAAATTCCTCTGTTTTACGGCATATGGATAGGGCTCGGTATCATCGCCTGGCACGCCCCGCATTGGTCCATCGTTTGGCTCTGCTATCTGGCGATGGGTTACATGCAGATGGGTATCGTGACTTTTATGCACGATTGCACACACAGCGTGCTGTTTAAGGCCAAGTGGAAGAATTGGGTATTCGGCGTTTTCACCATGATACCGCTGGTCATTTCATTCACCGCATTCAAAGAAGATCACCTTCTTCATCATCGTTTCAACCGTTCCACTAAAGATCCGGACGCCTTTACCATGGGTAAGCGAGGGATCGGCGATTACATTCTCTTTTATGCTTATGCCGTCATTGGCGTCCTGCTGACAGCCATCCAGTTCGTTATTATTTTCCCCATCCAAAAATTACGGGGCACAAAAGCACTCGCGCATTGGAGTGAAATAGCGCTGCATGCGGTGGTTACCGTGATGATTTTTGAATGGGCCAGCAGTCAGGGAATCGCAGCTGAGGTTTTCGCGCTTTGGTTCTGGCCGCTCATTTTCTTTGGATTTTTCAATAGCGTCCGTTTTGTGGCGGAACACTATGGAACCCCCTGGGACGCCGGTCAACTTGCCGGTACACGCACCATTATCAGCAATCCGATGAATTCATGGTTCTGGAACAATATTAACTATCACATCGGGCATCATGTATACCCTGCGGTGCCTTGGTACAATCTTCAGAAACTGCATGTGCTCATGCTGCCGGAAATTAACCGCCAGAATGCCATTGTCGATCAAAGCTACTGTGCGGTTTTCTTGGACGCGATGATCAATGGACCGGAAAGTCTCAAGCGGAATAGCGCGCGCAACGAAAAACGGAACGCCGCAACAGCACCCCCTGATTCACCCTCTGCTGCCAATGGCACATCACTGAATAATGAATCGGCTTAATTATTCCCGGTCCGTGTGACCAGGAATAACAGCAATGCTGGCTGGTTTGACCCCTGCTTCATCAATATAAACAGTACGATCCGCCATTGAATTTATACATTCAGCACGGGTATAAACTTTGATACAGTGTCGGTTTTCTCACCGGGAAACGTAATGGCACTGCTCGAAATCAGGAATGTGACCAAGCGGTTTGGCAATTTCACCGCCGTCGATAACATCAGGATCGCCATCGAAGCCGGTGAATTCTTTACGCTGCTGGGCCCATCCGGTTGCGGCAAAACGACATTGTTACGCATGATCGCGGGATTCGACGCACCCGATAGCGGGCAAATTTTGCTGGACGGAGAAGACATCGCCGGTTTACCGCCGGAGCAACGCCCGTTTCATACGGTTTTCCAAAGCTACGCCCTATTCCCGCACATGACGGTCGCCGGCAATATCGGATTCCCGCTGAAAATGGCGGGCAAAACACCGGCGGAAATTAAAACCCGGGTTACCGAGACCTTGGCGGAAGTGGAGCTGACGCCATTCGCCGATCGCTACCCGCATGAATTATCCGGTGGACAAAAACAACGCGTGGCCTTTGCTAGGGGACTCATCAATCAGCCGCGCTTATTATTGCTGGATGAGCCATTAGGCGCTCTGGACGAAAAGTTGCGCGAGAATATGCAACGCGAGCTGATCAATTTGCAGGCCAGCGCCGGTGTCACGTTCATTTATGTCACGCACGCCCAGAACGAAGCCTTGGCGCTATCGCACCGCATCGCCGTGATGAACCGAGGCAGAATAGTACAGATCGACGAACCGTCGCGTATCTACAATTTCCCGGTGAACCGTTTCGTCGCCGATTTCATCGGCAAAATCAATCTGCTGAGCGCCCGGGTAATCGAAGTTTCCGCCTCGCATTTAAAACTAACAGTGACGGGGCTGGGTGAAGTCATTGTGCCGGTCAACGGCGATGTCAAAGCGGGCGATCAGGGCGTTTTCGCCGTGCGGCCGGAACAAGTCCGTATCGTTGCGCAATCCCCGGCGACAGCGACTGAAACGCAACTACTCGGGAAAATAAAGGATTTCCTGTACATCGGCGATGTCACCACGTATATCATCGAACTGACCAACGGCACGTTAATCGAAGCATTGCTTCCCAATTCCGTGCCGGGTCATGCCAAGCTTTTTGACATTGGCGATTCCGTAGTTATCAGCTGGCAAGAACAATCCGCGCAATTTTTGCCTGATTAACCCAATCCCGGGTTTATTCGTTGCAAGCACAAGAAACAAGATTCTGCGCAGGCCGGATTGCATCCGCCGCGATATTATTCGCTCTTACTGTTTGCGATCGCGATCAGGCTCAATGAATCCGGTAAAAAATAATCGAAACCACACAGTCTGAAATCTTCCTCAGTCCAATGCGATCGATGATTCTCCAAGGGATTTGCCTGGACTTCTTGTTCAATGAATTCCTTCGGTGTGCTGACAAGGACAGAACCCTTGCATACCCGCTGACATTCTCTTAGAAAAATAGCGCCCTGCTCTTTTTCAAAATGCTCCAGAATATCGATCGCAAGCACTAAGTCGTAAATTTTATCTCCCAGCCCCGCCAGCAATTCCAGTGCTTCACCGATGTACAGATTAGTATATGAATACTCGTGCACCGGAGTGATATAGCCTGCAAAACCTTCAATCCCGTCGATTCTAACCTTCCATTGATCTCTGCTGCGTTGGCGTGCATTTGCACCGTCAATTTCAAAAAGATTTACATTTTCCAAATTTGTGCGCAGCAAAAATCCATACTGGCCCATTCCAATGCCAATATCGAGAATTGATTCCGGATTCTGCTGCTCAGCGAAACCAACGATTGTGCTGAGCTGATTACTATAGCTAAATGGCATTTTCTTGTCCTTTGCTGGGATTCACATCAATTGATTGATCAGTTTTCACGGGGTCTAAGTATAGGGGAAAAATAAATGCGTTTTATACCAAAAAATGTACCGGCCGCGGCGCTGCGCTGCGCAGCAAATCGATGCCTGAATTAATTAAAAATCTCTTGCATGACCCTCGTGTAAAATAACCACACGGAAACTTCAAGCATCATTCCACTGGATTAATCGCCAAACTAAAAATATGCAAACATCCAGCCGCCTCGTCAAATGGCTCATCAGCGCACCGCCACTCGCTTTCTTGCTGATATTCTTCGCCGCGCCGAGCTTGATCATGATCTTTACTTCCTTCCGCCTGCCGGGCGAATTTGGCGGGCTGGCGCCGGTTCATGTTCTGCCGGGAGATACAACCGTAGATTCCGGTTTGACGATTGAAACGTATCAATTCTTCTTCAGCGATTTCATCTACTTCGAGATATTTCTCAAATCGTTCACGGTGGCTGCCCTCACCACGGTCATTTGCATCGCTATGGCTTATCCGCTGGCGTTGCTGATCGCCCGCAGCGAGAAGAAATTCCGTAATCTGATGATCATGCTGGTGGTGCTGCCGTTTGCCAGTAATTTTCTGATCCGCATTTATGCCTGGATGATCATTCTCGGCCCCGAATCGGTGCTCAGTCACATGATCAACAACGTGCTGGCGGTTTTCGGCATCGCACCGGTGACACTGCTCTTTTCCCCGTTCGCGGTGCTGATCGGGATGATTTATGTCCACCTACCGTTCATGATCCTGCCGCTGTACACCAATCTGGAAAAACACGATCCGATTCTGCTCGATGCCGCGCAGGATTTAGGTGCGAACGGCTGGCAGCGCTTCTGGTATGTCACCTGGCCGCAGTCACTGCCCGGCATATTTTCCGGTTCGGCGCTGGTTTTTATTCCGGTTCTCGGCATGTTCGCCATTCCCGATATTCTGGGCGGAACCGGCGACATCATGATCGGCAATCTGATCAAGGATCAATTTCTCGGCACGCGCGATTGGCCGTTCGGTTCGACACTTTCCATCATGCTGACACTGGCGGTGCTGGGAATCGCCGGATTATTTTCCTGGCTTGCCAAACCGCTCACCAGGATTACATAAAGCCATGCCCAGCTTCCGTGCAAAACAACCGGCAGCGCTGTGGGTCGTCGCGATTCTGGTGTATGCCTTTTTGTACATTCCGCTGATCATTGTGATTGTGTTTTCCTTCAACGACTCGAAACTCAATGCCGAGTGGGTAGGCTTTACGCTGCATTGGTATAACGCGTTATTGCACAATCATGAAATGCTGCTGGCCGCGCGTAATTCGCTGATCATCGCCGTCAGCGCCAGTTTTCTTGCCACCGTGCTGGGCACCATGGCCGGTCTGGCGATTCACCGTTACAAACTGAAAGTATTGCCGGTTCTGGCATTCACGCCGGTGGCCATGCCGGAAATCCTGCTGGGCGTTTCATTGCTGCTGTTTTTTCTGCAAGTGCTCAACCTGACGCTGGGCATGCTTTCGATCATCATTGCCCATACCACTTTCAGCATTGGATTTGTCGCGATTATCGTGCGTGCGCGGTTACAGGGAATGGACGAGTCCATTTTTGAAGCGGCACGCGATCTCGGTGCAACACCGTGGCAGACTTTCCGGCAAATCACCCTGCCGCTGATCAGACCGGCCATCATCGCCGGGGCTTTAATGTCGTTCACGCTGTCGATCGACGATTTCGTCATCACCTTCTTCACCAAAGGCATCGGCGAGCCGATTCTGCCGATTCAAATCTACACGATGATCAAAGTCGCGGTCACACCGGAAGTAAACGCCGTTTCGACTTTATTGATGTTGCTGACGTTAACGCTGATTATCATCGCCACGCGATTCGATAACAGCATGCTGGGTAAATCCTAGTCGTCATGCTTGATCCGTTGCCGCGTTGGGTTGGCTTGAGTGTGGCGTTATTCTGCGTCCTAGCGACCGGATGCGCGCCGCAATCCAACGATGCCGCTCGCAATGAAGCGGCTACGCGCGTCCTGCAATTATTCAACTGGAATAATTACATCGCGCCGGAAACGGTTGAGCGCTTTGAAACCATGTGCGATTGCCACGTCGAGCAGGATTATTTTTCCGATAACGAGGAAATGCTCGCAAAACTGGCCGCTGGCGCAACCGGCTATGATTTGATCGTACCGACCGGCAATGCCATGGATACTTTGATACGCCAAGGCGTTCTGATTCCGTTGGATAACACATTGCTGCCGAATTTGAAAAACATTCATCCCGCGTATCTGAAAACGCGTTTCGACCCGGACAATCGCTATTCTGTCCCGTATGCTTACACGCTGACATTACTGGGATTCAATGCCAATAAAATGCGCGAACTGGGGTTGCCGGTGGATACCTGGGCAGTTATCTTCGAACCGGAATACCTGAAGAAAATCAAAGGGCGCGTGACCGTGCTGGATAGTCCGCGCGAGTTGATGGCGGCTGCGTTGTTATACCTGGGTTATGCCGCGGATGATCAAGATGAAGCGCATTGGAATCAGGCCAAGGAACTGATCATCCGCGCCAAGCCTTATTGGGCTGCGTTCAGTAATACCAGTTACATCCGCGAAATTGCCATCGGCGATTTGTGGGTGGTGCACGGTTATTCCAACGATTTATTTCAAGCAGCGCTGGATGCGCAGAAAACCGGGCGTCACTTCACCATCGATTACGCCATTCCCAAGCAAGGCGCGGTCATGTCGCTGGACAGCATGGTGCTGCATAAGAGCGGAAAGCACCCGGATCTGGCGCATCAGTTTATCAATTTTATGCTCGACGGGAGAAACTCGGCGGAGCTGACCAATCTGATCGGATCGGGCAATCCAAACGTGGCGGCGAAACCATTTATTCGACCCGAATTAGTGCGCAATAACGTGATCTTTCCGGATGAGGAAACGTTGCCGCGGCTGGAGATGATCACGGATTTGAATCATAAACAACGCCGGGTGCTCAGCCGCATGTGGACGGAAATAAAATTGCGTTAAACTTACGCTATTTCAAATTCTTTTTTTGGACCACTCATGAGTTATTACCAATATCACGTTTTTTTCTGCACCAACCAGCGCGAAGGCGGCGCGAAATGTTGCAATAATTTCTGTGCGCAGGAACTGCGCGATTATGCCAAGCAACGCATTAAATCGCTGAAGCTGAGCAGCCAGAAAAAAGTCCGCATCAACAACGCCGGTTGTCTGGATCGTTGCGACGAAGGGCCGGTGATTGTCATTTACCCGGAAGAGACTTGGTATACCTACATCGATAAAGACGACATCGATGAAATCATCGACGAACACCTGATCAAAGGTAATATCGTCGAGCGGCTGAAAATCTGATCCACCTTGCTGACACACATTGAGGCCGATGACTTGGCGCCGGTTACGCAAAAATTTTTTATCGATGGCCCCGCGGGTAAACTCGAAACCGTTCTGGGCGAACCCCAATCCATCCCCAAGGGCCTTGCCGTCATCGCGCATCCGCACCCGCTGCACGGCGGAGCCATGGACAACAAAGTGGTGCATACTTTATTCACGACCTTGCTGGAACTTGGATTCCTCACCGCTAAATTCAACTTCCGGGGAGTCGGTCTGAGCGAAGGTCAGTTCGATCATGGCAACGGTGAGATCGACGATGTAGTGGCGGTCACACAGACAATCCGTGATCAATTCAGTCATCAGGTAGCGGATATTCCGCTGCTGCTGGCGGGATTTTCATTCGGCGGAGCGATTCAACTGCACGTTGCCGAGCGGCTGGCTCCGGAGTTTCTGATTCTGGTCGCACCCTCGGTGGTGAATCTGCAAGCACCGCCAGTGCCTGAAACAACGCAATGCGCTTTGATCGTGCAAGGGGACAAGGACGATATCGTATTACCTGAAACGGTGCTGACATGGGCGGAACCTGCGTCGCAGCCCATTGTGTTCATACCGGGCGCCGAGCATTTCTTTCATGGCAAGCTGGTGATACTGAAACAACTGATACGCAACTACTTCTCTCACCGGCTGTAGCACCGGGAACGGACTTTTTATTCCACCAGCTTATGCTGTATCGCGTACCGCACCAGCTGCGCATTGTTCTTCATGTTCATTTTTTCCAGAATGCGCGAGCGGTAGGTGCTGACCGTTTTGACACTGAGCGACAGTTTATTGGCGATCGATGTCAACGATTCTCCGGCAACGATCAGTTTAAACACATGAAATTCACGGTCCGAGAAGGTCGTATGGGTTAATTTATCCGATTCCATCACCGGATTAAACAGCAGCTTTTCCGCCAGTTCAGGATTGACGTATTTACCGCCTTTGGCCAAACGGCGAATCACCGTAATCAGCTGATCGGTCGGACTGTCTTTGGTTAGATACCCAGAGGCTCCGGAACGGATCGCGCGGATTGCATATTCCTCTTCCGGATACATACTGAGCACCAAAACACATGACGACGCGTTGGTCGTTAAAATTCTTTTCAGGATATCCAGACCGTTGATATCGGGCAGGTTAATATCCAGCAGCGCAATGTCCCAGTCGAATTCCCGTGTTTTCTTTAGAATATCCTTACCGTCTATGGCTTCCGCAACGACATCGATATCGTCCGTTTCATTAAATATTCTTTTGAGCCCATCACGAAATAGCGCATGATCGTCCGCGATCAGAACTTTAATCATGGATTAATTCCCCGACATTGGTTACCGCAATGGTCAGCGGTATTTTGAGTGTTACGACACTGCCCCTAAGGGGAGTGCCATCTATTTCCAGCGTACCGCCAAACTGTTGTGTTCTCTCTTTCATGCCTATAATTCCAAATGACTCGGGATTCAATAGTTGGGATTCCGTAATGCCAACACCATTATCTCTAATGGTAATCACAATATCCGTATCGTCTTCAATGAGTTCGATATCCACTCTCGTGGCGCGCGAATGCCGGGTGATATTGATAAATATTTCCTGAATAATTCTAAAAATACTGGTTTCAAAGTTCTTGTTATTACAAGATATGGCCGATATGACGGATTCCAAGTAGCATTTTATATTAGTACGCTGTTCGAATTCACGCACCAGCCACTCGATGGCGCCGTACAGCCCGAGATTATCCAGTACATTAGGCCGCAAATTGACTGACACCCGGCGTGCAGTCTCAATGGCTTCGCCGGTTAAGGCATACAACGACTTGACCCGCTCATGCATGGGATCGACCGTGATTTTTTTTGACAGCCAATCCAGATCCATTTTCAGAACGGTCAACGTGCCGCCCAGGACATCGTGTATTTCCCGGCCGATCCGGGTTCTTTCCTCTTCCCGGACATCCTGCAGATGCGTTGTTAAATGCCGCAGATTCTCGATCATCCGTTTACGTTCCGTAATGTCTTCAATCATGCACAGATAACAGATTTCCTGGCCATCCATGGATTCAAACGGCACCAAGGACATTTCGATCCAGATAATGGACATATCCGGCCGCAACACTCTTTTGACTATTTTGCTATCGTGAGATTGATGATGAATGAACAGCTCAATCTCCTTCCGGTAAGACAGCACATCGTCCGGGTGGATAATGTCCGATTGATTGAGGTGGAGAAGATCGTCTACGCTGCGGCCTGCAATGCAGGCATACATTGGATTGACATCATAGTATTTTCCAGTCTGCAAGTTGATTAGGGCAACTCCCAGCGGCGCTTTCTCAAACACGGTCTGGAACCGCTTTTGCGCTTTTCTGCTCCCCTCTTCCAAGCGCTTCCGTTCGATCGAATAGCGGATGACACGGGCCAGAACCCCTTCGGTCAGACTGCCTTTCACCAGATAATCCTGCGCACCGGCTTTGATCGCTTTGATCGCCAGTTTTTCATCGTTTCTAAATGACAGAACCGCAATGGGAATACTCGCGGCGCTTTCACGCAGCTGATTGATTGTCGTAATCCCATCGCTATCCGGTAATGTCAGATCGGACAAAATTAAATCAAACGGCTGCTTGCGGATTAATTCGAGCGCGGAACTCAGGCGTTCGGTATGTACCACGGTAATCTGATCGCCCATCGCGAGCTGCAAATCACTTTGCACCAGGATGGCATCCGTTTCATTATCTTCAATCAGCAAAATATGAATTTTAGATGAAGTCATGATCAATCAAGGCTCTGATAAAACTGAAGAAGTAAACCAGAAGTCCTTGATCGATTTCGCAGTTTTTATACAGTCGTCAAAATCCACCGATTTTCTGATATAACTATTTGCATGATGGTTGTACGCCGCTTTGATATCTTCTTTTGTCACGGAAGAGGTATAAACGATGACAGGAATTCTCTTGAAATCGGGGTCTGATTTCAGTTCGGTTAACACTTCCAATCCGCTCTTTCTCGGCATATTCAAATCCAGCAGGATGATGTCCGGACGCGGCGCATGTAGAAATTCGCCTTGCCGCCTTAGAAACTCCAGCGCATAAACGCCATCTTCAGCGACATACACCTCACAATTTCCTTCACAGAACGCAAACGCTTCTTTGATCAATAACACATCGGTCGGGTTATCATCGATCATCAGGATCATTCTGCGATCAATATTTCTTTTCTGTTGCATCTTTAATAATCAACTTTCGGAATTGTGAAATAGAACGAAGAACCGATACCGGGCGCTGACTTGACCCAGATTTTCCCGCCGTGATGTTCCACCACCTTCTTGCAGATGGCCAAACCGATTCCGGTGCCGGCATATTCCCGGCGGCTGTGCAAACGTTGGAATACCCGGAAAATACGGTCCAGATACTGCTCTTCAATGCCAATGCCGTTATCGGTGACCGAGAAAATCCATTCACTTTGATTTTCTTCAACCCCGACATGGATTTGAGGCAATTGGTCTCTGCGAAACTTGAGCGCATTGTTGATCAAGTTGGTAAACAACTGAATCAACTGGAAGCGGATACCTTTGATCACGGGCAGTTTATCGTGCGTCACTACCGCATTGCATTCGCCCACAATGACGGATAAGTCAGTCAACACATTCTCCAACAGCAGCTCGCAATCGATTTCCGCGAGCGTTTGGCATGCATTGACCTGGGCATAGGTCAGCAAGTCATCAATGAGGATTTGCATCCGGTTGGTACCGGCCACCGCATGTGTAATTAATTCCCTGGCGCGTTCATCCAGCTGCTGATCGCAATACTTTTTTAGTAGCTGAACAAAGCTGTTAATGGCGCGGAGCGGCTCTTGCAGATCGTGCGTGACGACGTACGCGAATTGTTCCAGCTCATCATTAGAGCGGGCTAATTCCGCTACCTGCTCTTCCATTTTATGTTCCAGCTGCTTGTAATTCGTTACTTCAGTTCGTATCCCCACGTATTGATAGGGTAATCCATCACCATCAAGAAATGGCACTATCGTCGTGTCGACCCAATAATACGTGCCGTCTTTGGCGCGATTCTTGATTTCTCCGCGCCAGACCTGACCTTGGGTGATAGTAACCCATAAGTCCTCCATGAATTCTTTAGAATGATAACCGGAATTGACAATGCGATGATCTTGACCGATTAATTCACTGGCTGAGTATTGGGAAACCAGGCAAAACTTTTCATTAACGTAGCGTATTTTTCCGGATTGATCGGTTATCGCAACGATGGAATGCGCATTAAATGCGCTTTCGATCATCCGGACATCATGCAGTAATGCATTTTGGGCGTCAGCAAGCTTTTTTTGCTCCAGCCATAATCCGAGATCGCTGGCGATATTTTTTAAAAATAACGTGTCTTCATTTTCCGGCCAGCTGGTAACGCTTATATCCTTGGAAAGTACGCCTACTTGACCGGCCACTTCGCCATGTACCAGCAGCGGAACAGAAAATTTATGCATCAACAAAGATTCGGGTTCGCCTGCTGCATAATAATTGCCATCAATTTCTATGAAAGGAAAAATCAGATCATACGACTGCCACGCGAGCCGCATGTGTTCAATCAACTGCTGACACAACTCTTCAACAGAACGTGTCCTCAGCAAGGCGCGCGAAATTTCATATAAACACGCCAGTTTAGTCAGTCTCTCCTGAGTTCTGATCCCGGCGATTGCGGAATAATCGCTTCCATCATGCGATATACATGAAAGCAGTTGCATTCCGTGCGCCGGCATTGTTGCAGTTGATTTTACTCCGGAATGAATTCCTTGATTATCTGGCGCATCCCAGAGCACATCTGGAGAAAATTTTTCTATCCAACCGGACTCTTTGCGTGCATTCATTCGCCATCAATCCATATGCATATATTCAGATCACCGATCATCGCTATCATTGCAATTATTAGCTGCCCATTTCCGGTTGGATACTTACTAATATTGATAGCCGTTAATAGTATCTGCCTGGAGCGTTAAAAACTATAGGAATATTCTGATTGTATTTTCTGATCACTGAGTTAATTCTCTACATCATACCTAATAAAGATGATCTAAATATTAACGTCTTAGCATTGCGAGAATCGATCAAATCAAAATTCCGTTCATCAAAATTTCTTTTATCAGCAATTTCGATAACATTTTCTCAATGACATATTAACCTAAAAAATTACCAAGCTATCGTCCAGAAATAAGGTAATTTATCAACTTATTTATAAGCAACGTAAGAAATTCCGCTGATAAAACATATGCTAAGTATTCCTCTATTTCTGCTTCACAAAAGCTTTTCAGATCAATAAGATAATTCCTACAAAATATACGGAATATTTTCCTTAGAAAAAAGAAATCACCGACAGAATCTATTTTTTTATATACCGTAAGTCCAGTCTCATACGAACAAACCTCAAGGATAAATCATGAGACTGAATCTTCCGGTGACAAACACCGAGTATCCCATCGACGATGATACGTTAATCGTATCGACAACGGATACTAAAGGCAGGATTACCTATATCAATTCCACATTTGTCGAGGTCAGCGGTTTTTCAGAAGAAGAACTGATCGGTAAAGCACACAATATCGTGCGTCATCCGGACGTGCCTCCCGAAGCATTTGAAGATTTATGGGCCACATTAAAACAGGGTTTGCCTTGGACCGGCTTGGTTAAAAACCGCCGTAAAAATGGCGACTTCTACTGGATCAACGCCAATGCAACCCCTTTAATTGAAAACGGTCAGATCACCGGTTATTTATCGGTCCGCACCAAAGCATCACCGGCGGCAATTGAACAAGCAGCGCCAGCTTATCAGCAAATTCTCGAAGGCAAAGCAAAAAACCTGAAAATCGAGAAAGGGCAAATTGTGCGGACCGATTTCATCGGAAAACTGCAAGCTTTTGTCAAAATGACCACCAGAAAACGCATTGCACTGGCCATGACAATACCCGCTCTATTTTTATTGACGGCCGGCGGCATCGGCTGGTGGGGGTTGTCGCAAACTCAGGCGCACGCATCCCTCGGTAGCATGATCGCCGCAATAACAGCAGCCGGAATCGCATTGATAGCTTATCTGGCCTACGGCATGGTCAAGAATACCCTGACACCGCTACAGCAAGCGATTGATATCGCCAATAAACTGGCCGGTGGCGATTTGACGCATAAATTCTCGGTGAACCGCAGCGATGAATTTGGCGAATTACTGAAAGCATTGAGTCAGATGGGGGTTAATCTGCGCGCAACGGTGCTGGATGTACAGAAAAATGCTGCCTCGGTACGCTTGGCAACCGGAGAAATTGCTTCGGGTAACCTGGACCTCTCGCAGCGCACCGAAGAGCAAGCTTCTTCGCTGGAAGAAACCGCATCCAGTATGGAGGAACTCACCGCGACCGTGCGTCAAAATACGGATAACTCAATCAATGCCAATCAAATCGCGATGACCGCCAGCAATATCACCACCAAAGGCGGTGAAATGATGCAAGAAGTGGTCGCGACCATGTCATCCATCAGTGAAAGCTCAAGCAAAATTGCGGACATTATCAGTGTCATTGATGGCATAGCGTTTCAAACCAACATCCTGGCACTCAATGCCGCCGTTGAGGCTGCACGGGCCGGAGAACAAGGCCGTGGATTCGCCGTGGTGGCCACCGAAGTGCGCAATCTGGCGCAGCGAAGCGCAACAGCGGCGAAAGAAATTAAAACCTTGATCGATGACTCGGTAAAAAAGGTCGATCAAGGCGCTGCACTTGTCAACAAAACCGGGCAAACCATGAATGAAATTGTCATGTCCATCAAAAACCTAACCGAAATCATGTCGGACATCACTTCCGCTTCCAAAGAACAAAACACCGGTATCGAGCAAGTCACGCAAGCGGTATCGCAAATGGATGAAGTCACGCAGCAAAATGCAGCTTTGGTCGAACAAGCCGCCGCAGCAGCCGCATCTTTGGAACAGCAAGCGTACGAATTGGTTGGCGCAATTTCCATTTTCCACCTGTCGCAAAGCAGCAGCAAAAGACCGGCAACCGTGACTCAATTGGCTGGCAAGAACAACGCGGAACAGGATGGATCGGCTGGCCATGCTACAGCGCATAGCACCAGATCAAAATCTTCAAGAAATAAAATCGCTGTCGGCGATCACAATAACCAATGGAGTGAATTCTAGTAGAAGTCGCGCCCCTTCTTTAGTTTTGCTCCGGCCTCACAACAATGGTCAGCCTGAACAGCTGGCCATTGTTGTTTTAGAATCCGCGCAAGTTAGGGTATATTCACTGAAATTAAACAGCGATCAATAACCCGAATGCCGCAGCGTAAAATAATACCCATGCACGGAAACACAATTCCCTTGTATACAAAGCATTACACAGCACCATCCTGGCTGCCCGGTGGCAACCTGCAAACACTCTACCCCTATTTCAATAAACCGGCGCAACGGTTCACTTACCGGCGCGAGCGCTGGGAACTGGATGACGGGGATTTTATCGATGTCGACTGGAGCGATGGCTCGGACGAATCGCCTCTGGTGGTGTTTTTTCATGGTCTGGAAGGCGGTTCATCAAGCCACTATATTCTGAGCATGATCAACAGCCTGAAGCGCCATCACTGGCGTTGCGCCGTGATTCATTTCCGCGGTTGTTCCGGAGAACCTAACCGCTTATCGCGCGCTTATCACGCCGGTGATTCCACCGAAATCGACTGGATGCTGCGGCGGATCACGGCTCAGGCGCAAACAGCCGGTACAGCGCAACCGGTGTATGTGATGGGCGTTTCGCTGGGCGGCAATGCGCTATTAAAATGGCTGGGCGAACAAGGAGAACGCGCCAAAGAACTTGTAGCTGGGGTTGCAACCGTATCCGTACCGCTCGATCTGGCGGCAGCGGGTTCGGCGCTGGACAAGGGCTTCAATCAAGTCTACACGCGCCATTTCCTGGATACACTCAAAGACAAAGCCTTTGATAAATTGCAGCAGTTTCCCGGTTTGTTCGATGCCAATGCACTGAAAAAATGCGCGTCGATTTATGATTTTGACAATATCGTCACAGCACCCTTGCACGGTTTCCGCGATACCGATGATTACTGGCAGCAATCCAGCAGCAAGCAATGGCTGCCGCATGTACAGGTGCCCACGCTGGTGATCAATGCGCGTAACGACCCATTCATGCCTGCATCGGTACTGCCCGCGCAGACTGAAGTATCGCCCATGGTTACATTGGAATTTCCGGAAGAAGGCGGTCATGCCGGATTCATGCAAGGCCCGTTCCCGGGAAAACTAAGCTGGCTACCGCAAAAGATTCTCAGTTTCTTCCATCACCAGTGCCAGCAGGCCGACTCAGAAAAAGCGCGCGACAAAAGCGTTCTGCACATTTCCGGCTAACGGTATCTTGACGCGGTGGCCGCTGCCGGGC
Source organism: Nitrosomonas oligotropha (assembly GCF_009833085.1). Classification (GTDB taxonomy): domain Bacteria; phylum Pseudomonadota; class Gammaproteobacteria; order Burkholderiales; family Nitrosomonadaceae; genus Nitrosomonas; species Nitrosomonas oligotropha. Next base: position 22,963 of record NZ_QRBZ01000012.1, on the reverse strand, counting down.
GCAATCTGCACCGGCCGTCCGGCACCGTCCAGCATATGCGATAACTCGACAACCTGGTTGCCTTCGGGATGAATAATCTCCAATCGGTCGCCCACTTGAAAGCGGTTTTTCACCAATATTTCCGCCATACCGTTGGTTTCATCGAAACCGGTGATATCGCCGACGTACTGGCTGCGGTTGGATTCCGAATGCCCGCGCAGATAATTTTGCGTTTCCTGCGTGCTATGGCGCTGATAAAAACCGCTGGTGTAGCCGCGATTGGCCAGACCTTCCAGCTCGCCTAACAAGGCCAGATCAAACGGTTTGTCTGCCACGGCGTCATCGATCGCCTTACGGTAAACCTGCGCCGTACGCGCCACATAGTATAGCGATTTGGTACGCCCTTCGATTTTCAGTGAATCGACACCGATCTTGACCAGCCGCTCGACGTGCTCGACCGCGCGCAAATCCTTGGAATTCATGATGTACGTGCCGTGCTCGTCTTCCATGATCGGCATGAGCTGGCCAGGACGCTCTTTTTCTTCGATCAAATACACCTGATCGGCGGCCGGATGCCGTGGAATCGAACCGCACCCGCCAGACAGCGCCGATTGTTCGGATTGCTGCATCGCCTGACCGAAATCAAAATCGATTTTGCCGATCTCCTGGATGTCGCCACTCGGATTCTCTTCGGCGGATTTGACTTTATAATCCCAGCGGCACGAATTGGTGCAGGTGCCCTGGTTCGGATCGCGGTGATTGAAATAGCCCGACAGCAGACAGCGTCCGGAATACGCAATACACAGCGCGCCATGCACGAAAACTTCCAGCTCCATGTCGGGGCAATAATCGCGGATCTGCGCCACTTCATCGAGCGACAATTCACGCGACAAAATCACCCGCGTCAGACCGATTTTCTGCCAGAATTTAACGCCCATGTAATTCACGGTATTGGCCTGCACCGACAGGTGAATCGGCACGTCCGGCCATTTTTCGCGCACCATCATGATCAATCCCGGATCGGCCATGATCAGCGCGTCCGGTTTCATGTCAATAATCGGCGCCATATCGTCCAGATAGGTCTTAATCTTGGCGTTATGCGGCATGGCATTGCTGGCCACCAGGAATTTCTTCCCTAAAGCGTGCGCTTCGGTAATGCCCGTTTTAATTTGCTCCAAGGCAAATTCATTGTTACGCGCACGCAGTGAATAGCGCGGCTGCCCGGCGTACACCGCGTCAGCGCCAAACGCATAGGCAATGCGCATTTTGTCCAAAGAACCGGCTGGAAGTAAAAGTTCAGGTGATTTCAACATAAGGTAGAATAACGCTCGATTGTATAAATGACAGAGTTTCCGCGAACTCGAATTGTACCACCATGCCCGCTCACCCTGCTTTCATTCACTTACGGCTGCACAGCGAATACTCTATTCTGGATAGCACCATCCGCATTCCCGATGTCATTGCCAAGGCGGTAGCGGATCAAATGCCGGCGCTGGCGCTAACCGATCTCGCCAATGTGTTCGGGCTGGTGAAATTTTACCAAAGCGCCTATAAAAACGGCATCAAACCGATACTCGGCTGCGATGTCTGGATCACCAACGAATCCGACCGCAACAAACCGATCCGGTTGTTATTGCTGTGCCAGTCGCGCGATGGTTACTTGTTGTTGTCGCGCCTGCTGTCACGCGCCTACCGGGAAAATCAATATCATGGCCGGGCCGAGATCAGTGAATCGTGGCTGCATCCCGATAAAGGCGGCACGCATGGACTCATCGCGTTATCGGGCGCCCGCTTTGGCGATATCGGCCTGGCCATTTTGCAGAATAATCCGCAACAAGCTGAAATTCAGGCCCGCAAATGGGCCGGTTTGTTTCCCGGGCGTTTTTATCTTGAAATCCAACGCGACGGCCACCCGAATGAAGCCATGCTGGTGCAGCAATCGCTGGCACTGGCGCGCCAATTGAATTTACCCGTTGTAGCCACGCAAGCGGTGCAGTTTCTCAATGCGGATGAATACCGCGCACACGAAGCCCGCGTCTGTATCGCCGAAGGTTACACCTTGGATGACAAGCGCCGCCCGAAAAATTTCACCGGACAGCAATATTTCAAAACCCAGGCCGAGATCACGCAACTGTTCGCCGATATCCCCAGCGCACTGGTGAATACCATCGAGATTGCCAAGCGCTGCAATCTGGTGCTGGAGCTAGGCGTCAACCGCCTGCCGTTGTTCCCCACGCCCAACAACGAAAGTCTTGATGCGTATTTACGCGACCAGGCCGAAATCGGGCTGGAAAAACGCATGGCCGATCTGTTCCCGGATGCCCAAGTACGTGCTGACAAACTGCCGAAATATCAGGCGCGCCTCGATTTCGAGGTAAAAACCATCATCCAGATGGGATTCCCCGGTTATTTTCTGATCGTCGCCGATTTTATCAACTGGGCCAAGCATAACAACGTGCCGGTCGGTCCCGGGCGCGGTTCCGGCGCAGGCTCCCTGGTAGCGTATTCATTGGGCATCACCGATCTCGACCCGCTGCGCTACGACTTGCTGTTTGAACGTTTTCTCAACCCCGAGCGCATTTCGATGCCGGACTTCGATATCGACTTCTGCCAGGACCGGCGCGAATTAGTGATCGAATACGTCAAGCAGCGTTACGGCACCGGCAAAGTCTCGCAAATCGCCACCTTCGGCACGATGGCGGCCAAGGCGGTGATTCGCGACATCGGCCGGGTGATGGATCTGCCGTACAACTTTGTCGACCAGCTCGCCAAATTGATACCGTTCGAGATCGGCATGACGCTCAAGAAAGCGCGCCAGCTCGAACCGCAACTCAATCAGCGCGCCGCCGAAGAGGAAGACGTGCGCAATCTGCTGGAACTGGCGGAAAGTCTCGAGGGCATTACGCGCAACATTGGCATGCACGCCGGTGGTGTACTGATCGCGTCGAGCGAAATCACCGATTTCTGTCCGATTTATTGCACAGAATCCGCCGACTCGGTGGTCAGCCAGCTGGACAAGGACGATGTCGAAAAAATCGGTCTAGTGAAATTCGACTTTCTCGGACTGCGCACGCTAACCATCCTGGATCGTGCTGTCGGCTACATCCGGCAGTCGCATCAGAACAGCGGATCGCTCCCTGTTCAACCCTTTTCACTGGAAACCCTGCCGCTCGACGATGAAGCGACATATGCACTGATGCGCAAAGGCAACGCGGTCGGCATCTTCCAGTTTGAATCGCGCGGCATGATCGATTTGCTGCAAAAAGCCAGACCGGATCGCTTTGAGGATATCATCGCGCTGGTCGCGCTGTACCGCCCCGGCCCGATGGATCTGATTCCGGAATTTATCGACCGCAAGCATGGCCGGAAAACGATCGAGTATCTCGATCCGCGCCTGGAAACGATCCTCGGGCCGACGTACGGCATCATGATTTATCAGGAACAGGTCATGCAGATCGCGCAGGTGATCGGCGGCTACAGCCTGGGCAGCGCGGATTTGCTGCGCCGTGCGATGGGTAAGAAAAAAGTCGAGGAAATGGCGCAGCAGCGCGATATTTTCGTCTCCGGCGCAGTCAACAACAACTTGAGCCAAGAAAAAGCCACCGAACTGTTCGGTTTGATGGAAAAATTCGCCGGTTACGGCTTCAACAAATCGCACGCCGCCGCGTACGCCCTGATCGCTTTCCAAACCGCCTACCTTAAAGCACACTACCCGGCCGAATTCATGGCGGCGTGTTTGTCCGCTGATATGGATGACACCGATAAAGTGCAGATCTTCGTCGAGGACAGCATCGCCAACGGTTTAACGATTCTCCCGCCCGACATCAACCTGTCCGACTACCGTTTTGTTCCCGTGGACGGCAAAACCATCCGCTTTGGTCTCGGCGCGGTCAAAGGCACCGGAGAATCCGCAGTCAACTCGATCGTCGCGGTGCGTGGACAAACCGGCCCATTCAGCGATTTATTCGATTTCTGCAACCGCGTCGACCGGCGCATCGCCAACCGCCGCGTGATGGAATCGCTGATCCGCGTCGGCGCGTTTGATAGCATCGACACCAACCGCGCCAGCCTGATCGCTTCCGTCGGCGTGGCGATCGAATCCGCCGAGCAGATGAGCCGGGCTGCCAGTCAGACCAATTTGTTCGGCGAAACCGGCGACTCCTCGCATCTGCAAACGCAACCGATTCAAACCGAAGCTTGGTCCGAGCGGGAAAAGCTGCACCAGGAAAAAATCGCCCTGGGCTACTACTTCAGCGGCCATCCGTTCGATACCTACGCCGCGGAATTGAAACGCTTCATCCGCACCCGGCTGGACCGGCTCAATCCAAGCCGCGAACCGCAGCTGATCGCCGGTATCATCCACTCGGTGCGGGTGCAAATGACGCGCCGCGGCCGGATGTGCGTCATCAACCTGGACGATGGCAAAGCACGTGTCGAGCTGGTTGTTTTCAGCGAATTGTTCGACGCCAATCGCGCCTGGCTCAAAGAAGATCAACTACTGATCGCCGAAGCCAAAATCAGCAACCGCAACTACAACGGCGAAGAAGGCGACGAACTCCGGATCACCGCCGAACAACTCTACTACCTCGCCGGCATCCGCTCGCGTTTCGCCAGACAGCTCAGAATCCGCTGCGACTCCGTCACTCTCGGTCAAATTTCAACCCTCAAAACATTGCTGACGCCGTTCTCCCCGCAAGCGCAAAAAAACTATGCGAATTACTGCCCGGTTACAGTCGTCTATCGCAATGACTTGGCGAGCGGGGAACTGGAATTAGGGAACGATTGGCGGGTGTATTTGCACAACGATTTGCTGGAATCGTTGAAAGCGCATTTTGCGGATGGGAATGTTGAGGTTGGATATTGAAAAAATTTGACGAAATATACTACATCATTTTGAAAGTAAAATCTTAATTAGGGTTTAAGAGGCATTAATGACAGATCGTATATTTTATTCTTGGCAATCGGATTGTCCTGGAAGCACAAATAGAAATTTTATATCGACAGCATTAGAAAAGGCGATTGAAGAAGTAAGGAACGACGATTCGATTTCTGTAGAACCTGTCATTGATAGGGATACTTTGGGTATTGCAGGATCTCCAGATATTACCGAATCCATTTTTTCTAAAATTGAAAACTCATCAGTTTTTGTATGTGATGTTTCAATAATTGAACAAGAAGCTAAGAAAAGAACTCCCAATCCAAATGTTTTGATTGAGCTTGGTTATGCGATAAAGGTTTTAGGATGGAACAGAATCATTATGATAATGAATACCGAGTTTGGTGATCCTACAGTTCTTCCTTTTGATCTAAGAGCCAAAAGGATATTGACTTATTCGGTTGCAGCTAATACTGAAGAAAAAGCACCTGATCGAAATGCTTTAAAGAAAACCCTCATTGCTGCACTAAAGCTTATCTTTGAGAAAGAGGGAACAAGAGAAATCACAACTAGGGAAGCACTTGTTACGTCTGACACTAAAAAAATCGACCTAAGTTTATTTGAAAAGTTTAAAGAGGTCCTGCCTTCAAAAGGAAGCATCCACTTTATTGCTCAACAAAATATGGCAGGATTCTCTTTTCCAAGAAAGGAACTTGATGACTTAGATAAATTTTATTACGAATGGAATGATGCAGAGCATGAATTTTTAGATAATGAATTAGAACAGTTGCGGCTAAAATTACATGATTTAATTGGAGATTACTTGGGGCAAATAGCTACAAATACTTTTCCTACAAACAATCCAGGCTGGCAGACAGTTCCTCCTGAATGGGAAGATAAAAATTCCAAACACTTTCTCGAAGTAGTTGGAAAATTACATGACACTGCAGGTAAAATTATAATAGTACATCAAGATTTAGTCAGAAAAGCCAGAGTAAAACTCGGCACCTAAGAACTCGAATAAAGCATTTATTCAGATAAACTCTTATCGGTGAGCGTAGTAGCGTTAACTCGACAGGATGCGTCGATACAAAGAGGTGCATCGATTTCATCGGCACCAGGTTTTCTTTCACTTCTCCAACAGCGGGCTCATCGGATACTCCAGCGCCTCTTTCATCGCCACCAGCGACAACACCGCTTCGCGGCCATCGATGATTCTATGATCGTAGGATAAAGCCAGATAATTCATCGGGCGGATGACGATTTGGCCGTTTTCGACCACCGGGCGTTCCTTGGTGGCGTGAATGCCGAGAATGGCGCTTTGCGGCGGGTTGATGATCGGGGTCGACAGCATCGAGCCGAATACGCCGCCATTGGTGATCGAGAAGGTGCCGCCGCTGAGTTCTTCTATGGTCAGTTTGCCGTCTTGCGCGCGTTTGGCAAAATCGGCGATTTGCAGTTCGATTTCCGCCAGCGACAGTCTGTCCGCATCACGGATTACCGGCACCACCAGCCCGCGCGGGCTGCCGACGGCGATACCGATGTCGTAGTAATCGTGGTAGACAATTTCATTGCCTTCCACCGAGGCGTTGACGATCGGGTATTTCTTTAATGCGGCAATCACCGCTTTGACGAAAAACGACATGAAGCCGAGCTTGACGCCATGCTCCTTTTCAAATTCCGCTTTATAGCGCGTGCGCAGATCGATGATCGCTTGCATGTTGACCTCGTTGAACGTGGTCAGAATCGCGGCGGTCGATTGTGACTCCACCAAACGTTCCGCAATACGCTGGCGCAAGCGCGACATGGCCACTCGGCGTTCGGTGCGCGCTCCTATTGCCAGTTTTCCCGTTGTGGATTCAGCTTCAACTTTCGTAGCCGCGCCGGACTTGCTCGCCATATACGCTTGCACATCCTCTTTGGTAATGCGCCCGCCGAGGCCGGTGCCCTTGATCGCCGACGTTTCCGTCGCTTTCAGATTATTTTCTTCCGCCAGTTTGCGCGCTGCCGGCATCAGCATCGGGATTGCGGTATCGACTGCTTCAGCACTCACCTTTTCTGCGCTCACCGTAACAGGGGCTTGCGCCTGCTGACTCGCGGCGGGGGCCGGTTTAACTTCATTTTCCGGTTGCACGGCCGCTTCGGTTTCAATCATCGCGATCACTTCACCGCTGGCCACGGTTGCACCATCCCCTTTCAGTACTTTAGCCAATACACCGGCACTGGGCGCGGGCAGCTCCATCACGACTTTGTCGGTTTCGATGTCGATCAGGTTTTCCGACCGGTTGACGTATTCCCCCGCTTTCTTGTGCCAGGAGATTAGCGTAGCTTCCGCTACGGATTCGGATAATGCGGGAACTTTGACTTCAACTAGCATGGCGCCCTCGTACTAAATTTTTTCTCGGAATGCTGCGACGATTAACTCATTCTGTGTAAATTTGTGTCTTGCCGTGTAGCCGACCGCCGGGGAAGCCGACGATGCGCGCAGCGCATAGCCCAGCACTTGATCCGGTTTCATATGGCGCAATAAATAGTGTTGAATGCGATGCCATGCGCCTTGATTGCCCGGCTCTTCCTGACACCACACCACTTCCTTGGCGTTGCCGAAGCGATCGATCTCGGCTTGAAATTCCTCGTGCGGGAACGGGTAAAGCTGTTCCAAGCGGATAATGGCCATATTTGAGATCTGCTGTTCTTTACGGTACGCCATCAGCTCGTAATAAATTTTCCCGCTGCAAGCAATGATACGTTTTACTTGATTGGAATCCAGATTCTCCGTTTCGGAAATGACCGGATAAAAATGCCCATGCGCCAGTTCATCCAGGCTGGACACCGATTCTTTATGGCGCAGCATGCTTTTCGGACTCATGATAATCAGCGGCTTGCGAATCGGGCGGATCATCTGCCGCCGCAGCACATGGAACATTTGCGCCGGAGTCGACGGCACGCACACTTGAATATTGTAATCCGCGCATAATTGCAGGTAACGCTCCAGCCGCGCGGAAGAATGTTCCGGCCCCTGCCCTTCGTAACCATGCGGCAGCATCATCACCAAACCGCACAAACGGCCCCATTTGGCCTCGCCGGATGCAATGAACTGATCGATCACCACTTGCGCGCCGTTGGCAAAATCGCCAAACTGCGCTTCCCAAATCACCAGTTCGGTCGGTTGCGTGGTGGCGTAACCGTATTCAAAACCCAGTACCGCTTCTTCCGACAGCATCGAATCGATGACAACGAAATCCGGCTGCTCGGGATACAAATGACGCAACGGCACATAAATCCGTTCGTTCTGATCGGCGGCCACTTGGTCATGCAATACTGCGTGGCGGTGAAAAAATGTGCCACGGCCCGAATCCTGTCCCGACAATCTGACCGGATATCCTTCCTTCAATAAAGACGCGTAAGCCAGATTCTCCGCCATGCCCCAATCCAGCGGCAATTCACCATTGCCCATCGAGCGCCGGTCGGCAATGATTTTTTCCACCCGTGAATGCAATTTGAAACCTTCGGGAATATCCGTCAGCCGCAATGCAAGCTGTTTCAGCGTTTGCAGCGCAACACCGGTTTTAACCTTCTTATTCCATTTGCAGGGCTGAACAAAAGGCTCCCAATTGATGGCATACGGCGACTTATAGTCATAGCACACCGTCTTGTTCGGATTGACGCCCTCATCCATCGCTTCGCGGTACACTTGCACCAGCTGCTCCGCGTCTTCCGGTTTGATCACGCCTTCGCCAATCAGCTTGTCGGCATAACGTTTGCGAGTGCCGGGATGCTGGTTGATGATTTGATACATGCGCGGTTGCGTCACCATCGGCTCATCTTGCTCGTTGTGACCGAGGCGGCGGAAGCACACCATATCGATCACGACATCCTTATGAAAGTGCATGCGAAAATCCAGCGCCAATTCGGCTACCATCACCACCGCTTCGGGGTCATCGCCGTTGACATGGAAAATCGGCGCTTCGATCATTTTGGCGACATCGGTGCAGTACAAGGTCGAACGGCTGTCGCGCGGATCGGACGTAGTAAAACCGATCTGGTTATTGATGATGATGTGCACCGTGCCGCCGGTGCCGTAACCGCGGGTTTGCGACAAATTCAGCGTTTCCATCACCACGCCTTGCCCGGCAAAAGCCGCGTCGCCGTGGATCAGCACCGGCAACACGCGATCGCCCAGCTTGTCGTTCAACAAATGCTGACGCGCGCGCACTGAACCTTCGACCACCGGATTGACAATCTCCAGGTGCGACGGATTGAACGCCAGCGCCAAGCGCACGATGCCATCCGCGGTTTTGATCGCAGACGAAAATCCTTGATGATATTTCACGTCGCCGGATGGTAACGCTTCCGGTTGTTTTCCTTCAAACTCGCGAAACAGATCGGCGGGCATTTTCCCCAGCGTATTGACCAGCACATTGAGCCGGGCGCGATGCGCCATGCCCATGATTATCTGTTGAATACCGGTTTTACCCGCTCTATGAATCAGATTATCCAGCAGCGGGATCAGGCTTTCATTGCCTTCTCCGGAGAAGCGCTTTTGCCCGACATAGCGGGTGTGCAGATACTTTTCCAGCCCTTCCGCGGCATTGAGCCGTTCAAGAATATGACGCTTATAATCCGAAGGATAATCCGGATTCGATCGCTGACCTTCCAACCGCGCCTGAATCCAGCGTTTTTGCTCCACTGAAGAGATATACATATATTCGGCGCCAACCGGACCGCAATAGGTTTCCCGCAGAATCTGCAATATCTCGCGCAACGTGGCATGTTCGGGACCGACCAGAGAACCGGTGTTGAATACCTTATCCATATCGGCTTCGGTAAAACCGTAATGCGCCGGATTCAGCTCGGGCACGTCCGCTTGCTGTTTCAGTCCGAGCGGATCCAGTTTGGCCAGATTCAAACCCAGATAGCGATGCATGTTGATCAGTTGCAGCACGGCAACCTGCTTGCGATCGTCCGTATCCGCAGCCACCGCTTCGGGTAATACGGTTTGTGTTTCTCTACCGGAAGGTTTCGCGGTAGGGGCAGCAGCTGTCGCGCCGCTCACCGGCGGTTGTGTTTGCCGCGCTGCGGCAGCTTCCGGTTGTTTTGCAAGCTGGTCAAAGTACTCACGCCAAGCGAGCGCAACCGAATTGGGATTATGCAGATACTCGTCATAAACCGCTTCGACAAACGCGGCGTTCGCGCCGGACAGGAGCGTATCATCCAACAACGGCTTGTTCATAAGGTCAGCAGCCTTAAATAAATGAACGGCTATTTTTTAATGTACGAACTGGGCACATCGCGCATCGTCGTGCCCGTATAGAGCTGACGCGGACGACCGATTTTATAATCCGGATCGGACACCATCTCGCTCCATTGCGCCACCCAGCCAACGGTACGCGCCATCGCGAAAATCGCGGTAAACATGCTGGTCGGGATGCCCAATGCGCGTTGCACGATACCGGAATAAAAATCGACATTCGGATAGAGCTTGCGCGAAATGAAATAATCGTCTTCCAAGGCGATTTTTTCCAGTTGCAGCGCCAGTTTGAACAAGCGGTCGTTTTGCAACCCCAGCTCGTTCAACACTTCGTGGCAGGTTTCGCGCATCAGTTTCGCGCGCGGATCCATGTTCTTATAAACCCGGTGGCCGAAGCCCATGAGCCGGTAATTATCGTCTTTGTTTTTAGCGCGCCGGATGAACTCATCGATACGCGACACATCGCCGATCTCCTCCAGCATATGCAGGCAGGCTTCGTTCGCGCCGCCATGCGCAGGCCCCCACAGGCAGGAAATGCCGGCGGAAATGCAGGCAAACGGATTGGCGCCGCTGGAGCCGGCCAGACGCACGGTCGAGGTGGATGCATTTTGCTCATGATCGGCATGCAAAATCAGAATGCGGTCCAAGGCGCGCACAATGACGGGATTGGCTTCGTATTTTTCCGTCGGTACGGAAAACATCATGTGCAGGAAATTTTCCGCGTAACTCAGATTGTTTTGCGGATAAACATACGGTTGCCCGATATTGTATTTGTACGCCATTGCGGTAATTGTCGGCAATTTGGCGATCAAACGGAACGCCGATTGTTCGCGATGCGACGGATCGGAAATATTCAATGCGTCATGGTAAAACGCCGACAGCGCACCAACCACGCCCACCATCACTGCCATCGGATGGGCGTCACGGCGGAATCCGCTATAAAACCGCACCAGTTGTTCGTGCAACATCGAGTGGCTTTTGATCGCGCCATCAAAGGTTTTTTTCTGTTCCGGCGCCGGTAATTCGCCATGCAGCAGCAAATAGCAGACATCGATGAAATCGCAATGCAGCGCCAGCTGTTCGATCGGATAGCCGCGATACAGCAGAATGCCCTTGTCGCCGTCGATGAAGGTAATGGTGGAGCTATTGCTCGCGGTCGACAAAAAACCGGGATCATAAGTAAACAAGCCACTCTGTGCGTGCAGCTTACGGATATCGATCACATCCGGGCCCATAGTTCCGGATAAAACCGGCAGCTCGATTGGCGCGCTGCCGTTATTCAGATTCAGAGTCGCTGTGCCTTTTTGTGCCATATGACTTCTCCACTTGTTGCGTATGATTTAATGAGTATGCACTGTTATCAGGTTCCAGAGCTGCCAGAATACCACTGGAAACCTAACTCTTTTGTAGTAATTCCAAAACTGCCTGCAAGTCACTATCGCGGTTGATTTGTTTTGCTGCAATCAAATCCCACAGGTCATTATCCGGTAAGGACAGTAATCGTTCAAATTGCTCCAGTCCTTGCTGATCCAGCTGCGCGTAATGCTGATCCATAAAACGCTGCAAAATAATATCCAATTCGAGCAAGCCGCGCCGGCAACGCCAGCGGGCGCGTTCGAATTCCTTCATACCGTTCTTTTGACCATCATGTCCTTGATTTTGCCGATTGCCTCGGTAGGATTCAAGCCTTTAGGACAGGCATCGGCGCAGTTCATGATGGAATGGCAGCGAAACAGCCGGTAAGGATCTTCCAGATTATCCAGCCGTTCAGCGGTCGCCTGATCGCGGCTATCGGCCAAGAACCGGTACGCTTGAAGTAACCCCGCCGGACCAACGAATTTATCCGGATTCCACCAGAACGACGGACAGGAAGTGGTGCAACACGCGCATAAAATGCACTCATAAACACCGTCCAGCGCCGCTCTTTCCTCCGGAGACTGCAACCGTTCCGTTTCGGGCGGCGGATCGTTGTTGATCAAATAAGGTTTGATCGAATGGTACTGCTGAAAGAATTGCGTCATATCCACGATCAGATCGCGAATCACCGGCAATCCGGGTAACGGCCGTATTTCCACCGGCTCTTTCAGACTGCGGATCGGTGTAATGCACGCCAATCCATTGCGCCCGTTGATATTCATCGCATCCGAACCGCACACCCCTTCGCGGCAGGAACGGCGCAGACTCAAACTGTCATCGATCGACTTAATGCGCAACAACGCATCCAGCAACATCTTATCGGTCGCCGCCAGCTGAACGTCGTAATCCTGCATGTAAGGTTTTTCATCTTTATCGGGATCATAGCGGTAAATCGAAAACTTCATGGGCTGGCTCCGGATGGTTTGAATACGGCTTAAATCGATAGAAACAACTCAGAACACTGCAAAGTATACAGATTTGAAGTCAGATTGACAGTGTTTGATCTGTCTTTTTGACCGAACAAGCAAGCATGGAATTGGAAAACATAACGCGATTATGGTGAAGATACCATCAATTTATTACAAACCAATTCGCGCAAACCAGGTACCACGTAATGCGCAGTTATTCCACTCCCAGCCTGATCAAACCCTAAAGCAGCAAGCAGAAAAAGATCGCACGCCATTGACCGGGTAAGTTTCACCGGCAATGATTTGAAACGATGATGAATTCAATCGGGTGTCCTGAACCGGCAACGTGTCGACTGCCAGCAGTTCGCTCGCGATATCCGCGGGTTTCAAATCGCAGCGGACGCCGCGAATCAAGCCGATGAGCTTCAACGCATCCACGCCAAAGGATTCCAGGCTCAACGATTCAAAATAGACTTTTTTCCCTTTGGCATCGATTTGACAGAAATGATCGCTCAAGTGGCACGTCATTCGTATCTCGTTTTCATACTGCCAGCTTGAAAATTTGGTCGAGATTAATTGGGCTAAATCGGATTCGGTAAAACCGCCGCGCTGCATGGCGGCATCGACATCCAAGCGAAAACGCTCAGGCTGATAATTGATGGCAATCGCATAATCATCAGGAATTTCAAATACCAACGCAACGCCGCGATGACTATCGGCATAGTGACTCCACGGCACGGGATCGTCATAGCTTTTAGAAAAACAAATCACGCCATAGCGCTCGTTCGCCCAATCCTTGAATGCTTCCAGTTTGGTTTGGGTATCGCCATCGGAAAAACCGGCAGCACACAATTGAAGAGGATCGTTCAGTTCATTGATGCGCGCAATTTTCAAACGGCGGTCGCGCAAGGCTCTGAGGGCAAATTCTGAAGAAATAAAGTGGTAGACAATCATGAACACACTGCTTGAGTAAATCGTTTAACATCAGGAATAAATTGAAACATCAACGGATTGGAATCTTAACAACCCGGCGCGCCATTGGTATTTATTCCCCTAAATATTGCATAACATAAACATCTTGCGATTGCGCAACTTGGAATAGCGTATTGCGGTGTTTATCGTTACCGTTTGGAAAGTATCCCTTTATTGCAAAGCCAGCAAACAATTCCGCAACGAAATCGAAGCGATGAAAAGCCCTGTAGAAATTTTCTCCTTCGACCGATGCCTGTCCTTCTTCAGCATAACCAGTCCTATCAAATGCCAGAAAATGCACGTGCTGTTGATCGAAAGAATTTCTCACATAAAGTTCTCCATGCAGAGTCACCATCAGGTATCCGTCCTTACGCAGAATACGTTTAAACTCCTGGATCCATTGCTTTTGTGTCTCCAGCGACAAATGCGTAAAAACAGAAATCAAATAGATAAAATCAAATTGATGATCTTGATAGGGCAAAGGAGGATTCAGATGGCTTAACTGGCAATCAATAGGTTGAGGCAAATGCTGTTGCGCCCACTGTATCAACTGCGGATTCAAGTCACAACCATGAAGCCGGATCAGCGGCGTGATCATATGCCAGCCAACCAGCAAACGCCCCGAACCGCAGCCAAAATCAAGCAACGTCTTTATCCGCTCTATATCTACCCCGGATTTTTGCAAATACGATTGCATCGTCAGCACGGCAGGAATAATACCGTTTTGATATTCCTTCGTTTGAGAATGCCCCTGCGTCAAAAAAACCAGCGCGCCATCCGGTGCCGGGATCTGCTGCAATTTGTTTTGATACTCAGCGAATTTGGCTGCTTGTGACCGCACTACATCGACATCATAGGTCAGAAAATCCGCATGCGTTTGATCGCTGAAAACAACATCAATTTGAATTTTTTTGAGCGTTGACGATAGGGCGGGTAACTTGAAGTTAAAACCGCAAGTCCTCGCTGCTGGAATAAAAGGAACATACGCACCTACATCCGGACGCGGCAAGTTGACGGAAAAACTGCCCACAAAAGTCTTATCAGCCGTTACGGCCAGCTCTGAGACTACTTTGTCTCCCCAATAAAATACCCAGCCACTTACCCAGTTTTCACCGTGCAAATCAAATAATTGATATTTTGGAGACTCCAGCCGGTAAACAAGCGGAGAAAAAGAGGCCTTGATTGGCGCCACAGTTTCATCGCTGCCGGAGAAGAATGACTTGAGCCGGTTTTTTAAAGATTCTACAAACATTAGCTTTTGCTCTTTCAATGGAAAAGGCGTCATACCCGCAGAAGGAATTTGTCAGGCCAGATTCACAAAATTATTTCATCATTTCCCGGCGCATTATACTGAATCAAGTTATAAAGTTTTTAGATACTCCAACAAATCTAACCGCTCTTCTTTGGTAAGTGGTTTAAGAATTCTTCCATTCAGTTGTGCTGTTTTACCGGTTGTATACTCGTGCCCAGCATTGCTGTTGCCTTTTAAACTGGTATCAAATTTGAACCCTTCATAACCGCTGCTTTTCAAGCCGACTTTAATTGGATCGAATTCTCTCGAACCCACTTCAAACTGATCTGGACGATATTCTCCGTCTTCTGGATCCCCCTCACGTTTTTTGGGTAATAACAAATCATACAATGTCGGAATAGAGCCATTGTGCAGATACGGTGCGGTTGCCCATATACCATTCAATGAGCGAGCTTTATAGGCGTTTAATGAAGCGAATGGTTTCGCGGTAGTATCTGGATCGTAATTGCCTTGCTTAATAGAAGGATAAGGTGCATTACCTAATAATGTCCTGAAAAAATCAGCGCTTCGATCTAATCGACGCTCAAAAGAATTTTTGTCTGAATCAATTGTAGCAATAGCAGATAGTGCTGCTTTAGTCAGCAGAGCCGCCACTGGAGCTTTTTCACCAAGCAAAATATTGCCGATGCCTACACCGATATATTGATTGCGTAGAATACCGGAATAACCGGTATGACTGAAACTATTCTCAGCCGTCACTGGGTCAGTGCCGATATCGCTGACACGGTACATACTCGGAAGGGTATTGTCATGGCAGCTTGCACAATATTCATTAAAAATATTTTTACCGTGCAACGCACGTTCCTTGTCGATCGCACCCAAAATTTTCTCCGGCCATTGCGGCGATTGAAGTCTCTGCAAATGCAATTCCAATCCGCGCAAATTGAAAATATTGATTGAAGAATTGAAATTTTTTTTAGTCCAATCCAATGAGCCGAATACACCGATGACTTTCTCAGTACTAAATATGATACGACCCAAATTGGAATTCATCATCGCCCCATTCCATTGCACATAATTATGCTGTGATGTATCCCATAAAAATGGATAGCTGACCGGCGCATCCGCAGGATTAAACAATTCCTTGCGCATTCGATCTAATTGTTGCTTGGTTAAATACTGATTGTGAATGAAGTATTCCATCATGCGATCACGTTGATCTCCAGTTGAAATTCTGGGAATCTCTTCCATGATTTTGTTAAATTTTTCATCACCCATGTTGCTGTCGTACATAGTCTTAAGATCAAGCACTAGTTCCCGTAATTCGTTTTCGCTGATCAGGTGCTCCAGCACCCGATTGTAGGTACGACCTAACGCATCCAATCGTGCATAACCATATGGTGTCGGACCACGGTTAATGGTGATGTAGTTAATAAGCTGCTGTTCATATTTCACCAAGTCGCCGAGCACTTCAGTTTCAGATTTATAATGACCTCGCGCCAATACATTCTTGACAAACTGCTTTTTGGTTTCCTCGTTATTACTGGTGTACTGCAATGCTTTTGCCAGACCGATTATGCAGTTTTCCATATCTGCAATAGATGGACCACCGTCAATGCGTATACCGACACCGTTATAGTTGATTTGACCGGTATGGCATGCAGCGCAAGTCAATCCAATATATTTCTGTCCTTTGTAATCGCTCTTGACCCAGCCGACAGGTAATCCATCCGGGTTTCCAGAAGATGCTTTACGGATCAGGTAGCGATAGAAATTCATATTCTCGTTTGAACGAAACAGCTCGCCACCACCTTCCTTTTCTAACACCATAAAGAAATCATAAGGCATCAGATTCGACCCTATCGGAGTGTTGTAAAACCAGTTGCTATCCTCAGGTTGCCAGTTCTGATTAAGGTACCGAATCTCGGTGTAATTATCGCCGAATGAATCTTGACTAACTATAGCAGCATTAATCTCAGAATCCATGTCCGGTTCTGGAATTAGTGTCGCTTGTATCCACAGGGGGGTAATTAAAATAGAAAAAAAGATTGCTGCTACCTTTAAGGCATTATATGACTCATAAAAGGTAATACAAGCAGTAAAAAAGAACAGTAATTTCTTCGGTAACCTATAGAACCACGTTGATTTAAGAATAAGTTTTAGCATCTCATTAAATCTCTTGAGTACTATATGAATCTAATATCAGTTCATTCTAGTAAATACTATCAGATGAAACCTACATGACTATACTACCTGCTCATCAATATAATCCTTCACCACCTGCACATCCGCATCCTTAACCACAAACCGCTGCGGCAAGCTCTCCAGGTGCTCGAAACCTGCTGGCCGTTCGGGTTCTCGCCCGATCGCTTCCTGGATGCTTTCGGCGAATTTGGCGGGTAACGCGGTTTCCAAGCAAATCAGCGGTACACCGGTTTCGCGGTGCGCTTGGCCGACTTTGAGGCCGTCGGCGGTGTGGGTGTCGACCAGCACTTGGTAGCGTTGGTAAATATCACGGATAGTGTTGATACGCGCAGCGTGGTTGCTGCTGCCTGATACGAAGCCATAGTCCTTGATTTTGGCGAATAGCGGCGTTTGCGATAAATCGAAGGCATTGCCTTTGTCGACCGCCGTCCAAAGTTCCTTGACTTGTTGCGCGTTACGGCCGGTCAGATCGAAGATGAAACGCTCGAAGTTAGATGCTTTGGAGATGTCCATCGACGGGCTGCTGGTGTGCTGGGTTTCGGTGGTGGCACGCGGGCGGTACACGCCGGTGCGGAAAAATTCGTCGAGTACGTCGTTTTCGTTGGTCGCCAGAATCAGATGCTTGATCGGCAATCCCATTATGCGGGCGACATGTCCGGCGCAGATGTTGCCGAAATTGCCGGACGGCACGGCGAACGAAACCTGTTCGTCATTGCTTTTGGTCGCGGCGAAATAGCCTTTGAAGTAATACACCACTTGCGCGACGATGCGCGCCCAGTTGATCGAATTGACCGTGCCGATGCGGTGCGCTTCTTTGTAAGCATGATCGTTGCTGACCGCTTTGACGATGTCCTGACAATCGTCGAACACGCCGCGAATGGCGATGTTGAAAATATTCTTGTCTTGCAGCGAGAACATTTGCGCGGTCTGGAAGCGGCTCATTTTGCCGAGCGGCGACAACATGAACACGCGAATCCCGCGCTTACCACGCATCGCGTATTCGGCGCTGGAACCGGTATCGCCCGAAGTTGCGCCGAGAATGTTCAATTCGTCACCGGTTTTATCCAATTGATACTGAAACAGATTGCCGAGCAATTGCATCGCGATGTCTTTGAACGCCAGCGTCGGTCCGTTGGATAATCCCAAAATATGTAGCCCCGGTTCCAGTGTTTTCAGCGGCGTGATATCCGGGGTGCCGAATACTTCGGCGGTGTAGGTTTTATGGATGATGCTGCGCAAATCGTCCGCCGGAATGTCGTCGACGAAGCGCGACAGGATCTCAAACGCCAGCGCCGGATAACTTAAATTGCGCCAGGCCGCGAGTTCCGCTGCCGTGATTTTGGGGTAGGTTTCCGGAATGGCCAGTCCGCCGTCCGGCGACAAACCGCTCAACAGGATTTCAGAGAAAGCTTTGGGCGGCATACCGCCGCGGGTAGAAATATAACGCATGGCTGGTTTCTTCAGGTTATGCAACAGCGCGAGACCGGGGACACGGCAGACGCCCGCAAAGCAGTCCGCCTTCTCCGGACCGGCCATCGCTTTAGTTGTTCAGTTCTTCAATACGCAGACGGAATACTTTGCCGCTGACCACCGGCAGTGCCTCAATGCGTGCAATCGCCGCATTGATGTTTTTCTCGACCGTCAAATGTGTCAGCATGATCACACTGACTTGCTCCGACTCGTCGCTGGCTTCTTTCTGCAGCAAGGCGCTGATGGAAATGTGATTATCCGCGACAATGCGGGTGATTTCCGCCATCACGCCGGGTTTATCGATGACTTGTATGCGCAAGTAATACGAGGTTTCCACGTCTTCCATTGGGATCACCGGCGTATCGGACAGCAAATCCGGCTGGAATGACAACGGCGGCACGCGATGCATCGGATCGGCGGTGTGCAGACGTGTCACATCGACCAGATCGGCGATCACCGAACTGGCGGTTGGTTCCGCTCCGGCGCCGGCGCCGTAGTAGAGCGTAGCGCCCACGGCATCACCCTTGACCACGATGGCGTTCATCACGCCTTCGACATTGGCGATCAAACGCCGCACCGGAATCAATGTCGGGTGCACACGCAGTTCGATGCCCTTCTCCACCCGTTTGGTAATCCCGAGCAATTTGATGCGGTAACCGAGTTGTTCGGCATAACGGATATCTTCGCCGGTCAACTTGGTAATGCCTTCGGTATACACTTTGCTGAATTGCACCGGAATGCCAAACGCAATCGCCGACATCAGGGTGATTTTATGCGCCGCATCGATACCTTCGATATCGTAGGTCGGATCGGCTTCGGCATACCCCAGCTTTTGCGCTTCCGCTAACACTTGCTCGAACGGCAATCCTTTCTCACGCATTTCCGACAAAATAAAATTCGAGGTGCCATTGATAATCCCGGCAATCCAGGTAATGCGGTTGGCTGTCAATCCTTCGCGCAACGCTTTAATGATCGGAATACCGCCAGCTACCGCGGCTTCAAACGCGATAATCACGCCCTTGGCGCGCGCGGCTGCGAATATTTCCGTGCCATGATTGGCCAGCAGCGCTTTGTTGGCTGTTACAACATGTTTGCCGTGCGCCAGCGCTTCCAGGATCAGGTCCTTGGCGATGGTTTGTCCGCCGATCAGCTCGACGACAATATCGATGTCGGGATTGGTTGTAATCTCATGCGCATCGCCGGTGACAATCACATTGCTATCCGCCAGCGCGCGCGCTTTTTCCAGATCCTTATCAGCGATCATTGTGACAATGATTTCCCGGCCTGCGCGGCGGGCAATTTCTTCGCGGTTACGTTTCAAAACAGTGTAGGTGCCGCCACCGACAGTGCCAATTCCTAATAAGCCAATATGGATGGGTTTCATAACATTTATCAGTATAAAAAACAGTGTGTGATTGTATTACTTACCGGATGACAGGAACCGGAAAGCGAGAAAAAATTACTTGAAAGCTTCTTGATTATGTTCCATACCGTTTGCGGTAGCGTTGCAGGAAATGGGCAATGCGTCCCATGGCCTCGGTCAAATCGTCGACATTGGGCAGGAATACCACGCGAAAATGATCCGGACGCTTCCAGTTAAAACCGGTGCCTTGAACCAATAACACTTTTTCTTCCAATAACAGATCCAGCGCAAATTTCTGATCATCCTCAATCGGATAGATCTCCGGATCCAAACGCGGAAACAAGTACAGCGCGGCCTGGGGTTTAAAGCAGCTCACGCCGGGGATTTCCGTCAGTAAATTCCAAGCAACATCGCGCTGCCGCATCAACCGGCCTGTCGGTAATGTCAGATCGTAAATACTTTGATAACCGCCCAACGCGGTCTGAATGCCGAATTGCGACGGCACATTGGCGCATAACCGCATCGAGGCCAGCATATTGAGCCCGGCGATATAATCGCGCGCATGACTCTTTTCACCGGAAACCACCGCCCAGCCGGAACGAAATCCGGCGGCACGGTAATTTTTTGACAGGCCATTGAATGTTACAAACAAGACATCGTCGGCCAATGAGGCAATCGACGTATGCTCGGCATGCTCGTACAAAATCTTGTCGTAAATCTCGTCGGCATAAATGATTAATTGATGCTGACGGGCAATTTCAATGATCTCCAGCAACAGTTCCTTGGGATATAGCGCGCCGGTTGGATTATTCGGATTGATGATGACAATGGCGCGCGTCCTGGAGTTGATTTTCGCGCGGATATCGTCCAGATCGGGTAACCAGCCCGATGCTTCATCACACAGATAATGTTTGGCAATACCGCCCGACAGAACTACCGCGGCAGTCCATAATGGATAATCCGGCATCGGAATCAACACTTCATCGCCATTATCCAGCAGTGCTTGCATCGTCAACACAACCAGCTCGGATACACCGTTGCCGATAAAGATGTCGTCCAATTGCACATTGGGAATTTGCTTTTCCTGGGTGTAATGCATGATCGCTTTGCGCGCGGCAAATAATCCTTTGGAATCGCAATAGCCGGACGCATCGGATAAATTCCGGATAACATCTTGCAGAATTTCTTCCGGTACATCGAAACCGAACGTAGCAGGATTGCCAATATTCAGCTTGATAATGTGATGCCCTTCTTCTTCCATTTGCCGCGCCCGTTCAAGCACGGGGCCGCGAATGTCATAACAGACATTGGTTAATTTACTGGATTTTAAAATTGGACGCATGATAAGCAACGGAATCTGTTGAGACGGAATAAAAAACCTAACCCCAAACCTTGCAATACTGTAATTCTTAGATCAAATGGATCTCAGCATTATATATGTTATCTCCACACTTCCACACTGGAAATACGCTACGTTCCTCATGCGAATGTAGCTTTCCGGTATCTATCACTCAGAAAAAACAGCGCATGCATTCCCGGAATTTGCACTATTTTTCTTTATTAGCCGCGGGAGTAATAAACAAAGCTGGAATTGGTTTATTGGCATGATGCCGGTGCATTGCTTTCTTATGTGATCCATTGGAATCGGCCGTCAAGGCATTCACATCGGAATATTTAGAAACATAAGGCTGCGTAAAAAGCGGATCTTCAGCCTTCTTTGCACGTCTGGCATGGGGGGTTATTTCTCTACCAAAGTGAACAACTTTCTCATCGCTTTTCACCCACGAATTGGGTTTCTTATTTTGCTTGGATGATCCGCCATGCTTCGATCTCTGTTCGCCGGTTATCGATTTTTTATTGGCATCGCGAATCTGCGGTTCTTTTGATTCAAATCCTTCGATTTGTTCTGTTTTAATCTTGATTCCCAATAACTTCTCGATATCAACCAATGCAGTATTTTCTTCCTTGCTGGTTAACGAAATGGCGAATCCTTTTGTTCCGGCACGCCCTGTTCTGCCGATGCGATGCACGTAATCTTCCGGATTATTGGGTAATTCAAAATTAATCACATGAGACAATTCGTCGATATCAAGACCTCTTGCAGCAACGTCCGTTGCAACCAATACA
This sequence comes from Nitrosomonas oligotropha, assembly GCF_009833085.1. Lineage (GTDB taxonomy): Bacteria > Pseudomonadota > Gammaproteobacteria > Burkholderiales > Nitrosomonadaceae > Nitrosomonas > Nitrosomonas oligotropha. The sequence continues at coordinate 1,144 of NZ_QRBZ01000012.1, read as the reverse complement.
CGAATCAGGCCTTGTTTAAAATTATCCAATGCTTTGGTACGCTGCAGCTGATTTCGATCGCCATGTATCGCTTCGCTTGAAATGTCATGCTTGTTGAGCCGCTGCGCTAAACGATCCGCGCCTTGTTTGGTACGCGTAAACACCAGCACCTGTTGCAAATCTTTTTGTTTAATCAGCTGAATCAGTAATTCTTGCTTTCGAGTGGCATCGACCGGATAAACGACGTGAGTTATTAATTCACTCACTGAATTTTGTTTGGCCACTTCGATCAGTACCGGGTTTTTTAATATCTTGCCTGCAAGTTTCTTGATATCTTCCGAAAAAGTCGCTGAAAACATCAAATTTTGACGCTGTTCAGGAAGTAATTGAATAATTTGTTTGATATCGGGCATGAATCCCATATCCAGCATTCGATCGGCCTCATCCAGAACCAATATCTCAACTTTTGTCAGCGTCAAAGTTTTCTGTTGGATATGGTCCAGCAATCGTCCTGGTGTTGCGACTAAAATCTCTATGCCGGAACGAACAATATCAATCTGAGAATCGATATTCACCCCGCCATAAATAACCGTCGATCTGAGTGCTAAGTGCTTTCCGTATGTTTTGACACTGTCATGCACTTGCACAGCAAGCTCTCGTGTCGGGACTAAAATTAATGCACGGATGGGGTGCTTAGCGGGTGACATGCTGGTGTTTGCATGAATTCCCAGCCTCTGCAACATGGGAAGGGTAAAACTCGCTGTTTTGCCGGTACCCGTTTGGGCTCCTCCCATCACGTCTTTTTTTTCTAAAATGACTGGTATTGCTTGTTCTTGAATCGGTGTCGGATTGATATATCCCTGATCAGAGATAGCGCGCAATAATTCGGCAGATAAACCGAGTTGCTCGAATGACATATTTACTGCTCCTGAAAATTTCCTGATTTATTTGCTATATTCATAATTCATCATTGAAGTTTTCGAGAAAAAAGATCCATTATTTTAATGATAGTTATACGATTTCAACAAACAAAAGAACCCGCACAAATTATTTTGTGCGGGTTCTTTTCAAGTTACATCATTAGCCTTATTCAGAATTTTAAAAAACTCTGAAAAGCAAGTAAAAACTGAGCGTAAAAAGTTAAATTACTCTTCATCCTCATCTT
>NZ_QRBZ01000011.1 GCF_009833085.1 Nitrosomonas oligotropha | reverse complement strand
GAAGCCACATAAGAGTTTGAGTAATGCCACTCCTTATGAAATACTCAACGCTTATTTCTATCAACCTCTCTGTAAACAACCCTGAGATTTCTTACACATAATGATATTTCTTCAATTAACAAAGAGAGGAAAACTATGTTTATTCAAAAAGATAATACTAGTGTAACCGAACCAGTTAATTTTAATCGCAGTAACGTAGAAGCAATATTTCCCGAAGACATTCCACTAATTGATGCTTTCGACGAAGAAAGCTTCACATTCTCAGACGGTATGCTTCATATTGAAGATTGAAGCGAATTCTTGCTTCCGCTTCACATTTTCTTCGGTGAAATCCAGCCGTAATTAATAGCCGCGTTGCAGGTATCCGGAACAATATTCAAACGTTGTGCACTGTGACCGTAGCAGATGAAGTTTGATTTGCTGGAAACGCAAGCCGCGACTTGTGACCAATCAACGGATTCCGATAGCATGGATAGCGATTGTTTGACCGGTGTACCATCGGAGCAGGAGCTGCGCTACCCTTATGATAACGGTTAAGGTGTATTACAAACCTTAGCAGGAAAAAATTTTACAATTCAAGTATTTGACTATAAACAGTTAGATTACCATGATAATTCTATGACACCATGGCCTATTTATCACGTCAATGTTGACGGCCGGGCTGTCTTGTAAGTGTCATGCGGAATAAAATTGCGGCCATTTAATGATCTTTTTTTAGGAAGAGAAGCTGTCGAGAATTGAAGATAATTATTTGAATACTCCACTCTAATTGCGTAATTAATTATAATCAGAGCGGATTTTTAATCAGTTTTCTGCAACAAGAAGTTATCGAACAGTTTGATGGCATCATCCAATAATTCCCTCGCTTTTTTGGTGCCGGCTGAATCTTTTCTGCGAGCGGACCACTCAACTGCTTTGCAAGCTTTGGCTAATTGTTTAGCGCCGACCATCCGGCTGGAACCAACCATACGATGCGCAATTTCACCCACAATAACCAATTCATCTTTTTCTAGTATTTCAAGCAACTCATTGTAGTCATTGCGGATATGAACCTGGAAATCCCTCAAAACTTGAATATGATCAGCTGCATCAGGAACAACTTTGCTTAATTCTGAAAAATCTATTACACGGGTTTTATCACAAAGCTCCGATTCTACTAACGCTCGGGTTTCATTCTTTCCGGTTAAAGCAATTGACAGAGATTTTACCAGTACGGCTTTAAGCTGCGCCAAATTTGCAGGTTTTACCAGCAATTCATTCATACCTGCAGCACGGCAATTTCGAACCTCTTCATCAAGCGCATTTGCCGTCCAAGCGATAATCGGAATAGGTTTTAATTTCTGATCAGACTCAATCTTGCGAATCGACTTTGCCAAACCATAACCATCCATTTCCGGCATGTGGCAATCCGTAATCACTAACGCAAACTGGCCGTTACGCCACATATGCAGCGCTTCTCGGCCATTCTCGGCGGTTCTGACGCGCAAGCCGAGCAACTTGATTTGACGCGCCAGCAAATCGCGATTGATCGGATGGTCGTCCACTGCCAGCACCAGCGGCGAATCCGCGCTTTGCTCGAACAGTGGTAGAACCCTGCGTTGTTCGGTCTCGTGATCGAGATACCGCACAACTTCTCCGGGTGCATCACCTAGCGGCAGCGCCAGAATGATGCTGAATGTTGATCCTTGCTCAGGTTTACTATCGAGTTCAATGGATCCATCCATCAATTCCGCAAGGCGGCGGCAAATCGCCAACCCTAATCCCGTTCCACCGTACATTCGAGCCGTATCAGCATTGCCTTGACGGTAACGTTGGAACAATTTCCGTTGCGTCTTCTCATCGATTCCTATACCGGTGTCACTAACTGAAAAACGTATCCGCTCCCCGTTTTCCGTTCGATCTATCAATTCGGCACGCACTACAACTTCACCACCTTGGGTAAACTTGATAGCATTGCTAACAAAATTGTTCAGAACTTGCGAAAGACGCAGTGGATCAACGATATGGGAAGAACCAATACGGTCATCGGCTTGTTGCCACAATACTAGATTTTTAGTACTGGCAGCGCGCGAATAGGTATTCACCACTTCCTGCAATAGCCGTCTGATCGATGTTGGGCGCATCGACAGTTCCAGTTTGCCTTCTTCGATTTTAGACCAATCCAAAATATCGCTGACAATTCGCAGCAATCCCCTGCCAGAATTCCAGGCGGCATCCAATGTCGACTGTTGCTCATTATCCAAATGCGTCATAGAAAGAAGCTCCAGCATTCCAAGCATTCCAGCCAGAGGCGTGCGGATTTCGTGACTCATTGTCGCCAGAAAAGAATCCTTTGCCTGATTTGCCGTCTCAGCGGATTTTTTCAGTTCTTTGAGTTTCCTTTCTTTGATCTTCATTTCGTTGATATCGTGAATAACCCAGATTTCCCCGCCCGGATAACTACCGAGATGCAACGATTTGGCAATAAGGTGCGCCCAGAAATTTTCTCCATCCTGGCGCAGCAAATTCGATTCGATGTTGAATACTTGATTTTTATCCAGATATGGTCTGGCAATATCAATCAATGAATCATCCTTATTGGGTTTACAGAATAAGCTTCTAAGTGGTATATCCAGTAGAGCGCCTGCAGTAATGAAACGGAATATCTCAGCCACTTTAGGGTTCGTCCTCACTACCCGGCCATCGACGGCAAATATAACTCCAACTTGCACGTTATCAAGGATCGATTGCAATTCCAAAGTCCGCTGTTCTACCCGTTGCTCAAGTTCTTCGTAAACTCGAACATTTTCCAGGGCAACTGCAGTGGTATCGGCAAGCGCTTGCAATACTTTTATCTGTTCGAGCGTTGGATGATACTGCTCGGCCCAGTAGTTCCCTATGGCGCCGATTGGATCGAGCGTGCGTATTGGCACCATGGCAAGGCTACGTACAAAAGTAGGACGATAAGCATCCGCGGGAATACGAGAGTCAGCATAAATATCCTCGATCACGGCCGACTGACGGTTTATCATGGTCCAACCGCTGATGCATGCACTCATCGGGAAACGCTGCCCTTTCCATAGCGGGCTTATGGCGTCTTCCTCGGCATAAAAACACATACCGTTTTCGCGCAATACGAATGTGGCGCCGTCCGCTCCTGTTAATTTGCGCGCCGCATGGCGGACAATTTCCATTACCGTCGGTAAGTCTCTCGCCATGGATAACATTTGCACCACTTCCACCAATTGTTCCATAGCACTGCTATACCACAAACTGGGTGAATGTCCGCTAGGACCATCAATGTTAGTCTGATTACTCATCTAAGGAAAAATTTAAAACAATAGCTGGGAATTTTTATATCTAGGAGAGTTTTCGGCAGAATACTTGATAAATGAAGCTAAACTCATGGGCTTTGAAACAAAGTAGCCTTGCACTACATCACACCCCATATTCTTAAGCATATCCCAATCCTGCTGCGTCTCAACCCCTTCGGCAACGCTCTTCACACTCAATTCACGAGCCATGTCGATACTCGATTTCACCACGATCCGCGCCATTTCATTAGCAATAGAATCCTGGATGAATGACTGATCGATTTTGAGCTCGCTAAATGCAATTCGGGTGAGTTGTTGTAAACTGGAATAACCGGTTCCATAATCATCGATCGACAATTCAAACCCATTCATGCACAAACGTGTCAGGTTCTCCAATGAATACGCAACTCCTGACATTGCGGCAGTTTCAGTTATTTCCAGGGTAATATAGCGAGGATCTATACCTGCTTCTTTCACAACCCCAGTAATTTTATCCGCCAGTGTAATATCATCTAGCGATGCCAATGAAAGATTCACCGACAGGTTGATTTTGTGACCGGCGTCGTGAAGTAAGCGACATGCTGAAGCGGCTTTCTCCAGTATCAGAAAAGTTAACTCATCGATCTGGTTATTCTGCTCAAGCGCCGGAATAAAGGCATACGGCGAGATTAAACCAAGTTCCGGATGATTCCACCGCGCCAATGCTTCAGCACCGATCAGACGATTTGTCTGCATGTCTATTTTCGGTTGGAAGACAGGTTCAAACTGCTTCGCACGTATCCCCTGCATGATTTCATTCAGCGAGAAACTGATTGCGTTTCCCCCGTGTGAGTACCATTTGTTCTCAGAGCGCTCATACTGGATGAACAGTTCCTTGAGTTTAACCGCATAAATCGGTTTCTCAATTGCACCCAGTAACTTGACGCCGTACATCCGCGCCATCTTGCCAGCCGATTGCACAAGTTTACTGCTTAGGGCGCTAATTATAATAATAGAAATGTTATGCTGCTCTTCACCAATATGACGAAAAAATTCTAAGCCATCCATTTGCGGCATATTTAAGTCGCATATCACAATATCGATAGGTTTCTCTTTATGTTCTCGGATTATCTCCAATGCGCATTTTCCATTGCTTGCCTCCTTGATCGACTGCACATTCAAAATGGAATGCAGCATTTTCACTATCATCTGTCGCTGAAAGTTATCATCTTCAACAACCAGAACACTTAAGTAGTTTCCTTCCATTGTTCATTTCTTCCACTGAGTCAATTGATGAAAAATCTATTGTTCTAAAGTTTAAATCATCAAGTATATTTGTATATTAAAAAATAAGAGCAAAAAAGATATTCATTTGATCAATCAATGAATTATTGTAGGAAACACTGATAACTTTCGTCGGAAAAAACATTATCTTTTCGTAAGAATGAACGACAAATTGATCAAATTCCAGCTCTGGAAAAGAAAAAACCCTGCGGAACGAAGAACGCTCCACAGGGCTGTTTCTGATAAGAAATATGCTGTAACTGCACTCAGTTAATATAATTTATTTAGCAAAAGGTATCATTCACCAAACTCACCCAAGCGGGTTTTTTATTGCCCAACAGTAATGAAATAACGTAGATCCGGAAAAATGGATATCGTATCTGGCTAAGCTGACTTCGAAGGCTGCAAGAATGTTTATCTCGACTACTCTGTAGTACTAGGACTCCAGAATGCTTGGCTAATGAAATCTGTTGCTAAAAGCTGTTGCGCCACCCGCTCAAGATCATTTCTTTCTATCGATGCCGCCGCCAATGTTGCTTTAATTTCGATTTCGTTTGTACTAAAAGGCTGAATTACTAAATCGTGTATCGGATAATTTGCTTCTTCAAGAAATTGCTCCAAGGTGAGTAAAGCATCTTTCCGATGCTTTATCGGTGCTATGACATAAATTGTATTGGTCACTTCCACGGCCGGAATATTAAGCGGTTGCCTATTGATTCGGTCAACGACAGGGCGCAGTAACGTATTGGTCGCAAGTACGAATGCTGCGGAAAGTATAGATTCGAGAACTAGATCCGCACCCGCGCAAGCACCGACTGCAGCAGAACACCAAAGCGTTGCGGCAGTGTTGAGTCCACGCACATTACCTTCTTCGCGCATGATAACCCCGGCACCGAGGAAACCAATTCCGGAGACTACATACGCCATAACATGCACTGCCCCATCGTGACCATACAATCGATATGCCGTATCCACAAAGATGGCCGCGCCCACTGCCACCAACACATTAGTACGCAAACCGGCTGTACGCTGGCGGTACTGACGTTCCAGGCCGATTACTCCGCCAAGAACAAAAGCAGTGAAAAGACTGATTATGGTATCACCCAGGGAAATCAGGTCGATATTCTGAATGGCTTCCATTAGCCCTGCCCCTCAATAATAAAAGTAATTCTTCGCATACCTTTTCATAAGAAGCAAGAGGTAATTGTAAGGCAAGGCTATGCCGATGATCACTTACTGACTTTCTCAGTCTTCGCCACCTCTAATAATCTTCAGAGTTTTGGGGTTCCAGTGCAAATCCAATTCGACACCGGCATCAATCAAATCCTGAATGCTGATATAGCCAAGTTCGCCACCCTGCCCGAGATTTGCAAGCCCAAAAGCCTGCAATTGCTCATCCTCCATATCCTTCTCGGTGATATACCAATCACCAGATCCTTTGAAATAGTGCAAATAAGCGATTGCGTCATCGCCCATGCCATCTTGGCCGTAAGTTTTCAGCATGGCCTGTATTGTGTTGGCAATCTCGATTAATTTATCCTTGAAAGACTGCCCATCCTCTCCGTTCATGGCGGAACTTATTACCAATAATTGCGCTTCCCCAATGAACTGCTTTAGCAGCGGCATGACCCTGTTAACATCTTCCGTGGTGGCTGGTTGTGGCTGCACTTCCGGTTCGTTTGGCTTTGGTTTTTCGTCATCGCCCCCGCCAAGGCCCAAGATGCCGCGAATTTCACTTACGCGTTTAACCATTTTCAGTTTCTCCACGCTGGATTGAACAGTTTGCAGATTTAAACGGATGGCCGCAGCTTCCTTGATAAGCTTTATTTTCTCCACTCCAGACACTTGATCTAAAACGATAAGCGAATCGGGATTTGCGGAGTCAAACTCTTCGCGCGGCTGGTTATCGATATCTGGATATTTGGCTTTCATTTCCGGGGTTCTAAGCAGGTTGCGCGATCCGGTGTGACGTATGCGCCTGGTAGCTATGCAGATAAGCATTCCTGGCACTTTCTTCATCAGGGAAAGCCAGCATAATCTTGTGTTCGTCGAAGCGGCCATCAATGTACTGACTGATGGCGTAAGCGGTCTCAGATTGCGGGTATGGGCCGACAAAACAATCAACACCATCACCGTCCGCGCCCTTGGTGCGGCTGATGTAGCCGTAATGTGCGGCCATGCGAGAAGACCATCGCTTGCCAGTCTTTTGATCGATACCGGTGCGATACGTGCCGCGCGGCTGTTCAATGGCTATGGAAAGGCCGTGCAAAGAGACTCTGCCCACTTTGTAGTTTCCGGCCAAGCACTACGCTTGTGTTGGTTCTGGAATGGAATTTTTACCGAAAGCGCCGCCGTGAGCGTCGTTTTCGATATTCAGAAAATTGGTGTCTGTTGAATTCGTCATAAACGGCATGGTAAGACGCTTACGGAACTGTATTTGATGAGTTTTTCGGTTAGATAATCATTTGACAATGCATCTATTTTGATATATCTTTATACCATGAACGGCAAACAAATCATCAAAAAACTGGAAAATGAAGGATGGCAACTCAGCCGCATTCGCGGAAGCCATCACATTATGAGTAAGAACGACCACAGTGTTCCGGTGCCCGTGCATGGCTCTACAGAGATAGGGAAAGGTTTGCTGTCAGCAATCGAAAAACAAACTGGGGTTAAACTAAAATGAATACACTTTATCCAGCAAAATTTGAACCGCAAGAACCTTCCGGGTACTTTGTACAATTTATTGATATTCCAGAAGCAATAACGCAAGGTGAAACCATCGAAGAATGCTTGTTTAATGGCGCTGAAGTGTTGTCTGCAATGCTGGAAGAGTATATTGAATCAGGCAAGGACACCCCGTTTCCATCGGAGAGCATCCAAGATGCTTATTACATCGCGCCAGATGTAAAAATACAGTCAGCGCTTTTGATTAAATGGGCGCGCGGCGACAAATCTCTTGCAGAAATAGCGAGAGCGCTTGAGACATCCTGGCCAGCTGCGCAGCGCTTGGAAGATCCCCATCACTGGGCAACGCTTAGGCAGCTTGACAAGGCCGCCGCCGCATTGGGTAAGAAATTAGTGCTGTCTTTGGAGTAAATAAATAGATTTGCGCTTGGTTGGACTACGCAGAATTATGATCGCAGCGAAGTAAAGACAGGCTGAAAATAGATTTTATTACAACCTAGTAGCGGTCACCAGAATTCCTGATCCTGATTGCTGCTGACCACACCACCCGCCACGCTTGCCGCCGTCATACGCCCTTGCGATGCCTTTGTTTATCATTTCCTGGCCGATATTCACGCCACCGACCCAAACATCGGCATTTATCCTGAAATATTTGTCACGGCCAACATTTCTCAGCTCGATGGTTCCAGGCTTAGCAGATGAAAGTATTCTGGCCAAAAAATCCCTTGCCACCACAGCGCCGGACTTTTCTTGCGGGCATTTGCCCCTGATCTCTGGCGCATCAATCCCATTCATGCGAACCGGGACATGCAGGCACAGAACATCCGGACACCCGGCAATATTAATCAGGAATGTATCACCATCATGCACTTTAACCACAGCATCCGGCTTGATTGTCGAACCCGCGAAAACAGGATCGCCGCATCCATACAACAACAGAACAAGACTGAAATCACTGAATTCAATAATTTCATGCCGCAATACTCCCGGTTTTGTATTTCTCGATTTGCGCGCGAACTTCTGCAATGGCGGACTTTAAGGCATCCCTTTTCTCCGTCAAAACCGCTTTCATTTTGGGCGCTGCCGTGCGAATCCCATCTGGCAGCTTGACCTTGGCTGCGGCAAGCAATTTCTGGTACTTCGATCTTCCGGCATCCATCGCTTTTACGATCTCTGCAATTGCGTCAGCATGGCTATCCTGGTTCTTTATCGGCAGCAATTTGCCGTTCAAAAGCACCTGGTAGATATCGCCGGTCTGTTTTATTCTCATGGTAACTTTCTGAGAATCAGCAAAGGTGAGCGTCATTTCACGATAGCTTACCCCGGATGATCTCTTAACCTGGCTTGATACATCTTGTTGAACAACATGAGAACCGGCCTGCGCAAAGTATCTACTCACTTGTTTCGCGGCCTTTCCATTGGGTGATAAGTCATTAAAATCGAATAATAGATTTTTCACTTTAAAATTCCCTTAAGTACAAAAAACATTCCCGCTACCATTGACCGGGTGCCCGCAGGTGGCTTTATCACCAGCTTTGCATACGCCAATACCGTGAGCGAATACGGTACCGCTTGATTCAGCCATTACAGCGGAAGTGTGCGGCCCGGTATTATGAATTCTCACTTGAGCGCCCAAAACAGCGACGCTTTTGCCATTCACAAACACGCTACCGGCCAGAACTCCAATTATTAAAGCACCGGCAGAATCCTGATCAACTCTCGCAATTCCGGGCATATTAGTTCAGGTCGATTCTTGGTGCATTGATAGTAACCCCATCTTCCGTAATAACGATTTCGGAACCCCCAACAGCAAGCCTGACCACGGTGGCGTATCCTATGGAACCTATCAACTATCTTCGAATATGGGGACGCTCCAAGAATTCCTGAAATCGACCAAATATGGCGAACAGTTCAAAGGATTGAAACCAGGAACACCGGAATTCAATTCGATGTGGAAGGAAGTTGCCCGCTCTGATCCCGAATTCGGAGCCGCGCAGCACGCTTTTATCAAAGAAACCCATTTTGATCCGCAGGTCGAAAAGCTCAGGAAGTCGGGCATCGATATATCTGGCCGCGGCGCTGCCGTTCAAGATGCAGTTTGGAGTTTGGCGGTCAATCCGGGTTGATTGGGAACGCTCTAAAAGGGAAAGATCCCGCCAGCATGAGCGATGCCGATTTCGTATCGGCAATCCAAGATTACAAGATTGCCAATAATGAAACACTATTCAAAAGGTCAAGCCCGGATGATTGAGTAGGGACGGCGAACCGTGCCGTGGAAGAAAAGAAAAAATTAGTGGCGCTGGCCACTCAGCAAACCATATCGCTACCGGCCAAGGCGAAAGAAGTTCAAACCGCTTCCGTGACCGTGCCAAGCGCTCCGCAAGTTCTTCCGCCGATAAAGATACCGGACGCGCCCAATATTGAAAGCATGATCAACAATATTGGCAGCGGCAGAAACACGGTTGTGACATCAGCCGCACAGCAGCAAGATGTCGGTCAGGATGTTAGAGACCGGGGAATTGCGCATATTGTTACGGGAGGATTGAGTAATTGAGGGTTTGTCTAAAAAGACCAAGTTAGCTTAGGAAGTTTTTGCTCTTAATGGCTCACTACAACGGATAAATCTGATATCAGGTTATTAAGATTTATTGACCTCCCACTGATTAATGGTAATAAACATTCGTCTAAGTCGTTCTAAAAGCGGTGCGACGAAAGCTTATCTCTTTTCATTGTTCTCGTTTAAAACGTTGTTAGCGCCTTGCAACTTACCTCCGCCTACGATATTTAATAGAAAATCTAGAAAACTCAAGGCCTGATCCATTATCCCAGCAAATACTGTAACTAGATTTTGGTCATCTACGCCGAAGACGACAGCAATTTTTCGATATGTATCTCCTTTACGATGTGCGGCACCACTAGAACGTAAACTTTGTAGATTACGAAGAAACATAATTTGAGAATCATACTCTTCGACACCTCTTGCTTTCAGTACGTACTCTAGGCGGTTAATGCTTCCTTTAATATTTGGGAGATCCTCTTTAGGGATTATTTTTTTGAGATCCTTTTCATTTATGGAGTCGATAAGCAACTTTGTTAAACCTAAGACCAACTCATCAAAGTCGCGCTGTTCTTCTGTCGCGGGAATTCGCAAACCTTTGATGTAATAATCGTCTCCTTCATCCAAGTGAAGTAGAATTTCCCAACCTAATCGATTGACACTTTCTTCTTGCAAGCGGTGATATTTATTTGCAAATTTGTGTTCGGGGCGTTTTGAGTCAGTAAACTGCGCAAGCATTTCTCGTTTGAAATATGTCTCACTTACGGTGCCCTGGGGGGGAATGTTATATGTACGCCAGTACAGTTGTTCCTGGTAAGAGATATTCCCCAAATCACCTAACCAAACACAAATTTTATCCGAATGATGATTGTCTATCTTTAGACTCCAAAGGTTTCCACAACTTAGCATCGAATCTTCGATTAAATATTTGGAGGGTTGCTGATAATATTTATCGAGAACTTGCTTTCGAAAATGTATTAAAGTTAGAAAATTTGGAGATCCTGGGTTAGCACCGAAATTGTTAGCCAATTTATCAGGATTTGAGGTATGAGTCAGTACATCACCGTTTTCATTCTCATTAATTATGAACTCCACATATTCTTTTTCGGTCTCTTGGGCAAAGCTCCCAAAATCACTCTTAGATTTCGGCAAAGGTTCTACCATCCGCTTTCCAAACAGTCGACTGAAAGAGCGATGCTCGCTGATGCAAATGCCATCACCATAATTGAGGCTCCAACAGCTAAGATCTTTACGCTGATACTCGCCACAAGCTTTCAAACTAAGTTCTTCCAATGAAAATAATGAATGCTCACGACAATCAAATTGAATCGAAAGATGCATGTTTTTAATAGCCAAGAACTGCCGAATCTCCTTTACACGGATTTTTATACAATCTTCCTTAATAATTGCCACTACTGTTTCGTTCCCGTCATTATCGAATTTTATGAACTGATTCGTCTTCCTGTCATGGTATAGATTATGAAATAAACGAAACTCTTCGGATATTTCATTATAGCTATCTCGCAGGTCATGAAAAAAGCGGTCTATAACGAGAGGCTCAATGCCGCTCTCTTTCCCGTAACGGAGATAGCGATATTGTTCCTTATCATGGATATTGTAAATAGCGTCATCTGGCAATCCCTGGCCATGTAAAAGATCCCAATTTGAACTCGATAATGCTTGATCAATTTGATCGTTTGGCACAAGTGCGCAGTAGATACCGCAGTAGTTTGGGGAACCATCTGTATTCGAGGTATGCACCGTCAGTATATCTGTTAATTTCAACTCTCTGGTTAATAACTGCAGATTCTCTGCTTGTGCTAGACGTTTGTGATCCTGATCCTGATCATGACTCATATTCATTTCATCTTCTCCGAAGTTCATACTCTTTGATAATAAAGAAATATTTATATTAGAGAAAAAATGCATAATTTTCTGTAATAAAAGACACTGCATTTAATAGATAGGCTTTGAAATAAGATCAGATTGGACTATTTCTTTATCTAACTTGTACCGCTTAATTACCGACTGTAATAGTTGCAAAATCCACGGCTCCGCAGTTGGTGAAACAAAGATCCGATTAATTAATTCTTCTAAAACAATTGAAACTTCAATTCCAAAGATATCCTTATATTCAATAGAATCTCTGCTAGAGGTTGCCATAACCAGCGCTCTTAATTCTTTTTCGTGCTCAAAACTTTTTCTTTTATGTAAAAACACAGAAAGCGGATAATGTACTGGAATATAATTCCTACGATAATCCATATATTTCACTGTTCCGATATTTACTTGATATTCATTACAGGATTTTAAAGAATTTTTTAACCTATTATATGAAGATTCAATTGCTATTCCGCTTGCGTTACCAGCGTATAATTTCCACATTGCAGCAGATTCATGTTCTTGAATATGCCAGGAATCAATGAACACTTTATCGTGGAATTTTTTCATATCATTTGGAATCCACTTGTTGCTCAAGTAGATATTAGATCTCTGTTTATCAAAATTATCTAATTCTTTTTCTCCCCATTTCTCAGCCTCTTCAGAGCTTTTACTTTCTTCCTGCATCATTTTTATTTTAGTACTTTCAACTTTCTCAATTAGTTCTGCCCTTAAGTTATCTAATTGTTTGTGTATTTCTGAATCTTCATTTCCAAACTGCACGTTGAAGTCAGAAAAAAAACCTTCATAAGCGTCATCTTTCATTAGCCGATCAATACGAACAAAAAATAGCTTCGATTTGTCGATCAAAGACAAAAATTTTGTTATATCCATGTAGCGCCATATTGTGCAATCTGGATCTTCTGGCGCAATTAAGTTTGGATCATCAGTGAAAGGCATGTATCAAGGTTCTGTTATTTATTTTTTTGATAAAAATTTAGTTTAGAAATTTTACGGTCAATGTTTTTATGGAAGAATGATAAATCTTATGAATTAAATAATCTATTACGCACTCCAGAATAATAAATAAAACCTCACTTTTATTAATAACCCTATTTATCCTAGACTCTAAAAAGATAATCAAACCCCAGCAAACAAATCATCAGCCTTGTTTTGCGCCGCAGCAGCCACGGAATCGACGCCCCCCACCATCGCATCAGCAGAAACCATGTAGCTTGTCGCATCCTCAAGAAACGGAAAGCTCATCGCATCAATAATGTCCGGGGATTTTATCCCTTGCTTCCGCATTTCTTCTTTTTTCTCCATGACATACTTAAGCCCACCGGCCTCAGCAAAGTGATACGGCAGCCGGGCACCTTGCAGCAATATCTTTTCCCGCATTTTTCTATCGATATTTTGCGGCATTACCGCGCGCCCTGATCTGACCGCATCACGAAATCTAACCATCGCGCAAGCGCGGCGATTGTAAAAACGATCCTGATATTCCTTCTTGAAACATGGCTTGCCCCAATTGACTCTCACAACCGTAACACCAGACGCCTCAATCAATTTATTAACCGTGGAACCCACCCCACCGTTATCAACCAGCAAAGTGGCGTTTGATATCTATGTTTCCCTGCCACACCGATTGCCTGCCCTTTCTGCATGGCAACCTGCGAAATAAACCACTGCTCTTCAAATCTTTTTACATAAACTCTGGTTTTGGTTATTTCGTAGTAATCGTTAATCCAGCTGTGCGGGCCATAAGCAATACCAAGGTAGGCATCGTTCATTTCCTTCCAAATACCATCGGCAACCTGGCTTATGCGCGGCGCGCCAATGTACGTGTTGGAACCTATTTCGATCTTGCCTTCGTAGGATGCTATCGGGTGACACGACAAGTGCCACAACGCTATCCTGGCAAAAGCTGCGGTTTTCCCGGTCGAAGTTCCCGATACAACGCTAACTTTTGCATTTGCCGGGGCTATTTCATTAAACAGCTCCTCTTGATCTTCCGATGGAACCAGGCCGCAGACCTCAACTGCAAACCGCAGCGGATCAGCGTGATATCTTTCTACAAAATCCGGGTACCTTGGATCATTAAATATGAGACCTGGAGTCGACATGCATCAATCTTGCCCATGCTCTATGGTAATACCACGCTCCAACAACACGGCTTCCTGGCGCGCTCTCGACTGAGCCATTTTTTCCATGAATACTTGCTCAATTTGCGTCAGCTGATCCCTGTCGAGTTTCACGTTAACGCCAACCTCAACCTTGTCGCGCCATTTTTCTGGGTGGCGATTTTTCAATAGAAATATTGCGGCCACGGTGTCGGGCGGGTAATGCTTGGTTAATTTAGTTTTCGTGATTTTGCCTTGATAGTTACTCACATGAGTCTCTGGATGAGAGTAACCCATAGCTCGCTTATCCGGCGATACAGTCACTGCTGATGACGCTGCCGGTGTATTTGTGGATAAGCTCCGTGATCCTGAAAACGAGTTTGATCCTGCAAAAGACGATCTCACCATACGTGACGCCGAAGGCATCGGTATATCAACTCGGATATGTCGATCAGCTACGACGGACGCCCATATGGTCTTGCATCCGCATCAGCAAAATGGCGCGCGAACATGATGATTGCTGAGGCGATCAACCATGTGGCCGGGATCAAGTTTTTAATGGCTGATGAATTCGATCTGCTTGATTTGCCAAGCCGCAGCGCGTGCTTAAAGTGGCTATTGGGCTTATCTCGCGCCGGTGAGATTGAATCTGTGCTGTTGTTCGGTACGCTGAAAGAAAAACCGGCAAATCTTCCATCTGCGGTTGAGGCGCACTGGATTGAGAACGGAGTGATTGCGGGTGATCAAGTTAAGGCGGAGGCTGCTTAGAAATGTTCGGGAGCGCACGGAACTTCATTCAGTTTACGGTGATAATGCTTAGCAAGTCTATCCCTGCATCCCGATTCAGGAATAGCCCGCACCAGCCCGGATGCTCCCCGGCATTTAGTCGGAAGGCTGGAACTGTCCTAAAACCCGGTGCGTATACCTCCTATCTTTTCACTTCACGCACTGGTTTTCTCGAAAACGAGTGGGGCTGTTTGTTTATTAATGGAGGCCGGAAACCTTTAGCCATTCGTGACATTCAGTTCCACCCGTCCTATTTCGCGTTCATTGGGTGGAACACAGCTTTAAGACGTAAGATCTTCGGCCGCATGACTGGAAGCCTTGATGTCACTGTGTTCTGCCCACCCCCCACTACGAATTAATCCCACAGCAGGTGGAATCATGATTACCTGCGCTACAAATGAACGTCCAAAACTTATTTCAGCTTCGATGGTTAGAGATACTCGGATAGTTGGATTAATTCAGTATTTTAATATGACGTATTTTTGCCCATCTTATCTACGGAATTGCTCCTTAAAACTTGAGGTAATATTTGATCATCATTTCTCCTTGGACATGATATTACCGCAGCAACCAGCGCATGTTAGCTCGCGTAGTCGGATGGTAGCACCACTAGATTTTGTGTCAGTTAAACCCAGTACACCCTCCCCCTCCTATGGTGTGCTGGGTTTTTTGTGGACAGCTATCCCATGAATCTGATAGCCGTTATCAATTGGGATAGCTTTCTCAGACATGACCTGAAGCATTTCGATTGCTGCTATTTTCCTCGAAGCTTATCCACAACTACCCGCGTCTCAAGTTCAGATATAAGTTCCTCGGCAAACTGTTTCTTCAGCGCAGCGATGACACAAAGTAAAACTGCTTGCGTTTGTGTGGGTATCTCATCCCAATTTTCTTCCAATTCTGCTAGCAATATTTCGCTTAGTACGATTGGATTGCCGGGTGGAAGGTTGTGGCTTTCTATGAGTCGGATAACAATACTGTTAAGTTCTTGTTTCGTCATATTTCACCTGTTCAATGTATGGATTGCACACATTAAAAAGAACCAAACAGCAGACTACAGTAATTCCAAATCATTGACAAATTCAGCCACTCGGGTTTATTCTTCCAGAGTCACGGCAAAGTCCGTGGCCGGGTTTGACAGCCTGAATGAGGCGGCAGATAGCCGTCAGCGTTGCGTTGAGCGGCTTTTTTATTGCTTCAGTGTGCTCGCTTATGGGCGGACTGGGCGGGGAGCCGCAAGGCTCGCTGGTGCCTCACCGGTCTGTCAACCCGTTCAGTTCCGCCCACCTCATTTGACAGTGAGTGGCGGTTCGTTCAACGAACTTGAGGCACATATCATGGCAACCAAATCTACCCGTGCACCCGCACGTCGCAAGTCAGTATCAACACCCCAAGCAACACTCCTTACACCAGCAATGATTGAAGCTCACGCTCGCAAGCAAGCGCTTCAGGAAATCTTTGACTTCATGGATAACTGGACAGAGGCGGAGAGAGAAATTACCCGACATTTACGTCCCTTTGGCGATCCTGTAAAAGGAATCAAAGAAATCCGCAGATTACGCGGTGTATCCATCGCAAAGTGCAAAGTAATTCCTTTCCCCATTAGAAATTCACAATCAAAATCTGTCATGGAGTCTTAATCATGAACAATCTAATCAATATTGCCAATTCTCCAAACTTGACTATGAGTAGTCGCGAGATTGCCGAGTTAACCAGCAGCACTCATGACAATGTTTTAAAAACAATAAGATCATTAGCTTCAAAGGGTGTCGTTTCTGGAAACGAGACCCCTTATATTCACCCTCAGAATGGACAAACCTACCAAGAAATTAGACTTTCATATCGAGACACAATGGTTGTTGTATCTGGTTACAGTGTTGAGCTCAGGGCAAAAATTATCGACCGCTGGCAAGAATTGGAACACCAAGTCAACAATCCGATTGCAAACCTTTCCAGAAAAGACTTGTTAAAGCTTGCGCTCGAATCGGAAGAGGAAAATGAACGATTGCGTCTTGAAGTCAAAGAATTGGCACCCAAAGCAGAAGCTCTCGACCTAATTTCAGCCGACAAAGACGCACTGACCATTACCGAGGTTGCGAAAATCCTTGGAATGAAACGAAAAGATTTAACGGCCAGATTAAATGCCGAAGGATGGATTTACCGTCTAAATGGCGCATGGGTGGCTTACGACAGGTACATCAAAAATGGATACCTTACCTACAAGGAAGCTAAATACACTGACGAGACTTCTGGGCAGGAATGCAGGAAGCCTTATTGCCACGTAACACCGAAAGGTTTAGCGAGATTAGCGCAAATACTGTCAATAGAACTTGAAGCTGCTTGATTAATAATAATTCATCACCCCGCTTCGGCGGGGTCAAAAGGATAAAAGAATGAATGAATTAACTGCAAATCAATTAGAAAGTCAAAGCAAAGAAGCAATTATCGCTTATCTGAGAGATAGCAATATCAAATTAGAGTATTTAGAAAAAGATTCACCATATACAGAAAAATGGAAGCTGGATCCTAAGCATGGAAAGGTATTCGACATAGAACATTTTTATTACAGAATATCAAATGCTAGGCCTTGGTACAGGGTTGGTTTGACTGTAGATGGAAAAACAGTAACAGCTGACAATGATCACCAAGAAGAGCTTTTAGAAAATGGCGATGGTTTTGTCAAGTGGATAACCGAAAGGATCGAATATGACCAATAAACTCGATGAGAACTAATAGGATAAGGTATTAAATGACAATAACATGGACTAACGGTGATGATGAGATGCCGCCCGATAATCAGTATGTAATTATTTGCTCAAAAGTGACCGGTAAAGTTAGAAAGATAACATCCACACAACTGAGATTTTTACACGCCTTGCGCAGTGATAATAGAACCACTAAATTTACTACGTTCACCACAGTGAAATAGCAGGAGCTAAACAAATGAAAATAGTCAGGATGTCTCGATATAAAACCAGATGGGTATCATTAACGCATTTAGTATCACTAGCACATGTTTATTATATAGCTAATTTACGCAGACCTTTATTTGGCTACAGGAGACGTAAATGAGCCAGTACTGCCTGGATAGACCAAGGACCAATAAAGATTAAAACTCCAGAACTTTACCAAGAATTACTGGATGATCCGAAGGAATGACGATGCAACCACTCGATAAAATAATAACTAGAGACACCAAGCTTTACACTCCAGTTGAGGCAGCTGCCAGAATCGGGATCAAAGAAACAACACTGAGAAATTGGCGCTGCACCGGTAAAGAGGTAATTCCGTTCATAAAAGTGGGCGGGAAGGTTCGCTATGCTGAAGAAGACTTGATTGATTACTTGAATAAAAAGCGTGTGGCGTGACTATTTTGATTTTTTTCGCTTAATGCTGACAACTACATCCGCTGGATTTTTAAGACCGGCAGCCGTGAGCATAGCGCTGGTAGCAGCATTTACGCTATCACGCACTGGATCAAGATCAAGCCGGGCATAAATAGCGGTTGTGTTATGGTTTTTGTGATTGAGTGATTTCCCAATGATTGCCAGTGACGCGCCGGTTTTGGCTTGCCAGCTTCCCAACGTCCGCCTTAGATCATGAATGCGCAGATTTTCGATTCCTGCACGATCAAGGATTCTCTTCCACCCTTTTTTCGGCTCTTCAAGATGCCCGGATTTACCGGTACCGGGAAACACAAATACAGCATCACCGCCCGGTTTTCTGTTACGCAATACCTGAATTGATTCTTCGCTCAAAGTGACTGTTTGCGGTGTTCCGTTTTTGGTTTCATGTATCCGCCATTCTGCCCGGTCAAAGTTGATATCTTTCCAGCGCATGCTAAGAACATTTGCGCGGCGCGCACCGGTCAATAAAGACATCAGCACATAATCCCGGATAGTTTCGTTTTGTTCCTCACCGAGGGACTGAAAAAACCTTGGGAACTCATCGCCCTGGATGAATCTATCGCGGCTTTTTTCGCGGTTACGCTTGATCCCGGATGCCGGATTAATATGCCATATCCCGATAGACATTGCCCACCCAAAAATGCTCGATATGAGCGCAAGAACGCGGTTCGCGGTTGCCGGATTGCCTTTCTTAGTGATTGCAGCGTGAATTATTGAAATGTCATTTTTGTCTATTGCGGACAGTTTTTTGTTACCGATTGCGCCGCTGATGTGATTCCTGAATTTTTCTTCATCTTCCGGCCAGGTTTTTTTGTGCAGCTTGGAATGTCGTTCGATGTAATCAGAAAATAGATCGGCAAAAGTCATTTCCGCCCTACTCTCGCGCTTTCTCTCTGCTGGGTTGCGCCCTTCAGATATGGCCAGATTGATTTCCATCGCCTTTCGCCTGGCTTGATCAATTGTCATGTCCGGGTAACGTCCTAGGGTTACGCGCTCAGGCTCACCACATTTCATGCGCCGGAACACGCTAAAAGTTTTTATGCCGGTATGCGACACCCTTAACTGCAATCCACCTGTTTTTGTGTCATGATAGGTGTCCCGCTTGCCGTGCGGCGGCACGGGCAATGAGTCTATTTCGGCTTTTGTGAAATTGAATTTTTTTGCCATTCTGTCCGGGGTAACGCCGGGGTTACTTTGGGGTTACAACTTATGGGTATTTTTAGATACATCCATAAACAATCGTGAACGGCAGATTACCCGAAGAATGGCTTTATATCAACATAGAATTACTTTCGATGACTTTCGTAAACATACGTAAACAAGTGGAATTACGGACTTTTAATCCGTTGGTCGGCAGTTCGAATCTGCCACGACCTACCAAAATAAATAAAAGGACTACAGGTCATAGACTTATAGTCCTTTTATTTTCTAAAAAATTTAATTATTTGAACTCAATAGTTAATTCAATTAAATCTTTGTAAACATTGTGAGTAGTCGTTGCGCCTGAATATACTGGCGAAAGAATAAGGACAACCATCCGGCTATGCACTGGTTGATGCGGTTATAGAATCAAAGAAGGGAGAGTTGATTCAACGGATTAGGCTAATTTAGCTTTCTTTGATTCCCCTCTTCCTATTATCAATCACGGTTAGCTGTGATGTGAATCTTGCACGTAATGAGGCGGCTTTGATGAGGGGGGCGATACGATTGTCTCATTTCAGAGATTAATGAGGGAAGATGCGGCATCAGGTATCTACCAATGTTTTTCAGCCAAAATGCGACTGACATATCCCTATTTTCTTGCGCGTCCGTCCTGCCCTTATTAGTCGATGATGGCTTGATAGCTGATCAACCGATAGAGCCCCAGATTGTTAATCCGACGGTCATTGGTATTAAATAAGAGCGGGGTATCTTCGATCGATGTATAATTCTTTGTTCTATAGAGATATTGTTGAAATACTTCAGTTAGGGTGTCGGGGTGAGCGCCGGACCTATGTATTTGCTGCCAGTTGATGACCTCTTCGCTCGGCATTGTGTTGGACTGCTGAGGAATCAGATCCCAACTCACTCCAAGGTAACGTGCTATCCCTACAGATAGTCATCCAGCGCCAATCTTTTAAACACACGAGTATAACCTTTACATTCATCAG
Source organism: Nitrosomonas oligotropha (assembly GCF_009833085.1). GTDB lineage: Bacteria > Pseudomonadota > Gammaproteobacteria > Burkholderiales > Nitrosomonadaceae > Nitrosomonas > Nitrosomonas oligotropha. Next base: position 79,050 of record NZ_QRBZ01000011.1, on the reverse strand, counting down.
CTGACCGTATCTTTACGTGGCGCACTGTCTGGTATTTGACGTTCATAGTGAAATATTCCAGAGGTATATATTTGCTCATTCAAATTTACAATAAGATTATGAATAAACCAAAATATATTCAATATTTCGTCTTTGGTTATTTCTTTTCTTACAAGGCCATTGTTAATGTACAGGGAGTTTCTTCCTGCTGTATGCGCAATATTGTTTCTTAACTTTTCATTGGATTTGAATTTTTTCCAGTCACATGAAATTCCATTTTCTACTGTGCTTAAATTTCGAATATTTAAACCACATACATTCTCAAGTAACTGGATCCGCTTCTTTTGCTCTTTAGTCTTGTAATTATCCATCATCCACTCATAATCCTCGATGTTGGCTATCGCGGGGCTTTCTAAAAATTCAGTTTTCTTCTCCTCGCTCCAAATAAATTTAAGATTCTTGTCACATTCTCTTATTTCATCACGATGCTTCCATATGGATTCATTTCTCATCTTGCTTTCACTTTTACTATCACAATAAATCCATATAAATATTACTGTATTAGCAATAAAGAACTCGAATATAGAGAACGCATTCACTAAGAATTGATTTTTGGCGTAGGTCAATATAGTTTTTTTATGGTTGTCAAAATCAGAATGATTACTGGATAAAACTAATCCTGACCGACTACCACCGCCATGCTCTCTCCAGGCAGTAAAATACGAATCTGGAATTGCATAAGGACCTTCAATTTCGAGTTTCTCTCTTATTAGCAAGCCGTACTCAGCATATCGATACAAAGCCAATGAAGAGCTCAAGTCGTTAATTGCTGTGTAAAAAGGAAACAATCTTGGGTATTTCAGTGGTCTTGCCATCGTGTCAGCCTAGTGTGAATTTACAAATCTGTTAATAAAATACAGCCATACCAGGGCATCAGTCTAGCAATGCACTAAGAAGTTGTCTGGTAAAACATTAGACGCATTTTGCAAGTGTTATTTTCATCATGGCGATGATAAATTATGTTTTCGGCAGTAGCAGGCAAAATTTTGAAATCCTCGGATAAACGACGAAAGTTACCAAGCCAGGGAAACGTACGCTCGATCACCCATCGCTTCGGTAAAACAGCCCATTTACCTTCGATCTTCTCTGAAATGTGCAAAGCCAGGCCTAATCCATTAACTACGAAATCAACTGCTGTGTCTCGATAACCGGCATCCCCTGAGAATGCTTTGAGTAAAGGGGGGCAACTCCAAGGTCAGTATATGGCTGCTCGGATTCGGTATTGGTTCGGTTCAGTTCGTAAAAAGCGGCGGTGCGAAAAAAGTGGTTATATTTTCTTCGACTTTGCAGGCATAAATTTCCGGGTGGCTGCTTCTTTTAATCCGTTGTTCGGCAGTTCGAATCTGCCACGACCTACCAAAAACAGGCACTTAGGAATAAAATCCTAAGTGTTTTTTTACTTTATGAGTATCCTGTCAGCGCAACGCTAGGAATTCCGCGCAACACAAATTAACACAATCCATTGTCTTAATATATTTAATAATCATAAAATTATGAAAATTAAGCTAGCTGTGAACGGTACGTTAATGAGAGGCTTAGCGTTAAACCACAATCTGCTGGAGTTAGGTGCTGTGTTTGTGGAAGAAACCTTAACCGCGCCTTTCTATCGTCTTTGGTCGATTAACGATCGGCACCCCGCAATGCAACGCTGCGCCAGCGGCGGGCAAATATTCTTGGAGATATGGTCGATAGACTCATCTAACCTCGGGGAATTATTAAGCCGTGAACCGGCCGGACTCTCGGTTGGAAAAATTCTCTTGGCTGACAACCGGGAAATCTTAGGAATCCTCGGAGAATCCTATCTGTGCGAAGGGATGCAAGAAATAACCCAGTTTGGTGGATGACGGGAATACAAGGGACTGCGTTAATTTTATCCTGCGGAAACCCGGAATGATCCATCCTTTTGGCATTATCCCCTTCATCCTTCACAGTACAACGAACATCAATCGCTAACCGGTGTGCATCGCAGTATAATGCGCTAAGTTTTCTTGATCCATTCCCAAGAGTGGCGGTTTCATCAAAGCAGTCTGCAGACTGATTCCGGACAGCCATTTTTCTGATTTTATGCTTGATATCGATGCCATTTTCGCGCCCGGCGGCGTGCTCTCCCAACATATTGCAGGTTTCCGCACGCGCGCGCAGCAAGTGAAAATGGCCCAGGCGATTGCGGATACGATCGCCAAGCATCAAATTCTGGTGGCCGAAGCAGGAACCGGTACGGGCAAGACCTTCGCTTATCTGGCGCCGGCGTTGCTGGCGGGTGGCAAGGTGATTATCTCGACCGGCACAAAAACATTGCAGGATCAGTTATTCAATCGCGATATTCCGACCGTGCGCGCGGCGCTGGGAATCCCGGTCACGGTGGCTTTGCTGAAAGGGCGGGCGAATTATGTGTGTCATTATTATCTGGAAAGAAGCCTGCAGGACACCCACCTCAGCTTTATCAACCGCGATGAAATTCACTATCTGCAACTGATCGAGCGTTATACCAGCCGCAGTCAGAGCGGCGACAAAAGCGGTCTGAGCGAGGTGCCGGAAAATGCCGCGATCTGGCAAAACGTCACGTCCACGCGCGACAGTTGCCTGGGTTCCGAGTGTTCCAGTTACAAAAAATGTTTCGTCATGGAAGCGCGCAAGCAAGCACTGATGGCGGATATCGTGGTGGTCAATCATCATCTGTTTTTCGCCGATGTGATGCTGCGCGATGAAGGATTATCCGAGTTACTGCCGGCGTGTAATACGGTTATTTTTGACGAAGCGCATCAATTGCCGGAAACCGCCAGTTTGTTTTTTGGCGAATCGATCAGTACCGGCCAATTGCTCGATTTGGCGCGCGATGCCAAAGTGGAAGCGATTCAAGCCGCCGGGGATTTTACCGGACTACCCGAGGCGATTGCAGCAATGGAAAAAGCCGTGCGCGATTTGCGCTTGACGATTGTGGAAGAGAATACGCGCCTGTCGCTGGCAGCCGCCAAGCAAAATAGCGGCTTCAGTCAAGCACTGGGCGATGTACTGGAAAAACTGACCACGCTGGTGAAGTTACTGGAAAGTCAGGCAGAGCGATCCGAAGGACTGGAGAATTGCCGCCAGCGCGCGGCGGCGCATTTGTATCTGTTGCAGCGCTGGCGCGATGAAACGGAAATGCAGGAGCATGTGCGCTGGGTCGAAGTCTATCACCACGCTTTGCAACTGAACGCAACGCCGTTGTCGATTGCGGAAATTTTCCAAAGACAAATGGTTTCATTGCCGCGCGCCTGGATTTTCACTTCCGCGACCTTGTCGGTGAAAAAGGATTTCAGTCATTACAATAACGAAATGGGATTGACCGCAGCGCAAACGGCGTGCTGGGAAAGTCCGTTCGATTTCGCGCAACAAGCGCTATTGTACGTGCCGTCCGGTTTGCCGGAACCGCAGCAGAGGAACTACACCGATCAGGTGGTTCAAGCGGCGCTGCCGGTATTGCGCGCGAGCCGCGGGCGGGCCTTTTTTCTCTGCACCAGTTTACGTGCGATGCAGCGTGTGTACGAGTTGTTGCAATCCGCCGAGGATTTCGATTTTCCGTTACTGCTGCAAGGGCAAGGTTCTCGCTCCAATATGCTGGAACGTTTCCGCGCATTGAACAATGCCGTGCTGATTGGCAGCCAATCATTCTGGGAAGGTGTCGATGTACGCGGCGACGCGTTGTCTCTGGTCATCATCGATAAACTGCCGTTTGCGCCGCCGGATGATCCGGTGCTGGCTGCGCGGATTGATAAAATGAACAACGAAGGACGCAATGCGTTTATGGAATATCAATTGCCGCGCGCGGTCATTAATCTGAAACAAGGGGCCGGCCGGTTGATCCGCGATGAAGCGGACCGCGGCGTGTTGATGATTTGCGATCCACGCTTGACTACAAAAGCCTATGGCAAACAGATATGGCAAAGCCTGCCGCCGATGAAACGCACACGCGATCTGGCGGAAGTCGAGCGTTTCTTTGCTGTCTGAGATGGTTTTCCAAGACGGCCGTGCTGATAATCAAAACCCAATTATTGATTCGATAAAACATGAAAATTGATTTTGCTTTACGTTGGTTTGTGTTCTTTTTACTGGCATTGGTGTTCTCCGGCGCCAGCGCGAGCACATTGGAAATTCCTTTGATTGCTACCGAAAGGGAGCTGCAAAAAGAACTGGCTGTTGAAAAACTCAATGACATTATCAACAGCATCAAACTGCAACAAGATCAAGCGGAAGCGATGTCAAAGTCGTTGGCAAAAGCCAAGACGGAGCAGGAGAAAAACAAAATCCAGGCGGAATTGACCGAATTGAGCAATGCCATCGCGGAACAGAAATCGTCATTTGAAATGATTCTGACGGCGGGCTTGGAGCTGAGCAAAGAGGAAACAACAGAAAAGAAGGAATTCGATTGGCAGAAAGATTTGCTGGAAATCGTGCAGCCGATCATGAGCGAACTGCGCCAATTGACGGAAAATAAGCGTAAAACCGATAGCTTGCAAAAGAAAATCGATTTTTATAAATCGCAAATCCGTGTCATCAATGAAGTGCTTAAACATATCGGGGAAATCAATACAGCCGGTTTTGAAAAAGAGGCTTATGCCGAGTTTGAGCGCATCAGCAAAAAATGGAACGTTCAATTGCTGGATAACCAGCATCTTCTGGAGGTCGCGCAATTACAACTCGAGGAAATGATTAAATCGCAATCCGCCAAGGAAATATCCTTGGGTGAACATGTACAACAATTTGCTGCGGGACGCGGCGCCACATTGTTGATGGCGCTGACTGCTTTTATTTCCGTGTATTTCTCGATGCTATCGTTGCAGAAACTGCTGCACTGGCTGAATCATCGCAAGAAAGAGGAAAGAAGAACCTATTATCAGCGCATCAGTACATTGTTTTATCATTTTCTGATGGCGGCGTTGTCGATCACAGCGGTGTTTTATGTGCTGAGTGTGCGTAACGACCAGGTATTAATCGGTATTACCGTGTTACTGCTGCTGAGCATCATCCTGCTGCTGAAAAACTCTATTCCCAGTTATATCAATGAGCTGCGGATATTATTGAATACCGGATCGGTCAGGGAAGGCGAATGCATCAACTATAACGGTATCCCGCTGCTGGTGGAAAGTTTGAATTATTACAGTAAGTTGACCAATCCTATGCTGCCCGGATTGGAGTTGCGGCTCACTTTGGCGGAACTGGCCAATTACGTTTCCCGTCCGTACTCCGCGGACGAGCCCTGGTTTCCGTGCCAAAGGGGTGACTTCGTGATGCTGACCGATAATACCTATGCCATGGTGAAATGCATTACCCTGGAATGCATCGTGTTATCGCAGCCCAACGGGGTGATGCCGATCACGTATAGCATTGCCGATTTCCTGGCTGCCCAGCCGAAGAATTATTCCTTGGGGTTTACTGTGAGCAGCGATTTCGGTATCGATTATCAGCATCAAGCGCAATGCACCACCGTGATTCCGGAAATCTTATGTGAGGGTATCCGGCGCGGTTTACAGCTGGAATCCTTCGGTAACTCACTGAATGATTTGGTGGTGCACTTCGCTCACGCCAACACCTCATCGCTGGATTACAAGATTGCCGCTACCTTCGATGGCACGGCTGCGGGAGATCTGTTCGCCATTAAACGGGCGCTACAACGTTACGCGGTTGAGGTTTGCAATCAACAGCAGTGGGTCATACCGTTTAACCAGCTGGTTATTCATAACGCCAAGGATTGATCATGAAATTAGCAACCTGGAATGTAAATTCGCTCAAAGTAAGGCTGCCGCAGGTAATCGATTGGCTGCAAACAAACCAGCCGGATATGCTGTGTTTGCAGGAAACCAAGTTAACCGATGAAAATTTTCCTGCCGCTGAAATTGCCGCGGTTGGCTATGAATCTGTTTTTATCGGGCAGAAGACCTATAACGGTGTCGCGATTCTCAGCAAGCAAAAAGGAAGCGACATTATTACCGCGATACCGGGGTTTGAAGACGAGCAAAAACGCGTGGTGGCGGCTACCTATGGCGATGTGCGCGTCATTTCCGTGTATGTGCCGAACGGCGATACGGTCGAATCGGAAAAATATCAATACAAATTACGCTGGCTGCCCGCCTTGACCGGATGGTTGCAGCAGGAACTGAAGGATTATAAGAAGCTGGCCATCCTGGGCGATTTTAATATCGCGCCGGAAGATCGCGATGTGTACGATCCGCTATTGTGGCAAGGTAAAGTCTTGTGCAGTCAACCCGAACGCGCGGCTTTCGGCGATCTGTTGCAGTTGGGATTGGCGGATAGCTTCCGCCTGTTCGAGCAAGCGGAGAAATCGTATACCTGGTGGGACTACCGCATGATGGCTTTCCGCCTGAACCGGGGACTGCGCATCGACCACATTTTACTGAGCGATGCACTCGCAAGTGTCTGTACAAGCTGCGCGGTTGATAAAGCGATACGGAAGCTGGAACGTCCTTCGGATCACGCGCCCGTTGTGGCCGAATTAACAGCCTGATTGAGATTACGGATTGTTGCGGGATACTTCCTGGAGTCCTTTTTTTAATGCCTCCAGATTCTTTTCCCGGGCGTCGATTTCTTCACGCATCCGTTCGACCCTGTTGATATAGCGCTGGTAATTACGCTCGCTGCCCAAGCGATCCGGCGCGCCTTCTTTGTATTCGCTTTTTAATTCGCCAAGGCGTTTCTCTTCTTCCGTTATTTTGCTTTGTATTTTCTCGCGCTGCTCCTCGAGTTTCATCGCTTCGCGGCGTTTCGCGATTCTTTCTTCCACATCGCCAGAATCGACCGAAGGCACGACCACTATCGGAGGTAAATCAATTTTCTTGGCGTTGCTCGACGGTACGTTGGAATAAGTCACGTTGCCACGCTCGTCGACATGTTTATATACACCGGCTTGTATCGAGCAGGAAAAAAAAGCCAGAACAATTAACAAGGAGTTATTTCTTTTCATGCATCACCCTATCGACCGGTTGTGATTTTTAGAGCAGCTACAGTCTGGCGAGTTCTTTCTTCAAGGCAGTGATATTTCTTTGATGCTGAAATAACTTATTTCTAAGCTGTACCACTTTTTCATGCGGATTGCTTGCTTCGGAGGTATCGCCGAATTGATCGAGATGCGTTTGGGTATCGGTAAAGTGCTTTTCTTCGGCCGACAATTCCTTTTGCAGAATCTGGCGGCGTACCGTATCGCGTTCCTTTTGCGTCGTATCTTTTACACGCGGCGCATTTCCATTGGATGGTGATTTAGCCGGAGCGGATTCGGAATTTCTGGAATACGACGCAATGGATATTTTTTCCGAGTTAGGGATGCGGCGGTTGGTAAAGGTGATATTGCCATCTTTATCAACATGCTTGTAGATGTTTGTTTCAGCAATTGCCTGCGATAAAGAACTCAACAAAATAAAGGCGAATAGGATTAGTAATGTTCCGGTTTTCATATTTTGCTAGAAGAATGTTGATCACAATTACCGCTACCCGATCAGTCTACCAATGATTTCTCTAACGAAAAGCAAAAAAAGAGCGAATAAATCCTGCTTATTGCGCTTTACGGATCTATTTTTTCATGCCTCTCGATTTTGTCACGATGGTTAAAATCAATTTGAATTTCCCACATTATTAAATTTATAAGCTGTAATACATATCAAATTCAACAGGATGCGTCGTAGTGCGCAGTAAAATCACTTCATCCATTTTCAGTTGGATATACGCATCGATGATGTCATTGGAAAAAACACCGCCGCGAATCAGAAAATCGCGATCTTTATCCAGACAATCCAGAGCTTCGTCCAATGATGCGCACACATTCGGCACTTTGGCCGCTTCTTCCGGCGGCAGATCGTACAGATTCTTGTCCATCGGATCGCCTGGATGGATTTTGTTCTGAATGCCATCGAGTCCGGCCATCATCAGCGCGGTAAAGGCCAGATACGGATTGGCGGTCGGATCGGGGAAGCGGACTTCGATACGCCGTCCCTTGGGGCTGCTGGTGTGTGGAATGCGAATAGAAGCGGAACGGTTGCTGGCGGAATAAGCCAGGTTGACCGGTGCTTCATATCCCGCGACCAGACGCTTGTACGAATTGGTGCTGGGGTTGCAGATGGCATTCAACGCTTTGGCGTGTTTCAGGATACCGCCGATGTAATACAGCGCGATCTCGGACAAACCGGCATAACCGTTGCCGGAGAACAAGTTCTTACCGTCTTTCCAGATGGATTGGTGCACATGCATGCCGGAACCGGCATCGCCGACGATCGGCTTGGGCATGAAAGTGGCTGTTTTACCGTATGAATGCGCCACATTGTGGATGACGTATTTGAGCACTTGATTCCAGTCCGCGCGTTTGACCAGACTATTGAAACGGGTGCCGATTTCACATTGACCCGCCGTGGCGACTTCATGATGATGCACTTCGACGCCGATACCCATGTCTTCCAATGTCAGGCACATCGCGGAACGGATATCTTGCAGCGAATCGACCGGCGGTACGGGAAAGTAACCGCCTTTGATGGATGGGCGGTGACCGATATTACCGCTCTCGTACTTGATCGCGGAACTCCAAGCGGCCTCCTCGGATTCGATTTTGACCGAGCATCCAGACATGCCGGTATGCCAGCGCACCGAATCGAAAATAAAAAATTCCGGTTCCGGACCAAAATAAGCAACATCGCCGATACCGGTCGATTTTAAGTAAATTTCACCCCGCTTGGCCAACGAACGCGGATCGCGGCTATAGCCCTTGCCGTCCGCCGGCTCGACCACATCGCACGTCATCAGCAATGTCGGTTCATCCATGAAGGGATCCATGTTGGCGGTATCCGGATCCGGGATCAACAACATATCGGATGCTTGGATGCCTTTCCAGCCGCCTATCGATGAGCCGTCAAAGGGATGACCGTCTTCAAATTTATCCGCATCGAAGGTATGTGCAGGTACGGTAACATGATGTTCTTTACCATTGGTATCGGTAAAGCGTAAATCAACAAATTTAACTTCATTGTCTTGAATCAATTTCAAAACATCATTTACCACCATTTTTTCTCTCCAGACTAGCGTGACAAATTGTATAAATAAAGCTGCAATTAGATAGAATTATACCAGCACAATAACGCGAATGATTTGAAACGATGCAAACGATTGCGGACTGACCCAGCAGAAACTTCCAAGTGTCAGGGTGTGCATTCTACTGTACTATCGCCGGTCAAGTCTTTACGATTCGCACAACAGTAAGACGGAGCGATCGCTTGAATGTGCTGTTTATTCCCGTGAAATCAGAAAAATAGCGTTTCTTATCGAAGAAAATCAAGACCATGCAGTAGTCACACCCGGAATGTCCAACGCACTCACTATACTCAAGGAAGTTTTTGGTTATCCCGCCTTTCGCGGGCAACAAGCGGAAGTTATCGAACACCTGGCCAACGGTGGCGATTGCTTGGTTTTGATACCGACCGGCGGCGGTAAATCGCTGTGTTATCAAATTCCGGCTTTGTTGCGCGACGGCGTTGCCATCGTCGTGTCCCCGTTGATCGCTCTGATGCAGAATCAAGTCGCGGCGCTGCATGAATTAGGGGTGCGCGCGGCGGTGCTGAATTCCTCGTTATCGCAGCAAGCCGCAGCGGAAGTTGAACAGAAGCTTCTGGCGGGTGACTATGATTTGCTGTATGTCGCGCCGGAGCGATTGTTAACAGCGCGGTTCCTCAATCTGATCGCACGCACTCCTGTTGCGCTGTTCGCCATTGACGAAGCGCATTGCGTGTCGCAGTGGGGACATGATTTCCGTCCGGAATACATACAGTTATCAGTACTGCATGAACGTTTTCCGGATGTGCCGCGTATCGCGCTGACGGCAACGGCCGATATGGATACCCGCAAGGAGATCATTGAGCGGCTCGGATTGGACGAAGCCAGGATTTTTGTGTCCAGTTTCGATCGCCCGAATATCCGCTATCAAATTATCGATAAAACCAACAGCCGGTCGCAATTGCTGGCTTTCCTGCGCACGGAACACCCCGGCGACGCCGGTATCGTGTATTGCCTGTCGCGCAAAAAAGTCGAGGAAACCGCGGCGTGGTTGGCCGCCCAAGGCTTGCGCGCGGTGGCCTACCACGCCGGCATGAGCATGCAGGAACGCAGCCTGAATCAGGAAAGATTTCTGCGCGAGGAAGGTATTGTCATGGTTGCCACCATCGCTTTTGGCATGGGAATCGATAAACCCGACGTGCGTTTTGTCGCGCATTTGGATTTGCCCAAGAGCATTGAAGGTTACTACCAGGAAACCGGCCGTGCCGGGCGCGACGGACAAGCGGCCAATGCTTGGATGGTGTACGGTCTTGGCGATGTCATTCAGCAGCGGCGCATGATCGAAGAATCGGAAGCACAGCTCAAATTTAAACAAGTTGCCGCCCGCAAACTGGAAGCCATGCTATCGCTGTGCGAAACAACCACTTGCCGGCGTTTCCGCATCCTGCGTTATTTTGGTGAAGCTACGGATGACGCTGCGGCCTGCGGCAATTGCGATGTTTGTTTGAATCCGCCGCAAGTTTGGGATGCGACGGTGGAGGTGCAAAAGGCGCTATCCTGCGTTTACCGCGCCGGGCAAAACTTCGGCACGGGTCATTTGATCGATATTTTGCGCGGCAATCTAACCGAACGGGTCAAAGAATGGCATCACGACCGCTTGACTACGTTCGGCATCGGTAAAGACTTACCGGAAAAAACCTGGCGCGCGGTATTCCGTCAGATCATCGCACTGGGCCTGCTATCGGCCGACAGTGAAAGTCATGGCGCATTGCACCTTACCGAAGCAAGCCGCGCTGTGTTGAAGGGACAGCAAACCGTGCAGTTGCGATTGCAAACCCAGGCGGGACAAACAGTTGAAAAACGGCCAAGCAGCGATTTGATGTTGCTGGATGCAACCGAGCGGTATCTTTGGGAGCGGTTACGCGCATGGCGCGCGAAAATGGCTAAAGAGCATGGCGTACCGGCGTATGTCATTTTTCACGATGCGACCTTGCGCGAACTGGCGCGGCAGTGTCCGAAAACGCAAGATGAATTACGCCAGGTCAGCGGTATCGGCACGCGCAAGCTCGACAAATATGGCTACTATCTGATTGAAATCCTTCGTAGTTGTGAATCAGGAGCAGGACAGTAAACTTACCTGTTTGAATATTTGGAGTTCTGTTATATACTCGAATCCCTGATTAAATTTGGGTATTTTAAAGAGAAAGGAACGATTAGAATGATGAAAAAATCAATTTTTGCTGCAACTTTATTAGTTTTCTTAGCCGCTTGTTCAAACGCCAACATGGGCGATCCCAATGCGAGCGCGGATGATTGTAAGTTTGGCGTAGGTGGTAATGGTGAGTGCCTCAAAGAAGGACAAGATCCACGGCCTTTTGGTGGTAACAGCAAACCTGGACACTAATCCTCAGGTATCAAAGCATCAAATAAAAAAACCGCCCGAAGTGGCGGTTTTTTTATGACTCGGAAATCAATGCATGGCGTGCGCTTGGCGTAGATCAAATTTGCTTGCGGCGCGCGCTATAGCCTACCAGTCCTAACCCAACCAGTAATATCGCATAAGTATCGGGTTCCGGAACTGGGCTGATGGTGCGGGAAAAAGAAGTGCCCGGATGCGAGTGTGGATATGAATGTGGCGTTAGCGAACTCACCGAAAAAACCAATTCACCCCGGTTGAAATTAAGTCCCGCCCAATTCACATACAAATGGTTTGAATCAAAACTCAAGGTGGGTGCGCCGCTCACTGCGGTATTCGAAACCAGGTTGAATGATGCAAATGGGTTGATGCTCGCAGTTACATCGCTAATCGCAAAACCGTTAAATGCAGTAGGCGAAAAATTGCCGCCATGCGCGAAGGAAATCACGAACTCATCGCCGCTGAAGTCTATGGTACCGAAACCATCGACCACATTCGATATTTCCACACTGGAGTTCACCAGGTAATCACCATTACCCGCCGAAGCATACGGCATACTCAAATTCGGGAAATAGTACTGATAATTGATCGTGTGTCCGTCAAAAACACCGGCATTAGCGATACTGGTGACTGAGCCCAAGCAGAGCGCAACCGAAACCGCTACCAATCGTAAATAACTTTGCATCATTTCACTCCTTTAATATTTAACCTGCGCGTCAAACAATTCACTGCTAAATCATGCTGCGTATGATGCAGTAAGCACTCTGAATTAAATAGGGAAAAGTGTCATGAAATTAATAAGATGAATGCACCGAATGTGCCCTAGTCGGTTTGTAGTCGGGATTAACCGGGAGATGAAAGGCTGATGTCCCGGTCGGCGCAGGGTACAGCTGAGATGAGTTTGATAAGTGACTTATTTATTACTGAAATCGGAATTGCTGCGAGTAGGCGATGTACCGGTATACAAGCTGCGCAATGACGGTTTATTCATCCTGGATGACACAGCAATCATGAGTAGAAATGACAGTTAATCCGCAAGCAGCCAAAGAAAAATCATACTTTCTGTAAAACAGTGCATAAAATCACTCTCACAGATCACGGGCAAGTTTCAATGAAACAATCTCACGGTTATAAAACCACTCATCTCATGCACCCGGGTAGCGCATGAGCAAATTATTGCTATTCGGCTATGGAAATCCCGGACGCGGAGACGACGCATTAGGCCCCCTGCTAGTAGAGCATATCGCTCAGTTACAATTGGCGGATATCGCTTGCCTCGTTGACATGCAATTGCTGATTGAGCATGCTGCCGATTTAACGGGCTTTGACTGGATTATATTTGTGGATGCGGATATGTCGTGCCAGGAACCTTTTGAATTTTCAGCCGTGACGGCGGAAAAAGACGCCAGTTATACCAGCCATGCCTTGACACCGGCGGCGTTGCTGTATGTTTACCAGCAAATCCATTCGCACACCGCGCCACCTGCTTTTCTGCTGCGCATCCGCGGTTATCGTTTTGAATTGGGCGATTATTTAAGCATGCAAGCCAATGAAAATCTGGCCGCCGCCATTTTAAAAATTCAGCAATGGCATTCGCAGCAATGATAAAAAAACCGGTTCCACCACTGAAATTCTTCTCGCTTTTATTGTTGATCGCGCCATTGCTGATCGCATCACCACTGGTGTTTGCACATACCGGCGACGGGCCGCATAACGGCTGGTTGCACGGCTTCGCGCACCCCTTGAGCGGATTGGATCATATTCTGGCAATGGTTGCCGTCGGCTTATGGGCCGCGCAAGCACATGGCCGTATTGTTTGGCTTTTTCCGCTGATTTTTGTCGCGGTGATGGGCTTGGGCGGTTTATTCGGCGCGATCGCCCTGCCGCTCGCTTTCGCGGAGCACGGCATCATGCTGTCGCTGGTGATTCTGGGCGCACTACTTGCTTGGCGCAAACATTTACCGCTCAGCGCCAGCGTGCTGTTGATCGGATTATTTGCGCTCAGCCATGGCTTTGCGCATGGCAGCGAAATGCCCTCCAGTGCAGCGCTGCCCTCCTATGCTGCGGGTTTTATGCTGGCGACGATGCTGTTGCATTTGTGCGGCATCGGGTTAGCTCAGTTGTGCAAAAAATTTGCCGGTACCCGGTGGATCCGTTTTAGCGGTATCATCATTGCCGGTTATGGCGGTTATTTATTGATCCAGTAAGCCGCCGGATGATGAGGTAATACATGCATGAGCTATCGCTTGCCGAAAGTATCTTACAACTCATCGAAGAAGCCGCGGTTGAACAGCAATTCACACAAGTCAAAACGGTATGGCTGGAAGTCGGTCAACTGGCGTGCGTCGAACAGGAATCGCTGCGCTTCTTTTTTGCTGTGGTAACGGAAGACAGTATTGCCCGGCAAGCCAAGCTGGAAATTATCGACATTGCCGGACAGGCTAAGTGCGGTCAATGCCATCGGGTTATGATGATCGCCACCTACCATCAGGCATGTCCGCAGTGCGGCAGCTACGCGCTGCATGTCACGCAGGGCGATGGCATGCGCATCAAGGAACTGGAAGTGGAATAAAAGGAATCGATTATGTGTACAACTTGTGGCTGCGGCGTTGGACAGACGCGCATTAACGGTCAATCGATGCCATCGCGGCATCGTTCAAATACCCGGCTTCACTATCGCCCGTCGCAATCCGCGCATGATCCTGCGCATGAGCAGGTATCTGCACCCGTAACAGCGGATCACGCAACAGATACACTGCATTTCGGCACCGGCATCGCGGGTACGCACGCGCCCGGTATGAGCCAATCCAGAATAGTTAAAATCGAGCGCGACATTCTGGCAAAAAATAACCAGTATGCCGCTGAAAATCGCCGGTATTTTGCCCAGCACGGCATTTTTGCGCTGAATCTGGTCTCGAGTCCGGGTTCCGGCAAAACCACAGTGCTCGTCAAAACGATCGAAATGCTGCGCGACCGTTTCCCGATTGCCGTGATTGAGGGCGATCAACAAACCGATCACGACGCCGCGCGAATCCGTGCAACCGGCGTTCCGGCATTGCAAATCAACACCGGCAAGGGCTGTCATCTGGATGCGCATATGATCGGCCAAGCTTTACAGCAAATGTCTATACTGGATAACAGCCTGTTATTCATCGAGAACGTCGGCAATCTGGTGTGCCCATCCGGTTTTGATTTGGGCGAAGCGCACAAAGTGGTGATTTTGTCCGCCACCGAAGGCGAAGACAAACCGCTGAAATATCCCGACATGTTCCATGCCGCCGATTTGATGCTGCTGAATAAATGCGATTTGCTGCCACACTTAACTTTCGATGTCGATTTGGCCATTGACTATGCGCACCGCATACATCCCGGATTACCCGTGCTGCAAATTTCCGCCACACTAGGCAGTGGCATGCAAGCGTGGATCGATTGGATTAGCGCGGGGTGCCATCGCGCTGCAGCAGCGAGCCAACTTCCGCAACACATCGATTCCACGCTTGGTTAATCCACACGGCACCACTATCGCGCTGGCTATTGGCGGCCCTTCCGTTCTAGCTTGCGGCGCCTGGCTGAAAAATACTATTTGTGTGACGCGAGGCAATAGCGCGCATATCTCCCCGCTGATTGGCGACTTGGCAACGGTGGAGGCTCGTGAGCAATTGGATCGAACCGTGCAGCGCCTGTGTCTGGATTATGCCATTCAGCCGGAAATCGTCACGCACGACCTGCACCCGGATTTTTACAGCACGCAATTTGCGCAAACTTACGCCGGACAGCGGCATATTCCCGTATTGGCCGTGCAACACCATCATGCCCACATCGCCGCCATTTGCGCCGAACACCAATTGACTCAACCGGTATTGGGTCTGGCGTTGGATGGCGTCGGTCTGGGAACGGATAACACACCTTGGGGCGGCGAGCTACTGTTGGCCGATGGCGCCCGTTTTGACCGGCTGGGACACCTGACGACCTTGGCTCTGCCAGGCGGCGACCGCGCCGCACAGGAGCCGTGGCGCATAGCTGCGGCGGCGTTATACCTTTTAAACCGCGGCGCTGAAATTACCCGGCGTTTCCCGGATCAACCGGCGGCTGCGACGGTTGCCACGATGCTGGCAAAAAACCTGAATTGCCCGCACACCTCCAGCATGGGGCGTTTATTTGACGCAGCGGCCGGATTACTGGGCGTCAACGCGATTCAATCGCACGAAGCGCAAGCCGCCATTCAATTGCAGCAACTTGCTGAAGAACATGGGAAAACCGCTGCACTGATGGACGGCTACCGCATCGGCACTGACAACAGGCTGGATTTCTCACCGTTACTGTCGGCACTGATCGATTGCCGTGATGCCGGACACGATGTTGCACACACCGCCGCGCTATTTCATGCCACTCTGATTGCCGGATTGGCGGCATGGATTGAACAGGCGGCCGAACAACATGCTATTTCGCATGTGGCGCTGGGGGGCGGGTGTTTTCATAACGCGATACTGCGGCACGGTTTGATCCGCCGTTTGACCGCATCGTCTCTGAAAATATTCAGCGCGCGGCAAATGCTGCCGGACGACAGCGCGATTGCGTTAGGCCAGGCATGGGTGGCATTGCAGCACAACCGGTTATAATGACGGTTTCTCACAACCGAAGGCTTTAGAATGAGCAACTATGTACAACGCTTTCTTCTGGAAAACCTGGATATCCGCGGTGCCATAGTACACCTCGATTCCGTCTGGCAGGCGATGTTAACCGGACGCAACTATCCGCAACCGGTAACCCGGCTGCTAGGCGAGATGAGCGCCGTCACCTTGCTGCTGGGTGAAAACCTCAAGCAAACCGGCCGGTTAACCATCCAATTGAGCGGCAATGGCCCGGTTTCGATGCTGGTTATCGATTGCACCGATACGCTGCAAATTCGCGGTATGGCAAAGCATGCAGAAAACATCGCGGCGCAACCTCTATCCGGACAGCTGGGTCACGGTCAATTGTTGATCACATTGGATATGCCATCGATGCGCGAGTGCTATCAAAGCATCGTACCGATTGATGGCAACAATATCGCCGAAATCTTTGAGCATTACTTCCGCCAGTCCGAGCAATTGCCTTCGCGTTTATTCCTGATTACCACGGATACTGCTATTTTTGGCTTGCTGCTGCAAAAACTGCCCAATGCCGATCAACAAGATCCCGATGGCTGGGCGCGCGCCGAAGCACTCGCGGCGACAGTGCATGACCATGCCCTATTCGATTTGACTACGGAAGAAATACTGACCCGTTTGTTTTATCAAGAAACCATCCGCATTTTCGATGCGCAAACCATCCAATACGGTTGCCGGGAAGATCCCGCCAAGATATACGCCATGCTCCGCTCGCTCGGGCGCGAGGAAGTCGATTCAATTCTGAAAGAATTCGGCGAAGTTGTCGTTAACGATGACATCTGTAACCGTGAGTACCGCTTGGATGCGATTGCCGTTGATGCGGTATTCCGCGAAGCAGGTTCAACGATTCATTGAGTTACAGTTTATATTTTGCTAGAACTCAGATATGCTCAATATATGCCGTCTTGTACTTCACATATTTTTCACATTTGCTAAGATATGATCGGCTCAAGAATATCCCCGGTGAGCAAACGGTTTCTTTCTTGTAAGAAGCGTGCCCGGGTTCACACGATGAAGTTAGGAGAATTATGATGGCACCACGAATAGCACATGTTGACGATGATTCCGATATCCGCGAAGCGGTTGAACGGATTCTTTGCAAAAATGGATATGAAGTTAGCAGTTATCTGTCCATGCAAGATTTTATCGATTCACTGGAAGATGAAAGCAAACGCCCTGATTTGGCAATTCTTGATGTAATGGTCGAATCCATGGATTCCGGTTTGACTACTTATGCAAAGATCCACAAGCGCTTTCCACAAATACAAACTATTTTCCTCACTTCCTTGGGCGATATGATCAGACCTTATTTTGAGGATGGCTCGCACGAATGGGTGTGTATCATGGAAAAACCTGTCGAACCCATTAGTTTACTGGCAACGATCAATGATCGGTTAAAGCATACGGGAGAGGCTGCCTAACTGGATTATGTGAAAATGGCAACAACTGAATTTTCCTGGGATAAATCCAATAGTCAAAATATTCTGCTTGAAATAAAAGGCGACAAACTCAAGCTCAGCGACGATGTATTAATCAGTAATATCCGCTGGTTCATTACTTTCCGCTGGGCATTGGTTGTCACATTGGTTTTCTTCGAAATCCTGATGCTGTCCGCGTCGAATGTCTTGACGCAATTTGGCATCAGCGAGCAGCAAAAATGGCCGGTTGCCATCATCATCATACTGGTAGTCGCTAATATTGCTTACATCTTTGCGTTAGACCGTTGCAAACCGGGTAGATACAACTCCCCCTCGATCAATTTATGGGTACAGATCATTGTTGATTTGATCTGTTTATCTGTCGTCGTACATTACATTGGCAGCACGACTACGCCGATTTCATTTTTCTATGTGCTGCATATTGCGCTTGCCTGCATCTTTTTTTCCACCCGTGAAAGCTTGTATGTCACCATTTTAGTGTGCCTCATGGATACGATAGTTATCATTGTCGATAACTTCCTGATCACGCAAACACCACTGTCCACACTGGTTAACAATCATCTGCTGTCGGAGAATGCGCGTAAAGATGGCGCAATGTTATGGATGTTTTTTCTCGATATCTTATTTTTTATCGTTTGGTATGTGGTTTCGAGACTTTCCTTGATTGTCCGAGCGCATGAACGTCACCTGCTGGATGCTTATAGGCAAATCAATCAGGCGCAAGTCGAAAAAGATCAATACGCCGTGCTCATGACACATCAGCTTAAATCGCCCCTCGACGCTATCCGCAGCAAGATCAATCTGATCAAGGGAGGATATTGCGGTGATGCCTCGGACGGTGTTAATGAAGCACTGGACAAGATCGATAGCCGCGCGCAAAGCATGTCGAGTTTGATTCTGGACTTGCTCAGGCTCGAGCGTTTGAAAGATACCTGTCTTAATACCGCAGTATTCGAAACCATTGACATCCAAACCACACTGCAAAAATGCCTCGAGAAATTAACACCCGTTGCCAATGCCAAGCATATTGCATTCAATCTATCGGTTGAGAATTTTTATTGCAAGGTCATTCCCGATCAACTGGAAATACTTCTGGAAAATATCATTACCAATGCGATTACCTATTCGCATGATAGTACAGCGGTAGAAATTACATCCGCCATCAGTCAGCGGGATCGAAGTGCTAGCATCACCATTACCGATCACGGCATAGGTATAGAGAATAAAGACTTACCCAACATATTCAACGAATATTTTTATTCACCCAGAGCGGCGTTGCATAACAAGGCAACCAGCGGAATCGGCTTGTCCATCGTAAGAATCGCGGCAGAAAATAATAAACTAAAAATCAAAGTGACCAGTGAACCCGGTGCGGGCACTTCGTTCACCATTATGTTTAACGATATCGAATTGCCCGATGACAATCATTAGGTGAAACTTCTGACGGCCTGCGGTTATCGGTACCAACCCTACCCCTATTGCTACTCATCGCAGTTATCCCGTCTCAATCCAATCTATTCGATTGTGCTGTGATGCCAGTAGCGCCGGTTTGATTGTCTCCAACTCTCAACCGACCAGCCATTACCGGCAAACCGCAACAAGATTGCGCCATCCCTATCGCTGCGCAGCAAGCGGCTGTTCAAGTTGAGATAACGTGTCATTACTTCTTCGCGCGGATGGCCATAACGATTCAGGTAGCCCGCCGTAAAAACTGTCACTGCCGGACTCACCTGCTGCACAAAATTCAGTGTTGAAGAGGATAGGCTGCCATGATGCGGCGCGATCAGCACGGTTGCCGGAAGCTTCTCACTGGCACGGTTAAGCAGCGCCAGTTCATCTTTACCTTCAATATCCGCCGGTAATAACACGCTGCCATGCAGCGATGTGATCTTTAGCACACAACTGTTTGAATTGATTTTGCGCTGTGGATTTGCATAATCCTCCGGCAATGGATGCAACAACTCAAAATGCACGCCGTCCCATTGCCATGACTGTCCGGCATGGCAATGATCGTGACGCTTTGCAATGCGCCGGATGGGATGCTGATCGTTCAAAGAAGACAACAACAACTCAACCGGTATTTCATTCATGACTGACAATGCGCCGCCGCTATGGTCTGTATCCGCGTGCGATACGATCATGGCGTCCAGTTTCCGCATACCCTCGCCACGCAAGAACGGCACAACAATGCGGCTGCCGCTATCGGTATCGCCAAAACCAGGTCCGGTATCGAACAACACCGTATGATGCGCAGTCCGCGCCACAACGGACAATCCCTGACCGACATCCAGGATCGTCAGCCATAATTCACCGTTTTTGGGTTGCACAGGCAATACCCAAAACATCGGCAATAACGCCACCATGCCCAGCCAGCGCGCCGGGAAACCTGCCAAGAATCCGCTTGCCAAACTGCCGGGCAACAGCATCCACAAAATCCCGCAAATTGCGGCCAGGATTGTCCACAGCGGTGGCGTATGCTGCTGCCATACAGCCTGTGGAAAATCACTCAGTGCGTGCAATAGCGTCATGACGAAGCTTAAAACTTCGTGCGCCAGCGGCAAAATAAAATCAAACAGCGGTATCACCGCCAGTAAAGTTAGCGGCACGACCACCAGACTTATCAGCGGAATGGCGATGGCATTGGCAAACGGCGATACCATTGGTACTTGCTGAAAGAAAACCAGCAACAACGGAATTAACCCCAGAGTGATCGCCCACTGAACCCGCAGCCAATCGATTAACCAGTGAACTCTGCCAATCCGCCCCACCGTTATCAGCATAATCAGTCCGATCGCGCCGAATGACAGCCAGAACCCGGGTGCCATGACGGCCCATGGATCGAGCAGAACCACCCAAAATAGCGCCCATGCGAGCACCATGGTTGGGGAAGATTGCCGCCCTCGCCACAATGCAATTGCCACAACGGCGAGCATGTAGAGCGTCCGCTGCGCGGGAATTGCAAAACCGGACAGAACCGCATAAACCAATGCCACAACCAGCCCAGCCGCAACAGCAGCGCGGCGCGCCGGTAAACGTAACGTCAAATAAGCCGACCGGCGCCATAACCAAAAAACCAGCGCAAAGACCATGCTGGAGATCATCGTGATATGCAATCCGGAAATCGCCATCAAATGATTGGTGCCGGTGCGGGTAAAAATTTGCCATTGATCGCGCGGGATAGCGTGTTGATCGCCCATAGCCAGGGCTTGCAATATACCTGCATACGGATAGCCGGATAAATGAGCGGCAAAGCGCTGCTGAATCTCCTCGCGAAAATGCTCAATCCAGTATTCCGGCCTTGAAACCATCGGCTGCAAAAGCTCATGATCAGCCGATGGGCGCACGTATCCAGTTGCACGGATATTGCGCTCCAATGCCCATACTTCATAATCAAAGCCATGCGGATTCATACTGCCATGCGGCTGCTTGAGCCGCACGGTAATACACCAGCGTTCCCCCGCATGCAGGACTGGCAGTTCCAATTTGCGCATTCCCGTTTGCCGCTCGTTGAACCAGGATAATAAAAGATGTTGAGGTACAACCGCACCGGGCGTGATCACTTGCTCTACATCGAAACGGAAGCGGATGCCGCGTTCATTGCTGTGCTGCACACTCGCCACTACACCGGTTATCTGTATATCCTTTCGTTCCCAGCTTGGCGGCAGGAAATCGGACAAACGCCACTGCGCCAAAGCCGCAGCCCAGAAAAACCCGATTCCCAGGAAAAGCAGACACAGTAATATTCTACGTGATGTGACCAATGTGCCCGATGCATAACTCGCAAGCCATCCGCTGACGGCCAGGATCGGTATTAAACCCCACGCCCAATCGATTGCGGGTAATTCAGTTTGCTGCTGCAGCAAACCCACCCCCAAAACAAAAGCCAGAATGTTTAATCGTACTGACAAACCGTTTCAACCTTCATCACGCGCAAATCAATGCTTAAAACACCCGTACGGCACCCGCAACTTTTACTGTAATCCCCAGTTCCTTCGTTTGTAGGATTTTTCTCATAAAATTATAGCGTTATGATTTGTAATAATTTGGTACTATAACATTATGTATTCTTAGCAGATGAAATACAGCTATGCTTGAATCACCGGACACAGCTCCAGCGTACGCGCAGGATGAGTAATAGGAGATAGTATGAAGCAAAGTGAAGAGCAAAGAAGAAAAGATGACGATATAAAATTCAGCAAAACCGAGCTGCTGAGCGAGTTGCAGACTTCTCACTTTGAACTGGAGATGCAGTACCGGGCGCTCAAAGATACACAGCAACAATTGAGTGAGTCTCACAGCCGCTTTGAAGATCTTTACGAATATGCACCGGTCGGTTACCTGACTTTAGACAAAACCGGACATATTTTATCGCTCAATCTCAGGGGTGCGAAATTACTCAACAACGACCGGGAATCGCTGATCGGCAAATCTTTCATGGAATGTTTTTTCGATATCAACAAGCAAGTTTTTACCGATTATTTACAGAAAGTTTTCGTTACCACAGGAAAAACCACAGTTGACCTGAAAATCAAGAACGCGGATGAGCATCTAAACTATCTCCGGCTGCAAAGCACAGTCATGTGCGATAGCAGCACTTGCCTCATGATCATGTCCGATATCAGCCAGCTCAAGAAAACCATCAATCTTAACCGCAACTTATTAAATGAAAACAGGCGGTTGATGAAAGAATTGTTTCAAGTGCAAGAAAAGGAACGGCGTTCGCTCGCACGTGAACTGCACGATGAGTTAGGCCAATGGCTTACGGTGATACGCATCGAGAATGAAGTTATCCTGAATAATGCTCCGGCCGATTCGGTGAGTTCTGCCAGTGCGCGCGCTATCCGCGACTGTACTCAGAAAATGAATGAAGTAATTCATGAAATGCTGCACAAATTGCGTCCCGTATTGCTGGATACGCTGGGATTGATCGATGCCTTACTGGAACTGAAACGGCAATGGAGCACGCACCACCCGCAGATCATTCTTGAATTCAAAGTCAACGGCGAACTGGATAAATTGCATGAATCGATCAATATCGCCATCTTTCGCATCATCCAAGAAGGTTTAAACAATATCTACAATCACTCCGAGGCCACCTGGGCACAAGTAACTCTCAGCCGGGAGAGCGATTTGGAGTGCACGGACGATTGCTTGCTGCTCACCATCGAAGACAACGGCAAAGGGTATAATATCAATCAACAATTTCGCGGATTAGGATTACTCGGTATGCGTGAGCGCGTCATTGCCATGGGCGGCACATTGTCGGTGCGCAGCGCATGCAATGAAGGCACGGAAATCACTATTAAACTGCCCATTGAACACTCAAATTATGACGAAACCAATCTCTATCCTGTTGATTGATGATCATCCCGTAGTGCGCACCGGCTACCGCCGGTTGCTGGAAAGTACACCCGATATCTGTGTCGTCGGGGAAGCCGACGACGGTGAGTCCGGCTACCAATACTACCTGGAATATCAACCGGATGTGACGATTCTGGATTTGAACATGCCGGGCATTGGCGGACTGGAAACTATCCGGCGCATCAAAGCCAGAGATCCCGCAGCACACGTCCTGGTATTCAGCATGCTGAATAATGTCACCATGGCGCAACGGTCATTGAAAGCCGGAGCCACCGGATTTCTCAGCAAACAAAGCGGCATTGGCGAAATGATTCAAGCGGTGCGGCAAGTAAACGCGGGGAGAATTTATATCGAGTCGGAGTTAGCCGCAACGCTGGCACTCAACGCAACGCGCAAGGACACCTGCGAAAACCCCCTGGATATGCTCACCAAGCGGGAATTTCAAATCTTCAAACTGATTGCGGAAGGAAATTCCAGCACGCAAATCGCGGAGAAACTCGCCATCAGCCCCAAAACCGTCGGCGTTCATCATGTTAACCTGATGCGAAAATTGCAATTGCAAAACACCACACAACTGATTCGCCTGGCGATTAACAATAACGTCATTCAAACATAAATGACAGCGTAACTTAGTTGACGTGCAATGGAAATAAGCATAATGCTTATTTTCTCAACCCGGCGCATCGATTAAGATGGCTTATCCGTAAGCAAGTCAAAGTTGCACCAAGCCATAGTCCCTCAATCAGGAGCAAAAATGACAAATATTTCCGCTGTTCTGGGTAATGAAAGCGAACTACTGCTCAATCATGTCTGCCGTACCCTACCGAAGCAAAACCTGCAGCTGCCCGGCGCCGATTTTGTCGATCGCGTCATGGCATTGAGCGACCGTAAACCCAGCGTACTGCGCAATCTGCAAGCGTTTTACAATCAAGGACGTTTAACGGGCACAGGTTATTTGTCATTGCTCCCCGTTGACCAGGGTGTCGAACACTCGGCCGGTGCTTCATTTGCCCCTAACCCCATGTTTTTTGATCCCAAGAACATTGTCGATCTGGCGATTGAAGGCGGCTGCAATGGTGTCGCATCCACACTGGGTGTGCTGGGTATCGTAGCGCGGCGCTATGCGCACAAAATTCCGATGATTCTTAAAATCAATCACAATGAGCTGCTGACTTATCCCAATAAATACGATCAAACACTTTTTGCCAGTATCAGTCAGGCTTTTGACATGGGCGCGTGCGCCGTGGGTGCGACTGTCTTTTTTGGTTCGGATGAATCCCGCCGTCAGATCGAGGAAGTTTCAGCCGCGTTTGAACATGCGCATAACCTGGGCATGGTCACCATTTTATGGGCTTATACCCGTAACGCTGCGTTTAAAACCGCCGAAAAGGATTATCACGTGAGCGCTGACTTGACCGGTCAAGCCAATCATTTGGCGGTAACCATCGGCGCTGACATCGTTAAGCAAAAAATGGCGACCAATAATGGCGGATACAACGCGATTAAATTCGGCAAAACACACCCTAAGGTATACAGTGAGCTGACAACGGAGCACCCGATCGATCTGGTGCGGTATCAAATTGCCAATTGCTACATGGGCCGGATCGGCATGATCAATTCCGGCGGTGAGTCCGGCAGCGATGATTTACAGCAGGCGATCCGCACTGCGGTCATCAACAAACGGGCGGGCGGGATGGGGTTAATCTCCGGGCGCAAGGCATTTCAGAAACCTTTTGCCGAAGGCGTCAAACTGCTTCATGCCATTCAGGATGTGTATTTATCCAACGAAGTCACCATTGCTTAGACAAGCTGCAATCACGGTTAGACAGCATACGGCCGTGCCATACAGCGCACGACCGGGAAAACAGAGTCATTATTTTCCGGATGCTTTAATCGCATCGAGATTAGCTTGCGCATCTTCATTTCCCTGTGCGGCCGCCTTTGTAAACCATTCGACCGCTTTTTTCTCGTCTCTGTCCACGCCCTCCCCGGTGAAATACATCGCCCCGAGGTTATTTTGCGCATCGACATGACCTTGTTCGGCAGCATTCTTAAACAGTTCAGCAGCCTGTTCCATGTCTTGCGGCACACCTTCGCCGTTTGCGTACATCAGTCCTAAATTAAACTGCGCATCGGCATAGCCTTGTTCGGCAGCTCGGAAAAACCAGCCGGCAGCCAATTCCGGATCAGTATTCAAGACTTGCCCGGATAAGGTCTTGGATACCGCTTCCCCGGTGTAGTACATAACACCCAAGCTGTTTTGCGCAGCCGGATCACCTGCTTTGGCATCGGCCATTAACGCTTTAAATTTCTCTTCGGCGGCTTTAACGTCACCGACACCGCCAGGCATGATCTGATCTCTTAATTCAGCTTTCTCTTCCTCGGTCAGCCCTTCGCTCATGATGGACGGAATTTCACCCAGTTTGGTGATCTCATTCAGCGGCGCGGATATTGAGCCCGCTTCTGATTTATCACCTTTCGGTTCACTACCGCAACCAGTAAGCGATGCAACAGTCGCAGCCAATAATAAAACAACCAGAACTTTCATCTGTAGTTTCCTTTATTCACGTAGTTTAACGATAACAACATCATGTGTTTTCAAATTCATTTTGCACCAGCTTTCACCAATAATTCAATAACCTCGCGATAGCGGTAACGATTGGCCAACGACAATGCAGTCGTGCCATTGCTTGCTTTCAGATTAGGGTTGGCGTTTGCCGCCAATAACGCATGCGTCGCGCTCAGATGACCATGTTGCGCGGCCAGCATGAGTGCTGTCGCACCATTTTCCAATTGATAATTGACATCGGCGCCGGCATTGATCAAAGTTTGAATGATCTGCCGGTAGCCTTGCTGCGCGGCCAGCATAAGCGCGGTCATGCCGTCAGGGCGCTTTGCGCTCACATCCGCCTTCGCCGCCAGCAATAAGTCAATGACTTTTCTACGGTCTTTCTCCGCAGCCATCATTAATGCCGTGCCATCTTCCGCAGCAGGCGCATTAACATCGGCACCGGCAGCCAGCAAGACCTCAACAGCCTGTTCACGGCCATCGCGAGCTGAGCGCATCAGCGGGGTATATTGATCATCCGCTCTTAAATTGACATCCACGCCCGCTTGTATAAATCGCTCGATTACAGTCGCATGACCTTTTCTAACCGCTGCCAGAAAAGCGGCATTGAGTTCCTCTTGTTCAATACGTTGCGAATCCAGTATCTTTTTTACCAGTGGAAAGTTGCCCTTGTCCGCGGCATTGACCAATTCGCTATCCACATTCGCTGACCAGACTTCAGTGGAAATAATGACCAGTAAAAAAATTATCCATCCTGCAAGTTTATTTTCAAAAAATCTCATCATGCAAAATTCCTTCCTATCCTCTTATTCACACAGAAAATTCTCAAATGATCACCGCAGTATCGCTTTCATAAAACCGGCTTCGCCGCTTTCAAATCAATAAACGCTGCGATTATACAGTTTAAGCCGCTTTCTTGCCTGCGCATCATGGCGGACTCGCCCAACCGCACATTCCACGACTCGTGGCAATATGCTATTCTCCTGCCGTATTCAGTACGCAGCAATCATGACCCGAACCGGGATGCATGGGCTGCCGCCGGGGTTCTAGGACGAAATATGGCATCCGGTCCATCAACTACACATTAATATTCTGCGAAAACTTCAAGAAACACTATGATCACCGATCATTACGACATCGTTATCATTGGCGGCGGACCGGTGGGCATGGCTTTGGCGCTTGCGCTGCAGGATACCGGCATTTCAAGTTTGCTGCTGGAAGCACGCGGCGTACCGGAAAAAGATGAAGATCCCCGCCCGCTGGCATTATCGCATGGCAGCCATTTAATCCTGCATCGTTTGGGTGTATGGAACAAGCTGGCAAAAAAAACACCGATCACGACAATTCATATTTCCAATCGCGGCAGCTTCGGTCAAACAGTTTTAACACCGGAGGATGCCGGTGTTCCGGCGTTAGGATTCGTGGTCAACTATCACGATCTTTTTTGCTCGATGCATCAACGCTTGACTGCCAGCACCGCCGGTTACATTGCCGGTGCGGCAGTCACCCGGTTAGAAACCACTGAAAATCTTGGCACGGTGTATTTTAATTACCAGGGAAAAGAACAGACAGTAACCGCTCAGCTGCTTGTTCTGGCCGATGGCGGCAAGCTGGCCCAGCAATTACCTGACATCGTCTATCAGACGCATGACTACCACCAATTCGCTGTGGTCGCCAATATCAAAGCGCAGAAAAAACAGACCGGTATTGCATATGAACGCTTTACTGCCGATGGCCCCGTTGCATTGCTGCCCAACGATGAGGATTTCGCACTGGTGTGGACGGTAAGCCCCGAAGCAGTGCAAGAAATCATCTCGTTAAGCGATCGTGATTTTCTGCTCCGCTTGCACCGGCATTTTGGCGATCGGCTTGGACAATTCACGCACGCCGGCAAAAGATCGGCATTCCCGCTTACACTGAAACACGCAATTTCCACTACTTCGCAACGCACGGCATTGATCGGCAATGCTGCTCAGACATTGCATCCCGTCGCCGGACAAGGATTTAATCTGGGACTGAGAGATGCATACGAATTAGCCTGCGAGGCCATCAATACTCAAAGCGCATCGCGGGAAATCGGCTCAGTAGCGATGCTGTCCGGCTACCGGCAAAAAAGACAAATGGATAGCAGCGGCGGGAGAATTTTTACCGATTCCCTCATTAAACTTTTTTCCAATGACAATGGAATACTCAAACATGCGTGCGGAATCGGTTTGAGCACACTGGATTGCATCCCGCCACTGAAACGATTTGTCGCCCGCCGCATGATATTCGGCGCGCGCGGATAATTTCATTCTCTATCCACTATCTGCCCGGCAAAACTAAAGCTATAATTCGCCACTATGCGCTGAATATTCCCATGCGGAGATTTTGACGCCAGTCATTTGGATTAAAGCTTCCCGGTAATCACTGCTTATTTAACCCACACACACCGCTTACATGCAAATTGGCACACACATCCTGAAAAACAAACTCATTGTCGCGCCGATGGCGGGAGTGACCGACCGCCCCTTCAGGCAATTATGCAAAACAATGGGTGCAGGCATGGCGGTATCAGAAATGGTGTCCAGCAATTCGTTGCTGTGGGGCTCCAAGAAAACGCAACGGCGCGCCGATCATGAAGGTGAAGTCTCGCCGATTTCCGTGCAAATTGCAGGCGCCGATCCGCAAATGCTAGCGGCGGCGGCGCGTTACAATGTGGATAATGGCGCCCAGATCATCGATATCAACATGGGCTGTCCGGCCAAAAAAATCTGCAACGTCATGGCCGGTTCCGCTTTATTGCAAGACGAACAATTAGTGGGAAAAATTCTCGATGCCGTGGTTAAAGCCGTGGATATTCCGGTAACGCTCAAAATACGCACCGGCTGGGATAAACAACACAAAAACGCCCTTTCCATTGCGCATATCGCTGAGAATTCGGGTATTCAAGCGCTCGCAATCCATGGCCGCACACGCGCGTGTGCGTACACCGGCACTGCGGAATACGACACCATCGCAGCGGTTAAAGCCGCCATTAAAATTCCTGTCATCGCCAATGGCGATATCACAACACCGGAAAAAGCCCGCCATATTCTTGCCTACACCAATGCAGACGCGATTATGATAGGCCGCGCCGCGCAAGGCAGACCATGGATATTCCGTGAAATCAATCACTATCTCGCCACCGGTCAACATTTACAAGCACCCGAAGTATCAGAAATTCACCATGTGCTCATTAATCATTTGCGTGATTTATATGAATTCTATGGCGAATACTCCGGTGTCCGCATCGCACGCAAGCATATCTCCTGGTATACCAAGGGACTCGTTGGATCTGCCAGCTTTCGTCAGTCAATGAATCAGTTACAAACCAGTGATCAGCAAATTTATGAAACCAATAAGTTTTTCTCTACATTAGCTGAGAAAGGTCAACGATTGAGTTATATCAAAGAGGGGGAGTAGTCAGTTTATGAATGCAATCAAGGAAAATGAAATTGCATCTTGCATACGCAAAGCTATCAGCGGATATCTCAATGACCTGGACGGGGAAAAACCATGCCATATTTACAATATGGTCATGCATAGCGTTGAAAAGCCTTTAATTGAAATCGCTATCCAATATACCAAAGGAAACCAGACTCAGGCCGCTGAGTTACTGGGGATAAACCGCAATACGCTACGTCAAAAAATGAAGCAATATCAAATTAAATGACCATTAAACACGCACTCATCAGTGTTTCGGACAAAACCGGAATTATAGAACTGGCGCAAAAATTGATTCAGAATGGCGTCACCATTCTGTCCACGGGCGGTACCGCCAAATTATTGCAACAAGCGGGAATCAACGTGATCGAGGTGGGCGACTATACCGGCTTTCCGGAAATGCTGGACGGCCGGGTCAAAACACTGCACCCGAAAATTCACGCCGGAATACTGGCGCGTAACGATTTACCCGATCATCAGCTGGCACTCGAGCAAGCATCGATTCCGGATATCGAATTGGTCATCGTGAATCTCTACCCCTTCAAGCAAACGATCGCAAACCCGGATTGCAGTTTTGAAGATGCCATTGAAAATATCGACATCGGTGGTCCTACCATGGTGCGCGCAGCCGCCAAAAATTACCGGAAAGTTGCCATTGTCACCGATCCCCGGGATTATTTACCGCTCAGTCAGGAGCTAGCGGAAAATATGGGTTCCATCAGCTTGGCCACGCGCTTCCAGCTGGCGCAGAAAGCGTTTACGCACACCGCTTCTTACGACAGCGCCATCAGCAACTATTTAACCGCACTGGACAGCGATTACCGGCACAAAGATTTTCCCGATTCACTGAATTTGAATTTCACTATTGCACAGCCTTTACGGTACGGCGAAAACCCGCATCAGAAAGCGGCTTTCTACCGGGACGAAACGATCACACCGGGCAGTCTGGCGAATTATCAACAACTACAAGGCAAAGAGCTCTCGTACAATAATATTGCCGATACCGACGCCGCGTGGGAATGTGTCAAGACTTTCGATAACCCCGCTTGCGTGATCGTCAAACACGCCAATCCATGCGGCATAGCCATTGCGGAAACCACGCTGCGCGCTTATCAGCTGGCGTTTGCAACCGACCCCGTTTCTGCCTTCGGCGGCATCATCGCATTTAACCGGAGCATCGGCAAAGACACCGCTGAAGCGATTCTAAAGCAATTCGTTGAAGTTATTATCGCACCTGAAATCACACCGGAAGCGCGGCAGCTTCTGGCACAGAAAAACAATATCCGGGTACTGGTTGTGCCGTTACAGGCGGGACACAAT
Organism: Nitrosomonas oligotropha; assembly: GCF_009833085.1. Classification (GTDB taxonomy): domain Bacteria; phylum Pseudomonadota; class Gammaproteobacteria; order Burkholderiales; family Nitrosomonadaceae; genus Nitrosomonas; species Nitrosomonas oligotropha. Next base: position 48,768 of record NZ_QRBZ01000011.1, on the reverse strand, counting down.
ACGTACGACCTGAAGCGGATTGGCGGCGGTCTTCTGGTACAAACACCGGATATTCAAAACATCACTGCTGCCGATTTAAAAGTCGTCACGCAATTAAAACCAACACCGCAGCAACTGGGTGATCTGCTATTTGCCTGGCGCGCCGCGAAATTTGTTAAATCCAACGCGATTGTCTTTTGCCGCAATGGCCAGACGGTGGGCATCGGTGCCGGGCAAATGAGCCGTGTGGATAGCGCACGCATTGCATCCATAAAAGCACAGCAAGCAGGCTTAACGCTTACGGGTTCCGTTGTCGCATCGGATGCATTCTTCCCGTTCCGCGATGGTTTGGATGTGGTCGTTCAAGCCGGCGCTACAGCGGTCATTCAACCGGGCGGTAGTATCCGCGATCAGGAAGTGATTGCGGCGGCTGACGAGCAAGGGGTCACCATGGTATTTACTGGTGTCCGTCATTTCAGGCATTAGATACCCGCTATCATGAAACTATTAGTGATCGGCGGCGGTGGCAGAGAACATGCCTTAGCGTGGAAGTTAAGCCTTTCACCACGCGTGCACAAAGTATTTGTCGCGCCCGGCAATGCCGGTACCGCACTGGAACCCGGGTTGAAAAATATCCCGATAACTTCCATTTCCGAATTGATCGAGTTTGCAACGAAAGAATCGATTGCCATCACCGTAGTCGGCCCCGAGATTCCACTGGCCGCCGGTATCGTGGATGCATTCCGGGCGGCTGGTCTGAAAATCTTTGGCCCAACCCGGCAAGCCGCGCAGCTTGAAACTTCAAAAATCTTTGCCAAGGAATTCATGCAACGGCACCACATACCGACTGCTGCCTACGCAAGATTTACAGATCCGGAATTGGCGCATGCCTATATCGAACAGCACCCGGCCCCGCTTGTCATCAAAGCCGACGGTCTGGCAGCCGGAAAAGGCGTCGTCGTCGCACAATCGCAAGACGAAGCGCATTCCGCTGTGAATGCGTTGTTAGTGGAGAAGCACCTTGGCAGCGCGGGACAGGAAATCATTATCGAAGAATTTCTTCAAGGCACGGAAGTCAGCTTCATCGTTATAACCGATGGCAATCATATCGTTCCATTAGTGACCAGTCAGGACCATAAACGGCTTTATGACGGCGACCAAGGTCCCAATACCGGCGGAATGGGCGCTTACTCACCCGCTCCTTTTGTTTCCCCCAGCCTGCACGCGCATATCATGCGCAATATTATCGATCCGGTCATTAATGGGTTAAAACAAGATGGTATTCACTATACCGGCTTTCTTTATGCCGGTTTGATGATCACAGCCGGAGATCAGGCAAAAGTATTGGAATTCAATTGCCGCCTAGGCGATCCGGAAACACAGCCGATTATGCTGCGGTTGAAAAGTGATTTACTAGCGCTTATCGAGCATGCCGTTCATGGGACACTCGATCAAGCGGATATTGAATGGGACCGCCGTACCGCGCTCGGCGTTGTCATGGCGGCGCAGGGTTATCCGGAAAATCCGAGAAAGCATGATGTGATTTACGGTTTGCAAGATTTGATCACGGAACAGGAAAATACCGGCAACTTTCATATTTTTCATGCTGGAACGTCGTTGGGCGGAAAAAACGGAAATGAAATTGTGACAGCAGGCGGGCGCGTTTTATGCGTCACGGTATTGGGCGATAGTGTAAAGATGGCGCAACAGGCGGCTTATAAACTGGTTGAAAGCATCCGTTTTGATGGCGCTCAGGTTCGTCACGATATCGGCCATCAAGGCATAAACTACCAGCGCGGCACTAGCGAGAAGCGCGGCTAAGTAACTCTAGATATAATTAAATAGAGACAGTCCGGAAATTTTGATGTACGACTGCTGCGCAGCTTGAAGATACAGCTGCTGCCGCTGCAAATCGGACGTTGCTTGCGCAAAATCAACATCTTGCAGTTGTGAAAGCATTTGCTCAAATTGAATATTTTGATCACTGCCAACACTTTCCAAAGTATCGATCTCTTGTAACCGCGCTCCGATAGAAGCTTGTTTCGACAGCACATGCTCCAAACTGTTATTGATATTTTGTAAGGTTGATTTTAAATTGTTCGCCAGCCGGGTGCCGCCAGGTTGTCCGCTTGATGGTGTCTCCAATGCAGTAATCAAGTCTCCCACCGTTTTGAAAATGCTTTGATTGCTACTGGGAGACACTGTAAATTTATCGCCATTAGCCGGATTTCCTTTAATACTCAATTGCATTCCATCAAAACTGACTGTATTGTTGCTCACATAAGGATTAGCCGATGAAACCGTCGATCCTGTTGTGGTGTTAACGATATCGTATGTTGTAACGCCGGTTGCCGACACAGCAAATGTAATCTCATAATCGCCACCGGTAAGGCTCGAAGGTGTGAGTACCGATCCTCCATCAATCACACCACTCCCCATGTTTGACAAACTAGCGGCGGTAGCGAAAACACCGTTTCCGTTTTTAATGCGCTCAAAAACATCCGTGCCGGAATCACTGACTGCCAGTTGACGTGCAGGGCCGACTTGATTCAAGCGTTGCCCTTGATCTCCCACGTACTGTACAGCTAATCCTGTCTGTGCAAAAGGTTTGGTATTAGCTTGATATCCTGAGAATAAAAATTGCCCTTTTTCATCAGTTGTATTGGCCAAACCAACGAGTGACTCCAGTTTACTGCGCAACTCAGTAGCAAGTGTCTTTCTATCCGCATCGGTCAGCGTCGCGTTTCCCGCATACACAGTTGAGCTGTGCACATCCTGCAGGATGCCGTTCACTTGCCGCAGCACGTTTTCCTCCAGTTGAAGCGAGGAACCCGCACTGGATCGATTCACCGAATATTGCTCATTGAGTGCTGCCGATTGAGAAATATTTAAGACTTGCGCCGCTGAGATTGGATCGTCCGAGGGTGTTAAAATTCGCCGTCCGGTAGACAATTGTTGCTGCGTATTAATCAATTTCTCTTGCTGCTGGAGCATTAAATTAGTTCCAGTTTCGTAAATTGTGCCCGTACTCACTCGCATATCAAGTTACCTCTATCCTATTTTTCAACCGAAACGAAGAATTGAGTCAAATAAAGTACTGCTCATTTCAATGATTTTACTGGAAGCCTGATAAGCCTGTTGGAAGCGCAACAAATTTGCGGCTTCTTCGTCCAGGTTCACACCGGATACCGATTGAATAGATTGTTCAGTTTGCGCCAGCAAATTGGCTTGCGCTTTACTCGTTACTTCCAACTCGCGTGTTTTGTTACCAACCTGACTGACAAGTTGCCCATAAGCGGTCTGATAATTGGCTGTACCGTTCTCCAGTGTATTCGTTGCTTGCAATGCACCCAGCAACAACATATTACGATTATCGGCAACACCATTATTGTTAGGAGTGACTGTAAAGACATCCCCGGCAGCAGGACTACCGCTAATTTGAAATGTATAACCATTGAAACTGATATCAGTGCCTGCCGCATACAGCTGATTGGTCGCCGGCAATCCAGTACCGGTCCCTGTCACATCAAAATTTCCATTATACGGTGACTGGAACGTAATGGTGACCGGCTGCTGAAGATTGGAATCTAACGGTAACGGATTCACAATTCCGGCACTGATGGTGCCAGTACCTTTGTTGGTTGATGCGGCACTGGTCCGGTTAGGGCCTGCAGCAGCTATCTTTGTTGTGTCATTAATAGCGACTGCAATATCCTTTGCACCATTGATCGTAGGCTGGATGCGGAATCTTTCACTCGCCAGCATAGTGGCGTTTGTCACTGATATGCCGTCCAGTGTTAGCGGAAAACTGCTTGATGGTAAAGCCGACACGTTGTCGGATAATCGGGTCAATGTATAGTTTGTTCCATCGTAAGAAAGCTCGTAATCACTGGTTGTCAGCGCACTATAATCAGTGATTGCAGTCGAGATATTGGATGTTAAGCTATTGGTAGATGCAGAGATTACGTTAGGTACGGGTAACGCGAAGAAATTCGTTCCCATAGCGCCATTCAAATCCATACCGAGCTGATGTTGCGCATTGAAAGTCTGCGCCAATGTAAGCGCAACCCTTCCAAGCGAATTTTGTGCATTATCAAGCGTATTACTGCGAAAAGCAAAAATACCGCCTAAAGTACCGCCAGTGATCTGGTTCTCGGGAAGTTGAATAGTGCTGTTACCGTTAATCAATCCAATTGTTAAATTATTTGGACTATCAGGTGTTTTAATCGCTTCCAGGGAAAGGATTTGCGCACCAACCACCAGTGCCTGTCCATTACCGATATACACATTCAACGTACCATCGCTTTGACGCACTGTATCGGTATTCACTAACTTGTTTAATTGATTAATAAGTTGATCGCGTTGATCCAGCATATCGTTAGCAGGCTGCCCGCCAGCCGAACCTTCAGCCCATATTATCTGCTTATTAATCTCTCCAATCTGCTTGGCCAGTGAATTGATATGAACCACCGTGCTGGTAACTTGTGTATTAATCCCTTCCCTTATTTGCGACATGCGTTGATCCATACTATGAAAACGCGCAACTAAGGCATCGGCATTGCTCAGCATCGATTGGCGCGAGGGAATGACGCCCGGATTTGTGGCAACATCATGTATGGCACTGAAAAAATTTTGCAATGTGGGTGAAAGCCCGGATGTAGCCTCGGCAAACATATTGTCCAGCTGTTTTATCTCAGCGTAGTTGCTATCTAGTGACTGACTTTGTGTTTGTATCTGTAGCGACTGGGTCGTAAGAAACTGACTGTATATCCGTTGCACTGTGGAAGAATGAACGCCACGCCCGACAAACCCTGCACCGCCAGATTGCGGCGTATTTGTGCTGAGCAAGACTTGCTGACGATTAAAACCAGGCGTACCGGCATTGCTTATATTATGACTGGCCGTCAATAATTGGTTTTGCGCAGTGGCTAAACCAGAAACTGCAATATCAAGAATTCCATTTCCCATAATGTTCTTTCAGTTCTTGATCTTAAAAAATATACGATAATGGCAATATCGGCATACCGGCCAAAGAATTAAAGAAAAATTCTGCATCAAATAAATTCGCGATTCTGCAATTTCTCACTATTCAGAATACGTATTAATTTCTCTGCGTACATAGGATCAGTCGCATACCCTGCACGCTGAAGGCCATTGGCGAATGTCGCGGCATCCGTCGAATTCAATACTTTGGCATAGCGTGGGTTATCCATGAGCAACTTGGCATAATCATTGAATCCTTCAGCATATGAGCTATATGCACGAAATTTTTCAATCGCTTTCTGTGGCACACCATTGATATATTCAGTCGTTGTTTTTTCCACAATGTCCCCTTTCCAATTAGCACCGGCCTTGATGCCAAATAGATTATAGGTTGGACTATTATCCGCATGACGAATCTCATGTTTACCCCAGCCACTTTCCAGCGCAGCCTGCGCCAGCATGAAATTGGGTGGAATACCGGTTGATTCGGATGCGATTTTGGCATGAGGTAAAAGTTTATCGATAAAATTTCCCGATTGGCTGGATGCGCCTTTCTTCTGTACATCCGTCTGAATCGGTGCAGTGAGTCCCTCAATTACAGAATCGATTTTCCCTGCCGGCATCACCGCATTGGATGAAGTCCGCTGGACTGACCACAGTTGCCCCGATTTATCATTCGGATGCATACCTTCAACCAATGGCGCTTGCTGAATGGAGTTAATCGCTGACAGAATGGTATTTGTCTGCCCGATCGAAGTCTGTGGTTCGATCGATTTATTATTTCGGGATAGTTGCTGAACCATCATATCAGCAATACCAATTCCTTTGGTGGATATCTTTTGCGCAAGCTGCTGGTCATACATCTGGGTAAAAAACTGTGTTTGCTGACTATCAAATATCCCATCCTTAGGAGTCGCCTCGCGCATGCTTTTAAGCAGCATATTCATAAATAATGCCTCAAACTGTTGCGCAACTTTTTGTAACGCTTCGTCTGGATTTTTTTTGGCCATTAAATGCAAGTCATCAACACTTTTGGCATCAACGGCAAGTTTGCTTGAAATATCCGATGAAATAACCATTCTTAATATCCAGTAAGTTAAATAATTTCCAAATCAGCGCGCAATGAACCGGCAGCTTTCAGCGCCTGCAGAATCGATAGTAGATCCTGAGTGGTAGCGCCGATCGCCGTTAAAGCTTTCACAACTTCACCAAGATCCGCACCATTCGGCAATAACATTAAATTTCCTTCATCGGTACGGATTTCGACCTGCGATCGCTGTGTGACCACTGTTTCACCGCGCTGCGCGAAGGGGCCGGGCTGACTGATCACCGGTTCGGTATTGATGATTATGGACAGATTGCCATGCGCAACCGCACTTGATTCAAGTGTTACCGCCTGATTCATGACAACCGAACCGGTACGTGAATTAACAATTACTTTTGCCGATGCTCTCGCCGGTTTGATATCCAGGCTTTCAATCTGAGAAATAAACATGATGCGCTGACTATTATCCACTGGCGCTTTCACTTGCACTACCCGGCCATCCACTGCGGATGCGGCTGTAGGATAAAGCCCATTGATCGCATCCACAATGCGGTTTACGGTCGTGAAATCGGTTGTATTCAGCTCAAGATTGATAAAATCACCCTGCCCAACCGTCGTTGGAATCTCACGTTCTACGATACCGCCACTTGTAACACGTCCGACACTGAGATGATTCACCTGCACACTGCTGCCGCCCGCTGCGGCTCCGATACCGCCGACCAGAATATTTCCTTGAGCCATTGCATATACTTGATTGTCGGCTCCTTTCAAGGGAGTCAGCAAGAGCGTTCCACCTCTTAAGCTTTTGGCGTTGCCCATGGAAGAAACCGTGATATCGATATGTTGACCGGGTTTGGCAAATGCCGGCATGGTCGCTGTCACCATGACAGCGGCAACATTACGTAATTGCAGGTTAGTGCCGGGAGGTAGATTAACGCCTAATTGACCCAGCATATTGATGACACTCTGAACTGTAAATGGCGTTTGCGTTGTCATATCGCCACTGCCATCTAAACCCACCACCAATCCATACCCGATCAATTGATTGTTGCGAACACCTTGAATCGATGCCAAATCCTTGATGCGATCCGCCAAGCTGATACCCGGCAGCAGCAAAATCAGCGCAAGCAAAGAAAGAATAATGATGTTTCTGATTTTCATAATCTTAAATACCGACTTCTGAAGTGTTCATCAATTTGAGCAATATCCTGCTTAGAAAGGCGTAATCGAAAGAAAGAAGCGCGACAACCATCCCATCGTTTGCGCTTCGTCAATATAACCATTGCTGCGATATTCAACACGCGCATCGGCAATTTGCGTTGAAGAAATCGTATTTCCCATGATGTGAGTCGGATTCACGATCCCGGACAATCGGATAAATTCCTGTCCTTGGTTGATACCGATCTGTTTTTCACCGCTCACGACCAGATTTCCATTCGGTAGCGCTTCGATAACCGTAACAGTAATGGTTCCTCTAAAATTATTTTTACTTGAGCTTTCACCACTGCCATCAAATTTATTATTTGATTTAGCTTCAACCGTTGCGTGTTTCTTTAATAAACTCAACGGAATTCCCAGCAAACTCGGCACGGAAAAGTCAATGCTGCCAGAACGGCTCGCGTTACTTCCGGAGCTCTTACTGGCATTGGTTGTTTCGTTTAAAGTGACAATAATCGTATCGCCAATACTTCTCGCGCGACGGTCTTCAAATAACGGTGTATATCGCACCCCGCCTGTTGTGCTGTGAACCATTTGCAAAATTGAACCATTGGGTTGAGCCACTGCGGCTGCATGTTGCGGAGCACGTAAGGTATTGGGCTGGTAAGTAGTGGTAGAAGGTGTCATGGCACAACCGGTTGCGAGTGCGCCGAGCACAAGCATAAAAAAATACCGGTTGAAATTGTTCATCACTCGATTGCCATTCGCCATCACACTACTCCCGATAACCCGATCAATCATAGTTGTGCCAATCGTTGCAGCATTTGATCCGAAGTTTCTATGGATTTGGAATTCATTTCATAGGCGCGCTGGGTTTGAATCATATTCACCAATTCTTCCACCACGTTTACATTCGAAGTTTCCACAAAATTCTGTTCCAGCAACCCCAACCCGTTGGTACCCGGCGCATTCTGATTGGGAGCTCCGCTCGATGCGGTTTCCTGATACAGATTCTCACCCATCTTCAATAAACCAGCCGGATTAACAAAGCTTGCCAATTGAATACTGCCGACTTGAATGGGCGCGACCGCTCCCGGAACTGTTGCGGATACCGTACCATCGCGCGCAATCGTGACACCCAGCGCATTCGGTGGAACGGTAATCGCGGGCTGAACAGCGTAACCGCTGGAAGTCACAAGCTGGCCATTCAGGTCGGACTGAAATGCCCCATCGCGGGTATAAGCCGTTGTTCCATCCGGTAGTAAAACCTGGAAGAAACCCACTCCCCGTATGGCGACATCACGCTGGTTCTCAGTTTGTTGCAATCCACCTTGAGTAAATATACTTTCGGTAGAAACTGGCTTAACACCCGTTCCTAACTGTAATCCGGAGGGTAATTGCGTTTGTTGCGATGATTGAGCGCCGGGCTGACGTATCGTTTGATATAACAGATCCTCAAAAACAGCACGGGCCCGTTTAAATCCATTGGTGCTGACGTTCGCTAAGTTATTAGAAATCACATCCATTTTGGTTTGTTGCGCATCAAGCCCTGTTTTAGCGATCCATAGCGAACGTATCATATGCTTTACCTATTAAAATTTATTATCGGATTAAACTCTTACCACCATGATTTCGCTGGCTTTCTGAGCATTATTTTGCGCGCTATCCAGCATTTTCATTTGCATATCAAATTGCCTGGCCAAGTCGATCATGTTGACCATTTCATGCACTACATTCACGTTGCTTTCTTCCAATGTGCCATCAACTAGCTTAACTCTCGCATCAACAGGCGCTTCACCGCCATCCTTAAGTCGGAACAAGCCATCAGTGCCTTTTACAAGCTTATCTTCTGGAGGATTCACCAGTTTGATCCGGCCTACTTGTGCTACGGTATTGGGTTGAGGCGTAATCGGCACGGATGACACGGTTCCATCCACCCCGATGGTGATGCGAGTGTCGGGTGGCAGGGCAATAATGCCCGTATCGCCCTTCACTTTATGCCCGCCGTTTGTCTGCAAAATACCATTGGGGCTGACTTGCAAACTGCCATTACGGGTATAGGCTTCCTTGCCATCATCCAATTGAATCGCAATCCATCCGGAACCTCGAACTGCAACGTCAAGATCGCGGCCGGTAGTTTGCATCGCACCGGGGGTGAAATCAGCGCCGGTTGTTGAATCAACGACAAAGGCGCGTGTCGGCAGACCATCACCGTATACCGGAACTGCACGAAATGCATTGCTTTCAGCGCGATATCCCGTCGTTGATGCATTAGCAAGATTCTGAGCAACGGTCGCTTTCTGATTCAGCGTGTGGTTGGCTCCGGTCATCGATGTATAAATTAGTCGATCCATTTTCTACTCAATTCCAATAAAAATTTGATTTTTCAAAATGAAAGCCGGGTTAAATTTGAGTGATGGTTTGAATAATCTGATCTTGTGTCTCAATTTGCTTAGCACTGGCTTGATACAAGCGTTGCGCTTGAATCAGCTTCACCAATTCCGCTGTCAAATCAACGTTTGAATCTTCGACGGCATTGGATTGAAGCACGCCGAGATTTCCGGTTTTGGGAGGACCAACCAAAGGCTCACCTGAACCAGGAGTTTCTGCCCAGTGACCATCACCGACTGGAACCAGACCTTGCGGGTTGACAAAATTGGCGAGCACAATTTGCCCCAATGTTTTTGATTGACCACTACTATAGTTTCCAAGAATCACGCCATCAGCGCTAATCGTAAAGCCCGACATACGGCCGGAGGTATATCCATCCTGGGTAATCGCATTAACACCGAAATCAGAGCCAAATTGAGTGGCGGTTGTCATATCGAGACGAACGGTCTGCGGTGTTGTTGCGCCAAGCTTTGGGTTAATGGCGCTAAAATCTATCGCCAAATCCAATGGAACAGCTGGAACAGCAGCAATACTCTGTAATTTTCCATCCCCGTCAAATACCATTGATTGTGAAGTACTTCCGCCTATCTTGACACCAACAGGTATCCCGGCAGTGTCTACTTTACCGTCCACAGTAGCGAAGACAGTCCAAGTATTGGCAGTCGCAGTCGCTTTCTGAAAAAATAAAGACAAAACATGTGAATTCCCAAGACTATCCACTACTGTTCCTGAAGTTGTGCTGTTGTAAGTCTTCGGATCGGTTGCATTAAAGGGTGTTGCAATCGCCGCTTTACGCGCATCCAGATTAAATCCCAGATCAAATGTAGTGGTTGCCTTAGGTGCAAGATCGGCAGTGCCGAATTTTAAATTTGTCGGTACGCCGCTCGCTTTAATATCACCATTCACATCTGCCATAAAACCCGTTAAATTGGCGCCCGATGCATCGACAATAAAGCCGGAATCGTCAACATGAAATTGACCGTTCCGGCTGTAGCTTACAGTACCGTTATCGCTCACGCGGAAAAAACCCTGGCCGTTGATCGCAATGTCCAACGGATTACTGGTCGGTGTAATCGTACCTTGACCAAATTGTTGCGCAATTGCGGATATTTTCGATCCTATCCCGATTTGTGCGGTATCGGTACCTTCCATTGAGTTTGCAAAAATATCGGAAAATTGCGCAACGGACTGTTTGAACCCGGCGGTATTCGCATTGGAAATGTTATTACCAATCACATCCAGGTTGGTTGACGCCGCATTTAATCCACTTAAGCCATGTTGAAAAGTCATAATAATCTCCTATCAAAACACCTGTTTAATGTCAGACAAACCAACCAATCCCAATTTGTCCCCCATATCCAGGTGCGCACCACCTTCGCCAGGCATTACGCTGTTTACCTTTCCAAATGAAAGGGTATCGACTTTAATGTCATTACCACCTTGTTTCGCGCTTACCGCAAAGGTATAGTCTCCGTCCACCGCTTTAGTGCCACTGTCAGTATTACCATCCCATGCGATCGTGCTGAGTCCTGTCGGTTGCGCACCAAGCTCCATTGTGCGAATGGCAATTCCGGCGCTATCCAATATGGTGACTTTGAGCTGATCGACTGGTTGCGCCAATTCAATGCCTGCTATAGCACCATCCCCATTCAACTTGATCGACGTGCCAGGTACGAATGCTTTATGTCCGATCAGTCCCATCGCTTCAACAGAACGATTATCTTCAGCGCTGGTAACCAATTGCTGTAGCGTCGAATTCAGCTTATCAATACCCGATACCGTACTAATTTGCGCCAATTGACTGGTAACTTCGGCGTTATCCAACGGTTTTAGCGGATCTTGATTTTTCATCTGCGTGACTAGCAGCTTCAAAAATCTATCCTGTGGATTCTCAGCATCTTTTTTACTATTGATGCCAGTAGTTGCGCCTGTTGCGGCTGTTTGTGAACTAGCTTGCTGAACTGCATCCATTATTCGCTCCTTTATTGACCAATAGTCAGGGTTTTTTGTAACAAGGACTTGGTGGTATTCATCATATCGACGCTGTTCTGATATGAACGCGACGCTGACATCATATTCACCATTTCATCGACAACGTTGACATTCGGCATCGTCACATAACCGTTTTTATCCGCCAGCGGATGTTTAGGTTCAAACAACTGCCGCATCGGCGATTGATCGTGCACGATACCCGCAACCTTGACGCCACTGGCACCATTCGCATCCGCTTGCAAAGTACTGAAAACCACCTGTCTGCCACGATAAGGTTCACCGGTAGAGCTGGTTACACTGTCGGCATTGGAAAGATTACTGGCAACCACATTCAAACGTTGCGATTGTGCGGACATGGCTGAACTTGCGATACCAAATACATTAAATAGTGACATTTTCTATCTCTCCATCATTGCCGATGTTAAGTTTCTAAATTCATTGTTAATAAATGTAATACTGGCATCATATTTAATGGCATTATCAGCAAATCGAGTCCGCTCCATATCCATGTCCACCGTATTTCCGTCCGCGCTGGGTTGTAAGGGAACCCGGTATAAAACGCTATCGCCGAATATTCCAGATCCAGCAGAATTAATATGCATTGATGATGTCGTATTCATGGTTACTTTGTTCAGGCTAGGCGCCGATGACAATCTGTCCTGAAGCATGCTGGCAAAATCGATATCCTTCGCCTTGAAATTTGGCGTATCGGCATTAGCCACATTACTGGAAAGCAACTCTTGCCTTCCAACTCTCAAGCTGAGGGCGTTGTGGTGATAATTTAATTCTTTATCAAGTTTGTTAATCATCGTCTCTACCACCTGATTGAAATTATTTTCTATTCATCTATTAGCATTTAGCATGCCAGCAATAATATATGCACAAGTTAATCAACCAATCCGCAAATAAGACATGAAAGCGGTGCTATCTTTGCACTTGGATTTTTTCATGCTCGTTTAATATAGCTTCGGGTAGCGGCAATAATTGCCGGATACGGCAAAAATGAATGGTGAGATCAATCTATGATACGTTGCTTAATGACGATACTCTGTCTGCCAATGCTTGCTTCTTCTGCGCTGGCCTCACAGCACAACGCAGCAGTGGCGCATCAAGAAATTCCTCTGATCAAAAACGCCATTGAGAATTTTCTCTACAGCAATACGGCTTCACTGCCAGGATTGGTGATGATCAATGTCGGCCAGATTGACAAGCATTTAACATTGCCCAAGTGTCCTCAGTTAGAGCCTTTTGTGCCGGCAGGCGGACGTTTATGGGGAAAAACCTCCATTGGCGTTCGTTGTGACAGTGAATTTGCGGCTTGGACTATTTATGTGCAGACTGAGATCAATGTTATGGCGGATGTTTTACATATCGCACGACCCGTATCAACCGGGCAAACATTGAGTTATGAAGATATCGCGCCGCAGAATGTCAATCTGACGCAGATGCCGGATGGCATACTCACCGATGCGGCTCAAATTGTCGGTAAAGTCGCCGCCGCCAACTTGCCCGCCGGTCAACCGATACGTCCGCAAATGCTGCGGGCTCCCTACGTGATCGTGCGCGGTCAGACAGTGAATTTAGTGGTGCAAGGCCGTGGATTCAGTATTCGATCGGAAGGTCAGGCATTGGCCAACGCAGCGGAAGGACAAGTCATTCAGGTTCGTAATAAATCGGGCCGGATCCTCAGTGGGCTGGCCCGAGCAAATTCAATCGTGGAAATTCAGCCGTAACGCATTGAACATTTGCACTCTTTACATCCGCAGTCGCCGGGAATTTTCTGCAAGCACTGCGTAATCCCGCAGTCATAATCTTCAATCAGCTTTATAATAAGCGCCGGATTTCTTTAATACTGATAATAATCAAGCGCCTCATTGTGACAAACACAAGCCATACCACTGAAATAAAAAAGATTCTGGCTGATACCTTGGGATTGGGTAAACGGATCGATGCAATAGAGCCTGGCACAATTTTACTCGGCAATATTCCTGAACTCGATTCCGTCGCAGTTGTAACAATCATTCTGGCTTTGGAAAAAAAATTCTCCATCGCAATAAAAGATGATGAGATCAGTGCAAAAACATTTGCGACACTCGGTACCTTAGTTGATTTTGTAGAACAGAAAATAGCAGACCATGACAAACAATCCGGGTAAAACTTTTGTGGCAACAATTGTTTTTTGACCGGAATGATGCATAATCGCTCACGATAGATTCGCAAATACGAGGAAACAGATCAGTGAAGCTTCATCTCGCAAATTTCGCACAGCAATATATTTTCACGGGTTATGGTGAAGGATATGTATTGATTAATCACACGCGTTACGAAAAAAACTTGATTGTGCTGCCTGATCAGTTGATCGAGAATTGGCCTGCACTATCTGTTCAAGAGCTCCAAGCTCAGCATTTTGAAGGCCTGCTGCCGCATTCACCGGAGATCATCCTTCTCGGTACCGGCGCTCAGCATAAATTCCCCAGTCACACATTGCTCAGTCAACTAACAAAATTGGGAATCGGAATTGAGATAATGGATACAAAAGCTTGTTGCCGCACTTATAATATCCTGGTTGAAGAAGGGCGTCGTGTCGCTGCGGCTCTTTTGATTTAGCGTTACAACAAAGACACATATCGCTTTCGCGCCGCTGAATTTTGGTTCGATCGGACACAGTTAATATAAAAATTCGCTTCTTCAATACACAAGATTTTAAAAAGAAATGGCCTGACAGTTATGATTGTGATAAATTCATGGTTGGTAAGTCAGGTATATTAAAATTGGCTTCCTTCATAACATTAATATAGGAGTGGAAAATGAACAAATTTCTTATCGCTGCAGTTGGTTTGGTTTTTTTGATGGGTTCTTCTGTGACCATGGCAAGTGGAAACAAGGAATCTAAAATGCCACCGATGGCTGCTCAAGATATTCTGAATAAAATGGCTTGCGAAGGTAAAAAAGACGGCGAAAAAACCAGAGATCGCACCGATGGTGAAATGATCACCTGTCCCGCTAAAATCAAACAACCAAATTTTGGCAAGTAATAATAAGTCAGTTCTATAGTAACTGGCGAATAGGTCAAGTTAGATAAACAGGCTGATTTTTGCTTCATCCGATCTAAAGATAGATTGAATTGAGAGAAATATTCAGCAAATATCGACTTGGCCTATCATCTCATCTCCCTCGAAAATAAAATGCCTTTCTGCTTTACGCGCAAACCTCAGTAATCTTCATACACTCATGGGTAGTCTGTAATATCACACACCTCTATTTTTAATTGCTAATGGCATTAAGCTTTTAATATCATTCTGTTACACAGAATCCCGTAATGTCATCATCAACAGAATCTGTTAACTTTATGCAAATAAAGAATTTATTTTTAAATTTTTATAAAAATATAGATCGAGATATAGTAAAATTAAGTATGCATCATACAAAAACTCTAAATTGACACCATCCTCATTCATAAAAATACTTAGGTAAATTCATAAGAACTTGCTTTTTTTGTCATCAGGAGAGAAGAAAGAATGAAATGGGGATTTTTTTTATTTTGTGTCCTATCCTTTTTAACCAGCCACGCTTTAGCGCAGAAAAACAACCCGGATATCAAATCTCAAGCCGCACTCGTATTTAATGCGCAAAATGATCGTGTTATCTACGATAAAAACGCCGACAAGGTAATGCCCATCGCTTCCATCACCAAGCTAATGACCGCTATGGTTACCCTTGATGCACGTCTGTCGCCGCATGAAAAAATCACGATCACGAACGCCGATGTCGATAAGCTGAAACACTCATCGTCACGCTTGCCCGTTGGCAGCACATATCCACGCCAGGAGTTATTGCGATTGGCATTGATGTCATCTGAAAATCGCGCCGCAGCAGCGCTTGGTCGCACTTATCCGGGCGGCGCCAAAGCATTTGTGAGCGCCATGAATGCCAAAGCCAAGAAATTGGGCATGAACAACTCCCGTTTTGTCGACTCTACCGGCTTGAATAGCGGCAATGTTGCAACTGCACGCGATCTCGCCAAAATGGTTGCAGCTTCGAATAACTATGCGGCTATTCGTGAATTCTCCACCACATCGCAACATTCCGTATCACCTGGAAACAAACGCGGTCAATTACAGTATGTCAATTCCAACAGTCTGGTACGTAATCAAGGCTGGGACATCAATGTTTCCAAAACCGGCTATTTGAGTGAAGCCGGACGTTGTCTGGTGATGCAAGCGAAAATTTCCGGGCAGCCGATGGTGATTGTGTTGCTCAATTCCTGGGGTAAAAACACCCGCATTGGTGACGCCAATCGCGTCAAAAAATGGATCGAAAGCAATCAGGGCCGCCGTCAAGCATAAAATCAGCGCGCGCTCAGGCTAACCGATAAATTTCACTGTACTTATTCTTCAGATAATCGACGAAATAATCTGGATTCAGCGGTTCGCCGGTAACACGCTCAACCAGCTGTTGTGGTGTATAAAGCTTACCCTGACGATGGATTTTTTCGTTCAACCAATTCTTAATAGGTGCAAAATTTCCTGTAGCGATGTTTCTTTCAGTAACCGGTTGCTCGCGCAGCAACGTGTTATAGAACTGGCACGCATACATCGCACCCAGCGTGTATGAAGGAAAGTACCCAAACGCGCCGCCGCTCCAGTGCGAATCCTGCAATACCCCCAACGCATCGGTCGGCGGTTTAATTCCCAAGTATTTTTGCATTAATTCATTCCAGATTTCCGGCAAATTATCGACGCTCATCGATCCATCAAACAGCCCTTTCTCGATTTCATAACGCAAAATCACATGCAGCGGATACGTCAGCTCATCCGCTTCCACACGAATAAAATCCGGCTTGCACGTATTGATTGCGCGATAAAAAGAATCCACAGTCGCGGATTGCAGATTCTCCGGAAACGCCGCGCGAATCGTTTCAAAATAATACGCGCAGAAGGGCTTGCTTTGCGCGATCATGCGTTCCCAGAACAGCGACTGAGATTCGTGGATGCCCATCGTCAAGGATTCCGTAACCGGCAAATCGCCGAGTTCATGCGGACGCCCCTGTTCGTAGAGCGCATGACCGGTCTCATGGATCACCGAATACAAGGATTCGACAAAATTACTGTCTTTATAGCGAGTCGTAATACGCACATCGGTCGGATGGCTGCCGCCGCAAAACGGATGCACCGATACATCGATACGTCCCTGCTCAATATTAAAACCCATGTCCTGGCTGATTTTGCGCGCCAATGCTTCTTGCTTATCCAGCGCAAACCTGCCCTGCAAGAACGATGTATCCGGCTGAACCGGATGGCTTTGAATCGCAGCGATCAGTGGTACCAATTCCTGCTTCAGGCGCTCAAAGACCGGCGTGATCACGTCCATCGTCGTGCCACGTTCAAACAAATCGATACTCGCATCGTAAGGCTCTAAATCCGGTGACACACACTGCGCCCACTCGGTCTTCAGCTGTAAGAATCGCTTCAGCACCGGTGCAAAATCGGCAAATCTATTTTCCTGACGCGCAGTTACCCATACGCCATGCCCACGCGATCCCAGCTCGGCCAGCTCCTGCACCAGTCGTTTCGGCACTTTCGTTTCCAGTTCGTAACTGTACAACGCCTCGCGAATATTACAGCGCTCCATCTCGCCCAAAGCAGCAAAATCCTTTTCCTTGAGCTCGTGTAAGCACTCACCCAGCGCCGGATCGGTCATACGTTCATGAATCACTCCTGCCAGAGCTGCAATCTGCTTAGCACGCGCATCGCTGGCACCGGCCGGCATCATCACTTCCTGGTCCCAGCCCAGCGTGCTCATAACACCGTTCAAGTGCGTGATTTCTTCCAGTTTCTGAACTAAATTCTGATAGTGCTGATTCATCGTAATCTCGCTTCTTAATTCAATTTTAAACAGTGCACGCGCTCTATCGATTCCAAGGGATGGCGCGAACATCGCAAGCCCAGTATCATACCAACTTTAACACTAGTCAATCGTACTGCCATGCTCTGGATAAAATCACTGCACATCATTTTCATGGTCACCTGGTTTGCTGGGCTTTTCTACCTGCCGCGCTTATTCGTCTATCACGCCATGTGCGAAGACGCGCCGGGTAAGGAACGCTTCAAGATCATGGAACGCAAACTGTATTACGGCATCATGACTCCCGGCGCGGTGCTGACTGTGGTGTTCGGTGTGTGGCTGTGGATGGGCTATGGCTTTTCCGGCGATTGGCTGTATGCCAAAGTAGCACTGGTTTTGATATTGATTTACTACCATTATTACTGCGGAAGATACGTCAAAGCGTTTAAAAATGATGCCAATCAACACGGCCACGTGTTTTACCGCTGGTTCAACGAATTTCCGGTGCTGGTTCTGTTTGCGGTGGTGATATTGGTCGTGGTAAAACCGGATTTATTAGCGATAGTTTCTGCGCTTTAAGATTTCTCACAGCCGCTCGAAATGACAATCTTGGCATAATCAGAGAGCGGATTTCTTTCTCTGAGTCTATTCTTGTGCCAATCCAGAAGCTTCTCCGGCTTGCCGAAGCAGCACGCAAATTAAAAGCTTGATGCCTTCTAAAAAACACTAGCCTCGGGTTATAAAAGATCACCCAATTCAAAATAAAAAAGAGAGATTCAACTCTAAACGTTTGAATCTCTCCTAAATGTTCTTTCTTCAGCTTACGCTAGAAAGAACCGGATTTCTTTATCTTTATTTTAATGACGTTTATCCTTTCTTATTGCGTAATGAGAAACCTACCAAACCCAATCCAATCAGCAGCATGGCATAAGTTTCCGGTTCTGGAACTGCCGATACCGTCATTGAGCTAATATAAAATTGATCTGCTTTGCTACCGCCACCGAATCTGAAGTAAAAGTCATGTCCGGTGTGACTCAAAGCAAATTGGCCTACGTCTTTTGGTAGTAATCCTGTAGTCCAGGTTGAATTGTCGAAACTGTATTGGAAAGTCGCATTAGCGATCCAGCCCGTCGTATTATGCCCTTCCGCACGAAAACCGACTGAAGACAATGAAACATTCTGGTCGAAATGCAGCCAGATTGCTTCTTTTTCAGTGATGTTATCGTCACTGGTATCATCCTTCTTGTGATAAACACCTAAACCGGCGCCGATTGCATCTTTTCCAGAAAGTTTTCCGTTGTAGCCATTTTCATGATCTTGGACAACAGCTGCTCTGGAACCAAAAGCGCCACCATTGAATGAGCCTTGGGCGTGCACGGTAAGTCCGCCATTGGTGAAACTTAAATCACCGCTGAGTGACGATGCAATGTTCGAACTGCATAGATCGCCGCCACTGCAGGCAATTCCATCCGTTGGCAGAAAACCGGTATTAATGCCGCCACTATACTTCAAGTTGGCAAAGTCGAAGACTACAGGCGCCGCAACTACTGGGGCGCTTAGCAAGGTTAAGAGTGATGCAACAGACAAAACACGCATTTTAAATGCTCCTATAAGAATACTTAATTTTGATTTTTTATTTTAGATAGAAATAAATTCCATCACTTGTAGTAACAATAACTTCAGGAGTAATCTAATACAATAGACCGATCCTCCTGATTTATTATGACTTTTGTCCTAGCAGAAACTCACACTTGTCATTACTGAAAGAACATGAAAAAACTTTACCGTGATTAACAGTCATAAAAAATAAAAGAGATTCAATCAGAATCATTGAATCTCTCGTCAAGTTTCTTTTCTAGTTTGTCCTAAAAAAGAGAGTCGTTATTTTTATCTTTATTAGATATCAATCACAAACTTCTTTGGTGACGCAGTGTAAATCCAATCAATCCCAATCCGATCAGCAGCATCGCATAGGTTTCCGGCTCCGGAACTGCTGAAACCCAGTTTGAAGGTGTTGGATGAGGATCTCTCAACGAATAAGGATCTACCGATATAATGCCAAAAATAGGTTCTGGTTTACCCGACGTTGTTGTAGCCTTTGTACCGGTAAAATCCGTAATATCTACACCCGTACCCGATATTGTCCAGATACTGTTGGTATAAGGTGTGTCGTCAAACCGGTTGGATTTATTGTGTGCAAACCAATCGATCACGATATGCTGATCATCTGATTTGTAGCTACTGTCCATCGTAATATCACTGTGGTAAGTGAACTTATCGATGTCAGCTCCATGGATCGCCGGTTGTGAAAAGTTTGCACTTGTAAGCGCCGGTCCTTGGTAGACAAAATCGAGTCTATTCACTGTCGAATCATTATGCGAGAAACCCGGAGATGCCCAATTCGGAGTTAATTCAAATGTGACGACACCAGCCGCTGTTTCTGTAATTTTAAGTTCTGCAACAGTAGGATAGCCTGAGCTAAATGACGATGTGGCGGGCAAGTCGAATTTATAAGTTGCTGTGTCGCCGACACTAGCAAATAAAGGTGCTGCAACAATACTCAGTATCGAGGCCGTTATAATTGCTAATTTTTTTTTCATTCTAAGCTCCTTTTTTAAAACTACAAATTCAGATAGATAAATTTAAGCTTTGCTGTAAATTGTCTACCTGTTACTTATAAATACGCTTTGCCTTACATTTAACACAGGTTGCAGAGTCAACTTGACACTCTCAGTTATGCACCGGTAGTCATTTTTCCAAAGTTTAAGAAAAATCTTTTCCGCCCTCGTATATTCCTACACTATGATTAAAATTAATATTCCCTAAATGGGTACCATGCGCAGCAGAAAAATATTGCATCAAATGGTCAGTTGCGAAACCAAAGCGAGCAGACGTATCGCTTTAGTAACAATTAATGACGAACACGGCATTAATTGGAATCGTTTATCTTGAAAAAATAACCGGATACTAGTTGACTGCGATTCCGGACACCGGTTTTGATAAAAACCGATTTTAAATGTTTTTTCACTGTTTCCGGACTAACAGTAAGCTGCTGCGCAATCTGCTTGTTGGTCAACCCTTTTGTTACCAGCTTTATGATTCCTTGTTCACTCTTAGTCAGCACAATATCTCTTGGCGGAATCGCACAAGAAGTATTGTGCCATCCGGACAACGCATCGAATATCCGCCGCACCACGGGATGAGGAAACCACAACTCTTCCCGGTGAACGATGACCTGTATCGCTTTTTCAAATATTTTATGATCGGCGCCAACCGGTAAAAACCCGGATATGCGAAACTCGATAATTTCATCGATAAAATCCGGTGGGTTTTGCTCGTAAAGCAGGATTATCTTAGCGGACGCCATCTTTTTTCTGATCATCCGCAACTGCTCGACCACTCTGTCAGACGCTAGCCGCATATCGATCAGGATGGCATCCGGATATATTTCTCCTAATTTGGCACTTGCGGCCTCAGCTTCTTTGCTGTTGTATTGATTGATACAGATATAAGGTGAGTTATCCGAATAACTGCGCAGATGAGTGTTTAAATCCGCTTGCTCGGTAATGACCCATATACGAAGCAAATCAGCGCGATAGCCTGCCGCCGTGGAAAACAACGGTGTTAACCCTGCATTCACTAATTCCGTGCGCATAGTGAGCGGCTGCTTCTGCAGCATGAATAAATCGCGCCGATCATTCCGGCGCCGGTCATAGCGTGCTTGCCCGCGTAAAGCCGACATATTGCGCCGGTCAAACTGTTGCTGCCGCCGGTCAAGCAAACGCCGATTCAAAGAAGCGGAGTCAGAATACTCCTGCCGTTTCTTATCAGCCTTCAAGCATTGAATATCGATAAATGATTTCAATTTCGTATGATTCCGGTATCGTTCATCGCATTAAATTGGGCGTTGCTTCTTATAACCGCTTTTTTCTTTCTGAGCTTTTATGCATTGTATTGCATAGGCGCTAAAGTTAGTCAGTTCAGATAAAGACACATTCACCATAGCGCCTTTTACCGCTGGAAATAGCAAAAAACAAGCGGTCGATGCTTTATCTGTGTCTCTGCTTGCTTAATGAGAATCCCACCAAACCAAGTCCGACCAGCAACATTGCATAAGTCTCCGGTTCAGGAACAGCGCTTACACCGATCACGAAATCGTCCCAGTCACCCAGATACTTAGTTCCCGCACTGTCATTGTAGCCAAGTACATAGGCATAGGTTGCAGATCCGATCAGCATGTTTGTGCCAATCAATCCGATCGATGTGCCTTTATCCCAGTGACCACCATTAATGGCAAATTTACTGGTGTCTCCCTCAAATTTGAAGCTCAGCGGCCCGGCCGTGCTCACCACCGAGCTGATTGAAGTTCCAACCGCATTGGATTCCAGCAGTTTGGCTCCGCTCAACGTGTTATAAAATTTGTCAACAAAACCGGATTCCTGACCAAGATAAGTATAAGTAACTGTTTGCGCCTCTGGCCCGGTGTAATCGAGATGACCAAGGCTAACAGCTGAGCCAATGGGTAGTGTAGCGAATCCTGCGATGTTAAATGCTTCGGTTCGAGTGGCTGTATCGGTTACCACAAACGAGAGTCCAGCGTGCGCAGACCCTCCGGCCATCAGCAGCATCGCCCCAATCATTGTATTGTGCAGATAAAATCGTTTACTCATTTCTTATTCCCGCAAATATTAATAAAGCAAAAATTAAATGGATCGCTTGAATTTCACTACCAAACTTTGTTCAGTGGATTCAGCACATGAATTCATGATGATTGCATGTTAATCTGCGGGATAACTTAAATCTATAGTCTTTTAATCCTTATTTTATAATGAGTTAGTAGTATGTTACGACTAAGATTACCAGGAATTCTGTCCCGGGAATGTCATTGCCTCAACCCATTTAAGCAGAAAAAAGCGACTTTCTTGGAGAAGAGAAAATCAAGATGAAACAACATCTTTTGACGAATTGACTGAAGATTTCCGGGACAACCTCCCCCAATAGCAGCCGGCACAGATTCCGATCAGCCAGCCGGTCACAATCAGTATTGGCATTAGGTGCGAACCGTTTGTATCACGAAACTGCATGATCAATACCCCTAACGGTGCAGCGCCAATGCCGATAAAAGCACACACCCCTATCGCACCCCTGCTCCAGCGCAATATGCCATAGGACAAAAGCATAAATGGCAAAATCATGATTAACTGGACAAGCCAAGGAATACCGCTCCACAGTAAAACGAAGCCAAGAAACGACAATAAAAAACCGCCTGCTAGAGCGGTCAAAATAATGAGTATAATTTTCCAATGACTGCGGTGATTTGACACTTCGTTCATCTTTATTCCTTCTGCGGTTGCGGTGTATTTTTTTCCTGCAACAAGCCGATGCCAACGATGGCCATTGCAATGGAAACGAAAGGATTCAATAAATTCAGCAAAGCATAGGGCGCGTAATCCAGTGTTGGAATACCCAATGTCGCTACATAAAAAGTACCCGCCGTTGTCCACGGAATGAGTCCGGTAGTCAATGTGGCGCCTTCTTCGACTGAGCGGGACAGCACCGCCCTATCGACCTTCCTTTCAAGGTAGGCGCTCTTGAACAGCTGGCAATTGAGAATAATCGAGATATATGCTTCACCCATCGCAATGTTACCGATCAACCCGGACAGGATGGTGGTCGCGATCAATGTGCTGACGCGCTGAATGCGCGCGATAACATGCGTGAGCAGCACTTGCAGAAACCCGGCATGATGCATAATTCCGCCGAGCGCCAGCGCCATGATGGATAGCAATAGCGTCCACGCCATGCTGAACAATCCACCGCGCCCGAGTAGATCGTCGATATTCTCAATTCCGGTAGTGCCCGGTGAATTGACCCACAATGCGTTGAGCACATCAACGCCATCTCTGCCTTGATAAGCGATGGCAATCAGCATGGCCAGCACGATGCTGCATGACATGCTCACTTCGGCGGCGTATCGTTTGATACTCAAACCGAACATCAGCAGCAACGGTAGCAGTGTCACCCAGCCATCTAATTGATAAGCACCTGCCAAAGCGGCGCGGATTTCATCGATATGCGCTCGCGGCAAGGCATTATCGCTGTAGTGCTCTCCGATCATAATGAAGATCACCAGGACAATCAGTAACGTCGGTATGGTCGTGTAGAGCATGGAACCGATATGCCGATATAAGCCCGTTCCGGCACTCATGGCCGCCAGATTGGTAGTATCCGAGATAGGCGACAATTTATCGCCGAAAGTGGCGCCGGAAATGATCATACCGGCCACGAGCGGCAGCGGAATGCTCATCGCCTCACCGATGCCAATCAACACCACGCCAATGGTTCCAACCGTCCCCCAGGAAGTACCGGTAGCAACCGACATGAAACTGCATAAGATCAGTCCTGCTGCCAAGAATGTGCCCGGACTCAACAAATCCAATCCGTAATACAGCAGGCTGGCGATGGTGCCGCTCTGCATGAAGCTGGCAATGACCATGCCGATCAACAGAAAAATATAGATTGCTGGCAGCGCTTTGATGATGCCATCATCCATCATGCCCCGGATATCGATAAAGGAATAACCCAGCCAGCGCGCTTGCAGACACACCCAAATCAATGCCAGAAAAATAACGGCATGAATGCTGATCGCAAATACGAACATACCCAGCGAAATCAACAGAAACACACCGGCAAAGCAAACCAGCGCTTGCAATAGCGTTGGCAGCCGGTGTGTAGTCAGTAACTCTTCAATGGGTAAGTTGGTTTCTGTCATTGCCAGCCTATTTTCTTTCTTCATCCGCGAATAATGCAATCAATTCGCCATACCCTTCCGCTTGTAAATCTTCTTTTCTTACAAACCTTAACGCAGCCGAGTTGATGCAATAACGCAGGCCGGTTGGCGGCGGGCCGTCGTTGAACACGTGCCCCAAATGACTATCCGCATAACGGCTGCGGGCTTCCGTGCACGGCATCCACATCGCATAATCGCTCTTAAGCCGGATATACTGCTCGTGAATCGGCCGGTAAAAACTGGGCCATCCGGTGCCCGAATCAAATTTATGAATTGATGCAAACAGCGGCTCACCCGATACAATGTCAACATAAATCCCGGCAGCTTTGTGATCCCAGTATTCATTCTGGAATGGCGGTTCGGTACCGGCATTTTGCGTCACCTGATACTGCAACGGTGACAAATCGGCTTTCAACAATTCAGGATCTTTAGCAAAATTTTCATAGTGATTCACCATCACGGATCCTCCTTTTCAATAACTATAACTGACTATTCATCATGAAATTCACAGGGACGGTAACGCATTTATCGCAAAAGGGCTTGGGTGTTGTCAAAAACACCCAGAATAACATTTCTTATTTTGTTTATGGCACTTGGCCAGGAGATAGCGGCGAGTTTGAAACCATTGACAAACCGCTGAATAATAAAAAATTTGCTTATGCCAAATTGATACAGCTCACGCAACCTTCCGCACAAAGACAAATACCCGCATGCCCTTTTGTCAGTTTGGAAGAAAATGCCTGTACCGGTTGCTCCTGGATGATCGCTAATTATACAAGCCAGCTCGAGCAAAAACGAAATCGCTTCCTCTATGCCATGCAGCGAGCCGGTTTTGATCCAGCTCAATTGAATGTCGACGCTATTCAGCCAGCACCGCAAACATATGGTTACCGCAACCGTTGCCAAATTAAAACGGACGGAGTAAAGCTCGGTTTCGTATCCGAAAACTCGCAGCACATTGCACCGGTGAATGATTGTCTGGTACTCAATGAACAATGCCGGAACCTTCTGCAAGCAGCAATTCAGCAGTTACCCAATAAAACGTGGCAGGAAAACTGCGGAGACAGTTGGCTGTTTATCGAGCTGGATGACGACATGCAACCGGAGGAAATCCGTTCAAACCAGAAACGCCCGTTCAAACAGGGTAACACGCAGCAAAATCAATGGATGCAACAGTGGCTAAGGAATGCACTCGCTCGTAACCCTAATGTTGGAAAAGCGGTGGAATTATTTTGCGGCTCTGGGAATTTCACGCAAATCATTGCGGAATCGAACTGCACTGCACTTATCGCTTACGAATCCGACCCGGATGCCATTCAATCATTAAAAAGCAAAGCTCTAGCCAAAGTGACTCCCAAAGTCGCGGATCTTTTCAGTCCATCTATTTGGAGGAGCATACAAAAAACGGTAAGCGATGCAACCACGTTGGTTTTGGACCCGCCACGCGCCGGACTGAAAAAGCATCAAGGCTTTTTTTCCTGCTTCGCTGCGTTAGAAACGATTATTTATATCTCCTGTAACCCGGAAACTTTTGCGCGCGATGCTTGGTTCTTTCAACAAAACAACTGGCAAATAAACGAGATTCAACTGATTGATTTGTTTCCGCATACCCCGCATATTGAAATATTGGCGGAATTTAGAAAGATTTGAGCACCCGGCCGGGTTTGCAGATTGGAAAGTAAATCGAAGAGGAATAAAAAAGGAGTCAATACTGACGGATTGTTAGCATTGACTCCTTATAAGGCTAATAAGGATTTAAGCTGCTGTAACTTTTACTGAAGAAAAACGCGCTTTATTTTTGGACACAATATACAACATTGCAACAGCAAGATAGCTCAGAAACAGAATTGATCCACTCGCCACTTCTAACCCCACCCAACCTACAACAGAGTGTATTTGTGGCAATGTCGGGAGAGCGCCAAATAAAATAACGCTAACCAATGGAATAATACCGAACACTACAAAGCAGATTTTTATCGCTATTACAAAAAGAAATTGGCTCATTTTCATAAAGCCTCCTATAGAAGAGTTTGCAAAATTTGCCTATTCAGACGCATTCCGAATAATTCAGAATCTCAAAAGCGGCAAAATTCACATAAATTTTACAACATTCTCACAAAATATTCACAATCTTTTTAATCGAAATTGAATATCTAAAATCAATTAAATTTTATTCACAGCAACTTATTCACTTTTAGTGAAATTCACGATGGATCTTTCAGTCAATGCGACCCATCAATTCCAGTTAGAGTACTGATTTAGCATCCTTTCATTTTTTTGTTGCAAGCGGAAAAAATTTCTATTTTTCCACTTTTAAATCACCGCAAAAAATACTCATTATTCCGCTCAATCAAAAACCGTCAGAACTCCATGAATTCGATTCTCTGCAACCGGACAAGCAGTTTGAGAAAGTTCTTTCATACCTCGTTATCTTCACTTTTTATTCACATCCATTTCACTTTTTATTCACATTCATTGTGTTAGCTTACCCTTACAGCAACAGGGACTTAATGATTTCTGATAGTGATAGCGCAGTTTTTCTGACATCGAAGCAATTTGGGTCCGATCCCTTCTTCAGATTTCGGTTCACTTAAAAATTTAAAACTAACATGTTGAATTATGTATAAATATTTCTAATAAAAACTTAATCTTATAATAAAAGGATAAATCGTTCGATGGGAATACTCAGTACATTACTTCTAACACCAGTATTAGGTATTCTGATACTTGCGTTAATTCCGAGTAAGAACACAAACCAAATCCGTTTCACCGTTAATCTAACTGCGCTCCTGGCGTTTCTCTTGAGTTTCTGGCTGGTTCTTAATTACGATCGATCGGATGGCCAAATACAGTTCTATGAGTATTTTGTTTTCAATCCTAAACTTAATACTGCACTTGCATTAGGCGTCGATGGATTATCACTGCCCATGGTGGTATTGGCCGCATTGCTCACTGTAATTGCGCTACTCGCCTCTTTCAATATTGCGCGTAATATCAAAAGCTACTACGTCAGTATCTTGCTGCTGGAACTTGGCATGCTGGGTGTCTTCCTGTCGCAAGATTGGTCATTATTCTATATTTTCTGGGAGTTGACCTTAGCGCCGCTGTTTCTGCTGATCGATCGCTGGGGAGGCAAACGCCGCCACATCGCCAGTTTAAATTTTGTGCTCTATACAATGGGCGGCTCAATTTTCATGCTGATCAGCTTGCTGGCGATCAGTCAATACATGCCGCCGCATGGCGGCACTCTGATGTCTGCGATGACAGTTGCTGCGCAGAGCATGCCGAGGGACGAGCAAATCTGGGTTTTAATCGGCTTTCTAATCGGCTTTGGCGTAAAGATGCCCATTTTCCCATTACACGGCTGGTTGCCGCTGGCACACGTTGAAGCGCCGAGTCCGGTCAGTATCCTGCTATCCGGCATTCTTCTCAAAATGGGCGCTTACGGCATGATAAGAGTGATTGTCATGCTGCCGGAAGCCACGCAAATGCTGCAAACACTCTTAATAGCCCTGGCGTTGATCGGAATGATTTATGGCGGTGTTCTGGCGTGGCGGCAAACGGATATGAAAGCGATGGTGGCATATTCTTCGGTCAGTCATATGGGGATCATTCTGCTCGATATTGCCACCATGAATAAAACGGGGCTGATTGGCGCTGTTTTACAGATGACCGCGCATGGCCTGGTGGCGGGAGCAATGTTCTTGCTGGTCGGTTTGCTGTACGAACGCACTCATACGCGCAATATTCTGGACTACAGCTCCTTGGTAAGAGTCATGCCGCGCTTCGCTTTGTTCATGACGATCACATTATTTGCGGCCATGGGATTGCCGGGCACCGTCGGCTTCATTGCCGAGCTGCATGCCATTGTGGGTGGCTTCCAGCAATGGGGCAATCTGATGATCCTGCTCGGGGTCAGCATCATGATCGGAACAGCCTATGCCATGCGCACCATCGGCATGTTGTTCACCGGTCCCGTAAAACCTCAGATGCGTAATATCGAGGATTTAAAGCTATACGAGCTCATTGCGGCCGGCTTCTTGGTTGTATTAATCGTCATGTTCGGTTTGTGGCCAGCGCCTTTGATTGACCTTTCAATGGCGACCATGAACCAAATGAATGGCACCATCATGCAAAGTATTCAATAGGATATTGATATGACAAACGAATCTCATGATTTACGTAGCCATGTAATTGAAACCATTAATCATCTGGATCACATTCTTCCAGGGCAACGTCCGCTGCATAAATTTGTGCATCACAACACGATTCATGGCTTTCAACACCTCCCGTTTGAAGAAGGCTTGGCAGAGTATGAAAAATTGACCGGTGTTTATGGTTATCTGCCGGATTCCAAAAACCGCGAACTATATCAGCAAGGACGGATTACCGATGCCGATCTTTCCGCTGCGTTCGAGCATAGCAAAAGCCTGCAGTCCGAGCAGGTTGTATTTCATGCCAACGATCTGACAATCCGGCGCAGGGATATTTATCAAGTTGCCTTACTGCACGAGCTGCCGACTCTGTCGATCAGTCAATTGAACTGGCAGATCGAAGAGCTGAATGTGTTGCATACCATTCAACCGGATGTCTCCAAAGAAGCCCGCGCACGGATGCTCAGTTGCATTTCCGATCCCAGTGTCGTCGTTAAACATCTCTGGGAAAGCATTCTGAGCAAACTCGGCATTGAGCTCACCGACTTGCATCCGGAAAACATGCTGGATCTCTCGGAGGAACAGGCAAAAGAGTGGCTGGAAAAAATCACAGTAACACTGGCCGACGGTGAAGGCATTCCAGTGCACCAGAAAATGAGAATGGATGCCGAAGCCGAGCTCAATGACATGCTGGCACAGATCGGTGACAAAATTACATTGCGCAGCTTTGTTCTGGCATTAAGCGGTGTTGACATTCTGTATTCCATCCGGCCGCAGATCATCCGGATCTGCGCCTCGGCGCTCGATGAAGGCGTCGCTGCCTGGCAATTACCCGAGCGCAGCAAATTAGGCTTGTATGCCGCCTGGCGGTCGACAGCCCATTTCGATGTCAACCCGTTTCTGCATGATCTGCCCGACTGGCAAAGTATTGTCGATGAAACACCGGAAGATCCGGTCGACTGCATTATTCTGCAGTTAACCAACCTGGAAATTCCGCAAGAAAAATGGGAAAGCTATATACAACAGCTGGCGCTTGAGCTGCCGGGCTGGTCGGGAATGATCAATTGGCGTCAGCATAATCCAGATTACCATACCGAAAATGATGCCAGATTGCATTTGGCGGATTATCTGGCTATCCGTCTGACATTGGATCGATTATGGCTCAATCAGGCGTGTAAAGACACCTGGAAGATTGAGGCCAAGCTGGGAACGATCGGCTATTATTTTCGCAGAAATTTATCCGAGTTCATGGTCAGGAAGCAATTGTATGATGGTCATTTACCGGAATATCTGACCAATCTTGCCAAGGATTTGATCATGCGCGCCGGTTCCGAACGCGAAAGACGGGAAGAATGGCAATCATTGGCTGATTTAGCCTGGACTTGGCAGTTCAGCCCGTTGGTAAAAAATGATTTTGAGCATGCGGCTTTTAACAGCGGCTGGCGGCTCTTCCGCTTGTCCCAGCATCTGGGACTCACCGCTACGGATATCGATGGCATGCAAAAAAGCGATCTGCTGCAATTGCTAAAGGTTCTCGACGAATTTAGCGCACCCGAGCGCAGCAAAATATGGCTATATGCTTACGAATATCATTACCGGGAAGATTTTTTTCAAACTTTGCGCGCCAATACCGGCCGCGGACGCTGGGCCAAACGTACCCAGCGGGCGCAAGCGCAAATCGTCACCTGCATGGATGACCGCGAGGAAAGCCTGCGCCGTCAACTGGAAGAAATCAATCCCGCTATCGAGACGATCGGCGCAGCAGGATTTTTCGGTGTACCCATGAATTATAAAGGGATTGACGACATTGAAACTAAGATGCAATGCCCTGTGGTCGTGCGGCCGGCCAATGATGTCAATGAAGTGCCGCGAAAAGGCGCGGAGCCGGTACTGCAAGAACATTTCAAAGGGTATCGCTTCTATAAAAAGCTGGCTTATTTGATGAATCAGTCGCTGCGGCGCAGCCTTATTTTCTCGCATGCAGTCATTGATGCATTGGCGCCGGTTGTGTTTACCGGTTTATTAGGCCGGGTATTTTTGCCTAAGTATTTTTTAGCGCTGAATACTTCAATACGGCAAAGCATTGAAAAGAAAGTCCCGACCGAGCTGATGTTCAAGGCGCCCGCTTCGGACACACCCGCAACCCCGGATCAGCCCCGGTTAGGCTTTACCGATACGGAGCAAGCCGACCGGCTAACGGTTTTCATGCGCACAACCGGCTTATCGTACGGTTTTGCCCCAATTGTTTGCTTAACCGGCCATGGATCCACCAACCTCAATAATCCGCATGAGTTTGGTTACAACTGCGGCGCCTGTAGCGGCAAGCGCGGTGGACCGAATGCGCGGCTTTTTGCCGCCATGGCGAATCGTCCGGAAGTTAGAAAATTACTCGCCGAACGCGGCATTCACATTCCCGATGACACCTGGTTTGTCGGCGCCGAACACGACACCTGTAGCGACGAATACTATTGGTACGATCTTGAGGATATTCCACCAAGCGCATTACCCGCTTTTGAAGCATTCAGGAATGATCTGATCAAAGCGAGTAAAGCTACGGCACACGAACGCTGCCGCCGCTTTGTTTCGGCCAATAATCCCCGCTCTCCAGAAGTTGGCAAGGAGCACGTGGTTTTACGGGCCAATGATTTTTCTCAAGCATTTCCGGAATTCAATCATGCCACGATCGCCGCGGCCATTGTCGGACGGCGATCCGTATCGCAAGGAACGTTCCTGGACCGGCGTGTTTTTCTCATTTCATACGATCCCACGCAGGATGCCGACGGTAAGTTGCTGGAAAACCTATTGCTAGCGGTCGGCCCGGTGGGCGCCGGTATTAACCTGGAATATTACTTTTCCACGGTCAATAACGATTATTTCGGTTCCGGTTCCAAAGTCACACATAACATTACCGGCATGTTCGGTGTACTCGAAGGCACGAGCAGCGATTTACGCACCGGATTAACCAAGCAGATGATCGAAATTCATGAACCGTTACGGTTACAGGTGCTGGTTGAAGCCAAAACCGAAATACTGGGACAGATTTATGAACGTCAGGCCAGTATTCGTGAGCTGGTGGGTGGCGGTTGGATTTTGCTTAGTGCAATCGATCCCGATACGGCTGAAATTTCAGTATTTGAGCGCGGCGTTGGATTTGTTCCTTGGCAGCCAGAGAAAAAGCACGTGCCTGTGTATGAATCATCTGTTGCATATTATCAGGATATCAATGTGCCATTGCCCCCCGTTTTAATTAAGCAACCTCATGTGACAGGAGCTTGACATGGATTATCTGGTCTTCTTAATACCGCTACTGCCACTCATTGCTGCGGCAATCATCGGTTTCGGTATTTTATTCAACCGTATCAATGGAAAGAAAGATGAACCCATCAGCGCCAATGTGGCTAAAAATGCCATAACATTGTCATGTTTGATCGCGCTAGGCTTATTCGGCACTGATTTGTATGGAATAAACCCGAACTACATTACGCTAGGAAAATGGCTCGATAGCGGAAATTTTGTGGTTGAACTCAACTTCATCACTACCGGTTTTAGTGTCATTGTAGCCGCCCTATTTTCAATTATTTTGGTCATCATAGCCCGCTTTTCAATCAATTACATTCACGCGGAGTCTGGCTTTCACCGGTTCTTTTTCGTTTTATGCCTGTTCTCGTCGGGAATGTTACTGCTGATTTTATCGGGTAACGCGATCAGTACTTTTATCGGCTGGGAGATCGCCGGGTTATGCTCCTATTTATTGATATCTTTCGCCTACGATCGCCCCACAGCCGCCATCAACGCCACCCGGGTATTCGTCACCAACCGGATCGGTGACGCCGGCTTTATCCTGGGGATTGCGCTTTCCTTTTATTATGCCGGCACAACCAATTGGCTCAGTCTGAATGAAATCGCTACAAACCTCCCTACGCCTACCGCGACCGTAATCAGCTTATGTTTTGTGGTTGCCGCCATTGCCAAATCGGCGCAACTCCCATTCACACCCTGGTTAGCAAGAGCAATGGAAGGGCCCACGCCTTCAAGTGCAGTGTTTTATGGCGCTGTCATGATACACGCAGGCATTTTCTTAGTGATCTTGCTTCGTCCGATTATTGAGCTCGCACCGCTAACCATGGCCGTGCTGGTAGTCATTGGATTTTTCACGGCTGTGTATAGCATTATTGTCGGATTAACACAAACAGACACCAAAAGCTCATTATGCTTTGCCATTTCGGGGCAACTCGGTCTCATGTTCCTGGAGTGCGGGCTGGGATTGTGGGAATTGGCAAGCTGGCACCTCTGCGCCCATGCCATGGTGAGAAATTATCAGGTATTAACAGCACCTTCCTTATTACGCTATGTCTACGGCAATCCGATGAAGCCGGTAGCATCCGCAATCGCCGATAAGCGCTGGTTGTATATCGCCTCATTGCAGCGTTTCTGGCTTGACCCAATTGCGGACAGGACATTGGTCCGGCCTATTTACGGTTTGGGGCATGACTTGGATCGATTCGATAAAAACATCATCGATCGGGCCATGGGTGCTCCCGTTTCTTCAAACTACACCATTTCATCGCTAACGCAATTGGAAAAAAACATGGATAAAGATATCCGCGATGGCATACACATTGAATTTGTCCGTGGCAGCGGCATAGTCGGTAAATTCTTTGAATGGATAGCAAATATCATGAGCTGGTTTGAAGATCGCCTGGTTTTGCGTGGTATTGGTATGGATACAGTCGATATTGGCAGGAAACTTGGACAAATTGCGAATACTTTTGAACAACTTATTCTCAAACCGCGCTATTTGGTCCTATTTGTATTCATTGTCTTAATGATTGCTGCTTCAATTTGAGGTTTCGATGGATATTACACATATTACTAATTGGTCGGAAACAGTTTCATTTCCAATTTTATCAGTACTGACGCTCATACCTTTGGCGGCGATGGTCGCGGTAATCTTGACATCTTCGCCCGTTGCCGCCTTGCGTCTCGGTTTTGCCGGAACGGTGTCGACATTCTTGCTGAGCGTATATCTGTTATCCATTTTTAATGCGGATCTGGCGGGTATACAACTTTATGAGCGCTATCAGGGTTTAGGCGTAACCTATACTGTCGGCGTCGATGGCACTAATATTTTATTCATACTGCTGACAACCACTCTGGCACTGCTGACACTCATTTATACCCTCACGGCGCGGCATGTGTCAGACAAGACTCATATTGCTTCACTATTGGGTTATGAAGCCATTCTCATCGGCGCTTTTGCGGCACTGAATGCCATGCAGTTCTGGTTATGGTGTTTTCTTGAAATGATCCCTATTGTCTTGATGACATTACGATCGGGATCCAGTCAGAACCGGCGCTGGGTTGTCGCATTAGTGCTGCAGCACTTTAGCAGCGGATTATTGATGGCTTTAGCCGGTTTCGTGATGCTTGGATTCGGCATCATGTTAACCACCGATGTTTTATCGTTCGATTGGCTAGTTCTGAAGGAAAGCAACGTCACGCATGAATATCCGACGCTGATTTTTTTCTTATTGCTATTCGGTTTTGCCATTCGCATGCCATTGTTTCCATTTCATGCATGGTTGCCGGTCGTCGCTGAACATGGAACCATCGCGAGTGTCGGCATTTTTCTAGTCAGCCTGAAACTCGGTATTTATGCCATCGTACGCTATTTGATTCCCCTGTTGCCTGAAGTTGCCGAACAGTGGGCATGGTTCGTCACGATGCTGGGTTTGATCGGAATTTTTTACGGTGCATTGCTGGCGTTCATGCAAATCAACTTCCGCCGGTTAATCGCTTTTGCCATCATCAGCCAAACGGGCCTAATTACCATCGGCTTATTTGATTTCAGTACACACGGCATGGAAGGCGGTATCGTTCTGGCGATATCGTTCGGTATGGCGACAGCTGGCATATTGCTGAGTCTCGGCATGATATACAAACGCACGCATACAGCATTCATTCCACGCCTGGGCGGTATGTTTGACACCAATTCAGCCATTGCCGTTTTGTTTGTGATCTGCGCCTTGAGTACGATGGGAATGCCGGGGACTCCCGGTTTCGATGGCATCCACTTATTAATCGATGGCACTATCCAAGGTCAGGGATGGCTCATCGCCATCGCAATTCTATTCGGTAACGTTTTGACGGTCGGTTTGCTGTTACGTGCTTTCCAGCAAATATTCATTGCTGCGCCAAAGCGCTTCCAAGGACCTTTCGTGAATATTCATCACGCCAGCTCTCCGCCATCTCCCAGGAACGAATGGATTATAACTATTGCAATCTGCGGTTCGCTCATTGCTACCGGACTTAATTCATCGCCCTGGCTGGATATCATCGATCAGAACATTCACACTACTGGCAGCAACTCGCATAACAACATCGATGCGCATAATACTGACAAGTTATTGACTACACAGTATATTATTACAAAGGATAATTAGAATGATTGAAGCTGATTTCCCGCTGCTCAGCCTTACGATGATTGTCCCCTTATTGGGGGCTATATTAGCTGGATCAATACGCAATATCGATTTCTCGAAGCAAGTCGCCTTTTTTGTCGCTGTATTATCGCTACTTCTGACGATCTGTGTTCTCATTTTATTTGACGCTAGTAAAGGTGAGTTTCAGTTAGTTGAACGCTACTCTTGGATTTCAATTTTAAATATTGAATATTTGATTGGCGTTGATGGTATCTCGGTATTATTTCTCCCGATGACGGCATTGCTGACTTTGATCACGATGCTGGCCTCATGGAATACGATTTCCCATTCCTCGCGCTTTCATTTCTCGTTATTACTCGCGCTCGAAGGCGTCAGTATCGGCATATTTTGCGCGCTCGATACGGTGCTGTTTTTCCTCTTTTGGGAACTGACATTACCGCCGTTCTTTTTCTTGATCGGCTTATGGGGTATAGGTTCGCAACGGCGTAGCGCAGCCATGAAATACACATTGTTTATGCTCTCCGGCGGTGTCACTTTGTTACTTGCGATTATCGTATTGGCGACAAACCATGCGATTCAATCGGGAGGGCAAATACCCAATGATTTGTCTTTCAGTCTGCCTGTTTTATTGAATACGACATTACCGCATGAGTTGCAGGAACTTGTCTTTCTATTATTACTCTTCGGTTTCGCTGTCAAATCCCCGCTGGTTCCGCTGCACACCTGGTTACCCACAGTGGCCACCGAAGGACCGACGCATATTGTCGCCATTCTCGTCGGGCTAAAATTAGGTATTTATGGCATTTTACGTTTTGCGATGCCGTTAGCGCCCACTGCCGCGATGGAATATAGCTGGATTTTGAGCGTGGTAGGCGCTTTTACGCTCATCTATGGTGCTTTGATCGCGCTGCAGCAAACAAATTTACGCCGCTTGCTTGCCTATGCCAGTGTCAGTCACGTCGGATTAGTTATGGTGGGGATCGCGTCGCTCAACATACAAGGATTCCAGGGTGCAATCTTTCAACTGTTGAATTTTACTTTGGTGGCCAGCTCACTGATGCTTATTGCCGGTTTTATTCAACATCGGCTCGGCAGCACCGAAGCCATTCATTTGGGCGGGCTTGCTAAAGTTATGCCAAAACTGACGGCTTTTTTCTTTTTATTTACATTAGCCAGTATCGGTGTACCCGGCACCAGCGGTTTCCCGGCCGAATTGCTGATGATCATGGGCGCCATCAGTGCGCATTCCGTTTTAGGCGTTGCTGCACTATCCGGTGCGATACTGGGCGCCGCTTATATGCTCTCCTATATACGCCGGACTTTCTTGGGGCCGATCACCCACCAAGATGTAAAGCAAGTGGTTGATCTGCAATCACGCGAAATGATTTTACTACTCATTCCCGCACTGCTAATATTAGCGCTAGGTTTTTATCCTGATTACATTCTTAATATAAATCAAATCGCTTCAGAAGAATGGCTCTCTCGATTAACCTTAACAACCCACTAGTTATAAACTCATAATTCATAATATGCTAAATTTTTTTAGGAGAATGATGAACAATTCGAATACTGGAATCGATTATTTACTCGATTTAAATACAAGACATTCGCAAGCTTTCATGGATTTGGCCACAGAACGCCGCAGATACCGCGGAGAGCATCCTACCGAAATAGCCGCGCTAAAATGTATGGATGGCCGATTGCATCTACCGGTCATGACACAGACTGCGCTTGGGATCATTCAACCATTCCGTAACTTGGGTGGTATTTTTGATTTAGGCTGGCCATTCTTTCAAGCAGCGATTGATCAATGGGTAGACTATTCCATCAGCCGTGGCAGGCACTGTTTGGTTTTTGTGACCTATCACTTTGCACGCGGCGATACTCACCGTGGTTGCCGGGGATTCCATTACGATACGGAAGCTGCAAAAGCGGCAGCCGTTAAGCTAAAAACCCAGTTTCAGTCAGTCTATGGCAAAAATGGTGCGGTAGTACCTATCGTTTGCGGCATTGAGACCGACTTGGATGCTCTGGTTCTTCATGGAGAAGACGGCCGCTCAGTTGATTTAGCCAATGCGAAAGAATCATCGCAACTCGAGCTTGAAGAAATGCTGCGTTCACTCTACCCCACGATGCCTGAAAGGGTTATCCGGGACTTGATGCCGCTGGTGCGGGGAAATATCCGGCATATTGCTGAAATCCGCTCTACCAATCGGCCCATCGAAGAAGCTGAACACAAAGAATGGGTAATCGGCGTTGGGCGTGGATTTGACTGGCTGCATGTAATTAATACAGCGTTTATCGTTGGTCCTTTTGATCCGAATCTTTCTGTTGCGATTGAAACTGCAGCAAAATTACTGAAAAACAATATTGATGAAGGTCGAATTAATCCGGATGGCGTTGTACTGATGACTTCCGGAGTATATCGAGATGAAGCTGGTCCTGAATATCTTTTATCGAAAGAAAAAGCAACGTTTCTCGGTAAATTTGCACTCAATATCATCAAGGATAAAGTTCCGGATTTAGCGCCGCATTTGCAAATACTGTCTGGGTGTACCGATTTAAATACCAGGAAGTTTGAGGTCATTGAAAGGGTTGGGTAAAGCGGGATAACAATGAGTAATTACCCGATGCGCGCTTCTCAATGCCACTCGCAGATAAGCATGCTGGATTGTCTAAAAAACAAAAATATGATTACTCCTATAATAAATGGTCATTACAGATTAGTTTCATAAACTAATTTGTTTTGGCCATTTCTTTTATGTATTACCGCAATTTGATCAATTTTAGATAGGAGATAACTACTTATTTTTTCGTCATAGCTTAGATTACAAAAATCAATGTTATGTGCATATATCCCTTAGATTTACAATTTATCGCTGTTCCAACAAAAGGAGAAGTGCTATGGGTTTATCTGATTGGTTGACAAGTCTTTTCAGTTCTAAAAACGATGAAGAGAATAAAACAAACGAGAACAACATAGAAAGTGATGATAATAAAGATCAGGCTGGCAGCGATTCAACACTGCGAGATGTATCTGTAATCGAGCCGGGAAGCGTTGAATCCGAGATTCAAGCAAGTAGCGAAGCGGATGTATTGCATAATAACGACGAACCTCAAGAAGTAAGCCTCAAATAACTCTATTATGTTTGATATAAAAACACATTTCGTGCAGTAGCATACGATTACGAAAATCAAACAGTAAAAATCTTATAACTACACATGCAGGAATTATTTTCCTGCAATATTTTCACATTCAACACTTTAAAATAGACATACGTGATCGCCGCCCGATTCCGTATTGATTTAATAATCAACAGTGATGTGATGCTCATACCATTTAAGTTCTCACAAGAATCAGTTACCTGGTTAACGGTACATGCATAATTCCGCAGCATTCCAAGCCAAATTTCTTACACGCGATCTGCAAGCCGGGATCATTACCGGCGCAATGGCAATTCCCTTATCCGCAGGTATTGCGTTGATGTCTGACTATCCCATCAAAGTTGCATTAGCAACTGTCGTTTGCGCCTGCTTCATCGGTTGGATCAATGCCTGGATCAGGCCAGGAAACTATATCGGAGCTCCCGGCGTTGCTGCTGGGCTCGCGCCGGTTCTTGCACTGGGCGTAACAAGCTTTGGTATGGAAAATATGGCGTTTGTTATTTTTCTGACGGCCTTCATGCAAGCGGTCATCTGGAAATTCAATCTACAAAAATACATTCTATTGGCTGTGCCCGAATATCTGGTGGAAGGACTGCTGGCTGCGTAGGTTTGAAAATCGCGCTCAACTTTCTCACAATGACTTATGAAATACCGGAAAGCATGATCACTGAAGTATTCTGGAATGGTGCGCGCATTCAGATGGTTTTAATATCGTCAGCGGGGTTTGCCGCGTTCTTATATTTATTTGCAAAATTCCAGGCAACTCAACCGGCCATTCCGTATTTTTTCTTGATGATTGCCGGTGCATTGCTGGCACAGCTAATGGCTATGCCGATGCTGCATGTCGAAGATGTGCCGATTGTTTTATCGCTACCGCTGCCACACTTTGATAGTCCATTGATTTGGTTGTATGTCATCGGTTTTGCCGCGATGCTAGCTACGATTGATGTCATTGAACAAGTCATGAGTAACGCCGCCATTCAGAAAATCGACCCGTTACAGCGCAAATGCAATACCAATAATAGTTTACTGGCTATCTGGATCGCCAACATGAGCGCCAGTTTTTTTGGCGGCATGACCAATCTGGACGGTCTGGCCAAAAGCACGACTAACAAACTCGCTGGCGCTTATACTAAATTCTCGGTATTAGTGATCGGATTGGTGGTTTTATTCTTCGCACTGAACACCCAGTATCTCGAATACATGCCCAAATTTTCCCTGGCCGTGATCATGATTTTTACCGGCTGGAAAATGATCCTGGGATTATGGCACGTGGCGCATCAAGGACAATATGCATTATTACTAGCGATAGTGTGCGCGTTGCTGGTCTACCGGCTCGGCATTTTTGAAGGCTTGCTGCTGGCGCTGGCAATGCATGGCGTCATCAATCTGATTGTGCTGCGTCATGTTGATGATCTTAAAATCAGAACCATTATCAAAAAATATTTGGAACGATTTGCCGACAAAGGCGGCGCAAATTAGCGAATTTTCATCCGGGTTGCGAATGCTCCGGCAGTTTGAGAATAGCTTCCGCGTTGCTGCTTGAAAAAACCTTACTGGCTGCTTGTTGCCATGGCAGCCACATGAAGTTTAAATGTTCTCGGGCGGCAATCCGGACGGGCACAATGCCGGGTAAGCGTAACCCAAACACATGCTCGGTATTGAACCGGACATCCGGTCCATAGCGCCAGCGCCACTCTTCGTAAATTTCATAGCGATTTTCAGTTTGCCAATCAGTCAGCGCATAATCGGCAACGTTCAAACCGGTTTCTTCAAAAACTTCCCGTGTTGCTGTCTGTATCAGTGTTTCACCAGAATCCTGGCTTCCAGTCACCGATTGCCAGTAGCCGGGGTGATCGGCGCGCTCCAGCAATAAAACCTGCAAATCGGCGGTATGAATCACCACTAACACAGAAACCGGTATTTTGTACATCAGCCAACATCCGGTTGCCCGTTAACTGGGCTTGGTTTCAACCTGCCGCAGACGGATGTTCAATTCCCGCAATTGTTTTTCATCCACGGTGCTGGGCGCATGCGTTAACAAGCACTGCGCACGCTGCGTTTTAGGGAACGCGATCACGTCCCGGATCGATTCCGAACCGGTCATCATCGTCAGAATACGATCCAGGCCAAATGCAATCCCACCGTGCGGCGGCGCGCCGTATTGCAGCGCTTCCAGCAAGAAACCGAATTTTTCCTGCGCTTCCTGCTCGGAAATATTGAGTGCGCGGAACACCTTGGATTGCACTTCCTGGCGATGTATCCGCACCGATCCGCCGCCGATTTCGGAGCCATTCAGCACCATATCGTAAGCTTTGGAAAGCGCTTTACCCGGATCGGTTTCGAGCAAGTCCTCGTGCCCGTCAGCCGGGGATGTAAACGGATGGTGCAATGCTTGCCAGCGATTTTCTTCCTCGTCCCGTTCAAACATCGGAAAATCGACAACCCATAGCGGTTTCCAGCCGGATTCAGCGTGTCCGTGCTGATGTCCGATCTTGATGCGCAGCGCACCCAGCGATTCGTTGACGACTTTGGTTTTGTCTGCGCCGAAGAAAATCAAATCGCCATTCTGTGCCCGGGTGCGCGCCAGAATGGTTTTAATCGTTTCTTCCGGTAGGAATTTCAAAATCGGCGATTGCAATCCTTCCACGCCGTCGGCCAGGTTATTGACTTTGATGTACGCTAAACCTTTGGCGCCGTAAATCGCGACAAAGCTGGTGTAATCGTCGATTTCCTTGCGTGACAATTCCCCGCCCCTGGGCACGCATAGCGCCGCAACACGGCCATCGGGTTTTTCCGCGGCTTCACGGAATACCTTGAACGGCACATCTTTCATAATGTCGGTTAATTCGGTGAATTCCAGCGGGACACGCAAATCGGGTTTGTCCGAACCGTATTTGTGCATGGCATCGGCATAAGTCAGGCGCGGGAAAGGATCCGGCAAATCGACATTGCTCACGGTTTTGAACAAACCGCGAATCATTTCTTCCATCAGCGACATGATTTCATCCGCCGACAGAAACGAGGTTTCAATATCGATTTGCGTGAATTCGGGTTGCCGGTCTGCGCGTAAATCTTCATCGCGGAAACAGCGCGTGATCTGATAATACCGGTCGAACCCGGATACCATCAGAAGCTGCTTGAACAATTGCGGTGACTGCGGCAAAGCAAAGAAGTGACCGGCATTCACCCGTGACGGCACCAGATAATCCCGCGCCCCTTCCGGTGTGGATTTGGTCAGCATCGGCGTTTCGATGTCGAGAAATCCATGTTGATCCAAAAACACACGCACCGCCATCGCCACTCTATGCCGCAGGCGCAGATTCGATTGCATCGCCGGACGGCGCAAATCCAGATAACGATGTTCCAGCCGCACCGCTTCACTGATATTGTCATCATCCATCAGGAACGGCGGCGTCAGTGACGGATTCAATACCTCAATGGAGGCCACCAGAATTTCAATTTCACCGCTGACCAACGCGGTATTGATCGTTCCTTCGGGGCGTTTTCTCACTTTACCGGTAATTTTCAGCACATATTCATTGCGAATTTTTTCTGCAACCTGGAATGTTTCCACGTTATCCGGATCGCATACGATCTGTACCAATCCTTCACGATCGCGCAAATCAATAAAGATCACACCACCATGATCCCTGCGCCGGTGCACCCAGCCAAAAAGAGTTACGGTTTGACCAAGATATCCGGTGTTAATGGCGCCACAGTAGTTTGTACGCATAATTCTATTCAGTAGTCAGAGTGATGAGATGAGTGATTTTTTCGGTATTACCGGCAGTAGCCAAGTACATATATCGCATTGTATTCGGATATTGCGGATCCGTTAATCTGCAGCTGCCGTGGGAGCGGAACTGCTTTCGGTCGTTGCCGGTGAATCCGCAGCGGCAGATGCCGCAGGTTGTGTATTGTCTTTTGCGCTGGCGCTGGCGCTGGCTTTGGATTCCGTTTTCTGTGTTTTATTATTCTTAAAGTCAGTGACATACCAGCCGCTTCCTTTTAACTGAAATCCAGCCGCGGAAATACGTTTCACATAATTGCTGCTACCACAGACAGGACAAACCGCAATGGGTGCATC
Source organism: Nitrosomonas oligotropha (assembly GCF_009833085.1). Lineage (GTDB taxonomy): Bacteria > Pseudomonadota > Gammaproteobacteria > Burkholderiales > Nitrosomonadaceae > Nitrosomonas > Nitrosomonas oligotropha. The sequence goes on along the minus strand of NZ_QRBZ01000011.1, from coordinate 6,734 downwards.
GTTAATTTTTTGCAAATGTTCTTTCTCGGCACCGCATGAATTGCATAGATATTCATAAATAGGCATAGAGACCTCCAACAATCCAATATTGAGAAACCGGGTATTATACCTTAACCGTTCCTGTTGGATAGGCATCCCTGCTGCCCCGGTATTCGTACTTCTCAACATACAGCAGAGTCAAAGCAATTGTCCAAGCCGATTCTACAATGATGACTTTATCTATTTGACAAAACAAGAGAATTCAAACTATATTCACTACAGTGTTTAAACACTTCCAGCTTCAAAACCCTACTCAAGGAGAATATTCATGATCCGCTCTGCCATTTCTGTTGCATGCTGCTTCACTATTCTGAGTTATTCCACGATTGCCGCCAGTTCGCTCGTATCCAGCACTTTCGACAGCGATGCCGACGGCTGGAGCGGACTCACAACGGACGGTTCTTCTGGCTGGTCGATCATCACCGGCGGTTTAACGCCCACGCATAGTGCGGATGGCGTACCCGCAGGATCCATTACGCTCGCCGATCCTGATTCGCAATGGACATATTTTAGCGCTCCCGGCAAATTCCTCGGCGATCAAAGCGCTGCTTTTGGCGGCAACCTTCAATTCGATAGCCGGTACGTGGTTGCGGGAACAAGTTACGCCAATGAAGCCGAGATTGTCTTAAAAGGTGCCGGGCTGACGCTGGTTTATGAAGCCACCAACAGCTTGCCAGCCGCTTGGACGCATTTCGATGCCGCGCTCGTGGCCGGTACTTGGCGGGTTGCCGATACTTTTTCCGGCGCTTTTGCCACCGATGCGCAATTGCTCGCTGTGCTTTCCAACCTGAACGCGCTTTGGATCAATGCCGAGCACTTTACACCGGTGATGGAAGTCATTGCGCTGGATAATGTCAGTCTGCTATCACCGGTACCCGAGCCCGAAATCTACAGCATGTTGCTCGCCGGATTCGGGTTGCTCGGTTTTATGGCATACCGCAGAAAAACACGATAAGCATAGTAATTACAACACGTAGCGCGCCAAGTCTTCGCTTTGCGATAAGTCTTTAAGGCGCTGATCAACATACGCTGCATCGATCACAATCGTCTTTCCGCTGTGTTTTGGTGCATCGTATGAGATATCTTCCAGCAGCTTTTCCATCACCGTATGCAACCGTCTGGCGCCGATGTTTTCCGTTTTGCTATTCACTGAAAAGGCAATTTCAGCCAAGCGTTTGATTGCATCATCGCCGAATTGCAATTTAACCCCTTCCGTGGCTAAGAGTGCTTCGTATTGACGGGTCAGACAGGCATCGGTATTGGTGAGTATCTGCTCAAAATCACTGACGCTCAGACTGGTCAACTCAACGCGAATCGGAAAACGCCCTTGCAACTCCGGGATCAAATCGGAAGGTTTGGACATATGAAATGCGCCGCTGGCCACAAACAGGATATGGTCGGTTTTAATCATGCCGTATTTGGTCGAAACGGTTGTACCTTCAACCAGAGGCAGCAAATCGCGTTGCACCCCCTGGCGGGAAACATCGCCGCCGGTATGCCCTGCCCGGCTGGCAATTTTGTCTATTTCATCGAGAAACACAATGCCGTTCTGTTCCACATTCTGGATCGCTGTCAGCTTCAACTCTTCGTCGTTCACCATTTTAGCCGCTTCTTCTTCGAGAAGAATTTTCCTCGCTTCACGGATTGTCAATTTCCGGGTTTTCTTGCGTTCCCCGGTCATATTCTGGAACATGCCTTGAATTTGCGAGGTCAAGTCTTCCATTCCCGGCGGCGCGAAGATTTCCATGTTGGCGCGCGGCGCGGCTACTTCAATCTCAATCTCTTTATCGTCCAGCTCACCTTCGCGTAATTTCTTGCGGAATTTCTGCCGTGTCGTGCTATCCCGGTCTTCGGTGATCGTGTGGTGCACATCGAAATCCCTGGCAACGGGCAATAAAGCATCAAGGATACGGTCTTCCGCCCGGTCTTCAGCCAGCGGCTGCTTTTTGCGGGTTTCATTTTCGCGCGACTCCTTAACAGCGGTTTCCGCCAGATCGCGGATGATCGAATCGACATCGCGCCCGACATAGCCGACTTCGGTAAATTTGGTCGCTTCAATTTTGATAAAAGGTGCATTTGCGAGCTTTGCCAGACGCCGCGCAATCTCGGTTTTGCCGACCCCGGTCGGACCGATCATTAGAATATTTTTCGGCGTGATTTCCTGCCGCAGCGGATCGGCAACCTGCTGCCTGCGCCAGCGGTTTCTCAAGGCAATGGCCACGGCACGCTTGGCTGCATCCTGGCCGATAATATGTTTGTCCAGCTCATGGACAATTTCCTGCGGGGTCATTTGCGACATGGTTTTAAATTCTGTGATAGGTGTGTCAATAGAGTATTCAAATACCGTTCAGGTGCGAATTCTTACAACGGTATCGCGCGATTACCGGATATCAATCAATGGTCTCGATAATATGATCCTGGTTGGTATAAATGCAGATATCGCCCGCGATGGTGAGGGCTTTTTTCACAATATCCTTCGACGGTAAATCGGTATTTTCCAAAAGCGCGCGCGCTGCTGCCAACGCATAGGACCCACCGCTTCCTATGGCGGCAATTCCCAGCTCCGGCTCAATAATATCGCCGGCACCGGTTACAATCAGTGTAGCATCTTCGTTGGCAACCACCAGCATGGCTTCTAACCGGCGTAAAATCCGGTCGGTGCGCCAATCCTTGGCGAGCTCAACCGCGGCACGCATGATATGTCCATGATGCGCTTCCAATTTGCCTTCAAAGCGCTCAAACAATGTGAACGCATCCGCAGTGCCGCCGGCAAATCCCGCCAGAATTTTGTCGTGATAGAGTCTGCGCACTTTACGCGCGCTGGATTTGGCCACTACCGCACCCAACGTCACCTGGCCATCTCCTCCGAGGGCCACTTGCCGTCCGTGCCTTACTGAAACAATTGTTGTCATGGAATTCGTTTAATTCGTTACAAAATCGCATTATAACGTATAAAACCGGGCTGATTCCGGTAGAAGTCAATTCCGTTTTTTTGCGCGCGGATGCGCCGTATCGTAAACTTTGGTCAGATGTTGAAAATCGAGATGGGTGTAAACCTGTGTAGAGGTGATATGCGCATGCCCCAGCATTTCCTGCACGGCGCGCAGATCGCCGCTGGATTGCAATAAATGAGAAGCAAAGGAGTGCCGCAAAATATGCGGATGCACGTTCTGGTTTATTCCTTGCTGCCTGGCCCTACCCTTGAGGCGATGACTGATGGTGCGGGTACTGATCGCATCGCCATGCTGCGATAAGAAAAGCGCGGTTACACCCGGTTTGACGATCTGCGCGCGTTGCACAAGCCATGCTTTTAATGCTTGCAGGGCAAAATCACCGACGGGAACAATGCGCTCCTTCCCGCCTTTACCGCGCACTTTGACCGTTCCTTCGGCAAAATCTATAGCCGCCAGCTTAAGTTGCGCCAATTCCGCCAATCTCAGACCGGAGGAATAAAACAATTCGAACATCGCACTATCGCGCACCGCCAAGATATGATCGGCGGAAAATGTCAGCAGCCGGACAGTTTCATCGGGAGACAGCGCATTGGGTAATTTTTGCGGTGACTTGGGAACCCGCAAGCCAATGCAGGGATTATGCTGATAACCGTGACTTCGGATCAAATAGCGGTAAAAGCTGCGCCAGGCCGATAACATGCGCGCCAGACTTCTGCCCGACAAGCCCTTGCCATGCAGTTGCGCAATAACTTGGCGGATATTCGGCGATTGCACCTGCGCCAAGTCATCTTGATTCAGATGACTGAGTAATAGACGAATATCCCTGGCATAACTGCTGGCGGTCAGCGGCGACAATCGCCGCTCATGCGTGAGGTGATGAATAAATGCAGCGGCCAGTGACTCAGGTTTGCTGCTCATGGGCGGCGTGATCTTGAGATGCGATAGCGCCAACGGCTTCGGCGTGGTCATAACGGGTTATCGTCGTACACACCAGCTCACCCAGCCGCTTTAAATGCAACGTGCCCATTTCTGGGTAAAACCGTTCGGCATCGGGGCTGCCGAGGACCAGCAAACCGATGGTTTGCGTTGTTTTCATCGGAATCATCGCAAATGAATGCAGGTGTTCGGCACCCTCGCCAAACCATTGCTTGATTTCGTCCGCCACGTGATTACCGCAATACGGCTGCGGCAGACTTTCCGCGATGGTGCGCATATCGTCGCTGACCGGCGTAAATTCAACGGCCGGTGCGGCGCTATTGGCAATATTCCACAACCGTATGGCCACCAGCGGAACGGCAAAATCTTCTTTCAGGCTGAAATACAGCGCATTAAAAAGCTCGTCCAAGCTGGAAACGGAGAGCATTGAAATGGCCAAGCGGTGCATTTTTTCACCGATGGCATCGTTCTCTTCGCCAAAGCTGATCAACTCCAGCAATTTATCCTGCAATACGCGATTTCTTTCCCGCAATGACAAGATTTGCCGTTCATTCAATGAAATGACTTTATCATCCTGCGGATGGGAAATTTGAATATCCGCCAGTAAGTCAGCGTATTCATTGAAGAATTGCGGATGTTCCTGCAAATACTGCGCGATTTCTTCCGGTTTCATCATAATTCCTTGATTGATTACAAATTTATTTCGCCTTCAAATACGGTGACGGCAGGACCGGTCATCCAGACCGGTTCGTCATTCCCCTGCCAGCTGATCGTCAATTCACCCCCGCGTGTGCTGACTTTAACCCGACGATCCAACAGTCCCAGATTGATACCCGCAACAACCGCGGCACAAGCACCCGTTCCGCACGCCAGCGTTTCACCCGCGCCACGCTCAAAAACACGCAGCTTGATATGGGTGCGATCCATGACTTGCAGATAACCGACATTCACCCGTTTGGGAAAACGGGGATGCGATTCGATCAGCGCGCCTTCCGTATCGACCGGCGCATTGTCCACATCCGGCACCACACGCACGGCATGCGGATTGCCCATCGACACCGCACTGATTGTAACCGGTTGGCCTTGTAATTCAAGCGGGTAAGTTAAAGCACGTTTCTCAGCGGCGAAAGGGATTGCTTCCGGTTCAAAAATGGGTTTTCCCATGTTGACGGTCACATTGCCGTTGACTTCCAAGTGTGGCGATATTACGCCACTGAGGGTTTCGATGCGAATTTCATTTTTTTGTGTCAGGCCATGATCATGCACATAGCGCACGAAGCAGCGCGCACCGTTGCCGCATTGCTCCACTTCTCCGCCATCGGCGTTGAAGATGCGATAGCGGAAATCTGCCTGACCTTCGGCTTTTTCAACCAGCAATATCTGATCGCAACCGATGCCGAAATGGCGATCCGCCAATTTGCGGATTTGCTCCCGGTCGAGCGCTATGGTCTGATTGATGCCATCCAGAACGACAAAGTCGTTACCCAGGCCCTGCATTTTGGTGAATTTCAGTTTCATCGTTCAGTCCGCCAAGCGGTTTAATTTTTCCAGGTCATCAAATAATCATTCATAACAAAACCATTGCCGATATCGACAATACTATCACCTGTAATTTCAAATCCATAATGCCGGTACGCCGAAATCGCGGTGCGGTTATCTTTGTTGACGGTCAGAATCAACGATTGCAGATTATTTTCCCGCATGATTTGAATCGCATTGTTAACCAGCATCGCACCGTAACCCTGACGGTGATGGTCATGATGGATATAGAGTTTGTCTATTTTAAGCTCACCCGGCTTATTTGTAAGCATGCAACATGAGAAACCGATAATCGCCTCATTCAAAATCAGCTTGCGCCACCAAATAGCCGGATTCAACAGTTGATTCTTGATCAATTCCGGCTGATACCGCTGCTGCAGCATATATTCGATTTGTTCCAATGAAATAATATGAGCATAGTGATGCCGCCAGATCGCCTCAGCCAATGTTGAAATGGCATCCGCATCCCCTGCCGTCAAGGGCAATATCCCGGGTTGCTCGTAATTCTTGTCAATTCTCATTTCAAACGTTTAATGCAGTGCTTACAGCGTAATGAACAGGCTATCGGACGGCCTAAGTATCCCTAAATATTTTACCTTTTGGAAGATACAGCCAGTGTGAGTGGCGGTTTATTGAATTTATGGCGCAAGGCATTGATGGCGTTAAATACCGCGGGTTGCCCGACAATCCGGACTTCAAGCTCACGCTTGTATGGAATATCCATGAAAGAAATACCGATCAGCATCGTCAATATCCCTTGCCCGGGCAAAAACAGCATTAAGATACCCGCAATCAGAAAAACTACGCCGACAATATTTTTGATGATTAATCCAATCACCCTCAACACGGGGTGATGCGCTCTCATCCAGTGACGGGGAACGCGCAGATCGAAGTAATCACTCGGCAACCGGATCAGAATCCATGGAATGGCGATGAGAGAACCAATGAAGCCAATGATTGAAGCGATCGAAAGCGCGATCAATGTTTCGGTCGAGATCCACTGTTGAATGGCGGTTGTCAAATCTTCCATGATGTAAGAATACAGATATGCCGCATGAAATTATTCAAACTCACCGGAAGATTTATCAGCGTGAAATGAGTAAAGATGACTATGGACAGAACTAAACCCACTGCCAGAGTTTAGGCAGCGGGTTTAGTTTACAGTAACAGAGAATGGATCAAGGAACGATCCGGTTGTTCAGAATTTCTTTGCTTTGACCATTCCAGATCACATCGGTCAGGTTGGAGTAACGGGTGATGATTTGT
>NZ_QRBZ01000010.1 GCF_009833085.1 Nitrosomonas oligotropha | reverse complement strand
GCTCATTGGGTGTGTTGAAGATTTACGACATTTACAACAACCGCACATTGACTGCCCGAGTGTAGAATCACCTATAAGCGATTCTTTTTAACGAGCCTAGGCTAACCCTAGGCTTTTTTTATTGGCAGGCATTTAACGCAATCCTTTGTATTCCCGCCATCCTCCAAATTGGGTTATTTCTTGCATCCCTTCGCACAGATAGGATTCTCCGAGGATGCCTAATACTTCCCGGTTGTCAGCCAAGAGAATTTTTCCAACCGCGAGCCCGGCCGGTTCACGGCTTAACAATTCACCTATATTGGATGAGTCTATATCCCATATTTCTAAGGATATTTGCTTGCCACTTGAGCAACGTTGCATTGCAGGGTGCTGATCGTTAATAGACCAAAGACGGTAAAGGGGTGCGGTTAGCGTTTCTTCCACAAATACGCCGCCCAATTCAAGCAGATTGTGATTTAACTCTAAACCTCTCATCAGCGTGCCATTCACGGCGAATTCGATTTTCATTGTAAATTTCCTACATGGTGGCTACATGAGCCATAAAAACAAAAAAGCACTTAGGATTTTACTCTCTAAGTGCTTGATTTATTGGTTGCGGGGGCAGGATTTGAACCTACGACCTTCGGGTTATGAGCCCGACGAGCTGCCAGACTGCTCCACCCCGCGTCAGGAGCGGGATTATAGCACAAGCAAACGCGCGCAGGTCAATGAACATTGATTACAGTCTTTTTAATTAGGAGAATTTATTCAACATTGTGGTAAATGATTGTTCCATCGGGTTTGCTTATGCCGTTGCCAGGCAATTTCTTTTTTGATGGCGGTATCAATAATCTGCAGGACATTGCCAATGTTAACCGGTTTGTCTAGTTGCTTAACGGTTCCGGTTAAGCGTGCCTGAGGTAACTTACCGCGTTGATAGTAAGACCATATTTCCGCCGCATAATCGGATTGCGCTAATTCCGGCGCAAAGCGGCTTAAAAATGTCGTCAGGTTATCGATGTCGCGTTTGATCATCTGGCGCGCTTGGAAATTACTGGCTGCGTTAACGGCCTGGGGCAGATCAATAATTACGGGGCCTTGGCTATCGACCAGCACGTTATAAGGCGACAGATCGCCGTGCACGATCCCGGCGCATAGCATGGTGACAATTTGCTCGATTAAAATTTTGTGATAGGTGCGTGCTTGTTTCGGCGTCAGTATCAGATCATTCAACCGCGGTGCTACATTTCCTCCCGCATCGGTAACTAGCTCCATCAGGAGCACGCCGGAAAAAAAGTTATAGAATTTCGGCACGCGAATACCCGCCATTCCCAAACGGCAGAGCATGTCGACTTCAGTGCTTTGCCAGGATTCCTCGCGCGCACTGCGGCCATAATGGCTGCCGTTCTCTATCGCACGGGCGCGGCGGCTGTTTTTAGTCTTGCGTCCTTCGGTGTAGCAGGCGCGTTGATGGAAATTGCATTTGTTGCTTTCTTTGTATACTTTTGCGCAGCGGATTTGCTCGCCACTGCGCACCATATAAATCATCGCTTCTTTGCCGCTCATGAGCTGGCAAATCACGCTATCAATCAAACCTTCTTCAATCAGTGGCTCTAGTCGTTTGGGTATTCTCATTGAGTTTATGTCAGCGCACGTGGTTAAGGTACGCTTGTCATCCTCCTCTGCCGGGTAATGTAAATAATATGTTGTCCTTGCCGCGGTCATCGATATCAATCGAATTTGGGATAACCACGTTAAGCAAATTGTAGGAAGAATGATTTCTTTTTGGAATGTGGCATATTGTCGCGCGGCAAATTGCCACATAACAATCGCAAAAATGGAGTGCGGAAAAATTTCCGCCGATTCCATCAATTCAATGGAAAAACCAGCGCTACGAGTTCGCGCTAAATCGTTTAAAATAGCGCGGGAATATACAATTCAGCCGCCATATTGCGAAAATTCCGGGCGGCAGCGTCATGGTTATTGCCTTCACCATTCTCTGGGAGAAGTTTATGCAATCCGAAGAAGATTTATTTACCCACCAGGATACGCTGGCGAATTTGCATGAAAATTTCCCGTTAACCGAGAAATTGCGTTTTCTGCATCAAATCATCCGCCAGGATTTTCCCTTTGTCGACCGTTTGGCTATTGCGTTGTTCGACGAAAAAACGGAAATGCTCAAAACCTATACGCACAGTACCGAGGGCAACGATAGTCCGGTGACCACCTACGAAGCGCCGCTGAGCGCTGCGCCATCGTTATTGGCTATCATTGAGCACCGCCGCCCGCGCTTGGTGCAGGATCTGAACCTTTTTGCCAAAGGCACGCACGAACACACCAAACGGGTAGCCGCCACAGGTTATAAGTCCAGCTACACCATGCCGCTGTATCAAAGCAGCGTTTTTATCGGTTTTTTGTTCTTTAATTCGCTGCAAGAACATCCCTTTGAACCGAAAGCGCTGCGCCAGATCGATATTTACGGTCATTTGATTGCGCTGATGGTGATCAATGAGCTTTCCGCCATACGCACCTTGCTTGCCGCTGTGCGCGCGGCGCGCAGCATGACGCATTACCGCGATCTTGAAACCGGTTCGCATATCGACCGGACCGCGCACTACGCCCGCCTGATTGCACGCGAACTGGCGCCGAGTTATGGCATTTCCGATGAGCAGATCGAGCATATTTTTTTGTTTTCACCGATGCACGATGTCGGCAAAATCGGTATTCCGGATAATATCCTGCGCAAACCCAGCAGGCTGAACGAAGCGGAATTCGATATCATGAAAACGCATCCGGCGAAGGGCCGCGAGATCATCGATTCCGTGCTGGAAGATTTTGGTTTGGGCGCGTTTGGTCATACCAATATATTGCGCAATATCGCCGAGTTTCATCATGAAGCGGTCGACGGCAGCGGCTACCCGAATGGTTTGAAAGGCGAGGAGATTCCGATCGAAGCCCGTATCAGCGCGGTAGCCGATGTCTTCGATGCCTTGACATCGCGGCGTTCGTACAAGGCACCGTGGAGTAATGAAAAAGCATTTGGCATGCTGCGGCAGATGTCCAATTCCAAGCTGGATCAGGACTGCGTCGAAGCGTTGATCAATAATGCCGCGAAAGTGCTGGAAATGCAGCAGCGCTTCCGCGATATCGATTTGATGTAGAGATAAGAACCGGAAAAATTTATGTGCTGGAACCGTCGCGTCTGATCCAGTGCTGCACCACCAGGCTTCCCATCAGATCGCCCTCTACATTCACCATGGTGCGGAAAGTATCGAGTATCCGGTCAATCGGCAGCAATATGGCGATGGCTTCGGCCGGTAAGCCAACCGATTGCAGTACCATCACCATCGTCACCATACCGGCGCTGGGAATACCCGGTGCCCCCATCGCTGCGAGCATTGCGGTGACGAATACGATCATCTGTTGCATCAGACTGAGTTCAACGCCCACCAGATTGGCGATGAACAAAGCGGCAATCGCTTCGTAGAGCGCCGTGCCATCCATATTGACGGTGGCGCCCAACGGGATGACAAAACCCGCGACATCGCGCTTGACATGCAAATGCTGCTCGGCGCAGCGCAACGTAACAGGTAATGTCGCTGCGCTTGAACTGGTGGCAAAAGCGGTGATCAGCGCTTCACGCGCGCCCAGCCAGAATTTATACGGCGTGACACCGGTGATCAGATACAGAATCAAAGGCAACACCACCACACCGTGCAACAGCGTAGTGCCTAACACGACCGCTACAAACTTGAGCATCACCATAATCAGGCTGGTATCCTGCGTGGCCACCAGCTGCAGCACCAAGGCCATGATACCGAATGGCGCCAGACGCATGATCCAGCCTACCAGCATCATGATCAGTTCCAGGAATTCCTGCATCAAGGTCAGGATATTGCGGTAGCGTTCACCGCCAATGACCAGCGCGATACCGAGCAGCAACGCGAATATCACCACCGCCAGCACATTACCTTGCGCCAGCGCAGCGATCGGGTTCTGGAACAGCGAATGGAGGAAATGCGCAAAGAAATCCGGCAGCGACATCTGGGTGGCCTGAAAATTTTGCATCGCATCCTGAAACATCGCGATCTGCAATTCACTGCCAGGCCGGAAAATATTGGCGGCGGCCAATCCGAGCACGACCGCGAACGCCATGGTCGACATAAAGAAAATCAGCGTGACTTGCCAGACGCGATTCATTTGCTGGTGCGAGCGTAGATTGGCGACACCGACCACAATCGACGTGAAGACCAGCGGGATCAGAACCATGCGCAACAAGTCGGTAAACAAGGTGCCGGTCAGTTTTGCGGCATACAGTCCGCCTTGGCTGATCTCGGATTCCTGTCCAAGCATTGCGAACCATAAACCGAGCAGAACGCCCGATAGCGCGCCGAGCAAAATCTGATTATTGAGCGATAACTTGTTCACAAGCGGTTTACACCCAGTCCTTGCCGATCAGAAAATCTGAGTACAGTTTGCCTTCCGGGGTGTCCGCTGCCGGTTTCCAGTCGTAGCGCCATTTCACGATCGGCGGCAATGACATCAAAATCGACTCGGTGCGTCCGCCCGTTTGCAGCCCGAACAACGTGCCGCGATCCCATACCAGATTAAATTCCACATAGCGGCCGCGCCGGTACGCCTGGAAATCGCGTTCGCGTTCGCCGTACGGTGTGTCCTTGCGGCGTTCCAGAATAGGGCGGTACGCATTGAGGAAGTTCTCGCCGACGTTGCGCGTGAGTCTGAAGCAGGTGTCAAAATCAGGCTGATTCAAATCATCAAAGAAAACGCCGCCGATACCACGCGGTTCTTTGCGGTGCTTTAAAAAGAAGTAGTCATCGCACCATTTCTTCAAGCGCGGATAGATATCGCCGCCAAACGGTTGTAATGCATCCTTGCAGGTTTGATGAAAGTGGATCGCATCTTCCGTATAGCCGTAATACGGCGTCAGATCCATCCCGCCGCCAAACCACCACACCGGTTCCGCGCCTTCCTTGCGCGCCTCGAAAAAACGCACGTTCATATGCACCGTCGGCGCATACGGATTACGCGGATGCAACACCAGCGAGACGCCCATCGCTTCAAACGAACGCCCGGCCAATTCCGGCCGCGCCGCGGTAGCCGATGCCGGTAATCCTGCGCCATACACATGGGAAAAATTAACGCCGCCGCGTTCCAGGATATTGCCTTCTTCGATCACGCTGCTCATGCCGCCGCCGCCTTCCGGGCGATCCCATTGATCGCGCTTGAATGACTTGCCATCGACCTGCTCTATCCCTTTGACGATGCTGTCCTGCAAACTGATAAGAAATGCTTTCACTTGAGGTGTGTTCATGCAAACTCCTGGTTCCAATGTTATGAAAATGGCTCAAAACTCGCTGTGCCGGACAATAACCGCATTTTAGCGCAGGTATAGCATGAGGATGGTATTTCATTGTTGATGCGCCTCAAGTTTGCGCCTGATTGTTATCCTCGGCGGGTGGTCAGCAAATTGCCAAAAAGCAGGGGTACGTATGATAGACTCGCACAATCTTTTTTTAATACCCAAATAGCATCGTATGTCTGGCAATACACTTGGCACGCTTTTTACCGTTACTTCGTTTGGCGAATCGCACGGTCCCGCAATCGGTTGCATTATCGACGGCTGCCCGCCGGGACTGGCCATCAGCACCGAAGAGATTCAGCTTGAACTGGACCGGCGCAAACCCGGCACGTCGCGGCATGTCACGCAGCGGCGCGAATCCGATACCGTTGAGATTCTATCCGGCGTGTTTGAAGGACAAACCACCGGTACTCCGATCGCTTTGCTGATTCGCAATGAAGATCAGCGCAGCAAGGATTACAGCAAAATCATGGATACCTTCCGTCCCGGTCATGCGGATTACACTTACTGGCAGAAATACGGCATCCGCGATTACCGTGGCGGCGGACGCGCATCGGCGCGGGAAACGGCTGTCCGGGTCGCAGCAGGAGCGATTGCGAAGAAATGGCTGCATGAAAAATATGGCATTGTCATTCGTGGCTATATGGCGCAACTGGGTCCTGTTCAGATTCCTTTCAAACAATGGGACGATGTGCAGCAAAACCCGTTTTTCGTCGCGGACAGCAGCTATGTCGATCAACTGGAAACATTCATGGATCAATTGCGCAAATCCGGTGATTCGGTCGGCGCAAAAATCAGCGCGGTGGCACAGGGCGTCCCGGTCGGCTGGGGTGAACCGGTTTATGACCGGCTCGATGCCGAAATTGCTTACGCGATGATGAACATCAACGCAGTGAAAGGCGTGGAAATCGGCGCGGGGTTTGCCAGTGTGACGCAGAAAGGCACGCAACATTCCGATGAAATGACGCCGGATGGTTTCTTGAGCAACAACGCGGGAGGTATTTTAGGCGGTATTTCCACCGGACAGGATATCGTCGTCCATGTCGCCATCAAACCGACCTCTAGCATCCGCCTCGGGCGGCGCTCAATCGATAAAGACGGCAATCCGGCTATCGTCGAAACGCATGGCCGGCACGATCCCTGTGTCGGCATCCGTGCAACGCCAATTGTCGAAGCCATGCTTGCTTTGGTATTGATGGATCACGCTTTGCGGCATCGCGCGCAAAATGCCGATGTGAATTGTAAAACACCAAAAATTCCCGGCAGCGTGAATGGCACAGCAAGTGCTGCACCGGCAGCGCAAGCGCCATGCAAAGAAGACCCGGAGCCGGAAGAAGATATGTAGCGGAAATCGCGCCCAGATGCAGTTTAATCTTGACAAGACCGGCCAAATACACGATCATCGCCCCCGCAAAAAGTAATTGTGATGATTGATAGAAAATCGGCATGGCCGATTACAGTTTGAAGGCATCGAATACAGCAGCAGAAACATAAGTTCGAATCCCGTGATTGCTTCAATCTGATATAATCTCCCGGTTGCTTAAACAAGCTGGAAGTAATTAGATTGCACAATGCGCCCGTAGCTCAGTTGGATAGAGTACTTGGCTACGAACCAAGGGGTCGTGGGTTCGAATCCTGCCGGGCGCGCCATTCATTTCATCGGATATCTATTACAACTGCCAGTAAATGGTTTTGTCCGTTTATTGCCACTTTCCAAATGGCCAAGTAGCTCAGTCGGTAGAGCAGAGGACTGAAAATCCTTGTGTCGGTGGTTCGATTCCGCCCTTGGCCACCAATAAAAATAAGCACTTAGAGAATAAAAAAACCTAAGTGCTTTTTTATTTAATTAAATCGATGCCACCACTGTCACCGGCATTGACCAGCGTTAAACAACACAAATGTAAAAGCTCGCGCTATTTGGCACTAATTTGCGCGTTATTTGGCACTGAGCTTTTTCCGGTTTAACGCTGGATTTCTAAAAATTCCGGATTATTAACTCACTTCTTTTTGCAGCCCTGTCAGCACCTCCAACTGTATACGTTATTCCCACCGCTTGCATGATCAATCCTGCGAATGCTTTTTGCATTTCCGGGATGTCGTTGACCGTGATGATCATCTTGCCTTTGATGGTTTTGGCCAGCTCGGCCAGGCGGTCGTACTGATCCAAGCCGAAGTCAACGCCATACCCTTCCGTGTCCCAGTAAGGCGGATCGCAAAAGAATAAAGTGTGCGGCCGGTCGTATCTATTGATGCATTCGTGCCAATCCAGGTGCTCGATGAATGTCCGGGCCAGTCTGATATGCGCTTGGCTCAAATCCTCCTCGATACGCAGCAGGTTGAAGCGCGGCGGGCTGGTGGTTGCGGTACCGAAGTTTTGGTCGGACACTTTGCCGCCGAATGCCAGCTTCTGCAAATAATAGAAGCGCGCGGCTCTTTGTATGTCGGTGAGCGTTTCTTCCGGTGTTATTTGCAGCCACTTGAATATTTCTCGGCTAACTAGAGACCAGCGGAACTGCCGGATAAACTCATCCAGGTGGTTTTTAACCACGCGATACATATTCACCAGCTCACCATTGATATCGTTCAGCACCTCGACGTCCGCCTGCTCTTTCATGAAGTATAGCGCGGCCGCGCCGCAGAACGGTTCCACGTAGCAAGTGTGCGGCTGGAACAACGGCAATATGTGCTTTGCCAGGCGGCGTTTACCGCCAATCCAAGGAATAACGGGGTAATTCTTGTTCATACTGTAAGCCTCTCTTTTTTTATATATGTTAGGCTCGTCCTGCTGTGTCGATATAGCAGGAAGCCTTGGCTGTGGCTCACAGCTCATCTCTGTGGGTTACGGTGGCCGGGTCATGTTAGTAGCATGATCCGGCCGCTTCCTTTTTTGTTAAATAGTAAAAAACTCGCGGTCGTAGAAATTGACCGCGCCATACTCAATGCTGCATGCCGGGCCGGACGATGCTTTCCCAAGCGTGTAAAGTAGCGCGATGTTGTGCCGCGCGAGCGGTAACAGGTACGCTCCCGTTTGTTGCTCGCCTAGCTGCTCGTGCGAAAAAACCACCTCTCCCGTATCGACTCGTTGCACAACGCAGCGGGTGATCCCGGTTGTTAGATCCTGCTGATATCCAGCTCCCGGAATCCAGATGTAGTTTCGCGCCGGACGTTTGATATAGAACTTCATGACCAGCGGCACATTCAGCGGAACGTTCGATGTCGCGGGTTCTTTAGACCAAATAAATTTATTGTTCTTAACCAGCGAATCGTACTCAGGATGCGGCGATGGAGCGCCGCCTACTCCCCAGTCCGATCCGGTGGCATTATTGCCAAAATCATCGCCTTGCAACCGCCAAACCAGGCGGCCAGGGCTAGATCGTTTCAAAACCGACAAAGTCACACGATAGTCACCCGCATTTATGCTACCGGCATATCCGGATGTTTTTATACCGCACAGCTGCATAAAATGTGCGTTGCTGACATCCTCAACGTATTTCAGTATGTCAAATAGGTTTGCAGACAGACGGAAGTAGATCTCCCATGCCAGCATATCAACGTGATTGAGTCCATAGTTAACTAGATAAAGGCCCGTTTGCGGGCGCGTAATATTCCCGCCCTCCGGAGTTGGCCCAACAATGTGCGTGATCGTTAACTGATTTCCCAGCACGCCAGGCATAGTCGACGGCCCAAGAACAACCGAATTGTTGGAGCTGAAATCAGCGAGGTTTACACTGTTGCGAGTTATCGATTGGATGTGTGTCGATGCGCCCGGCCCGTAGATATTTGCTGCATCAGCAAATGCTCTACCGAGCGAGTCAGTGCCAATTACATCGAGATAATAATTATTCCACGGATCCGATGTAGATCCGACACGATACGGCGCGCTGAGCGCTATGCTGCCATCGTAGCGCGATCCCCAGATATTGATCGGTACATCAGCATTAATACTGGGCTGCCACAATGCCCACGGATCGACCAGCAGGTTCATCTTGCGAGCCTCACAATGGCCAGGTTGGGACGCATAAATGCCATCGCGGCTGATAATTTACCGCCGATGATCAATGTTGATCCGCTGGCCGTGTTGACAGTGCCAGCCGTGGCCGGGAGAGCCGTAGAACCCACACCGATACCGTGCCCTGCTGCCATAGCGTTTATTTGCGCAGTTTTGCTGCCCTTGTTGCGGATCGTCGTAATATACGATCCAGAGTCTTGTGTTGTAATCCCGGAGGCAAATGCATCCATGTTGTTGACACCATCGGTAAGCCGCACTATAGGCGTCTTGGAGACTGCGGAGTTGGTGTAGTCGTACCCAGTAATAACGGAAAAACACGAATTATCCAGCAGCGGCGGCACCGACAAGCTCAAAAACGGCACAAAATCATTAGGCAATGCGATGATCGGCGCTAAGCGCCCTGGGTCATACGACAAATTGATCTCAATCGATGTGCCTGTTGAGTCGGGCGCTGGTATCGCTGTTATGTCGTAAAACCCCGGAATCCAGCCTGCGCCACCGGAAACATATATTGATTTAGTCGGAGTGGTAGCAAAAGCATTTGTTAAACCATGCGCTCCACCGGCAGTGATTAATGTCCGATTCCCTCCTGCCGCGCTTGATAGCGTGTATCCCGTGAATGTCGCAGCAGGGACGATCCAGGCTTTCGGTACGCCAGTCATGATGCCGAGGACGATTTCGCCGTTGCGAAAATACCATTCATCATTCCTCGCCACGACATCCGCGCCAGCATACCCGACATTGCGCACACGCATGAACTTGCCCGGATTGAGCGCAGCGGTAGGCAAATCAGTCCAGTTATCTACGATCAGGCTGCTATTTAATTTGCCGAGCCAGCCGGTTAAATTGAATTGTGTTCCGCCAAA
Organism: Nitrosomonas oligotropha; assembly: GCF_009833085.1. Taxonomy (GTDB): domain Bacteria; phylum Pseudomonadota; class Gammaproteobacteria; order Burkholderiales; family Nitrosomonadaceae; genus Nitrosomonas; species Nitrosomonas oligotropha. The sequence continues at coordinate 67,995 of NZ_QRBZ01000010.1, read as the reverse complement.
CATACTATTCTCCTTCCCAGGTAATTAAGTCGATCTCCGCCGCTGTCGTAGCTGCGGCGACGGCTGTTTTTTTGGCTTTCAGTGCTTCGGCGGCATCGTAGCCACGGTCTGATATTGCGCGGCCGAGCGTTTGCAGGTCTTCGTAGGTCATCGTGTGATCGGCACCGGATATGTCCGGCCAGAACGCATTCGGTCGTACGCTGCCAGGCACTAGCACTTCCGCCAGCAGCGCTCGTGCGTCCTTGTCTGCACGCCAGGTTTGCCCAGCATGTGTAATGTTTGAATACTGATACGCCTGGCACGCGGCTTCGAGTTCCGCGATTTTCTCGAGTCGTTTAGCTGGCAAAAGCACTTGTTCGCCCACGGCGTTAATCGTCCAAACACCGTCCGTGTAGGCCCAGCCGCCCCCCGTGAATCCTTCCGGGATTTCGGCCACCTCGTCGAGCACGAAATCATTCGGGTCAATGTTGCTGCGGAAGGTCCAACCGGCACCGCGCAACCCCGCTTCATCGAGCACCAGATCGTTCCCCACGAACAGAACCACGTTATCAGCGTTGCGTTTGACGATCTTCATCAGGCTGCCAACTCCAATGTTTTAGCGCTTAAGTAGGTATCCTTGTTGCGGCAAACTTGCATCACGTGACCGCTGTCCAGCGCGGCAACACCGGCATAGAATGCCGTTGTGCCCACATTCGGCTCGGCGTTTTCGGATACTTTGCCGAGCACAATCATGTCGTCGTCGGTGATTTTGATCGTGGCACCATCAACGCCAGCGCTAAAACCGCCGGTCATTGCTATGTAGATATTGTTCGCATCCAGCTTGGTGGCTGTAATCTGCGCGGATGTGCCGATGCCAAGGCTAAACACCTTGCTACGCAGCAGCACCGGCGACGTGCCCGAAATATCGATCAGCGACACCATGAAATCAGCAATCGAGCGGTCGCCGAAGTTGGTCACCACCACTGTGCGGCTGGCGGATAGCACGGCCATACCGAATTGCGTTGTGCTTGCTTGCGTGTCGGCCAAGTTCAGGCCGCTGCCGGTGGCCGATGGGGTTGAACCGCTGATTGCCTCTAACCTCAATTGCACTTTTTTGCCGGAATTATCCCGGTGCGCCATCAGTGCCTTATTTGCCGATACTCTTTCTGCACGCATAAATGCACCGTGGCTACCCGCGGAATCCGCAACGGCTTCGGCGCTTTCATTGACCACACTTGAAACGATATCGAGAACCCGCATTCTTGGTGTGCCGGCACTCGTACCTTGGTACAGCGCGAGCAGTTGCGACGCCGACAATGCCGTGACGGCCGTACCGATGCCGCCCGTGGTTGCGTCGATCTGCTTGACTGCGCCGGGTGTGAAAGCGGTGCTGCTGATAATATTGAGCACCACGGCCTGCGTTTCGCCGGTTGATTTTTTGTACACCACACAAGCCTGGCTGGGTGTCTGCGCGGCGATGCTGATGTAACCGGCATCGTGATTGATCACCTGCGCCGGTGTTCCGGAGGCGGAACCGTAATTGAGCACGACAGCGTCGAGATACGTGGTTGAGTTGTTTTTAAACGCGCAGATCGCCTGAGTGGCTGTCAGCATCGCCACAGCAATGAAGTTGCTTGCGACCGCATTGAGCACTTCCGCGTTATTCCCGTTGTATATTTGATCCACATCCTGGCCGCTGGCGTGCCACACACCCGGAATCGTGCTCACGTCCGAGCAGTGGAATGCGACGACCTGGCCGGGCTGGATGTAGCACACGAAACGCCCGCCGCTTGCGCGGTATGCGAACCGGTAAGTTCCGACGTTTTTAACCACAAAAATCGAACTACCCTTGGTCAGCGTTGATGCTGCTGGCGCGTACATGCTTTTGTTCGGCGCGGTCAACGCGACGATTTGCAGGCGGCCGCTGCTGGCGGTCAGGGTGATATCCACCGCGCTGGTGGTTGTGTCAGCACCACCGGTGCTGGTTCTGACGCGCGGGGACCAGTTTGCGGGATCAAGGGCCGGGTCGACATTCCTGGTTCCGGCACCTTTATTGCGATAATCCAGATAATCAGTTGGCGACCAGCGTACGTCGCCGTCGGCGTATGTCCCGGCCACCCATTTGGCGTTTGCCACGGCCGCTACAGCAGATTCGGCGCGGGCGGCGTCTTCTTCGACTTGCGCGCCCAGGGCGTTTAACGCCGCACCGTACAAATTGAACGTTCCAAGCGTATCGCCCCACGCCAAATTATATTGAGACTCCGTTTGCGTTGCCGCATTCGGCAGATTAGTAAATGACGGAACCGTTATGCTCATCAGATGCCTCTTATTTTTAGGTTTATTTGTGATAACCGGTGGTTTTGCGTCGTAAATCGGAAGCGCTGGTACGGGCCGATCAGCACGTGCATTTGCCGGTAATTATCGATGTTGTGCATTGCCGACCACACCACGGCTTTGCCGTTGGCCAGCCCTTTGAATTGCAGTGCGCGATTCACGCGCTTGGCTTCAATCTCCAACTGCATTTCCAGACCGGGCATGCTCGGGGCCGGATCAAATACCGCTTTTCCGGCTTCATAGGTGATATCCGAGTAATTTTCGGCTTCCGCAACCGTGTTCCATTCGACTTCGCCGATATCTACCGCCATGCCGATTGCGAATCTATCCAGCTGGCACACGCCATCCGGATGCGTCAGCCGTACCGTAACCACCGGATCGGCTACCGGCGGCACATCAAACGTGGCAAAGACCGTTTCGTAAATAAAAGGGGAGAATGCGATTTCGTACGGCGTCATCGCGTGGCGCGCAAGCAAATCCTGTGTGATGTGCAGCACTTCGGCACCGCCTATACCGTCTTGCACGATTACTTCCGCCACGGCGGCTTTTATGCCGATCAGCACTACCGCATTGATGCGGCTTCCGGGGCGGATCGTGGTGATCATCGGCGAGCCGCCGACGCTCGGCAAGCCGCGATTCCATTCAAATTGCCGCCAGCGGTTGGTATAGCTTTTGAGTATCCACTTCGTGCGCGGCAATGTGGATGGATTATCGGTGTTGCCATTTTCCAGCGATTCATATACCAGGTGGCTATTTGCAGTTATCACGCTGACCTGATCGAATTCGGCGTAAGTTCCTGCTACCCAAGCCGGTTCCGTACCAGCAGGCTCGGCCAGATTGCTGCTTACTAGCATGGCATCGGTAATATCGACCGGGATGAATGCTTTTACTTGAGCGGCCGTCATGCCACATTCCTCGTCCGCACCGTTGTCCCGCCCTGAGTGACGGCGTCCAGCTTATCGGCCACACGCTCGTTGTACTCGTTGTTTTTGCCGATAAGCGCAATCAGCGCCAGCAGTTGCTGCACAACGTCGTCGTTATTCAGCAGTTTTGACAAATCGTTATTGCTGGCAATACTGGCCGGGCCGGTCATTTCTAACTCCGGGCCGTTCTCTCCGACGATGCGCAGCCCGCCACGGTGGAAACCACCCTTGGCAAATCGCGGCAGGCCGCGCGCATCGGCCCAGGCGTACAGGTCGGTGATGTTTTTCCCCGTTGCGGCGGCGTAATCGACGAAACCAACGCCGTTTTTATCCGCTGCGTTATAGATTTCCATGCCTGTGCGGCCGGGCGTGTTGGCAAAATCGCGGATTTGCTGGTATGTGATGCCCGAGCGTGTGGTGCCGATGGTGGCACCACCGGCCGCAACGCTGGCGGCGTTGAACTGGCCGATTGCCTCGGCCAGCGTTAAAACACCGGCATTGATGCCGTTGAGCGCATCGATTTGCGCTTGGCCTTGGGTGAGCATGCCGTCCAATCCGGCAATCTGGCGCTCAAAGCCTTCGGTTAGCGCTGTGCGTTGCGCTTCCAGGGCGGCCAGACTGCGCTCATCGAGCGTCAATTGATCGCCTGCAACCTTGCCGAGATCGGCCACCAGAAGGGCTGTTTTGGCTTGTTCTCTTGCATATTCAAAGCTGCCCGCAAAACCTGGCGCGCCGCGCCCCAGCGTGCTGAGCGCTTCGCGCAGGCTGTCCGCTTCCGGCAGTGATCCACCGGAGCGTCCGGTGCTGATGGCATCCATGATTTGCCGTTTTGCCGCGTCGCGCGTCATCGGCACGATTTGGCTGGCGGTGGCTTTCAGGGCATCGGACAGGCTTTTGAGCTTACCAATAGACTGCGTAACGCTGTCGATGTGGCCGTTGACGTTGGTCAGCGCTTCGTTGTAATCCTTCGTGATCTTGTCTTTTTCCGCGCCCACGGCTTTTTGCAGTGCGCCGAAGGCGGTTGCGGCCGCGTCCCTGTTTTTTTGCACGGCGGCACGCTCATCTTCAATCAGGTAAATGCGCTGCTGTAACTCACGGTTCGCCGGGTCGAGCGCGGCGAGTTCGCGGTTGCGCAGCTCGGCCGTATTACTTTGTAGTTGCAATAGCTGGGTTTCTAATCCAAGACGTTCTTGCTGTACTTGAGCAGCCTGCTGGCGTTGTTGCTCAACCAGTTGATCTTGCGCGTTGCGCACTGACACAAACGCCGGGGCAAGATTGAGCAGCGATTGCAACAACGATTCAGATATGCCATTGACCTGGCCGAACGATTCCACCAAGCCTTTAAATTGATCCTTGGTCAGATCGGACGATAATCCCAGCGCTTGCAGCTGCTCGCCCAGGCGCGTTTGCGATTGCGTCAGCAATTCCTCGCTTGAGTAAAAATTCTGCGAATAAAACGCCGCTTTTTGCCCCAAAGCATCCGTGCCACCGGCCGCATCGACAAATGCCGTCCGGCCCTGGAATGTGGTGCCGCTGATCATCGCCTTGGCGTCGGCGGCGGATTTGCCAAGAATTAACGATGCTGCGTCGACCAGGCTGTTAAATTCGGTACCGAGGCGGCTGACCGTTTGCAGGGCGGTTTCGCCGCGTTTGGCCAGCTCGTCGACTTGAGGTAGCAAGCTACGTGCCAGACCGTCAGTGATTTTTTCGATTTCTTTGCCGATTTGCTCCTCAGAAAGCATCTTGCCTTTGTCTGAGAGCAGGTTGATCGAGTAGCCGAATTTATCGATTCCTTCGGTGCTGACACCCAGATCCTTACCTATTTGCCGCAGGCTGGAACTGGTTTGTTTGGTAGTATCGTTGATCAGGCCGAATACTTCGCGCGCGGTTTTAGCGAGATCATCCGCAAAACCTTGCAATTTGCGGTTATCCGTCCATGTTTGCCCGGTCATGTCAACGCGCGCAAAATCTGTTTTGTCACTCCGGAACAAGCCGCCCGAGGCAACAAATCGAGTCTGGAGCTGGCCCGACTCGAACCCTTCCGCGCCGATCTCACCGGTTAACGATGTGCCGCGCTGTTTTAACGGGCCACGGCCGAACAGACCATTCAGCAACGGCCCCAGCACCGGTACATAGTTGAGCACCTTGCCGACACCGCCACCAATGAGCTTGTCACCGGCGAGCAGCCGGGTGATTTGATCGACGGCTGCAATGGCAATGGCTGGGCCAGCAACGCTGGCAAATGATGCGCCCATGCTTGCCGCCGTGCTAGCGCCGGATGCACCCCACAATGCTGATGCTCCCGCTTGAGCGGCCGCTTGCGTGCCAGTGACTCCCATTCCGGCAAAGAAAGAGCCTGCCGATCCAGGCAAATAGCTTCCTACACTGCTCAATAAAGACGTAGCACCGAAACCTGATTTAAGCAGTCCCAGTCCGTTCGACGCCAGACTTGCAGCATTCAGCGCGCTCATGCCGCTTGATGCAGCGTTTGCCCCAGCAGCGCCGACAAAACTGCTTTCCAGAGATGTACCGATGTTGATTACCCATTTGCGGATCGTGAGCTGGTAGAGCAAATCGAACAGCGATGTTTTGATTGCATCGCCAATCGATTGCATGGCCGACTTGCCGTGTGCCGCGAACTGGATAAACGCTTGCTTCCCCGTTTGCTCTATACTCGACCAGGTTTGATTCCAGGCTTGCGCGTAGCGCTTTACTTCCTGCTCTTGCATTAGTTGCTGTTGCAGGTTGCCGGTCGCTTCCAGATCGTTTGCATAGCTGATGTACGCATCGTGCATATCGCCCGCATATACAGCGGCGTTGCGGATCACGGCGGCGGTTTCGCGCTCTTTGGCACCGGCCATTGCGATGACCTGGTCGCGCGTCAAACCGATCAAGGCGTTTTGCGCGCGCAGGTCTTCCAGTTGCTGGCGCAGTTGCTTGGTTTGGCTGTTGCCCAGGTTGATCAGCGCCTTGGACTGCTCTTCAATAAATTTTTTATTGGCAGCAACTTGTTCCTGCTGTAAAGCAAGCTGTCCGTAGGCTGCGGCTTCCGCCATGATCTGTTTTTTCAGCGCTTCATTTGGCGCTTTTGCAGCATCGATTGAGGCGGCAAGCATTTTGCGCTGAATAACGTTCAGCCCGATTTCGGCTGTCTCCCGCTTCAGCGCCGCAACTGCTTTCTCAGAATCTTCTATTTCTTTTTTGCGTGCCTTTTCGGCTTTCTCCGCAGCATCGGCCCATTCTTTCGGCAATTCCGGTTTCGTGCCTGGCGTGACGGCTTTTTTGCCGGACAGCGCTTCCGCGCTGGTCAGCGCGGCTTGTTCCAGTTTCTTCAGATCCTGGATGCCGTCATCAATGCGTTGCGACAGCAGATCGGCTTGTTTTTTATCAAACAGCAGATCGCCAATCAGCGGGATATGCTTGCGGTTGCCGAGCGATTCCAGCTCCGCGCGCATTTCAATGATTTTTTGTTTTTGCGCATCGACTGCGGATAGCACTTTCGCGCCGGATAGCGCATCGACAAAGCGCGTGGCCAGCACGATGCCGCTGGATAGCAGATCTAGCAGGCCGGTGTTGCCAATGGCAGTTTTAAGGTCGGTGAATGAGTTTTCCAGGCGGTTGATCTTGGCATTCAGGCCCCGAGCAGATTCCTGAGCTTGCGCACTGAACATCTCATTGAAACCTCTGGTTAGCGCAGGTATCAATCTATCTGTCGCGAGCTTTCCTGTGGCCATCAGATCAAGCAATTCGCGCTCAGTCAGATCCATGCCGCTTGCAGCGGCCTGTAACGCGCCTGGCATGGCTTCGGACAATTGCCCGGTAAATTCTTCTGCGGTGACTTTGCCCTTGTTCATCATTTGCTGAACCGCAACAAATGCGCGCCCAGTCTGCTCTGTCGACAACCCCAGAACAGCGGACGCTTGAGCCATAGCCAGAAAAATATCACGAGTGGCTTGCCCTTCGAGCTTTGTACCCTTGGCCGAAACTGTCAGTTTTGCATATTGCCCGGACACAACCGCAAATTGAAGTCCAAGCCGCTCAGATTCTTGCCGTAAGAAAGAAATTTCTTGCGCGGCTGCTTCAGCACTTCCAACACCGACTTTAAGCGTGTTATTCAGTCGCTCATTAGCCAAAGCGGTATCAATAACCGCCCTGGCTCCGCCCAAGACGGCGTTGTACGAAACATATGCGGCCGCAACAGCGCCAATTTGCGACCTCAACCCGCCCATGATATCGATATTCGATTTTGCGGCCGACTGCTGTGCTTCATAAGCGCTGATCGCGCGATTGCTGGCTTCAACCGACGCACGTTGCGCTTCATTGAGCTTTAACTGTGCCGCATCGTAGGCGCGCACCTGCATCGCCGTCATGCCGAGCGTGTCCGCCTGACGTTTCAGACTGGAAGTGAAACGCTCGGCCGCCGCAGCCGATTCATTGTTACCGCGCTTGGCCGTATCCGCCAGGCTTGCGAGCGCATTCTTTGCCGCACTCGCTTGCGCGACGAGCACGCGCCCGTCAGCGGTTATGCGAATGCCGACATCGAGCATCTTGCTCATTTGCGGTTCAACATCTCAAGGGCAGCGCTTTCCATTGCGATCAAATGATCGAGCAGGGTGCGACGCTTGGTTGGGCGGATGTTGTGCATGGTCAGTGTGCTTTCGATGTCAGACCGGGCGATGGTGTGGAATTGACCTGACAAGTAGTCACGAGGGAAGCATTTCCCCAGTGATAGAAATATCTGCAGGGTTTTCCAGTTTTCCGGCCAAACTGCAAAATATTCATCTTCTTGCTCCGCTTCGCTGTCTTCGATTAACTGTTGCCACTCTTCCGAGTCAGCGGCGCGCGGATCTATCGGTTGCGCCGCTGGTCTTGCCGCCCAGTAGCGGGCGGCTTCGGTTAGTTTTTTCGTGCTGCTTTTTTGCCGTTCGAGAGTTCCAGGTAAGCCGAAACGATTGCACTGCGGATGTAAGGCACGGACGCGATCAGGCTCAGATTCTCTTCGTTAAACTCCATTGAATTACCATCTTCATCGCATAGATCGCTGTTCCAGCCGGTCATGACGTTGCAGATCAGATCCTCGTCGCTACCGCCATTGTTATAAATCGCGTTAAATTCCGCGCTAGGCAGAATTTTGAATTTGCCGGTAAACGTTGCTTTAACCGCGTTTCCGCCATCGCGCGGGATGCTGACGGTGACTGGCCAGGTGATATCTTTTGGTTTTTCGACTTTAAACATGCGGTTCTCCTTGGTTAAGTTTGATTGAGGTTCTTGCCCGGCCGGGGCGCGCGATTGCGCCCCGTAGCTTTTGCCGCTCGGGTGGTTATTCGGTTGAGTAGGTCAATTCGTCGTTACCGGCATCCGATGGTAGGAAAACCATGTCCATTGCCAGCATGACCAGGTTGTCGCCCTCAGATGTTTTCGGATTGGTCAATTGCACGTTGCTTGCTGCCAGCACGACTTTATTACCGATTGCGGTGCCGTGCGTCATGGCCAAAGCACCCAAAGTGCCTGCGAGGCAAATGGCATAAAAATCCTTGGCGTCTGTTTTAGGGCATTCGATAGTGACTTGGCCGGTGACCTGGCCGTCCGTGAAGTGCATCTTCTCGGAGTTCGGCCGGTTTTTGTAAACCATGCTCGCACCGCGATTAATCGTCAGCGATTCCAGCGCGGCGGCGTAGCCGTGTAATGAAAAAGCAGTGTTCGCTTTGGTGACGGCGAGCGGTTTCATAAATGCACTCAGATCCGGAGTTCCGCCGAGTGCTGCAACACCGATTGCGCCTACCAGACCTTCTATGGTTATGTGAATGTATGGGATGCCGCTTGCCGTAATCCGCCATTCGCAATTGCCACGCGCGCCCAGCACTTTATGACGCACACCATCCCAGTTGAAGTAAAGCGTTGCGGATTCCTCACCATCGGAAATGATCGCGTAGGTCACAGGGCCAGTGGTTGGCGTGATTGTCTCGGACAGCGCGCAAATTCGCAGGGCCGGGCCGTAAGCCGGTGCGGCATCCACATCGCCGGAACCGGACATTTCCAGGTCGAATTCGATTTTTACGGTACTGCCCACGATGATCTGTTCTTGCGCTGCAAAAAACGGCCGCGCCTGGTTGCGCTGCGCATACTTTAAATCGAGCGGCACCATCGAGAAATTAGAAACCAGGATATCGTCGGTACCGACGACCGGAATCGCGTCCGTGCCGTATGTGGTTTCAATCTTGAGCGTTAAAATCTTTTTATTCGCTTTCATGGGCCAATGCCTCCGTTCCGGTTTCTGTTTCTGGTTCGCCATTAGTGCGGATGCCATCCGCCCCTACGTCCGGGCCTGCAATACGGGTGCGCTTGCCGGTGGCCGCATCACGAATGTAGCTGCCGCCCATGCCTCGGAATTCGTCGTTTTGAATGTCAATCGTCGGATTCGGAGGCAAGCCGGTGCCATCTTTTAGTATTTTTTGTATTTTCTTGACCATTACACGCTCCTCAATAAATGGGCCGTCACAAATTCGTCCTGCCACCACAGCACCCGGTCAGCCAGTTGAAGCAAGCGTCCGCCGCTGAATTCGATTGGTTTAAAATCCGCATCTTCATCCGGTTCCCAGCCAAGCAAGGCGCTCATGATGTCCGTGCGAAGGCTGAGCAAGTCGGCTTGCGCATTCTCTCCACGGGCATCGCGTAAATTCTGCACGGCCAGCACGACTGCGAAGCGCACAGTGTTTTCCTGACTCACAGCCATCGTTCCTGTTGTTGATTGGTTAGCGCGTTCGGAATTTGGCAGCACGAATGCGGCCGGTTTTTGCTTCAGGCTCTCAGCAGCCGCGTCGAAATCAGCCGCACCACCGACCAGTTTCAGGCTGGTTACCTGATCCTTGAGGCGAGCGATAATCCAGGAATGATCAAACAGGACGATGGCCATGATTGGAATCGATTAACTTATACGGCCCAGCGCCCAGGCTGCGGCGATGATGGCGATAACGATCAGCCAGGTGTATTTGCTCTGGGTGATTTTGGCCAGCAAACCGTCAGCGGCTTGATCAGCCTGTGCCGAGAATGTTGCAAGCCGCGCTTTAAGCTCGGTTGCTTGAAAGTCCGTCAAACCCAACTTTGCTTTCAGTTCGTTAATTTGCTCTTGTGTTAACTTCATGGTTTTCTCCTTTGGTTAAATAGCTACCGCTTCCGCCAAATGGCGGTTTACGATATCGATGATGTTTTCTTCGTCTTTCTGGTTGATGCCGAGGTATGGGCGAGCGGGAATAGTTACTTTTTTCATGCTGCGGCCGCCACCGCTCGGTGTTCTGAAAAACAATGCCTTTTTGCTCTTTGGCCGGATTTCTCCACCGAATTGATGGATTGCCGCATAAATGACGTTACTGCCCCATTCGGCGAAATCGTCACCGGAATCACCCGTAATAGAACCCAGCAGGCGGCTGGAATCGATCAGCGTTTTGCCGCCTTTATCCATCGCGCGCCAGCTTGGCTTCCAGGACGTGCCATCCGGTGCTTGACCGTCTGCAAATCTGCGTTGCGTTGAATTTTCACCATAGGCTGCAATTTCTTGCATGACATCACGCGGCGATTGGCCGGTTGCGATCAGCCGGTTGAGCACCGCTTGCACGGCGCTGTCGTCATATTCGATGCGGTAAGTCACGCTCATATGAAACCCTGCGAGTCTTCGCGCCGGAATACCGGCGTGGTGGACGACATTTGCGCGGTGGCGGTACTGGCCGGTTTGTTGCTGGTGTCGCTGACGCCCAGATCGGCTTTTCCGGTGGACACGTCGCGCAAGTAAGCGATAGCATCCTTGTAACGGGTTTCAATAGCTTCCTTCACCCCATCGTCATACAGTGCATAGCGGGCAATATCACACGCAAAGCGTTCCAGCATTTCCGGCACAGGATTAGCAAGCGGCAGTGTGTAGCGCGCGGCCAAGTAACCGTTGATCGTCGCATCCGCATCACCCAGCGCACGATTGATCACCGTGGCATCGATTGCGCCCAGACTGTCCCGGTCGGTAAGCTGGATCAGCTCATCCTCACCGAAGCGGTCAATCATGTTCTGCTGGCTGGCGTAGGTCATGGCGCGTTAAACTTCTTCCGAGGTTTCGGTCACAACGAGCATGGGTTCTTCTTTCAACTGCTTAACCTGCTCGGCCGTCAGATCTTCAACAACCAAGCGGGTACGCTCAGCACCGAACGCAAAACCGGCGCGGCGGAAGCCTTCGCGTTTCGCTACGACGTAGAGCACTTTGATTGTTTTCTTTGGCACAGCCTTCGGTTTTTCAGCCTCTGCTGCTTTGGTTGCTATTTCTACCGCGCCTGCTGCGGCAGGGTTATCGGTTCCCGGCGCATCCGGCGCTTTGATTTCTTTGGTGTCTTTGGTTTCTTTCGCCATTTTTATCTCCGTGTATTAAGCCTGGTGTTTTTTGTTCCGGATCAGGGGCGCATGCAATGCGCCCCTACATCAGATCGATTCGGATTAACCCGCGCCGGTGGAGCCGACAGCCATTTGCCAGAATCCATATCCGCCGTTGGCGCGCGCCTCAGCTCCGAACTTGAGTTTTTTGCGTGTGAATACATCATCGCTACTCATGTCGGTTTGCTCGACAAAAACAGGCGCTTTCCGCTCTTGGTAAATGAATGGCTTGATAGGCTTGGTGGTATCCAGCAGGTGCCATTCGGTATCGGTTGCAAGACGGGCATCGACAACCACTGTTGCAGTGCCGCGATAAGGGTTTTGTTTGCCATCTTCCAGCCGCTCGTTATTTACCAGCACCAGTGCAACAGCTTCCAGCGCAGGCGGCACCAGCAACACATTAGGATTAAGATTGAGCGGGCGGCCTTCGTCGTCCTTGAATTTCATCATCGCCGTGCGTGCCGCGCCGTAACTGGCAATCGCAGCCGCCAGGGTTGAGCTGCTCAGCACAACGGTTAATTTATTGGATACGCTGGCACCGGCTACCGGGTGATCGGTATCGTAGAAATATTGACCGTCGTAGCAGAGATTGCCAAAGCCATTTGTTACCAGACTCATGACAATTTCATCCGGCAACTGCGCAGCGGACTCTCCAGCCATCCGCGCTTGCGGCCCGTACATACCAAGACTGTCATCTTCCATGTCGTTTCTATCAACCTCGACAGTCGCCTCCCAATCCTTGTTCTGGATTGTGTATTTGTACGCCTGCAGCGCCTTAATTACCTTATCGCCCAGCCACTCGCGCATTTTCGGAAACTTGGACAGCCAGGTGTAATCGTTTTGGCCTGTTGTCGATGGCACTTTCATCGCGATTTTCTGCCAGTTTGAATTCGCCGCAGAAAATGCATTGCTGAATTCCGTTTTTAGGCTGATGAAAACAGCCGAGATCGTATCTTTATTGACTAGCATGCAATTGCTCCTTTCTTGATTGTTCGAATGCGATTACGTTGGGGCAAATGATTATTTGCCCTTACAGCACGTTAGGTTTTAATAACCGTTGCGCGGTACGTTGCCGAGGCCGGATCGACCGGGCTGCCGGTGATATTGGTCGCACGAACCGTCACCGTGTTAGCCGCTGAGACGAAGCCACGGAACATGATTCCGGCTGTCGGTGCCGCTGGCAGTCCGAGTGATACCGAATCATTGACCGCTGCGCCCGCAACCGTGATGGTCAAGTCCGCACTGGCCGCTGCATTGATCGATCCAAAATCGAGCGTCGCAGTAGCCGTGAGGCGCGCTTTGCCGACTTCCGCCACCCAAACGCCATCCGATTCCACACCGACAATCGTTCCGGCGGCTGACAACGTGCCAGCCTGGTCGGTTTTCGATACCGTTTCGTCATCCTCGATGTAGCAAATCTTGCCGAAATCGGCCTGAGTGATCGCGCTGGTTGCGCTGTTTTTCCACTTAAAATCCTTACCGCGGCGCACCAGGATTTTTTTATCACCGGCGGAACCGCCCGAGTTATCGACTTGCTCTTCGGCGCGGCCTAAGTAGGTCATGCCGACGGCGGCTTGGCCCTTGGTTGCGTAGCCGGAACTGTTTGCCGCCACAATTGCACCGGCAAAAACTTTCACCGCCGCAAGCGGCACGCTCAGAAGCTCGCCGTCTTTCATCTGCGTATTGCGATCTGCTGCTAGAGCCATGCTGTTCTCCTATTGAGTTTCAAATATTTGCCCGCCGGTTTAGGCTTGTTGCATCGATTGCAGCGTTTTGGCGAAATCGGCCGGATCGGTTCCCATCGCTTTGCACACGGCAAGTTGGTTGTCGTCGAGCTGCACGCCATCACTTAAACCTTTCGGCGGCTTGCCGTCGGTTTGCGTACCGGCCAGCGCGGCGATAGGCTGGGCGGTTTCGAGGTATTCTTTAAGGGACGCAATGCTTTGCTTGCCGAGATTGCGCGCCCAGGCTTCTTGGGCTGGTAAAATTTTTCCGGCACTCAAAGCAGCGGTAACAATCTGATCGACTTCGCTGCCATTGATCTGAGCGCGCAGTGCCGCCACTTCCGTTTGCAGTTCTTTCATGGTGCCGACTGCAACAAATTTGGCCGGATCCGGATTGGCGGCCGCAGCGGTTAATGCGACGATTTGATTGGCTTGCGATTCGATCAGGCTAACAATGCTAAAACCTGCCGTAGCGGCCGCATTGGCTGAGGACGATTTGATTTGATCGATGGCTTTTTGCAGTTCAGCGGTAATTTCGTCGGCGGTTGCGGTCACCGGCAGATTCAACAACCAGCGTAATTGCTCCATGAGTCCTTCCATTTTTAATGCCTCCAGGTTGGTTTGTTGGGTAATAAGTAACTGGCTGGCGGCGACCGCGTCCATGCCGTCTAATGCGTGGTTATTTGTCAGCGCTGCATTGAACAGGCTTTTGATCGCGCCTGATTTTTTGTCGTAGGTAAAAACCGGAGAAATGTATTTGTATTCGCCACTCTCGATCATGGAGGTGGCACGTTCAGTCCATTCCACATCGATTGCGTATAAGCCGTTATCGCGCCACTCCAATTTTGAGAACCATCCGGCCGCAGGCGCAGGCTGGCCGTTTTGCGACGCAAGCATGGTTTGGTGCTCAAAATCGATTACGGTTTTGATTTTGCGGCTATCGAATTCCGCGATGATGGCGGTGGCCAGCTCTTTATTCATGAGCCAGCCTGGCGCATCCTTGGGCCTGCCATCAGTCACACGCGCCCGGAACTGTCCGGCGGGAAACAATTGCACCTCTCCGGTCGGGGTGACCGAAATAGCGCAAGCGGCAATGCCAATATTTTTATGTGGAGTTTTGCGATTCATGCCGCCATTATTTCAGCGGGGAATCTTTGAGTTAACGAGGACGCGCGTCCTGCATAACCATTTGATAGAGCAGATCAGCGTAGCACTTTTATTGCCGGAAGGTCAAACAAGCAGATCGAACGCAATACGCAAATGTGGTTTAGGCTGAATTTAACGCTAGTTTAACGCGGGTGTTTTGATTCGATGCTTATCACGGTAGCAATACGGCATCACAAATCGATTCAACCCCCATTTGTGGCGTTTTGCATTTTTGGAAGATTGGGCATACAATTTTATTTCAGCGAGTGAGGCGTAGAAATTTCGGAGTCTACGCTCGTGTCCGCGCAAGCGTCATGGATGGAGGGACGTCCGGCCTCCCACTCGCAGCTTCAATCTCTCAAGCTGCCGCGAACTAATCTGTACCGTGTTTTATCTCCGAGGGCATTGCCCTCTATTTTAAATGCCGTTCTGGCCATGTTGATTTTGCGCTTTGGTTTCTTCGGCACAAAGTCCATCTGTACCACTATCTTTTGCACGCGCGAATCATTCTTTGCGTCCATCACGTACAGCAGATTGCCGGTTTCATTGTCGTACAGCACAGCCTTTGGATCGGCTAGCGCTTCCGGCAGGCCTGCCCATTCCGCTTGCGTCAGTGCATCGCCTGTTGATTCGTGCCGATCCGCTTTCGTACCGACCATCAAGCGGTCTTGTACGGCGATTTCGGCAGACACCGGCGTTTTATCGATGGATCGCAAAAACTCAACATCATCCGGGTGCGCAAAACCTGCCACCGCAAACTTTCCGCGCCCCGTGCCATCGGTAAATGTTTGGCCGACAAAGTCCTGAAACGTCCGTGTGATACCCGGTGCCTGTAGCGGCCGCATAGTCTGCCACCAGGTAGCGCCGACGTCGGCCGGTGCCTGGATGATTTTATCCGTTATGAATTTGGGCAAATTATTCAGGCGGCCGCCAGGCGGATAATTAAAACCCGGATCAACGCCGAGTGGTATCTTCCGGATCTCGCCGGTGCGCTTGTTGGTGTACGTGTATTCCGGAACCTTGGGCGATTCGCTAATCTTAAGTCCCCGCTGGTCGAGTATCTTCTGATTAGCACTGGTGACAAAGCATTTGCACCCCCAGGCTTTCACCGGGAAGTGCGCTTTCCAAAATGGATCATCCGCTGGCAGCGCCAGGTTGTCCCAACCGGAATGCTGCATGCGTGGGTGTTCGGAGTTGTTACCGTGATAAATCAGGATCGGGAAAGCCTTCTTGGTTTCCTGGATACGCGCCCATTTGCCTTCCGAATACGCGGTGCGTAGGTTGGTGTCGAAGATTGTGCGCATCCGCCGTGGGTTGCCGAGCTGCACAAGCTTTTTTTCATTGGTCAGCGGATCGGTCATTTCCGCCTTGCCCCACCAGCCTTTTTCAACCAAGAGCGGTTTGAGGTTCTTCTGAAAGGTCTCGAAAGTGGTGCCGTTCGCCATTGCAGAATCAGTGCCGCCAATAATATCGCGCAAAATATCGAGCTGCATTACCTTTGCCACCGTGTGTCCTGCCTGGTGTTCTTGCGCTTCGACATCCTCCCAACTGAAGCTGAGCTTCGCACCTTTCTGACGAAAGAACTCAATGGCTTGCTTGGGCGGTAGGGCTTTGAACTGGAACACGGCGTGACTTATAAGACTTTGCAGATTTCCAGCGTGGCAGTAACGGTTTCGGACTTTGCAAGGATTTTATCGTTTTCCTCGACCGTAACTTCAATCATGTTTCCTGCAAGCAATCTCAAGCTATTTCCCGACTCCCAGGCAGCACCGGTACAAATAAAACAATCGACAACGTCTTTACAATACACGGTATATTCCCCGGCTTTTAATTGAGCGGTAGCGGATACGGTTGTTGCATTTATCGACAAATCAGGCTCACGCCTGCGGTTCTTAAGATAATAGGCCATCGCTTTATTCCTCCTCGTTTAATTGATCTTTAACGCGCCCATAAATATTCGTGGCAAACTGCGCTTGCGCCAGCGCTTCAGCAAGTAGGCTTGTATCCATTTTCTGGATCAACCCTGGAAGGCCCGCCTGAAATTCTTCAAAGCTTGTGGAATTTGCAGCAAGTTCCAAGATGGGCGCTATCATTGGATCGGTGAGCCGTTCCCAGTCGCCCGATAGTTCATCGGCGAAAATATCAAACTCATCCCGATCCTGAGTTGCGGTTAGCGCGGCGATGCCGGTATTGGTGGCGGTCGCTGGTGGTTGATTGTCTGGCTGAGCTGCGGTTTGTTGTTGCAATACCGGCTCGTCGCCTTCCGGTTCAGGAATACGCAATTTATCGCGCACCCACGAAACAGGGATCTTCACGCCCGCATTGACCAGGCTTGGCAGTGCTTCAGAATAGAGTTTCAGGTCTTCCGATTCGCCGAAATCAAATACCAGGCGCGGGCAGCGGCGCATGTCTTCGATACCGCCGACATTGAGCGCGTAGAGCGGATACACCAGATCACGCGTTAATGTTCCCGCCAGTTGCCGGGCATCCGATATCATCAGGTCGTGACGCACTTCGTTGTGCACGTTGCCTAGCGCATTCGTGCTGGTTTTGCCGTCGGCCTGGCTGGTGAGCGTACCGCCGAGTATCACTTTGCTTTGCGTGCGCTCGCACCATTCGACCATGTATTCAAACGGCGTTGACGAACCATTACCGGCAACCTGAACAAATTCGACTGCCATTCCCTCCGGAATGATTCCTGCGGCATTATGGCCAATGTCCATTACAGCTCGCAGCAATGTGGCTTTTTCGTCTTCACTGGCACCATTGAAGTACTTACCCAGACGTATAGGTATGCCATAGATTTCTAGAAATTCCGCAAGATCACGCACCGAGAAATTTTTAAACAGGAATGGCCAAGCCAGTACTCGGTGCAGTCCAGAGCGGGACAAATATCCCGACTTGGCTTTATGCACGTGGGTAATCCAGCCGAATGGCTGCAATGCTGCGCCGTCCATCGTGTTATCGCGCAACCGGATTTGCGTACGCGTGTCGCGGTCAGTCTGGAACCAGCTTTGCGGCCGGTGCTCGATTGTCTTCGGCAACCATTCCGTACCCAACATTTGCCATTCCATTTCCAGGCAGGCAAAGCCGTGGCCAATGGCGTCCAGCGAATCCTGGATCACGTCCTCGAAATTCTGCACGTCCGAGAGAAGTTCTTTGATGTACGCGGCCGATTTCTTTTCTTTGGCGGACGGGTTGCGCGGTGGTTTGATATCCCAATCCACCGTCAAAAGCGCACGGCGGCGCTTGCTCATTTCGGCGAAAATGTGGCCGTCCTTTTCTTCCATGTCGACAAACAAATCATGCTGCGACTGGATATCGCCATGTTCGGCCGATTCCAGGATGCGAGCCAATTTTGCGGGCGTTAAACCCCGGCTCGGGTGCCCAGCAAAGGTTTGCCGCATCAACCCAAGGCTTGCGGTTTGCTGTTCGCGCATCTTGCCGCTATCGATGGGGTTGCCGTTTACGTCGATTATTCTTGCCATAGTTTGCTCACTTAGTTTGGGTAGCATCAATTCGAGGCAGTGGCGGTTTTGGCATCCAATGCGTGATGTTGGAATCAGCACATTCTCCACTCCACAAAGCTATGTAGACATGCTGATCCCATCTTCCGGGCATACCCTCGCCGTAATCAACCCAGTATCTGTTAGCCACAATTACGGACTCGCCTTTGATTGGGGTGCGTTCTGTAACCGGTATCCAATCATCCGCTACCATGCACCACCCCCAAATCGGGCGCCGTCATCACTTGATCTTTTCGCGCCGGTGTACTCGATGCTGCCTGATCTGGTGGTAGCAAGCATCCACAGCATTTGCAAAGCGTCCGGCCCGTCATCGTGGTCTGCTTTGGGGAAATGCCGCAGTTGATCGATCAGCGTGTTTTGCGAAGGGTGCAGCCGGATCAGGCCATTGGCCATGTGCGGTTGCACGGATTCGATGCGCAGAATCTTGTCGTCTATCGGTTTGATGCCGGTGGCTGGAACAGGGATGCCGCGCTGTGCTGAGCGCTTCACTAGCTCAGTTTTAAGAAATTCCTGAAATTGCACGGTCTCAACACCCCACAGCACGCACTTGTACTGCCGCTGCAGTTCGATGATGTCCTCGATGATTTTGTCCGGCACGCGCTTCTTGATCAGCGCCTCGACCACATCCAGAATGCCGGTGTGGCGATTAAAGCCGCCGACCAGCAAAGCAGACGGATCACGGCTGGCACCTTTTTTTCCCAGGCTCGGATCACAAGCGCCAAAGAAGCGCCATTCCAGCAGCCGGTTAACCCAAAATTGGATGGAGTTGGCAAACGGCGCATCGTCTCCGGACACTGGATCGTTCTGTTGCTCTGAATCAAACGCGGTGCGACCGTCGCGGGCGCGCTTAAACATGAGTTTGTAAAGCGGCTGGGCGGACGGCCAACTGACGATAGCACCATCATCCATTGCCGCTTTGCGTTCATCATAAAAAGCTTGCGCAGCTTCTTCGCCGTCGTTTAACAGAATCTCTTCCCACTTATCCCACAAACTCATGTTGTGCGGCCATTCGATGATGGCGCGGAACTTGCGGGATTTCCACAGCGGGTTATTGATCAGCCGGTTTAAAACCGAGTCGTAATGCAGGATGGTGCCGATGATGACCACGTCCATACTGTCGTCGGCCGCGCCGAGCGACAGCACTGTTTTCTTCAACCATGCTTCCAGCTTGTCGCGCTGTTCAGGGCTTCGCACATTCTCATCATTTTCCAGATCATCGCCGATCACCAAATCGGGGCGGTGCGGGCCGTGCCTAAGACCGCGCATCCTTTTGCCGGAGCCGAACACTTGCACCTTGGCGTCATTACTGGTTACGATGGTACCGACTTGCCACACGCGCCCTTGACCGGTCGCTTCTGGGAAATCCATCATCAGGCGGGGATTGAATTCCAGCTCGGCTTTGATAGCTTCCAGCATCGGTAGCGCCTGGTCGAGCGCATCCATGACGATGACCGGATATTTCTTGCGGCCGGTGACCAGGCACCAGATCACGCCGATTTGCGTGACGATGGTCGATTTGGCATTGCCGCGTGGCGCGGCGATGGCTTCGTGATCACCTATGACGTTATCGACAATTTCCGGGAAGCGTTTGTACAGATAATCGTGCAGTGCGGCGTTGTCATGTTTAACGTAATGCGGGAAATAGGTGCGCGCAAAATATTCATAGTCTTTGATGGCGCGTTCCCGGCGTTTTAATCTTGCCGCCGGATCGGGTGCGAAGCCATCCACTTCCGCTTCGATCTGAATGCGGAACTGGCTGGCTAGTTGGGCAATTTCCTGCAGGAATTGTTTGCGCGAGGTTTTAGCCATAACGCTTGCCTATTTCCTCGGAGAACGGCATCAAAACATGTTCCATAGCCACCGCGTGCTGTGGAAAGTTTTCCTGAATGTATTGCACCAGGTCACGCAACAGCGTAGAAGCAAAACTCAGCTTATCGAGCTTAGGGCTACCCTTTGCGATGGAATTGATCGTTTTCGAATAACTATCCGCCAGGCTGCTCAACATTTCAACGCGCTCCCTGGCTTTAAGGTTTTTATCTTCTTTGATTTCTTTCATGATCGTCTGGAACGACAATACGAAATCTTCGAGTACGGCCGCAGTGACAGCTTCCACGCCATCGGTAGATAACCTTACCGCCGCACGCGCTTGATCCCAATCGTCTCCTTTTTGCTGCGCCGCTTTTTTCCAGCGTGTGACAGTGCTCACCGGCACGTTAAAACGCTCGGATAATTGCTCCCGGTTTAACGCTTCATAAACGTAAGCGGCGCGGACAGCGGATATAGTTTCACGGGTATGGGCCATGCTTATGTTTCTTATAAACCGATAGTGCGTTTACCCTTTTCAATCATCAGCGCCACGCCGACAGATACCAGCGCACCGGCCCCGGCACCGAGCAACGTCGATTTCGTTTCGACTTTGCGCAGACGCGCATCCAGACCGTCAATTTTTGTGCCTTGCGCTTCCTGATTGGCAATTACCATATCCAGCTTGCCTTCTATTTTTCCTAGCAGCCGCGCTACTTCTTCGCTCATGACATTCCCCTTTTATTCAAACTTTCAAATTCTTCCTGACAGCCGATGCACCTGGTCACTGCCGTGGCCTTTTGCCGCTCGGGCGGGATTTCTTCGCCGCAATCCTGGCAGTGCGACAATGACGGCCGCTTGGTCTGGATTGCGCGGCGTTGTGTTTCTTCGTATTCAGCCAGTTCTATTTTTTGCGCAAAATCTTCCGGCCTCATGGCGCATCGGCCGCCTGTGCTATTTCTTGGCCTTTTCCTTCACCGGCGACACCGCCCACTCCGACAGCGCCTTGTGGCGCGCTTGGCAGTCGTAATAAAGTTGCGAGCGCTCCAGGCTGACGGTTAAGATCGTCGATAACTTGCCATCCGAGGCTTCCGGCAAATCCGGACACTCGGCTATCAAGGACGCCTGGGGGATTCTCGGTTCTTCCGGGGCGTTCGTTGTAGAGGCGCAGCCCGTCAGCATCAAGACCGCAATCAGCATACTCAGGGTGTTTTTCAATGTTTTCACGGGCTTTCTCCTTGATTTTCACGTAGACGGTGCGCACGGTTTCGCGCGCTGTTTCGTAGCGCTGGGCGGTTTCAAAGTCGGCACGCGCTTGCTCGATGGCTTTCTTCTTCGCTTTTTCGACCGCTTGCAGTTTTAATGCGTCGGCGTGATCGTTGGCGTGCTTGTAGCCGTTGTGGTAGCCGGTGCCAAAAATAACCAGCAACGCGATTAATAGCCCGAGCCAAAAGTAAGGGGATGCGATCATTTGGGGGCCTCGCTGAGAGCGTTAGTAAAAATTCCACAGAATTGATTAATTGCCGGACGAACAACATTTACAGCAGTCTCTGCGTCAATTTGCTCAAATGCCTTGTCTACCGCATCCCACCCGTTTTCGTCATCGCCGAATCCATCCAATGCAACAGAGCACACACCCAACCCTTCCGGTTGAAAATAAAAGCGCACTTCCGGACCTTCCTTTCCGGAATCTTTTTTCACCAGAATCTGCCCCACGCCGGTCTCGAATAGTTTTGCAAACATAGCTTTAATTACCTTTTCCGTATTTCATCGAAAGTATCTTGCTGGAAACGTTGTGTGCGCCGACCACCCCCAAATAAATCAGCCAGATTTCAGATTCTGGCGGGGTGGCGGCAAATAGCGTGGCATGCAGGAATGCGAGGGTTGCCGCCAGGTAGGCTATATTTGTCCAGAGCTTGGTGTGCGAAAGCAGGCCGGTGCCTGCGTCTGTAATGAGTTCAATGCAGCGGCTCATGACTCCGGCTCCAGGATATGGTCTAAAAGCGGACGCATGTCGAAGGCCAACCAATCGGCGACGCTAAAGCCAGGTGATCTTGGATTCTCACCATCCAGCTCCGCGCAACCAGCTACACAGGATGTTGGGTAATATCGCTGTTCTCGCAGCAATCGCACGTTATCGCGCAGAGCGCCCCATTGCGCGGCCGTGAATTTATTGGTGCCGATCAGGCAGATACCGATAGTTTTAAGGTTGCGCGCTTTGGTGTGCTGCCCCGGCTCATCCAGGTGGCGGCCAGTGGCGATTGCGCCGTTTGGATAAATAACGAAGTGATAGCCGATGGCGTGCAGCGTTGAGTTAAAGCGCTGACGGAATTCTTCCGCGCGTTCAAACCCCTGTGCTTGGTGCCATTGATCGATTTCCTGCACGTTATGCCATTGGCCATTGGGCGTGCCTGAGCAATGGATAACGATACCGGTGATTTGTCGAGTAATCATGCCGCCATGATGGCAGCGGCGGGCTTGGAGGTTAACGAGGACGCGCGTCCTCGTGAAGGACGCGGGCGGGTGAAAATAGGTTAGATTGGTTCTAGGATTGTGTCAAATTTGAAAAAATTGCACGGCGAACTTTCAGCTCGCCGGGTTGATAATGATTGATGCAATACTCAATCAAAGACAATTAAAATATTTTCTTTCTAAACCCCACCAACCCCAGCCCGGCCAGCAGCATCGCGTAAGTATGGGGTTCCGGAACTTCCGGGACTGGAATTGACGGAGGATAAGTTGGAGGTACATATGTTCTAAAAAAATCTTCTTGGTCTGCCCCGGAAAGTAAGAATGCTTGTCTGATACCACCCAACATTCCAATCCCAACAATTTGTCCGTTGTTATTAATATCCAGCGCTTGAAGCGAAGTCCATCCTGCAGCGACAACCGCATCCAAAAGGGAGAGATCAACCATAACGCCATCACTATAGACAAAAGCATGTTCTGAGGTATCCCCCGGAATATATGCATTTCCAACCACCTGACCGGCATCATTGATACCTAATGCCCGGCTAGAGCTCCCGCCGAATGTCCCAAGATCGATCATGCTTGTGCTATTAGCTGCGGTCATAAATGCGCGGTCTCTGTCATTATCATTCTGAGATATACCGACTACTTGCCCGGAATTGTTTATATCGGCCGCAAAACTTGTTAGCCCGCCCAGGGTGCCAAGGTCAGTCATATTTTTGCCGTCGGCATCTGTGACGAAAGCGTGATATAACCTACCGTTATTGATGTTTGTATTTGACCATCCCACTACCTGCCCCAAATCATTAACGCTAATGCCACTACTGCTATTTCCGCCTAATGTTCCCATGTCAATCATGCCTAATCCATTTGTACCGGTAATAAAGCTATGCGTATAACCACCAGAACCGAAGATGGCTTGACCAACGACATTACCATTATTGTTTACATTCATTGCATAGCTGAGTAGACCACCAAGATCAGTCATTCCAACACCATTGTTTCCCGTTAAAAATGCATGATATGTCGGGACACCCTCCATAAAGATTTCATCCCCGGCAATATAAGAAGCCCCGGCAACCTGCCCGAGATTATTAATGCCATTTGCAACACTTATAGTCCCTCCTAGCGTGCCCAAATCGAAGATATCCAAACCATTGGCTTTAGTGCTGAAGGCGTGAAATTTGCCGTCATCTGTATAATACAGACCAACCACTTGGCCCGAATCATTTATTCGTGCCGCTTCGCTATAAACACCGCCAAGCGTGCCCAATCCGTAGATCGACCATTCGGCATTGATCGGCATCGAAATTGATGCTGACAATATCCCAGCGGCAACCACCGCGACGTATTTTTTGTTGTTTTTCATTTTTTCCTCTTTTTATTAAAAACATTTTGGACTGATATGATAAAGCAACGCGATATGCCCTTGAAACTGCTTTCGTCAACAGGGATATCCACGCCCGGCTGAGGTTTAAAGTCCCTCACCGGGCGTCTTTACATCCGCTGCCGGTTAAACAACGATTCCAACGCATTGAGCGCCGCGCCTTGGTGCGCGGCTATTTGTTCCGAGTCTTTTTTGTTCTTCGGCCGCGATTTCGCGTACTCGCTCTTCTGTTACATTCCAGTAAGCTTTTCTGCCGTGCGCGAATGATTGCATTTGTACTTTGATGCCTGCTTCTTCCATCTTGCGTTTAGCCGTTTGCACGCAACAGCCCATGATTTCCGTGATTTGTCTGGTGGTTAGCACTTGTTATTTTTCCTCTATTAACTCAATGGTGTTGCATGTTTTGCGTATGTGCCTTAAGAATGATTTTGCGCTTGTCCAACAAGGGTTAATGTAAGAATATTTGTTTTCATAGTGCCTTTTAAACATTTCCCGCAAATCTATACCCAGCCGCTTGTTATTCATGTTTTTACGAGCTTCTTCTCTTTCCTTTTTGTTGAGCGTGTATTTTGTTTTCTTCTCATAAAATTTGATGCCGATTTCGTGCTCATTAAGCAGCCATTCGCCCTTTATAAATCCGTCCACGAAAACCTCAATAACGAGTTTCATCTTATCGGTCATAACAAAAGCCGATACGTCATACCCATCACACCGCAGTTTTACGCTCCCGTATGGATAAGAGAGCGATTTCTCTATTTTTTGCCATTGCTCTTTTGTAATCATCAAAACAATTCCAATTGATTGTTATTGTGTATATAACCCGCCAGAATGCGCCGGATATGGCGCTCCGTGGTTTTGTATCTGATCGCCAGCTCCCGGTGGCTAAGTGCAGCTGACATGGTGCGTATTTCGGTATCTCTGACCCGCCGAATTGCGGCTTCGGCACGCGGTATCTCAAGCGTAAGACCTCCGAATTCATCAGCCAGGGCGATGGCGTTACAAACTCCGACCAGTCTCATGAGCGGATGGTCTTGCGAGATTTCCTGCGGAACATAGAGTCTCAAGCCGCCGTATTCCTGGACAATCGCCATCGTTGCCTGGATGCCGATTAGCCCGCAGATTTCCTGCAGGACGATAGGCAGCAAGCTTTGGTCGATGTCTTGATTCATGGTCTATCGCTCAAGCATTCGTGTCAGTTTGCGATTCTGCGCAAGTTGCCTGGTTCGGCAAATTTTTAGCTTCGTCCTGCAATTTCTTTTGACGATTAACCAGCGATACAACGATGCTGTGCAATTCTTTATTGGTGCACCATTCAATGCGCTGTGCTTTAATTCCTTGCTGTTTCATGATTCCAGTCGCATAGGCCCACGGCAGCTTCATGTCTGTCAATAGCGCACGGATCTTGTTCATCAGCGGTGCTTTCTCCAGGGCAACATTGGCAGGCTCACCACGGTGCTTTTTGCTCTTCCGTTTCCAGCCTTTGGATTCAAACCGCTCCAGCACGGCCGCGCGCTGTTTTGCGGTTAGTTTGGCAGAGCTGTCCTTTCCAGTTACATCCATCAGCAGGGCGCGATAGGTGTCATCGTCTAATCCCAGTTGGGCCTTGGCCATGTGGATTTTAGCCAATTGGCTTTTGCGTAAGGTGTCTTGGGAAATCATGGTTAATCCTTACCCATTAACTCAACAGCCAAGCCATTACCAAGCTCGACGCGATTTTCATCCGGAGCTGCTGTAATTAGCTGGTACAGCCTGTCGTGCATTTCTTCCGGATTGCTCAAATAAAGCTGTGTCAATTCGTGCCAGTGCTTAACAAGCACAGCCCATTGCGGCGAGCACTCCGCCATCTCCTCGATGCGCACCATGAACTCTGGAATGGCTTCGAGCAGGCGGTGACAGCGGCCGAAATCATCTTGGTCGTGCGGCACGCCATACCCATACAGCGGCTCACGGCCGGTCATTTTCGATGCGATAGCTATCGATGAAACGCCGGTATCATCTGCAAGCAGCCAATGAATGATTTTTTCTTTTGTGTCCATTTTCCCTCCGTTAAAATCCTCACTCGATAGCGCTAGTTTTAACGCTATCTGGTGAAGGTTTTAAATCGCTGCCATGTCCATCGTGATCGGTTCGTGTTTGCCTTCTCTGCCGTTTCTTTTGTACATGCGCATATAGGTATTCGTCCCGGCGACCTGCATTGAGTCGTTCAGTGCTTTCATGGCTTGCTGCCAGTCCGGATCGTCGATATTTAGTTTTGTCAGGCCGAGTACGCGCCCGACTGAGATTTCGCCTTCTTTGTCCGTTTGGAACGCATGCTCGACAAGTGCCCGGATCTCCGCGCCAGTTTTCTCAGTCCAGCGATGGATGCATTTATCAATCAGTTCCTTGGCTACTTGCAGCCGTTCATCAAATACCAGGTGCGAAGAAACTGAGATTTGTATTTTCAAGTCACCGTCAAATGTCGTGAATGTGATGTTTCCTTTGGTTCCGCCTATTTTTACGCCATATTTTTCAGACGACAGCTCAACGAATGCGGTTAAATCCGCTAGCGCTGACTTCTTGAAGGATTCCATGTCTTGTTTAGTTTTTTCTGCCCGCGCTATGATTTCGCGTACCAATTCATCGCGCGTGATGTCGATTTCCTTGATTAATTCCTTCGGTACCAGGTGGCCAAGGCCATTTCGTAGATAGCCTTCCGGTATGGCGATTTGATTCTTGTTACTGGTATCTGCTGCTGTTTCCATGATCGCTCCTTTTTTCAGTTAATCGTTTTTTTTGATAGTTCAAAGCCCAGAGCATCAAATGCCCTTCGATGAGGATTCGGTATTTTTCCGGTTTCATCGGGAAGACTGGTTAGAGCCGCTAGGGCGGGCGAACTCTCGGATGGGAGACAAAAATTAGCCAGCATCGCAATTTTGTTTTTTTCACATATTTCAACGATCTGGTGTAGCAGCGGTGAAATTTGATCCGTGTATATTTTCATCTTGTCCATTTATAACCTCATTATTTATTGAGAAATTTATTCAGTTCCCGCTTAATGGATTCGGGCATTTTTACGTTTTTTGGTTGCTCCCGGTGCCGTTGGCTAATACCTCCTTGTTTGCGCGCTTCCGCCTGCGACTCCTGCTTGCCTTCGGTTTTGTCTGCATAGCCGCTGATGATCTTGAATAGATAGCCGTGACTGGAAAGCGGCAGGGTTAATTTTTCCCGGCCGTCGATCATTTGCTCTATGGCTTGCTCCCAATACGCTTGGGGTGCTGGCCATATGCGGCCCTTAAATTCGATCTTAGCTTCCACAATCATAGGGATGAGCTGATCGAGAATTTTTACGGCCTTGCCCCATGACAGATTGCGCTTCTCGGGCTTAAACAGTTGCACATAAGCCAGCAACAGCTTGCCGATTGGGGTGAGCGAGAATGCGCGTTGCACAGCTGCGCGCGCATCCACGTCATTGATTCCCGCTTCAATCGGAAAATCGGTCTGGCAGCACGGGCAAACAATACGCACGCTAGGCTCCAGCGCTGATCGTGATAGTGATACCGCCCGGTGTTTCCAGGCGTAAGCTGAAATGCTCGGGAAGTTTTAGCGCTTCACTCACTTTGAATTCCAGTGGATTTGCGTCGGTTTCCAGATTTCCTTTTTCGAGCTCCGCTGGCTTGAGAGCTGGTTGCTTGATTACTTTGGGCGGTTGTTTCGTTTCAAGAACCGGTGTTTTCGTTTCACTGACAGACGGCTTCAATTCATGCGACTCTGGTTTTGTTTCAGCGCCATCGGGTTCCGTTCCTGCGGCGACCGGTTTTATTCCATTCACGGTTTCATAATCTTCGGTGGCATTTTCGATTAATACGTAGGAATACCGCACACCATCGATCTTCTTACGCGCCAGCTTTCCTTCGATGTAAAGCGTCCTGGTCGCGTTTGAAACGGCTGTGTTGTCGTCGGCATCTTTGACCTGTTCGAATGCCTCGGCAGTTGTGAACGGCTCGTTATGCCGCTTTGCGAATTTGTATATCTCTTTGATCAATTCTCTTAGTTTCACTTCATTCTCCTCATCCGTTATTTGCATAATTCCACCTCAGTAGCTGATTGCGTTTGTTTGCTATCGCGGCATGGATCGTTTAACCATGCGGCTAATATCAATAGAACCACTATCAGGAATAATTTCCAGCCTGGCCGGTCGTTATCCATGATCGGGCACCATCCATTCGACTTGCACGCCGTCGATATTGGCCACAAAAGTAAACACTAGGCAGTTTTGCAGGCGGGTGCGTTTTATCATCGTGCCGCCCAGCTTTGCGCAGCGCTTGGCCGGGTTAATGATGATGCGGGGATTGCGGTTCTTGACGTAGACATCAATAATCCGGAAGCCTTGATTGCAAAGCTTAAGGGCGACTTCCTCGACCTTTTTCAGCGCGTCGATGATGGGTTGGTTGTCTTTTCCGAATTGGATTACATTGTTAGTTGTTGTCATGGCATTAGTCCTCAAAAGTACCGATTAACCGTTAACCGGATTTTGGATTGAATTATTTTCGTTTTGGGTGTTTTGGGTGTTGTGGCTGCAAGTTCTGCACATGCGGCGGTGTGCCAGGCGCATAGGGTCGTGGCTGGGTGTTTCACCTGAGCGGATATCCAAGCATTCCTGCGCCGTGATTTCTGCATTGAGGTAAGGGCAATGCACGCGCGTTAGCACATCCAGTACTTTTTTGGCGACACGCCCAGGGCTTGCGAGGTATTTTCCGTTCATGATCTGACTGATAGTTGGGCGTGATAAACCCAGCATGTCCGCCACTTTCTTTTTACCGCCTTTGCCGTTCCAGGATTGGCTGTTGAAGGTATCCACAGCATTCAGCAACACCTTGAACCAGTGCTCGTTCTGATAACTCATAGCGTATCCTCCAGCGCCTCAATGGCGTGATCCGCGTTTTGTTGCCAGACGATTTCGTGGATGTTCGGATCGTAGACCGCTTTGAGCCGCGTAATCATGGGCGGGCGCGGGCCGTTGACCTTGGATGTGAGCAGGCGGTATTGCGTGCCGATGCCGCCAGAGCCCATGCCTTTGCCTTTTTTGTCCACCGTTAAATATCCGGCGCAAGACAGCATTTTGCAGTAGCTTTTAACGGTGGTTTCCATCACTCCGGCCATTTCTGCTAGCACCCTGGTATTAAAGCTTCCGAGCGCTTGCATGGCTCCCCACAAAGCTTCGTTGCCTTGGCCTTGTGTAACCTTATCGCCTTGCTTGGTTACGCGCGGAGCTTCAATCCCAGCATCATTGATCAGGAAATACTGCTTTGAATTACCTATGAGATTGCAGCCAAGATATTCGCCCCGTACCAATGATTCCAAATAACATTTGGATGTTTCTCTATGGATGTCACCAGGTGTTACTTCTGACGCTTCGAAGGTCGATCCACCGGTTGCCCGGATGAGATCCCAAATACGCTGGCGTTTGGTTTTGCCGCCTGTAAGTTCTTGAGTGATTGTCTTACGCGACATCATCCCCTCCCTGGCGCCTTGCCTGAGCTGATCGGGCGGTTTCCCCAAGTCGCAAGGTCAACGCTTTCCCATCCCATACCGAATGATTCTTCCTGGATCGTCTCCAGGTTGGTGCAGATTCTGCGCACACTGCCTTTTGTCTTGTCGATTAATCTCTCCAGCAGGTCGTCTGCGACGGATACTTGCGGGCAATACATGCGCGCAAGCTCCTGAGCATCAGCCAGATCTGCAGCTACCGCCCGAAACCAATCTAAGATTCGCCCATGAAAACGCTCCCAGGCTTCCAGTTTCAGCGGTAGATTTTCTTCGCCGATGATGAGAATGGCCGCCTTGCTGCCTTCATAGAGGCTACGAATGGCTTCAACCAGGTTTTTGTCTACTACATAGTCGAATTCATCAATGATGAGCGGACGGCCTGATTGCTCAAGTTGAGCCTTGACGGCTAACGCCATGTCGTAGACGGTGGTGAGTGCTTTTTTCTTGTCGCCACCGACCAGGCTTATTCCAAGCGCTTTGCACATGTCGAGCAGCATGGTTTTCTTTGTCCAGTAATCATCCGCCTGGACGTAATACGCGCGGTTTCTGGCTGTTACCCAGGCAGCCGCCATGCTTTTGCCGTAACCGGACGGGCCGTGCATGACGACCAAACCGGGTTGATGCAAGCCGCGCCCGAGCGCTCGGGATATTGCGCGTTCCGCGATGGCGATATTCGCCAGCGGCGCAATTCCTGCGGGGGTGACTTTTGAGTTATTTTGCTGCATACTTATTACTCCTTAGTACGTCGTTGTAAATGGCCTGTCAGCGTTGCTGCGCTGATAGGCTTTCTTCATGACGCAGCTTGTGCAGCGCCTTGAATCCTGTTGATTTCGGGAATCGCTCATAAAAACGCTTCATCCTGTCGTCTTGTAATTCCCCGCCTGTTTTAACAATGGCATCGCACTCGTGCCACAAATCGTATTTCTGCTCTATGCTGCTGGAATCTAGTGGGGATGCTGGCGTAGCATCAATTGGAATCTGAATGACCGGCGCTTTGGGATTCATTTCAATCCGCTGCTGACGCAACCCGGCGATCATCTGGTCGACTTCCGGAGAGCGTTCCGGTATTTCCATCGACTTTGCTGCGCGTTCAGCCTCTCTCAATCGTTCGGTTTCGTGCTTTTCAACACGCGACTGCAGGATTTCCACTTTGCCTGCTTTGGCCGCACGCTTGATCAGCATGTCCTTGACTAGATTGGCCGTGCTCATTGGCAATGCTTTCTTCGCAGCCCTGAATTCCTTGCGTTTCTGCGCGACAGCTTCTTTCTGCAGGGCACGGCCGTGAGCGGCGATTTCCTGCCGGTCGATACCGGTACGCTCAGCGCATTCGGCGATGCAAACGAATTTGCCGCCGACGTATACAATGATGCGGCCTAGGTCGTTCGGATCTAGGCTGATTTCCGCTTGTTTGCCGCAGTATTCCGGCAGAGGTAGCATCGGGTGAATAAAATCGGCTTTATCGTAGCGAATGCCTTTCTTGGTGATGACCGGCATTGTTTTGGCTGGCTTGGCAAGCAGGATATCGAGTGCGCGCTCGCTGTTAATCTGGCGTATTGCGCCAGCCCAGGACGCGACCTTTTCCAGCGGCGGCATACCCAGGGATGAGTGCTGCTTGACCATATAGACGCCATCTATCCAGGCATCCGTTAATCGCTGCATTTCCTCAGCCGTCATGTCGACCTTGACCACGGCATTCTTTTTAAACAAATTCTCAGCAAACGTGCGCTTGGCTTCAATTTGCTTGCGTTCCGCTACGTTGTGCCCGATGAAGTTGTCGAGCATTTCCAGCACTGAATGCAGATAGGTTTTGATGAACCGCTCCACGTGGCCTTTTTCCCAGGGAGAGAATGGCGCTGATAGCAGGTGTTCGATGTTCAGCATTTCAAAACACAGGCGCATTTCGCGCGAGACGTAGTCGGTACCGTTGTCTGTCTTGATTTGTTCCGGCACGCCCCATTTCATAATGGCGGCGCGCGTTAATTGTTTGTTGGTTTCGGTGCGTGGGGTTTTACTGAAACGAATCATCGGGCGGCGGCCGAATATGTCAAGCACTACACTGGCGGTATAGCGGCCGTCGATGAATTCCCAGTCTGCCGGGGTGCCGTCCATTTCCCAGCGTTGATTCAGGCGGACAACATCGCCATCCAACTTGCCAAGGCTGGACAGGTATTTGTTTTTCCAGGCATCTGGATTGGTTTCTGCCAGTAGCGCTTGCGCGTTGTTTTCTTCAAACTTGCGGCGATAGCGGCAAACGGCGCTATAGCTGATTTGCGGCCACAATATTTCGCCGTTTTCTCTATCAATCCTGGCGTGATTTAGAATGTCGACCAGGTGCGAAGATTGGATATGGTTCTTTTCGGTCAGGATAGCGATGACGGCTTTTTCCAGTTCCGGATGGGCTTCGATCTGACTTTTTACCTTGGCACCTTTAACGTGCCTGCGGTCGCAGATCGTTAAAACACCTTCTTTTTCGCTATCCAGCACCCAGCGCTGCACGGATCGCCACGAAACAAGCGGGTATTGCGTGCGCACCTGTGCTTCGACCTGCACCCGCTCACTGTTGTAATCTTGCTCGAAGCGCTTGAATGACTCGTTGCGACCGATACTTCCGGCATACTTCTTCTCTTGAAAATAATTTCGCCATGCCAGGATGATGTCAAAGCGTGCGTCGAATTTTTTCTGGCCGTTAGTTGTTACGCTGGCCATGATGTCGCTCACCGCGACTTGCGTCTTGGCGGCGCGGGATTGTTCGGCTTCAATTCGCAATTGGCTTCTAATTCCAAGCAGGGCCTTGGCTTCCGTACCTTGAGACTGGATTTTTGTGCGGGATGCTATTAGCTTCCCGATCTTAGCGGGTGGTTGGTATTCGTGGCCACCGCCACGACCTTCGCGTTTTCTTCCAAGCCAGCCTTCACGATTGGCTTTATCGCGCACGTTTTTGGGATCAGTCGGCAATCCTGGTAATTGCATAGCCGCCAGCTCAGCGCATGAATAGTGTGTTTTGAGGTCGGTCATGCTTCCCCCATTGCCTTTTTGATTCTTTTGATTTCCTTGGCCGCTTCGTCTCTCATGCGCTCCAATCGACCTAGTTTTGCGTCCAGCGCTTCTTTACCGAAGACCAGCTTTGCTCCAATTTTCCTAGCGAAAAATTCGGCCAATGCACTGCCGCCGGTGGCCAAATCGAAAGCAATTGCCACATCCAATGATGGGATTGCATCTTCTCTTGATTCGGCTGTGTAATTGTTGAAGTAGCTGATCCTTACATCAGCTCCAAGTAGTCGACTCATTTTTGCTACAACTTCGTAGCGATCATGCTCTTTGAGCGCATTCGACATGACATGCGCGATTTCTGCCCGACATGACAATCCACCCGGTGTCGTTACCGGCGGTGGTGGTAGTTCGTCGAACATGTCGATTGTGTCGATATCGCGCTTTTGCTTTTTCATGACGCACTCACAAATTGGCGAGAGGTACTGCCTGCGTTAAACTTGAGCTCCCACACCACAGCCTTAACAGGAGACCTCTCATATGGAAACAATTGATGCAGACCGCGCCGCCGAGTTGATTTTTGAACTTCTCAAGAAAAATCCTTGGCTTGTTCGAACAGGCGAATTGATCGAAAGCGATTTTAATTTCGAGGAAGAAGCAGTTGATTTTCTGCACAAGATGATTTTTTTCGGTGCGGATAGCTTTGGCAACACCAGCATACCAGCACGTAGAATAGTTACTGGATTGCTGACGGAGTTGCTGGCTTCCCTTATGCATCCTGAGTCCTCCTTAAGGGAAAACAGGTGGGATGTTGATGATTCAAAGCCTTCGCACGAACAGGCGTTGACGATAATTTTTGTTGAAACCGTTGAAAGTTATCGCCATTCAGGACAGCCTCATTAACCAATTCGCGCATCAGATTGATGCACTCAATGCAAAACTCTGTGTTCATGCGACCTCCCGTATGTCATCACGATTGACATTGTTATTTTCAGCAGACGCGTTAAACTTGATGTGTCGACCGATGCCACGTTCGCCGCGCCCTGATTTTGGAGTGCCGTCTTCGTGGTAGCGACTTGGCCATATAGCCTGCGGTGTTACGTTTAATTGCTGCGCGATAATGCGTTCGTACCTCGGGTACGGTTGATGGAGCGCATTGCCGATTGCGGTATGGGCAAGCCCAAGTTTGCGTGACATGCGTCGCAATGATGTTCCCGTTTTACGCACTGCAGCGATGATGTCCGCTTTGTGCCAGTCTTTTTTGGAAGGCTGTTTTTTTGGCATGTTTAACGTTTTCGTGAAAATTGACATGACGCCACTATAAAACCGAGTAACCGAGAAGTCAAGAACCCTACTTGATTTTTTTGTTTATTTCTTTTGAAATATAAATACTAATATGATTATTAATGATAAATATCTTAGTCGGGCGCAATCAGAATTACCCGAGATAAATACCCGAGTTAGGCATCATGAAGTCGGGTGATAACATTTGGTTTTCTTCTGTGCAATTGGCGCTATTAGGTAGGGTGGGGGTTATTGATTTTCCCAGGAGCGATAAGAATGCGCGTGAGAAAGCTAGAGCTTTGACATGGAAATCAAGAGAAGTTGAATGCAGGGGCGGAAGGAAAGGCTACATGTCACAATTCCAACCACCCGGTGATGTGCTTGAAGTCATTCAATCCTTTCTAAAGGAAAACCCTGATTTCTTTACTAAGGCCAAGGGAGAAGCTAAGGATAAGCCGCACTCAAAACCTTACCCGGTCAGCAAAGCAACAACATTGACGCTCAAAAGCTCAGGGCTCCCGCCATATGCCGATGCGATTGATCCACTATTAATGCATCATGTAATGATTGCGGTTGATGAAATGCTAAAAAAACACGGAAAAGCAATTGATTCAAAGAAAAAAGCTGACCTTGTTTTTCTAATTCATGATTGCTGCAAAGCGGCTGGAGGAATGGATGATGCAATTGTGGAAAGGTTTGTCAGCGTGACAGGTTGAATTTATCCCAGAAACAACTTATTCAAGTACCAAAAAAGACGCAAAATTTGATACTTTCGTCCTATTCTGTGCCAAATAAAGCGCAAAATAATCCTATTTCCGACCTATTTTTTGATATTTTGTGCCATTTTGTTTTTGGGTGTTGAATATGGTTCAAATCATTAATTCATGCGCTTTTCGGCCTTCTTTTTTCTCTCTTTTAACTAGTGCCAAATAGGATGCCCCCTCACAACAAAACCAGCCTAAGCGGGTTTGTGTAATTCAAAGCATTATTTTCTAATCTTCGTGCAGATTGCCAGCTTTCTCTATTGCCGTTCCTAAAGGGCCGGTTTCTAGGGAGTAAGTTGGATCGGCCATACGAATTTTATAGTACAAGTTGCGTGCTTCTATGATTAGAATAATTTCTAAAATAAGAATTCCTGTAATTAGATATCGTATAAACATAAAATTACCTCCGCTTCTTACTACCGGGAATCTTTGGGATAAGCAAAATTTAGATTGCCGTTTGCGAGTTTTCGCACATTGAATTGATATATTTGAACAACACAAATCCGCTGCATGAGCGGGCTAGTAATGATTCAAGTGTAGCTGTTTAAAAACGAATAAGGATCAACCATCCGGCTATGCATTGATGCACTGGTTGATGCGGTTAAATCAGACTTAAGAAAGGAGGGTCGATTTATTATTGTTTATAGGTTGATTAATATATTAATTCCTCGGGCAATTCTGCGACACAACAAGTAATAAAAATCCATTAAAAGGGCGGAGTCAACCGACGAGCTGATCCAGTAGGGATATTAGAATTCTTTGGTGAAGGATCACTGGGAACTATTCCTGAAGGAAGCTGCATCTCTTCTTCTGAAGTTTTTACTTTTGCTGCTTTCTCTTTATCGATAACAAAACCGGTTTTAAAATTTGGACCAATACTCTCTCTTTCAATAAATTGATGGTTCGGGTGAAAAGCTTTATCGAAAGCAAATACATTGCTTGCGAAAAAAACTGCACAAAAAATAATCACTACCGTTAAAGTTCTTCCTTGCATCATGATTTTTCGCCTTTTAAGTAATTTAATACAATCGATAATACTGATCGTTATCCTCATGGCTGTCTGTTCGGTAGCCTACATAACTTTTCTCTGATATTGAAAAATATCGCATTGCAAGAAGCTGCAGGCACTAAAAAACTAGTGCCCCCCTAACAAGTTATGGAGCATCGGAAAATAAGCTTAGATTTTTACTACTTAGAGGACCGGCTATGAAGCGGTATATGTACGGTCTGTGTTGCGTGCTAAATTCAGGTGCACGTAACGTGCTTCCGGATCGGTCTTTAACCCGTAAGAATTATTCTGTAGTTAGCTCTGTTGTCTTAATCTTCTAAAACCAAACAGCGCCAATAGTCCGATAGACATCATTGCATACATTTCTGGTTCCGGTACAAGTCCAGCACCGACATCGCCGTCGTGAACAGCCCATGCGGAAAGATCGCAACACCGCCCTGGGGTGTTCTTGATGAGTCCCCCTTGACTGCCATCACTGAATGCGAAAATCCATGCTCTGCTCGGATCAGATGCAAACTCCGTACTGGACCAGTAAGGAACGGGCTCAATATTTTTGAATAAAGCAAGATCTGGATCAGAACTATCGAAGATAAAATGTCCTGCTTTACCACCCAATTCTTTATAAAACAGGTGCCCCAATTCGCTGGTTGTGCAATTATAATTCACACAAAATGCATCTGTTGTTGGTAAACGCCAGTCACTGACCCCACCTACATTAAGGCTTGCTGCCCACGCCATAGCTTCATTCCAATCCATCCTGTGATCCCGACCGTACCCATACGCAGATCCGGATGTTTTAGCGTAATTAGCATCCGATAGCCAAGTGATGTTCAGATCCGTGTCGTATACCATTCCGTCCGGACGTGCCACTAATGTCGCATTTGCATTCGCTAACAATCCAACTGAGAAAACACTGCTGCATAACAGGATTCTTAATAATTTAATCATACACTTTGCCTCCTTTTTTGATGATTAAGGTTTTTGTATACAGTTCATCATCATAGGCTACTCACAATAAATTGCTATAAGGAATAGGCGTAATTTTGCGGTAGGGCTGGTTGTGAATTCATGCATTTCATTTCTCGAATCGAAATAGTGTCATAAAATCTTCACAATTCATTCATATAAGTTTCACATTATTTGATTAAACTTTGCCGCAGTTCTAACTACAAAGGAAAAATAATGTACTGCTTAATTAAAGAATGGCCAAACAAAATGGCAACCTTGATGACCGAAGATGGTGTCGTGCTGTGGACTTTCAGTAATATCGAAGAAGCCAGAAAAGTTTGGCACGAGTGGTGTTCCCTGCATAAAGACAGTATTGCCAATCAAATTGGAGCGCTTGATTAATCAAGATTTGCATCGATATTATTTGATCGAATAGCGCTCATTCCCCGCTCTTGCATTCGCTGGCATGTTTTAGCAAGACATCTCTCGTTCTCGCCGGCTCAAACACCACATCGAAGCACCACTTCCCGAAACCCCCTTGTTCGTTGACCGTCTTGATCCAAATCGCCATCGCCGCGCGTTTGATCCGGTTGCGTTCGTCGTCGACACCTTTCACTTCAAGAACCAGCGTTTTACCGTTATTCAGGCGAATTAAATAATCCGGCACAAAATTACGCGAAGAACCGCGCCACAGATAGCGCACTATGCAATCCAGGTGATCATTCTTAGCCCATGCAACCACATGAGGTACTTTTTCACAAAGATCCGCCACGGCTTTTTCCCATGCACTGTCGTAAACCACATGGCTAATCTGCGATTTTTCAGTAGCGAGACAAGGCCGCGTGGTCAACCAGGAGCGCATCCGCGCTGTAGAGCTGATAGGATTCAATTCATCAAAAATGGCCTCAAGCTTCTCGGTATTTTGCGCGCTGACAAACCGGCTCACATGCCCAACGACCGTATCCATATTCAGCGCAAACAATATCTGCTTGCGTATGGGGTCTTGATGCCAAAGGCTGGGAATATCCAGTTTGTCACTGTCGAGAAATGCTTCGACGATACGAATCAGTTGCACCGCGAGAAATTGCTTATCGCCGCCGAAGCTATCCGCACTTTGTAAATACAGCTTTCTGGCAGCACGGAAAATAAGGTTTTGCAGCCTGAAGTCCTCCACGGCTTTTTCCAGATCAATTTCTGATGCCATCGATAGATTCGCAAACCCGGTGAGCGATGGCGCCACTTCCGCATTGAGCGGCGTATTCATCGGATCGAGCGTCAATGGCTGAACATTCTCCCAATCCATAACCAATTCCTGCTTCAGCACGGCATCAATGCGTTGAATATTGGGCCATCGAATCTCAAGGTGATTACGGCCTGGTTCGACTTGTATGCGCACACTCGGTTTAGGCGGTGGCGGTGCTTCTCCTTCTTCCCCCACATCCTGAAAGATCGACAGCGGCACACCAAAAATATTGACATATTCCGGCAAAAACAAGCCCTGCTCATCCATATCATGCGCCACACGCCGCAAACCCCGCCCGATCACCTGTTCACACAGCAACTGACTGGTGAATGCACGCAGTCCCATAATATGCGTCACATTCGCAGCATCCCACCCCTCGGACAGCATAGCAACCGAAATCACATTGTGCAGTTTCTGGCCAGGCTGACCGCGCTTGCCGACCGTGTCCACCAAAGCGCGCAGTTGTTCCTGCTGCTTCAGTGCCAGCAAATCTTCCGTTTTATCCGAGGGCAAACCGGCTGCTTCGATAATCTCCGTCAAGCGCTGATCATAATCTTTGTCTTTCGTGACAGACTCCCCGCGCTCCGCTTTTTCCAGCACCCTGGAATCCACCCGTAAAGTTCTATCTGGAACCTGAGTACCCTTAATCAGGCAATCGCCGCTGTTGAAAAATTTTTCAATACGCGCTGCCGTCTCAGTCCGGTTGCAGACCGTTAATAAAACCGGCGGAATTTCGTGCCCGCTCTTGCTCCATTCCTGCGCCGTCAGTTGCCAATCATAAGCCAGGATGGCATAGGCTTTTTGCACCAAATCCGGCAACGGGTCGGCGACATTCGCTTTACGGTTTAAATCCTCTCTGACTTCTTCTTCGCGGTACAAATGATAAAGCTTGCTGCGATAACTTTTCGCATTCGGCATCGCGTCATCACGCACGACAATGCGCGGCGTTTTGACCAAACCCGCTTCAATCGCATCATTCAAGCCAAAGTCGGAAATCACCCATGCAAACAATCCCGCCTCGGTATTCGTCTTGCCCGTCGGCGCAAATGGCGTCGCCGACAAATCAAAACAGCGGCGGATGCGTCGGGTTTTATGGATGCGATCCAATCCCTCAATCCAACGCGTCGCCTCATCCAGATCGATACCCAATTCTTCCGCTTCTTTCTTGCTGACTTTCATTTCCGCGCGCTGGCGGTAGGCATGATGCGCTTCATCATTGATCACCACCAGATCCTTGCACGCCGCCAGCTTGCCCAATACACGGCGGGCAAAAGCTTCATCGCTTTCCTTGCCCTTTTTAACCACGGATCGATCCTGCTCTTTCAGCGGCATCAAGGTATGCCAGTTCTCAATCAATAATTCGACTTGATTGAGCTTTTGCCGCATCGCCTCGTTCGGACACAGGCGGAACTCATCATAGACATTCTTTTCATCACCGGGGTACAACACCTGCAAGCGGCTTTTTACCGTCAGCCCCGGCGCCACGATGAACACCGCCCTGGAAAAACGCGTATCTTTGGGGTAATGCAGCGCATTCAAAGTTTGCCAGGTAATGATTAACGCCATCAGCGGCGTCTTGCCCGACCCCGTGGCCATTTTGTTACAAATGCGTTCCCACGGCCCGCCGTCTCCCTGCAAGAAAATGCCTTGTTTATGATCTTGCGGCGCTTCCAGCCACCAAATCAGCGATTCGATCGCTTCCAACTGACAAAAGTAAAAAGGATATTGTCGTGGCCCGCCAACCCAGCATTTTCCCTCACTGTCCCATTCACCGCGATCAAACCAATGTTCCAATAATTGCCGGGTAACACTGGTCACGCCGGGCCAACCGGCATCACGCCATGCATCCACGCGTTCGCGAATGGCATTGACCAGCTCCAGTTTTTCGACACGCCGCGTATTGGTACGTGTGTCATACAACTCATACGCCGCGGGCCGCCGGCCTTGCGTGACCGTTAATAACTTGCCGTTCTCGTCCTGATCCCAATATCGGGCAGGTTTCTCATACGGCGAATTGATAATCAGCGAAGATGGGGTTTTATCAGGCATCAAACGGCTATCCGATCCAGATTAATCACTTTGAGCGATTCAATGCCGCGGTCATCTACGATTTTCACCGCAATGCATTCGTTCTCCCCGGCCTCAAACGGCAACGACACCGTGCCGTGAAATTGTTCCAGCAACTCCTCGTTGAGCTCGGCGCGAATATCCTTGCGCAGCTTGTTCCAGCCATCGCCACTTCCGGCCATCGGGAAAAACACCTGGCGCGGAAACAACGAGCGGTTGTCGTAATCGGTATCCAGCGCCCACATCGCGATATTCTTTTTGCCGCCGGATTTCAGTTCGCCGGTTTTGGTATCAAAATAATCAAAACCGCGCACTTCCACCTGATAGCACCCGGCTTTGATCTGTTTGACGACCACATCCGGCTGCCCCATCAGCCAGAACGATTCGTTGCTGGCGCGCCCTTTTTTCAGGTCTTCCGTCAGCAAATCGGTATTCATCTGCACTCTCAGCGCGGTAATGCCTTTGATCGTATCGATATCCTTCGCGGCTTCCGGATCGAAAGTAAATGCACAAAACACCAGCATCTTCGGTAACGGGAACAGCTCGCCCGCCTCGCGCATGGCGATCTCCACCTGCCGCTGTTCCAGAGCTGCATGCTCCGGCCCGAAACTCACCGCCACCTTGTCGCCGGTGTCGGCCACCGTGCCGATGGCGTGTATATATTTCGCACCGGGCAGTGGCACCAGATCCAGCAACTGGATTTTCTGTCCGCCTTTGCCGCGGATGCCCGCTTTCAGCAATTCGTCACGCCATTGGCTTTGCCGCCAGGTCGCGCCCGAGCGCGCCACGGCGATATCCGCTTCCTTGGGTTGCTCGGCTTCATCCAGCCCCAGCACTGTGGCAAACGGCACCGCTTCCACGGTAAACGGGCCGGTAATGCGCAATTTGCTTTTGGATACCGTCGGCTGGTCATACAGAATTTCCTGCCCCGCATGCGCGGCGATCGATGCATCCATTTGCTTCTGCATCGCCTGACGCGCGGCATGGAAGGCGTCGAATGGTTTTTTTGCGGCTTCTGGCCAATCGACGGGAAAATCGAATGGCACTTCCCATTCTTTCAAGCCATCATCATTCCTGCTTTGACCTGCTGAATCGTCATTCCCGCGCAGGCGGGAATCCAAGGTTTTTGTTGCATCACTGGATTCCCGCCTGCGCGGGAATGACGCTGAATCCGAAAGGCTCCTATTCAACGCCGCCAATGCGTTTTCAATACCCGGATGCATCCGTGCATAAATCTCGTCGATCTCCGGATTGTTGGCGATGGACTTGAGCGTCACATGCGGCACGGTTTTGTAGATGAAGCCGCTCCTCAATCCTTCGTGCGGATACTTGAGCGCATAATAATCGTAGCTTGCGGTCATCAGCCGTTGCTTCGCCAGCGTCACGGCCACGCGTGACGTGTCGGCTGTAATCCAGCGGCGACCCCATTTCTCGGCGACAAAAGCAGTGGTGCCGGAACCGCAGGTTGGATCAAGTACCAAATCGCCAGGATCAGTGGATGCAAGAAGGCATCGTTCCAAGGGAGTTATACTTGTCTGTACAACATAAGTTTTGTCTGATGCACCGCCAGTATCACTCCACAAAGCAGTAAGGCTCGAAACGGGATAGTCATCTGCAAACATAATTTGCTGTAACCCTTTACCTTGCGACTGAAGCCGATTTGCTTTTGCAAGCAACTGCATCCCTTCCCTATTAGTTTTCCAGCAAGAATTACTAGGTGGATTGTAACTAAGACCGTTATATTCAAATACGAAATCTTGATTAGGTCTGTATTGAGCAGGAAGTAAAGAAACTAAACGATATACTTTGCTCCCTGTTGGCAGGAGTCTGTGATTGTCTATCTCTCCTCGTGTCATTCGTTGTCTTGAGTAATCTGGTAATTCGATCCATGACCATATCGAATCTCCCTGTACATCCATATTTTTCCTAAGATTTTTTGTTTTTACCTTTGATTTATCTTTTGCATACCAAAGAATGTAGTCACATACGGACTCAAAATAATCTGAGCCCATTGGCATCGTTTTTTTTCTAAAAACTATCTCTGAACAAAAATTCTTAACATCGAAAATTTCATCAAGTAGATTCCGCATGAGGTGCACATTCTCATCCGAAATCTGCACAAACACGCTGCCCGATTCATGCAACAGTTCTTTTGCCAGCAGTAACCGGTCTCGCAAATAAGTCAGATACGAGTGAATGCCCAGTTCCCAGGTATCACGGAACGCTTTGATCATTTCCGGTTCCTGCGTCAAGTCTTCGTCGCTGCGGTCTTTCACGTCGCGTTTGTTGACGAACGGCTGGAAATTGGAACCATATTTGATGCCGTAAGGCGGATCGAGGTAGATCATTTGCACCTGCCCGGCCATACCTTCTTTTTGCAATAGGGAATTCATCACCAGCAGCGAATCCCCCGCGATGAGACGGTTTGCCCAATCGCGGTCGTGTTTGTAAAAATCGATGGCTTCGCGCAGCGGAAGGTTCTCAAACGGCGCATGGAACAAATCCGGTTGAATCGAGGCGCTGGGTTTTCCTTTGCCGTCTTTAAGCTTTTTCTGCACCGCCGCCAGAATCGTCGCCGGATCAATGCGTTCGTGCACATGCAGGGATACGGTATCCACTGAAAAACTGGTGCGTTCGGCCTTGCCGCTCCAATTCAAATACGGCGATTGCATGCGCTTGAGCTGTTCCAGCGCCGCTTGCATCTGCTCTTTGTCACCCGACGCGAGCGCATCATCGATCAAGGTTTCAATCGTTGAGCGGCTGCTATCAAAATTCAGCGCCGGATCGATATGCGGGTCGTATTGCCAGGCGGTTTTTCCTTCCACACCGTCCGAATGCGTGTCGACCATGCCGACATACGGATTGTTGGTGCGCTTATCGTCATGGCGGTAACTGAGCACTTCGGCTGCCTGGCTTAGGTCTTTTCTCTGTCCCGATGGCTGCTTGGCGGCCGGTTCTTTTCTCGTCATTGCCGCGCCCGGTGCAGCCTGCCGGGATTGCAGCGAGAATTCATCGTCCAGCAGGGCTTCCTGCTGCGGCTTTTGCTCCGATTCGTTATCTGCCATATCGAGTTACTTCCGAAAGATAGTTTTCTGATTGTGCGATTCTATTCTGGCGTAGCGGCAAGCGCTAGCATGGGCGGGGTTGGATTGTTCTCATTTGCCGGAAACTTCTGCTGACACGATGAATTGTGAAAAGGCTCTGACCAACTCAGAGCCTTTTTAATTGGTTTGAATGCTGCGCGGCTATTTAATCGTGACCGTGGCCGTGGCCGTGGCCTTTGCCGGGTTTGTACGATTCAAATTCAAAATTCATCGATTTGCCGCGTTGTCCGAGTACGACGGAAATAACGTCGTCGTCATACTGGAGGCAGGGGATCGTCAGCTTGCCATCATTCACCGTCGCGTAGCATTCGCTCAGATCGGCGACGGAGGTGATCGGACAGCTGGCGACATCGACCAGTTTAATGTCGGTGGCCGAGAGGGTTGCGTTATACGTGGTGATCACCGCGGTGCCGTTTTTGATGACGATATCGGTCGCGGTCGTGTCCGTGCCTAAACCCAGCAGGTTGGTTCCCGCGTTGACAAGACAGGAATGCGCAGCGGCATTGGCGAGATTTTTCACCAGGATTTGCGAGCCTGGCACACTGTTATCCACAATAAAAATAGATCCGCCTTCGACAGCAACGCTTTCGGCGTGTGAAAGCGATATGCCGGATAGTGATAGTAGTGCGGCCGATAATGTTGTCATAAGCGCTTTGTTCATACAATTTTCCTCAGTAAAGATATTAAGTGATGAGACTTAGCGGCTCCGGGCGAGCCGTCCGGTTCTCATCGATGCGGGTGAAAGTTTAGCATTTTTCCGGCGCAAGCCGGTGCCGGGTGACAAAGGCAGCCGCGACATTCAAGCCGGGCTTCAGAAAACGAAGCGCTGCATGTTCAGTGTTCGTTTTCTGACCGGTGAATGAATTGGCTTGCTGCGTGGAAGATTAATTCAGCTTCTGCAGTTGTTCGTTCAAGCTGTTCAGTTTTGCGCTGAACGCATTCAGGCGGTCTTTTTCCTGTTCCACCACATTGGTTGGCGCGCGCTCGACAAAGCTCGGGTTGGATAACTTGGCTTGCGCTTTGGCGATTTCCGTTTCGATGCGGGTAATTTCCTTGCTCAGGCGCTCGCGTTCCGCCGCTACGTCGACTTCAATCTTCAGCATCAATTTGAAATCGCGCACGATGGCGACCGGCGCATCCG
Organism: Nitrosomonas oligotropha; assembly: GCF_009833085.1. GTDB lineage: Bacteria > Pseudomonadota > Gammaproteobacteria > Burkholderiales > Nitrosomonadaceae > Nitrosomonas > Nitrosomonas oligotropha. The sequence goes on along the minus strand of NZ_QRBZ01000010.1, from coordinate 24,220 downwards.
CTTCGGGTAGTCCGCCCGGTTGGATTTCCACACCGGATAATTTCGCCAGAGCCAGCAGATACGGCGAGTAGCCGGACAGCATGGACTGATCACCGGCGGCCAGCAACGGCACTTTGAGCGCCGGTGATACATTCATTTCACCGCGCAAGGTGCGGCAGGCGTTGATCATTTCTTTCAGCAAACCGATAGTTTCAATGGCCTGCGGGTTAATGGCGGAAGCATTCGCAACCGGGTACGGCTGGCACATGATACTGGCGCCGGATTTTCCCGCCAGCGGTGCAACGGTTTGCCACAATTCCTCGGTGATGAACGGAATCACCGGATGCGCCAGCCGCAGCATGGCTTCCAGTACGCGCACCAGAGTGCGGCGGGTGGCTCGCTGCGCTGCGTCTTGATCCGAATTTAATTGGACTTTGGCAAGCTCGACGTACCAGTCGCAATATTCGTCCCACACCAGTTCGTAGATTTCCCGCGCGACCAGGTCGAAACGGTAATTGGTGAAGGCCTGTTCAACCGCTTGTTCCGCTTGCTGCAAGCGGCTGATGATCCATTGATCGGCGGCGGAGTAGGCGAGGGGCAGTGTCTCATCCAATCCGGTATCTTTGCCCTCGCAATTCATCAGCACGTAGCGTGTGGCATTCCATAACTTGTTACAGAAGTTCCGGTAGCCTTCGCAGCGTTGCATATCGAACTTGATATCGCGCCCGTGCGACGCCAGGCTGGCGAACGTGAAGCGCAGGGCATCGGTGCCGAATGCCGGAATACCGTCGGGGAAATGCTTGCGGGTGTTTTTCTCGATTGATTCGGCTTGTTTCGGGTTCATCAATCCGGTGGTGCGCTTGGCGATCAAATCGGGCAGCGCGATACCGTCGATCAAATCGAGCGGATCGAGCACATTACCTTTGGATTTGCTCATTTTCTGGCCTTCGGCATCGCGGATCAGACCGGTGATATACACTTCCCTGAACGGTACCTGGCCGGTGAAATGCAGCGACATCATCACCATGCGCGCAACCCAGAAGAAAATGATGTCGAACCCGGTGATCAGCACCGACGTCGGCAGGAAAGTTTTCAATTCCGCCGTATCATCCGGCCAGCCCAAGGTGGAAAAAGGCCACAGCGCGGACGAGAACCAGGTATCCAGCACATCGTCGTCCTGTTTTAGATCGCGCTTGCCGGAAAGCTGTTGTGCTTCTTCCAAGTTGTATGCGACAGTGACGTTGCCGTCTTCGTCGTACCATGCCGGAATGCGGTGTCCCCACCACAATTGGCGCGAAATACACCAATCCTGAATGTTTTCCAGCCATTGATTGTAGACGTGTGTCCAGTTATCCGGCGTGAATTTCACCTCGCCGTTCGCGACAACTTCCAAGCCGCGCTTGGCCAATCCTTCCATGGCGACATACCATTGATCGGTCAGCATCGGTTCGATGATCGTGTTGGTGCGGTCACCGCGTGGCGCCATCAGTTTGTGCGGCTTGGTTTCGGCCAGAAAACCCTGTGCTTCCAGGTCGGCCACGATTTTTTTCCGCGCATCGAAACGATCCATGCCTTGATAGTCGAGCGGCGCCAGATCGTTGATTTTTCCATCCAGCGTAAAGATGCTGATGGGCGCCAGATGATGCCGCTGACCGACTTGATAGTCGTTAAAATCGTGCGCCGGGGTGATTTTCACGCAACCGGTGCCGAATTCCAGGTCAACATACGTATCCGCGATGATTGGAATGGTCCGTTCGCACAGCGGCAAGCGCACATGGCGTCCGATCAGATGCTGATAGCGCGGATCGTCCGGATGCACAGCCACTGCAACGTCACCCAGCATGGTTTCGGGACGGGTGGTGGCGACGATTAACGCTTCGCCTGTTTTGGTATGCATGCCGTCCGCTTGTTCCAGCGGGTAGCGGATATGCCACATCGAGCCGTTTTCCTCGGTCGAAACGACTTCCAGGTCGGACACCGCGGTTTGCAGCACCGGATCCCAATTCACCAGCCGTTTGCCGCGATAAATCAGTCCTTCGCGGTACAGGCGCACGAATACTTCCGTCACGGCGCGCGATAATTCGGTATCCATGGTGAAACGTTCGCGTGTCCAGTCGCAGGAAGTGCCCAGACGACGCATTTGCCGGGTGATGGTGGAGCCGGATTCTTCTTTCCATTGCCAGACCCGTTCCAGAAAGGCTTCCCGCCCCATGGTGCGGCGATCGAGTTTCTGCTGATCCAATTGGCGTTCAACCACGATCTGCGTGGCGATACCGGCATGATCGGTGCCCGGTTGCCACAAGGTATTGTCGCCCAGCATGCGGTGATAGCGCGTCAGCGCATCCATCAACGTATGCTGGAAGGCGTGCCCCATATGCAATGTGCCCGTGACATTGGGCGGCGGCAGCATGATGCAGTAAGCGGATTGGCCGGTTGCCGCATCCGGTTTGAAATACCCGGCCGATTCCCAGATGGAGTACCAGCGATCTTCAATATGTTTCGGGTCAAAGCTTTTTTCGAGTTCCATGGATTTTTCGTTGTATTGAATGGCGCAAAAGATCGCCATTATAGCGGATGGGGTATTGCTGCGGACAATAAGAGCGATGACCGCTGTGCAGCAACCGGATAAGCGGGTACTACCCAAAAGAGGTCGGTGTGAGCGGCGGCTATTTAATTTTCTTGGACAAGCGGGTTTCCAGTGCATGCGCCAGTGCTTTCCGGTCCTGCACGTCCATGTCGATATGCGCATCTTCCAATGCAGCATCGAGAATCTGGCGGATAGGCGTTAAGCGCGCCGGTTGCGGTTGTATCACGGCGGGATGAAGAAACACGGCATCGGTCAGCAGCGGAATGGCTTCCGCGCCAATCGCAGGGGATGTTTTATCGATTTCCGGCGCTTTGCCTGCGGGTGCGGTACCCGCGATCTTGCCTTGGTTCTGGTATTTGCCCAGCAGACTGCGGAACTTAACCATGATCTCGGTATCGTCGAAATCCGCCGCGGTTTTTTCGTCACTCATGATAGGAAAATCAACGGTTTCATTTAATCATCCAGCTGGAAGTGTTGCAGCGGATAACCGGCATCTTTATAGAAACGATAGCGCTCACGCGCCACTTGCTTGTCTTCCGGCGAGTTATCCGCAATTTCGATGAGCCGGTTGAATTGATCGAAAGTGGGCGGCTGTTCGCGGTGCAGATTCAGCAGAACATCGAATTGCATATCCGCTGGTATGCGGTCACTCAGTATCGCGGGCGTGGCGCTGACCAGCGCGCTGTCTTCGCGGATATGGCAATGCGGAATGAAGCTGGTGGGCGAGAATGTCCACAGCAGTTCGTCCAATTGTTTAAGCATGGTTGCATCGGGCGTATAAATCAATATTTTCATATTTTGCTGCAACGCTTTGGCGCAAAGCCGGCAAGCCGTTTGTAACTTATTGCCCGATCCCGAATAAAAATAAATCTGTGTCATCGAATCACTGTCCGGTTGAGCATCCGATCGTGAATTTGTTTTTTTATACGTCCCACAACGGCTGATTAATTCATGGCTTAGGCTGATGGTTCAGCTTGTTCAGTGCGAGTCACAAATTAATCAGCGGTGTGAAAGTACGGCTAGCTGGTTGCCTTCGCTTGCGAAATCAGGAATTGCGTCAACAGCGGCACCGGACGTCCGGTTGAACCTTTATCTTTGCCGGATTTCCATGCTGTGCCTGCGATGTCGAGGTGCGCCCAACGGTATTTCTTGGTAAAGCGCGACAAAAAGCATGCGGCTGTAATCGTTCCTGCAGCACGTCCGCCGATATTGGCGATATCGGCAAAATTACTTTTTAGCAGATCCTGGTATTCATCCCACAACGGCAACTGCCAGGCGCGATCGGCGGCTTGTTCCCCGGCGGCTAGTAACTCCTGCGCCAGTTTGTCGTCGTTGCTCATCAAGCCGGTGGTGAAATTGCCGAGCGCGATGACGCACGCACCGGTCAAGGTGGCGATATCGATCACCACTTTCGGGTTATAGCGCTCCGCGTAGGTGAGCGTATCGCATAGAATCAACCGTCCTTCCGCATCGGTATTGAGAATCTCGATGGTCTGGCCGGACAGGCTGGTGACCACGTCGCCCGGCTTGGTTGCCTTGCCGCTGGGCATATTTTCGGTGGCCGGAATGATTCCCACCACGTTGATGGGCAGCTTCATTTCCGCCACCGCTTGCAGGGTTCCCAATACACTGCCTGCGCCGCTCATGTCGAATTTCATTTCATCCATTTCCGCAGCGGGTTTGAGCGAGATGCCGCCGGTATCGAAGGTCACCCCTTTACCCACTAGTACCACCGGATTTTCTTTTTTGGCCGCGCCGTGATATTCCAGCACGATCAGTTTTGCCGGTTGCTCACTGCCGCGCGCCACTGCCAGAAGAGAACCCATACCGAGCTTCTCCATGTCTTTTTCTTCCAGCACGGTGGCTTTCAGTTTGTGCGATTTGGCAAGATCCTTGGCTTGTTTGGCGAGATAGGCAGGGGTGCAAATATTCGGCGCAAGATTGCCTAGATCCTTGGCCAGACTCATCCCGTGTGCTATCGCTATGCTTTGTTGCAAGGCGGTTTCGCAAGCGGCCAGTTCGGTGCGGTTGTCAATGTACACAATCAGTTTGCGCAGGCTGCTTTGGTTATTGTCCGGTTTGCTTTTCAGCTGATCAAAACGGTAGCCGTTGCTGGTTGCGGCAATGACGGTCTGATTGACTTTCCAGGCATTGGTTTTGTCTTTGACGGGAAAATCGGATAAAAACAGCGTGGCATCGGTCACTGCGGTTTTTTGCAGCGCATTCAAAGTAGTGCCGAGCGCCGACAAGAATGTTTTTTCCTTGAATTCCTGTTCCTTGCCCAGACCGATCAGCAATACTCTTTTAAACAAGGTGTCCGGTACGTTATGCAATAACAGCGAAGTATTCGCTTTGCCGTCCATGTCGCCCGATGCCAGGATATTTTTGATATACCCCTGGGTGATTTTGTCCAGAACTTTTGCTGAATCCGACAGTTTTCTTGATTCAAAAATACCGATGACTGCGCAGGCGCCTCGTTGTTTTTCCGGGGTGCCTATTTTTATTCCAAATTCCACATTAAACTCCTTCATCCAGAATGCTCTTGCGAGCCATTTGCCTATGTAATTTAATCTATGAGTACAACCGGTTATCGTGTAATCGCTTTGCCCGCATACGCAAAATAATGTCAACACACGTCGAATAACATAATAACATCAGCTTGATTGAAAAGCTGAATAGTTGCGCTGCTGTAAAGGAAATAGGCGGGAAACGCCTGCGAATTATTGCGAATGGCATAAATTAAAATAAGTTAATATACTGTCTTTATTTTATAATAATCAGCAATTATCATATTATTCAATAATATATGATTATTATCTAACACGAAGGATAATAAGTGATTGATGATGCATTGAAAAGACGTTTGAATCATTGCACAGCGTTGCCTAGTTTACCGGCTGTGGCCGTCAAAATAATTGAAATGGCGAATGATCCCGATGCCGATATCGGTACCGTTTGCCAGTATATTTCATTGGATCCGGTGCTGTCGGCAAAACTGTTGCGTACAGCAAACACACCGCTATACAAATCCCGCCGGGTGGCGACCAATATCCGCCAAGCCGTCAGTATTCTGGGCACGCACACCGTTCTTGTGATCGCCTTATCCTTTTCGCTGACCCATTCACTGATGAAAAGTCCGGCGCCGAATCAGAGCGCGGTTTTTGACAGTACGATTTTTTGGCGCCGCTCCATCGCGTCGGCGCTTGCGGCGCGCGCACTGGGAGAAAAACTCGAGCTGAATTATCTGGACGATCTATTTCTGGCCGGGCTAATTCAAGAAATCGGCATTCTGGCTTTCTGGGTCATCATGCCGGAAGAATACGGCAAGGTTTTTGCGTCGACTTCGGATCACGATGTATTGCTGAATAGCGAGCGCGAGGTATTCGGCGCGGGGCACGATGAGCTGGGTTATGCGCTGCTGAAAAGATGGCATATCCCGGATTACATTGCGTTGTCCTGCATCAATAGCCATTCGCAGCCGGAACCCAAGAGTCTGGGGCCGACACTGCAATCGTGTCTGGCGGTTTCCCGCTATCTGGCGGACTACTTTCTCTATCCGCATGAGGCTGAAAAAATGACCGCGTTAAACCAAGCGGCGCAAGACTGGCTCGGATTTGACGCGAATGTTCTCATCGACGTGATTAAAATCATGGAAGTCGGGCTGAATGCGGTGGAAGATTTATTTGAAATGAACATTCACGATCCAGCGGAAGTCAGTGGAATTCTCGCCGAAGCGAAAGAATTGCTGATGATTCATGATTTATCCCGGATGCGCGATCTGGAAGATAAATCGCAGCGGGATGGCTTAACCGGCGCTTATAATCGCACCTATTTTGACGAAACGTTACGGCGTGAATTCAATCTGGCGGTGCAATACAATCTGCCGCTGACGATCGCCATCATCGATCTTGATCATTTTAAGAATGTTAACGATACCTATGGTCATGTTGCGGGAGATTCATTATTGGCCATGGTGGTTAAAACGGTTTTCGATCAAATCCGTCAGGATGACACCCTGAGCCGTTACGGGGGAGAGGAATTTGCCTTGATTCTTCCCGGCACGGCGGTGGCGGCTTCAAGAAATCTCATTGCCCGGCTAAAAGATTCGATCGCGGATATCGCGTATAAATTTGACGGCCGCAGTACCATTCGTATCACCGCATCGATCGGTGTCGCCGGATATCTGGAAAATGCGGCGCAATTACGCGATCCGCGCGACCTGATCAAGGCGGCCGATTCCGCGCTCTATGCCGCCAAGCACGCGGGCCGGAATCAGATTATGGAATGGGATGGTAATGCTTGATAGTCTTTCCAACCTGAAATACTGCATTTAATACTCTTTACGACCTTATGAATCTGATTATCCAAGGATTGGATGTTAACAACAGCGATCTGCGCGAGCTGGCGAAGTTAGCTCATGCCGACGCTATCGAACGGATTACCGGGCAAGCTTTCCGATTGACCAACGCAACGCATTCCGACGCGGTACCGGAATATTGCGCGCAAGCCGAGCTGGATTTTGCGTTTGTAAATGCGGCAACGAAACTTTCCGGTTTCAAATTGATTGCCATGGATATGGATTCGACCTTGCTGGCGATTGAGTCGATTGACGAAATTGCCGACATGCAGCAGATCAAACCGCAAGTGGCCGCTATCACAGTGCAAACCATGCGCGGCGAGATCAGCTTTGAGGAAAGTCTGACACGGCGTACGGCTTTATTGCGCGGCGTGCACCAGGGTGACTTGCAGAAAGTCTACGATGAGCGCGTGAAGCTCAGCCCGGGCGCGGAAAGAATGTTACAGCTGGCGAAGCAGTCCGGTATCAAGACCATGGTGATTTCCGGCGGTTTTACATTTTTCACCGAGCGGATCAAAACAAAACTGCAACTCGATTATGCCGCTGCCAATGTGCTGGAAATAGAGAATGAACGGCTGACTGGAAAGGTGGTTGGAGAAATTATCGGCAGAGAAGGCAAAGCGCAAGTGCTGAAGCAAGTTTGCACGGAATTGGGAATACCGCGTGAACAGGTCATCGCCATCGGAGACGGCGCCAACGATCTGGCGATGCTGGCCGAGGCGGGCGTTGGCATCGCTTATCATGCCAAGCCGATTGTCAAACAGCAGGCGACGTATTCGATCGATTATGTCGGATTGGACGGCGTCACCAATTTATTCGCCTGAACTGTAGCGGTGCAACGGTAATGCACCGGTTTTAGTAATCCGGCTCGTACATCAGCGACCGGATATAGCCGTTCAAATCTTCCGGTAACGCCGCTTCCGCCAATCCTTCATTCATGGCCACCCGGCACACGGCGGCCGCAATTGCGAGCGATACGTCGCGTACCCGGGTCAATGCCGGATACACTGCGCCATTGCCGATTTCCGAATCAGTTACCGTATTTGCCAGCACCTCGGCGGCGGTCAGAAACATGCTCTGAGTCACCAGCCGCGCAGCGCTGGCGGTGACACCCAGGCCGATGCCCGGAAAAATATAGGCGTTGTTTCCCTGCGCCGGTTTGAAAACGGTATCTCTATAGCGCACCGGGTCAAACGGGCTGCCGCTGGCGAAAATGACTCGCCCGTCGCTCCACTGATAAGCTTGTTCCGCGGTGCATTCGGTATGCGAGGTCGGGTTCGATAGGGCGATGATCACCGGGCGTTCATTCACCGCCGCCATCTTGCGGACAATCGTTTCGTTGAACGTACCGGCCACACCGGTTGCGCCAATTAACACATCCGGCTTGATCCCGCCGATGGCATCGGCAAAACTGCACGCCGCATGTGCTTGAATGAAAGGTTTGATGCGCGGCTTGATGTTGTCGTTCGCTGTGGTTATTAATCCTTTCCGGTCGATGAACCACAACCGTTTTCGCGCTTCTGCTTCGCTGAGACCGGCTTTGACGAACGCATCCACAACCAATTCGGCGGTTCCGCTGGCGGCCGATCCGGTACCGAGAAACATGATGTTCAAATCGGCGAATTTCTTTCCGGTAATGCGGCATGAGGTGTAAATGCCTGCCAGCGTCACGGCGGCAGTGCCCTGGATATCGTCGTTGAAGCAGCGCACTTGTCCGCTGTAGCGTTCCAGAAATTCAAACGCGTGCGGTGTCAGGAAATCCTCGAATTGTATGACGGCATTGGGGAAACGTAATTGCACGGCCTGGACGAATTCGTCGACCAGCGCACGGTAGGTTGCAGCGTCAATGCGGGGATGGGGATAACCCAGGTAAAGCGGATCTTCGCGTAATGCTACGTTATTCGTGCCGACATCGAGCATGACCGGCATGCATTGCGCCGGATGAATCCCGGCGCAGGCGACGTACAAAGCAACCTTGCCGATCGGTATGCCCATGCCATTCGCGCCCAAATCGCCCAAACCGAGGATGCGCTCTCCATCCGTCACGACAATGACGCGTATATCTTCTTCCGGCCAATTTTTCAGAATCGTGGCGATTTCTCCGCGATCCTCAGGAGTGATATAGAATCCCTGCGGTTTTCTGAAGATGTGCGCAAATTCTTTGCAGGCTTCGCCGACCGTGGGGGTGTAGACCAACGGCATGATTTCTTCGATGTGGTCGATCATGGTGCGGTAAAAAAGCCGCTGGTTGCGTTCCAGCAAGGCATTGAGAAAGATATATTTTTCTATGTCACTGCTTTTGCAGCGCATACTGCCTAAGACGCGTTCGATTTGTTTGTGTATGCTGCCCACTTCATAGGGCAGTAATCCCCGCAAACCGAACCGCTCGCGCTCTTCCCGCGTAAATGCCGTTGATTTTGTGAGTCCCGGATCGACCAACAACGCTTTGCCGTATAAATTTTTCATTTTGATCCCTATCTCCCTAATAGCCGGCGGGGTTTGCCATGGCTGGTGCGCTACAAAACCGCTTAATTTGCTGCAAAGTTGGACAATCCGGAAAACCGAAGATAAACTAGTTTCCATCATCAGATACGCTTGACAATGGTATCTGCGGAACACAGTTACAATCCATCCCAGCCATGGATTAATTCTTTCTAATCAGCACTGAGGTAATTTCAATACATTATGAGTCAATCGCCATTTCCAATGCCGGATCCTAGTTTATATACTGAAGAAGAAATAGCAAACCTGGTTCATACATTTTACGCAAAAGCCCGGAAAGATCCCGGGCTGGGACCCATTTTCGAGGCGCATGTCATCGATTGGGATGCGCATTTTGTGCAGATGATCAATTTCTGGTCGGCGCAATTGCGCGGCACCAGCCGGTTCCGCGGCGCGCCGATGCCTAAGCATATTGCCTTGCCCGATCTCAATGCGGCTTTGTTTGAACGCTGGTTGCAACTGTTCAAAGAGACAACCGGGGAACTGGGCAATCCGAACCTGCAACAGCAGGCCAATGCCATTGCGACGTTCATCGCAGGCCGCTTGTGGCAGGGTTATCAGATGAGTAATTACCCGGATAAACAGCCGGTTGCACTTCATACAGCATAGTTCTCAATAACCTTGCGGGATTGATCTTGAGAAGCATCAAAAGCAAGATTATCGTTTTTTCCATTCTGGCCACACTGATTCCTTCACTGGGATTGGGTATTTTGTCGTTTCAACAAAACGAAACGATGATCAACGAGAATGTCACCCGCGAGTTGCGTGCTTTGGCCAATTATGCCAGCCGGGAACTGGAGCTGTGGATCAAGGAGCAGGTTCTTACGGTCCGGGAACTGGCGACATCGAAAATTCTGATCGAGGGATTGTCGAGAGACAATCAAGCCAAAGCGCGGAAAAACAAACTCAAAGTGCAGCGCAAGGGACTGGAACTGTACCTGCAATCCGTGCATAAGCGGCTGGAAACCGTTCTGGAATTAACGGTGGTCGATGTGGAAGGGGGAATACTCGCGAGCAACGTGGAATCGCCTTTCCCGGTCACGCTTTCGCCGAATTGGCCGCAAGACGCGTCGAGTCAAGGAGAAGTCGTCGGGCCACCGCAGTGGAATGCGGATTATGCAACGGCCGTACTGAGCATCGCGGTGCCCATATTGTCGGTGGACGATTTTATTTTGGGCGCGCTGATCGTGACGTTTGATTTGCGCGATATACAGTCAAATTTAAAGGATAAGATCAAATCGCCGCCTGGCGATGTTCTGCTCCTGGACAAGGATGGCAACGTCATGCTGGCCAGCGATGCCGCAATTGTCAATCCGGAAAACCCGGTGTCGCTTGATCCCGTCGTAATAGAGCGGTTGCGCAATAATCCGGGAGAATACGAGATATTCCAGGGGCCACGGCAGGAAAAAGTGGCCGGTCTGGCGTATGTGTCGGAAAAACCGCTGATTACTATTATTGCAACCAGAAGTCATCAATTGATCTATGCGTTTTGGGAACAGCAGCGCAATTTATTCGTTGGTCTGATCAGTATCATCATCCTGGTGGTCGCCGCTATCGCTTTCCAAATGAGTCATGCGATTGTCGTTCCATTGCGAAGATTGATCGACGCCACCGGGAAAATTGTGCAAGGCGATCTTAACGTTGAACTGACGAGTACACAGCGCAATGAGCTCGGGCAGCTGACGCAGATGTTCAATCAGATGACAAATCAATTGCGTCTGGATCAAGCGAAAATCGATGAAGCGAGCGCCGCCATGCAGCAAAAGAATGCGCTCTTGGAAACGCTGTCGGTTACCGACAGCCTGACGGGATTGTTTAACCGCAATAAACTGAATGCCATCATCAATGACCAGCTGGCGCGGTACGAGCGGAACAAGCGTCCGTTTTCGGTCCTGATGATCGATGTCGATCATTTCAAAACATTGAACGATAGTCTCGGCCATGTCGCCGGCGATGAAATCATTGCAGGGATCGCAAAAAAGATCTCGCAATCGATCCGTAACGTCGATTTTGCAGCCCGTTTCGGCGGCGACGAATTCATTATCATTCTGGCGGATACCGCGATCAGTGAGGCGCTGAAGACAGCGGAGCGCATCCGGGCGCATGCGGCAAACGTGCATTGCGGCACGATCAACAAGACACTCAAAGTAACGCTCAGTATCGGCGTCATTCAAAGCGAACCGGAAGATGTATCGCTGACCATTTTGTTATCCAGGGTCGACGGTGCGTTGTATGAAGCCAAGCGCTCGGGGCGCGACCGAGTGTATTGCGTACAGCCTAAATCCGATCCGGTCACATAGCGCGCTGAAAAACGTTTTGCGTTGCGGCTGCGGTGTTAGCAGCAAACTTATCTGCATCATCACGCCTAAACTGCGCTTTCTTGCCGGCATTACCCCTCGGAATGTTTCTCAACGGGCTGCTAATAAGGTTGGTTGTTTTTGCCCGCCTCAAGACCGGTATTGAGAACCCAGCCTTGTTTCTCGTCGACTTTAACGCGTAGCCATGAACCCTGACTGGCATTCGCTATAACCACGGTATTCTTTTTCAATGTGGCCAGTAATTGCGACTTTGCGCTTGGCAGTTTGCGTAAATTGATGTTTGCTTTGGTGTGCAGTTTTATCGGTGTATGAAATTCCAGCAGTGAGTTATTTTCATCGGTTGTTTTTTTGTGATTTGGGGTTGTGATCGAACTGATTAATTGCTTGGCCTGGGTAATATAATTCATGGCCGAGGCATACTGATCCTTGGCAAATAGCACTGAAGCGGTATCGACCAAATGCTTGGCCTGAATTTGCAGCACTTGGTCCGCTGGAGAAACTTTCGTTTGTTTCAGATTGGCCAGCGCCACCTCGGTTTCCGCGATGGCAGAAGCCGTGCCGGGTTTGGTTGCGAGTCTGTGCAGCTTTACTTGTGCCCGGGTTGCTTCCTTGTTGACTTCCCGCAGCACTTGCGCCTGATTTTGCTGGCGTATCTGCTGGTTCTTGATTAATTCGTCTTTTTCCGCCAGCAATTTTTCCAGGCGGGCAACTTCCTTGCGCAGATTTTCTTCCTGTGAAGAAGTGACGGGCGCTGTTTCAATAACCGGCGCGGGAAGCTGCTCCTGGGAAGCGCATCCGGCAAAATTCAGGGCAATAATGATAACAATCGGTAGATTCGATAATGAATCAGCCTTTCTATAAAGATGCGGCGATGGTGCATGAAACCAAAACTTTATCGTCTTATTGTTCTGTAATTCTGACTGATTCAGCATACTATCTTCCCGGTAGATTTTATCGCCGTATCCGTACCGGTTCTGGCTACGAATAATAAAATGCGATGGGTTTCAGTGGATACGAGAAAAATAAGATTCTCAGTTGATTATTTGATAATCCGGTAAATCAAGCATTCATAAAGAACGCAAAAGCTACCAAAATCAAGTGTACTGAAGAATCGGCCGGTTTTCCAGGTGTTCGACATACTGGGAGAAAGAAATTCGCTGTATGCATTTTTATGGTTTCAAAATACAATGCGATACTGTCCATATCCAGGCTGTGTGCAAACTTTTTCATTTTGCTAAAGCTCCTGAATATATTACTACTTTTACGGGGGTGTTATGTATCAGAGAATTTTAGTGCCGGTTGACGGCAGTGCAACATCCGGGCGCGCAGTGACCGAGGCGATTAAATTTGCGCAACAGCACAAGGCACGGGTGGAAGTGGTGCATGTACTGGAGGAAATCGGGTATTTTGATGAAGAGAATTATCTCAATTATGCCGAACTGGTGGATTCGTTGAAACACAGCGGCGAGAAAATGCTTGCCGAAGCACAGATGAAATTGAAGCAAGCCGGGGTGCCGGTGGAGACAAAGTTACTCGAAGCCAATGGAGAGCGAGTCGCTCATGTGATTACCGCCGAAGCGAAAAATGCGCAAGCGGATCTGATCATTGTAGGGACCCACGGCCGGTCCGGTTTTAGCCGTATGCTGCTGGGCAGTGTGGCCGAAGGGGTCGTGCGCACGGCGGATATCCCGATCCTTCTGATCCGTGGCGGCTGATCTGCACTATTAAGAATAAGCTTAGGTAATCATTAAGAAAATCAGATTATGGAAAATTACGAAGCATTACTCACGACAATCGCCTTGATGATGGGTGTTTCCTGGGCGAGCGGCATCAATCTGTATGCGGTTCTGCTGGTGCTGGGCTGGGGCGGTTCGACCGGTCATATCGACTTGCCAGCCGAGCTGACGGTATTGGAAGATCCGTTGGTGATCGGCGCCGCAGCCGTGATGTATTTCATTGAATTTTTTATCGACAAAATACCCGGAATGGATTCCGCTTGGGATTCCATTCAGACGTTCGTGCGTATTCCGGCTGGCGCCATGCTGGCGGCTGGCGCGGTCGGCGATGTGACACCGGCGCTTGAGATTGCAGCGGGTATTCTGGGAGGCAGCTTGGCTGCTACAAGTCATGCAACCAAAGCAGGAACAAGGTTGTTGATCAATACCTCGCCCGAACCTTTTACCAACTGGTCAGCCTCGCTCACGGGGGATTTTATGGTGTTCTCAGGCATGTGGACTGCAGTGAGGCACCCGGAAATCTTTCTCATCCTGCTGGCCATTTTTATCGGTATTGCCATTTGGTTACTGCCGAAGTTATGGTACTTGATCAAAGTGGTGCTCGCCAAAATAGGAAAATTTCTTGGCTTGGTAAAAGCCGGGCCGGTTGCCTCCGCTGAATTAGACACCGGCATTCCCGTGCAGAGACATCGTCACTTGTCGGCATTGGAACGGTTACAACAACTGCGCGACCAAGGGGCTCTGACGGAACAGGAATTTGAACAGCAGAAGGAAAAAATTCTGAACGAAGGTAACCATTGAGCTCATCCTGTCTTGGCAGTGTTGTGCAAAATAGCGTAACACCTTTATCAATGCGTGCCGGAAGCGTGTTTTTATAACCCGGAGTCTTATGCAACGCCGCTGGGATATTTTTTGCACGGTTGTCGATAACTTTGGCGATATCGGCGTGTGTTGGCGTCTGGCAAAGCAGCTCACCCAGGATCATAACCAGATGGTGCGGTTATGGGTCGATGATTTACGGTGTTTTTCCTGCATTGCACCGGATGTGAATCCGGAAATTCAACAGCAGAACGTGCAAGCTGTTGAAATCTGTCAATGGCAGAAGGCATTCCCGGAAGTTGAACCGGCCGATGTGGTGATTGAAGCATTCGCTTGTGAGCTGCCTGATATCTATATCGCCGCGATGGCGCGCAAGAACAAGCAACCCGTTTGGATCAATCTGGACTATCTCAGCGCCGAGCCCTGGGTTGCGCAATATCACCGTCTGCCTTCACCGCATCCGCGTTTTCCTCTAACCAAGACATTCTTTTTCCCTGGATTTGTGCCGGGTACAGGCGGATTGTTGCGGGAAAAGAATTTATTGGCGCAAAGAGAGGTTTTTGATATTGCTGCGGAGCAAGCGTTTCTGGATCAAAAAGGCCTGTATGAGCGCCGGTCCGGTGAGATCCGCATTGCGCTGTTTTGTTACGACACAGCACCGGTTGAGAACTTGATCGGGCTTTTGTCAGAATCTTCAAGCCCGGTTTTGCTGATTGTGCCGCAGGGGCGTGTGGCGGATCGCATCGCGGCAATCTTAAGTCATGTTGCCTCGCCCAATGAATCATTAATCAAACATCAGCAGTTAACCGTGCAGATCATTCCGTTCATGGCGCAAAACGATTACGACCGGTTGCTGTGGAGCTGCGACATCAATTTTGTGCGCGGTGAAGATTCTTTTGTCCGTGCGCAGTGGGCAAGCAACCCTTTTATCTGGAATATTTATCCGCAGGCGGAAGGTGCGCACTGGAAAAAGCTGGAGGCGTTTCTTGATCTGTACACTGTAGGCATGCCGCCGGAAATGGCCACCGCGGTGCGGGAAATGTGGTTCTGCTGGAATGGCGGAAAGGCATTAAATGCTCCCGCATGGGTGAACTTCTTGGCATTGCGTGAGTCTCTGATGCAGCATAATAAAGAATGGGTTAAACAATTGCTTGAGCAGGATGATTTAGTATCCGGTCTGGTGCAGTTTGTTGAAAATCAGCTATAATTCGCCGTTTTTGAATCCGATGTTGGCGCTGCAACATAACATCAACTTTGCTTATAACTTAATTTTGGAACTGACAGAAATATGAAAACCGCAATGGAATTACGCTCAGGTAACGTCGTCATGGTTGGTAATGACCCTATGGTTGTGCAGCGAGCAGAATTTACGAAATCTGGCCGTAACGCATCTGTGGTTAAAATGAAGCTGAAAAATTTGTTTTCCAGCACCACGACGGAAACGGTTTACAAAGCGGATGAAAAATTTGATTTGGTCGTTCTCGATAGAAAAGACTGTACCTACAGCTACTATGCCGATCCACTCTATGTTTTCATGGATGCCGATTACAATCAGATCGAAGTGGAAGCGGACAATATGCCGGATGTCCTGAATTATCTGATCGATGGAATGGAAGATGTTTGTCAGGTCACTTTCTACGATGGCAAAGCGATTTCTGTTGAATTACCGAACACGATTGTGCGTGAAGTGGAATATACCGAACCTGCGGTGCGGGGCGATACCACCGGAAAAATCATGAAACCGGCCCGGCTCCTGGGAACAAGTTATGAAATCCAAGTTCCCGGTTTTGTGGAAATTGGCGACAAGATCGAAATTGATCCACACAATAACGAATTCAGAAAGCGTGTTTGATCGATCACTGTGATCTACACAATAAAAAAGGTGACTGAGGTCACCTTTTTTATTGGGGTGCTAACTGGCGATTACCTGAATATCCGGTTCAAGCGTTTTCAGCATATTCTCGATCCCTCTCAGGGTGCCGGATATCGAGCTGGGGCACGTGCCGCATGCGCCTTGATAATGAATGCGCAAAATATTGCCTTCCAGTGCCAGGATATGCAAATCGCCGCCGTCGTGCTGTAAGTACGGGCGCACTTCTTCGTCCAGCAGGACATTGATTTTCTCCAAACGCAATTGATCTTCAGGACTTAAGTCGGCGAGTGCATTACTAGCAGCCGCTACGGTTTCGGCCGATTGCGCCGTGGCAGCCGGCGCTGCGCGGATCGGGTCGGCGATTTCGCGCGCCAGATCCTGCCAATTGGCATCTCCGTCTTGAGTGACGGTGATCCAGTGATCGATGTAAAAAACATTCGTGACATGATCGATATCGAATAGCGCGGAGGCCAGCGGATCGTCCTTGGCCGCTTCGGCGTTATCGTACGAGCGTGCAACACCCCATGTCAGTGGTTCCTTGAGGATAAACTTCAAGGCGTTTTTATTTGGCGTACCTTCAATATCAGCAATTTTTGGCATTTTGATGGGTGGTAATATTGAATCCAGCGGTTAATCGATGAAGTTATACAGGGCCGCAATATGAGATCGAATCCATAGCATACGAACCTGGTGTTGAACGTTGTTTTGTTACATTAAGAATGATTCGGCATCGCTGGCGCGGAATCGTCCGCTTCAGTCGATGCGCTGTCGAGCGAATTCAACGCGGCATGTAATGTATGCCACGGTAGAATGGCGCATTTGACCCGTGTCGGCAGATCCCGTATACCGGAAAAAACAGTCAACCGGCCCAGATGATGCGGTTGATTGGTATCCAGTTTTCCGGTCGCCAGTTCACGGAATTCATGAATCAATGTTTCCGCGTTCGCGCGCGATTTTCCCTTGACCGCCGCAGTCATCATCGAAGCGGATGCTTTGCAGATGGCGCAGGATTCGCCTTGAAACGCGATGCTATTGATCTGATCATCTTCCAGTTGCAGCGTAATATCCAGGCGGTCGCCACAGAGCGGATTATGCCCGGTGGCATGATGACTGGCATGATCCAGCTTGCCGTAGTTACGCGGTTTCCGGTTATGGTCAAGGATGACCTCTTGATACAGTGAATTGGTATGCATTATAAAAAAATCTTTTGGACAGTTTTAATGCCCGCCACCAAAGCATCGACTTCTGTTTTCTTATTATAAAAAGCAAATGAGGCGCGGGAAGTGGCCGGTACATTAAAGCGTTGCATGACGGGCTGGGCGCAGTGATGTCCGGTGCGCACTGCAACGCCGTCCTGATTCAGGATGGTGCCGATATCATGCGGATGAATTCCGTCGATGGCGAAGGAGATGACCGCAGTTTTCTCCGCGGCGGTGCCGATAATCCTGACCCCGGGAATGTCATTGAGGCACGCCGTGGCATACTCCAGCAGTCCTAATTCATAAGCGGCGATTTGTTCGATACCGATCGCCGTTAAATAGTCAACGGCTGCGCCGAAACCGATGGCGGCAGCGATGGGCGGCGTGCCAGCCTCGAATTTGTGCGGAATGGTGTTGTAGATCGTTTTTTCAAATGTGACGGAAGTGATCATATCGCCGCCGCCTTTAAAGGGTTGCATTGCTTCAAGCAAGGCCGCTTTGCCGTAGAGAATACCGATACCGGTCGGGCCGCACAGTTTATGAGCGGAAAAGGTGTAAAAATCGCAATCGAGCGCTTGCACGTCGATGGTGATATGCGGGGCTGCCTGCGCACCGTCAATCAATACCGGGACACCGTGCCGATGCGCGAAGTCGATCATTCCTTTGATCGGATTGATCGTGCCGAGTGCGTTTGATACGTGGATCAGGCCGACAAACTTGGTGCGTTCGTTAAATAGTTTCTCATATTCATCAATGTCCAATTCGCCCTTGTCATTGATCGGAACAACACGGATTGTTGCACCTTTCTCGTTAGCCAGCATTTGCCACGGCACGATGTTGGAGTGATGCTCCAATGTGGTCAGAATGATTTCATCGCCTGCTTTGATAAATTTCCGGCCGTAACCATGCATCACCAGGTTAATGGAATCCGTCGTGCCGCTGGTGAAAATGACTTCCCGGTCTTCGCGTGCGTTGATGAATTGCTGCAACTTGCAACGCGCGTTGTGATACTCCAGCGTGGCGACTTCGGATAAATAATGAACGGCACGGTTGATGTTGGCGTGTTGCGTCGTCTGATAGCGCACCAGACGATCAATCACCTGTTGCGGCATTTGACTGGATGCCGCATTGTCAAGGTAAGCCAAGGGCTTGCCTTCAATCTTGAGTTGCAGAATCGGAAAATCGGCACGGATCTTTTCCCAATCAGGGCTGGAAGAAACGTCAGATTTCAATGAGGCGTTCACTGGCGTCATGATGGGTTACTCTGTGTCTGATCGAGTACCGCTTGCTCGAGTTGCTGCCTGAGCGAGGAAACAGGGATGCGGCTGATAATTTCGGCGCCAAAGGCATACGTTAATAAATTGCGTGCGGCCGTTTCTGATAAACCCCGGCTGCGCAAATAAAAAATTTCTTCCTGATCGAGTTGCCCGACTGTTGCGCCGTGCGAGCATTTCACATCATCGGCAAAAATCTCCAGCTGCGGCTTGGTATCCACTTGTGCTGTTTTACTCAGCAATAAGTTACGGCTGGATTGCGAAGAGTTGGTGCGTTGCGCCTGAGGGCGCACGATGATTTTTCCATTAAACACAGCGTGCGCCGCGTCATCGGCGATGCACTTGTGCTGTTGATGGCTGGTGCCATTCGGTTTGGCATGATCGATACAAGTATGCGTATCGGCCAGCTGGCGATCCGATATCAAAGTCAATCCGTCTATGGTGCATTCAGCCGCTTCATCGGTTAAACGCACATCCAGGTTATAGCGGGAAATCTGCGATCCCAGCGTAATGCTGACCGACTGATAATTGCTGGCATGGGCGAGCGATACCGCACAATTCGCCAAATGAAATGCTTTTGCGCTTTCGCGCTGCACGCGAATATGTTTGGCGTGCGCGTTACCGGCCAGACTGATTTCCGTGACTGAATTGGTAATGTAAGCCGCTTGTTGAAGCGCGACGTAATCCTCAATCAATGTAATATGGCTGCCCGCTTCGCCGATTAACAAGCAACGCGGGTAACTGGTGACTTCGTGTTGTGTTGCAATGAACAACAGATGAACCGGTTCGGCAACGACAGTATTTTTGGGCACGATGACGACAGCGCCATCCTGCAGAAAAGCAGTATTCAATGCGGCAAACACATTGTGATCAAATGGCACGTAGTGACCCACATGAGATTCCAGGATCGATGCATGTGCGGATAACAAGGCCGGTAAATTACCAGCGATGAGTGCCGCGGGTTCGGCGATGGCCGACAATGATTGTGAGAAGTGGCCGTCAACAAACACCAGGCGGTTTTTGGCATCGTCCAGAAACAAATGCTGAACGTCTTCTATTTTCAGGGTTGAATCTGGCTGAGATGGCCGGTAGGGCAGAGCGGTGAGCGGCGAAATATCCGTGAAGCGCCATTCCTCATCGCGCTTGGTCGGCAGTTTCTGTGTACTGACGCAATCGATGGCCCGGGCACGCAATTGATTCAGCCAAGCGCGCGATTCAGCTGGTTTCGCCTGCCAGGACTTCAGCAGGCATTCCAAGTAACTGGTACTGATCGCTTCACTCATGCGCTAACTCCGGCAGCCGGTTGTTTGTTTGCAGTGATCCAGTCATAACCGCGCGTTTCCAATTCCAATGCGAGCTCCTTGCCGCCGGTCATGACAATGCGGCCTGCCTGCATGACGTGCACAAAATCGGGCACGATATAATCCAATAAGCGCTGATAATGGGTTACCAGAATCGTTGCATTGTCTTTGTTGGTGATCCGGTTGACGCCATTGGCGACGATTTTGAGCGCATCGATATCGAGACCCGAATCGGTTTCATCCAATATGCTCAATCTGGGTTCCAGTAACGCCATCTGCAAGATTTCGTTACGTTTCTTTTCGCCGCCGGAAAAGCCTTCATTGACACTGCGATCGAGGAAATCAGGCTTCATTTCCAGCAATTTCATTTTCTCGCGCACAAAATCATCGAATTCGAGCGGATCCAATTCTTCTTTGCCGCGTTGCGTTTGCACCGTATTGTAGGCAAGGCGGAGGAATTGCGTATTGGCTACGCCTGGAATTTCAATGGGATATTGAAAAGCGAGAAATAATCCAGCGCGGGCGCGTTCCTCGGGTGGTAATTCCAATAAGTTTTTATCTTCAAATTGAATCGATCCACCGGTGACTTCATATGCGGAATGACCAGCCAGCACTTTGGCAAAAGTGCTTTTACCCGATCCATTCAGGCCCATGATGGCATGTATTTCACCGCTTCTGACCGTGAGATCAATCCCCTTGAGAATTTCAGTGCCGTTGATGCTGGCGCGCAGGCCTTGCACCGAAAGGATGGTGGGACTATTTGCAATAATCATCCGACACTGCCCTCCAGTTTGAAGCTCAGAAGCTTGGTGGCTTCAACCGCGAATTCCATCGGTAATTGCTGAAATACATCTTTGCAGAAACCATTGATAATCATTGAGACAGCTTCTTCGGCGTCAATGCCGCGTTGTGAAAAATAAAAGAGCTGATCTTCACCGATTTTTGACGTGGAAGCTTCATGCTCAACCTTGGCGCTGTTATTGTGCACTTGAATATACGGAAACGTATGCGCGCCACATTGATCACCGATCAGCATGGAGTCGCATTGCGAATAGTTGCGCGCACCTTCCGCAGTTGGTGCGATCCGCACCAGTCCGCGGTAGCTGCTATTGGAGTGACCTGCGGTGATGCCTTTGCTGACGATGGTGCTACGGGTGTTTTTTCCAATATGAATCATTTTGGTGCCGGTATCGGCCTGTTGATAATTGTTTGTGACGGCCACCGAATAAAACTCGCCGACGGAGTTATCGCCGCGCAAAATGCAGGAGGGATATTTCCATGTGATAGCAGAGCCGGTTTCCACTTGAGTCCAGGAAATCCGCGAATTGACGCCTTTGGCCAGTCCTCGTTTCGTGACAAAGTTATAGATGCCGCCGACACCGTTTTCATCACCGGCATACCAATTTTGTACCGTTGAATACTTAATATCCGCATTATCCAATGCGATCAGCTCAACAACAGCGGCATGCAGTTGATTCGTGTCGAAGCGTGGAGCGGTGCAGCCTTCCAAATAGGAAACGGATGCGCCTTCCTCGGCGATGATCAGCGTTCTCTCAAATTGCCCGGAACCTTCCGTATTGGTGCGGAAATAGGTGGATAAGTCCATGGGGCATTTGACGCCTTTCGGAATGAAGCAGAAAGAACCATCGGTGAATACCGCGGAATTCAAAGCCGCAAAGTAATTGTCGCCGACCGGAACGACAGACCCCAGGTATTTCTGAATAAGCTCAGGGTGAGTATGTACTGCTTCCGAGATGGAACAGAAAATAATGCCGACTTCCGCCAGTTTCTGCTTGTAAGTAGTGGCCACAGAAACACTATCAAATATCACATCGACAGCGACACCGGCCAGTGCGGCGCGTTCGTGCATCGGCACGCCGAGTTTTTCAAATGTGCGTAATAATTCGGGATCGACTTCGTCCATGCTGGCCAGTTTTTTCTTCGGCTTCGGTGCCGAATAGTAGCTGATATCCTGGAAATCGATTTTTGGATAGTGCACATTCTGCCATTCGGGTTCGCTCATGGTCAGCCATTTTTCATAGGCTTTCAGACGGAATGACAAAAGCCACTCGGGTTCATTTTTTTTAGTCGATATTAACCGGATTATTTCTTCATTTAATCCCTTAGGGGCGATATCGGACTCAATATCGGTAACGAAGCCATGTTTATACGGTTGATTAACCAGACTTTGCAATACTGCACTCATTTGGTTTATTCCTTTTTAGTATCTTTTGTTTGAAACAGATCGCTTTGAATCTTAAATTGCCGGTAGCTGGCTTGGTTAATTCGCAAATTGAGAATACATTGTAATTGAAGTTGTTATTGCTTAAATCTTAGCAGATTCTTTAACACTGAAACTATCGCCGCAGCCGCAGGTATTATCAATATTAGGATTGATAAATTTGAAAGAGTAATTAAGACCTTCTTTGGCAAAATCAATGTGCGACCCATCCAGATAAGGCAAACTGTTTGTATCTACAACCACCTTAGCTTCATAAGATTCGAATAATTGATCATCCGAATTGATCTCATCGGCATAATCAAAGGTATAAGCAAAGCCCGAACAGCCGGATTTTTTGATTCCGACGCGCAGAGCAAAACCTTTACCCCGTTTTGCAAGTTGTTGCCGCACATGTTTCGCGGCATTTTCAGTTAATGTGATTGGCATAACAGTTCAATTTTCTCAATTTAGAATCAGGGCACGATACTTTTGTGTTATGAATTCTGCGCTACTAAACGGGCTTCAGATATCAGCGAAGTTACCGGAAAATTGGACACGGATTCAATTAAAATGTTCTGTAAAGTATTGTGATCTCTTGGCAAATTGAGTGCTTAGATCAACTGGTTTCAATTTACGCAGCGGTTGATTCACGCATATCAAGGAGCGGCATAATGGTGTCACCTTGTTGATTAATTTGATTATCAACCAGTTCTTTAAGTGTTACCGCGCCAAGATATTCGAAAATCAGTTCGTTCAGTTTTGCCCATAAATCATGTGTCATGCACTTTCCGTCGTTATGGCAATTTTCTTTACCGCCACATTGGGTCGCATCAATAGGCTCATCGACAGCGAGAATGATATCGGCTACCGAAACTTTGTCCAGATCTTTCGCCAGACAGTAACCGCCCCCGGGACCACGGACACTATCCACAAGCTCAGATTGGCGCAATTTTGCGAACAGCTGTTCCAAATACGAGAGTGAGATTTTTTGCCGCTGACTGATGTCAGCTAGCGTTACGGGGTGATTGCTTTGTTGTAAAGCAAGATCTAATAGTGCAGTTACTGCAAATCTTCCTTTCGTTGTTAATCTCATGATTGACTCCTTGTAAGAATCGGATGGGTTGATGGTTATAAATCAGTTGTTAGTTGTTAAATAATACTTGATCAATATAGTCAACTATACAATACCCGATTGATTTAGTCAACTATAAATCTTTTTTGTGCAAAGCTTGCGGGGATTCTTTGGGAATGCGTTTTCAATAAATGGCTAACTGCATGATATATAAGAGATGAGTGGTTGAATAAATTTGTTATTGGGTGAGACAACAAATAGAATTAATTTAGCTATAATCATCGAGCTCTAATATGACCTGAAAGATAAAAAAGAGTGATCGGTATTTGTACATGCATACGCTATTGTTGCTGACGTCGAGTACATGAATTCATGATCGTTTTTGATAGTTTTATAAGTTTGGATAATCTTTAAATTATTTTGTTAAGAGGGAGAGGAATATGAGTATGGAAAGCGAGTTTAGAATGAGATTCGGAGGTTTTTGGAACTCCCTCATTTTGCTCTTTGTGATTATTGTTTGTCTTCGCTTCTCAAGCCTTGAGTTCGCTGACGAGAATCTGACCAAGCGAGTGTTCTGTGCGCTGCATCTATTTCTAGGCTGTATTGCCACGGGTGTGTTACTGGGGATACTAAAAATATTTTTGGCGTTTTCCAATCAGACATACACGCGCGCGCCAGCATCGGCCAATTTCGCACGAGGCCTCAAATATGGCATAGTTGCCGGCGGCTTAATGATCCTCATTGTCGGGGTGCTGCAGTTGAATAATTTCTTGGGTGTATTCCAACCCATATTCAATGGATTGCTGACGAAACTGACTGCTATTTTTGTATAAGATAAGTGGTGGGGAGGGCCAGCTAAAACGGCTGGCCCTTTTCAGTTTGAATGTTGTCTTTCAAAGATTCTTTATCGTATTTCGTCATCCGATGACTTTGTCATATCGAATTTTCTGACACTAGTAAGCATTATCTTTGCGCAGTACGA
>NZ_QRBZ01000009.1 GCF_009833085.1 Nitrosomonas oligotropha | reverse complement strand
ATTTCAAACTGAGACACTACCAGCTGTACTAGATAATATCGGTTATTAATCCGCCGGAAATCCGGATGAGTTTGCTGGTGCACCGGATTGCGGTGCAAACGGTGAAGCACTACCCGCTGACGAAGACCGCGAAGAAGGTGTAGCTGCGCCTGAAGAAGATTGCGGCGCAAAAGGGGAGTTTGACGGTGAAGCTCCCGGCGCCGTATTCGGTCTGGATTGATTGGACGCCGGTTTCGATGAGCTGTCGCCCTCGCCGGGTTTATACGTAAATTTCCAATCCCGGTAAGTTAACGCTTCTGAGAATTTAGCATATTGCTCTGGAAATTTATCTTTCTTGATGGGCTTCTTTTCCGACAGGCTGTATACGCCGGTGATTCTCTTAGTGAGATTGGAACCTATGCCGGAACTGCTGTTGGGCGTTGCATTGTTCGACGCCTGATTTGGTGTTGTATTACCGGATGTCTGCCCGGTATTGGGCGCCAGCAGGCTATTGCCCGATGCCTGGTTATTACTTGATGTTTGGTTATTACTCGCTGCTTGGTTACTGCCCGGCACGGCATTATTGCCTGTCGTTGCATTCTTGTTAGCTGCCGGGCTGTTACCGGACACTGTATTACCGCCGGGCGGAGGTTCATCAATGATGCCCCACTCTGCTGTATTGGTGATCGGGTCCATATAGATTTTACGCAAATGACGCTTGATGGCCGGTGTGCGTTTATCCTCCAGCAACTCTTCCAAAGTTTCTGGAAATTGCTTAGTACCGGTGTTGTAGTAAGACATAATCGCTTTGCGAAATTGCTCACCCACATAAAGCAATTCGGCCTCTTTCTCGCGCTGCGCTTTTACCTGCCATACCTGACCTACCCCGGCCATGACAATCCCCGCCAGAGTTACTCCGAACAAAGCCCAAAGATAAACAAAACCGCTTTCCCTTCGTGGCATATCATGTGCACCGCGAAAATTCGAGCACGCCCCGGTCATTTACCATTCTTGATAGTACGAGCCATCCAGCGCTCTCCCCGAGTAGCCGCTATAAACATCATAGACACCTGATTCCGTCTCGTTCTTGGGAGGAACTTCGACCCAGGTTTTATCGCTTTCGGTAAAGGGATCTTTCGGCACGCTGCGCATATAGCGTTTGTCAACCAGCTCCGCCAGGTCAATGGGATATTTGCCAAAGTCCGAATAAAATTGATCGATGGCATTGCGCATAATACCTAAGTCCTGCCGTAACACGGCTTCTTTGGCTTTATCGATGGAATTAAAATACTTCGGCGCGACAATACTTAACAACGTCGCGATAATCGCCATAACCACCAGCAGTTCGATTAGGGTAAATCCTCTGCATTTCCGCATCCCGGATAAGTTCATCATCACCACTCCCGGTAAGGAATGCCGTTCAGGCCTATGGCTTCCGAACGTGAATGAACATCAAAAACATCGTCGCCTTCCTTGGGGCTATCCCAGGGGCTTTCATAACTGCGTTTCCCCCAGGTATCCGCGGCAGGAGTCGCCGTGATACCGGCGACATCCAGTTCGACAAACATGGGATCAGCGGGCAAGCGGCGCAGGAAATAAATAATCTTTTTATCGGGGCTTTTGACATCCGGCACTCCCATGAATAATTCCTCCAGCCGGGGCGGATAACCCGATTCATCGGCTTTCTTGGTGATACGCCCTTCGTCCGTAGCCTGCTTGTAGGCATCGATAGCCGTTCGTATCTGGCGCAATGCAACGCGCAATTCCTGCTCCTTCTCGCGTTTCACCATGAGCTCCCGCAATGGCAATGCGGCTGTCGCTAAAATAGCCATGATTGCCACCACGATCATTAATTCAATCAGCGTAAATCCTCTGTGCTTCACGGAAACTCTGGATGCAGCCATAAGCGGATTATTTAATATTGACACTGACCGGCGGCGGTGGCGTCACTTCGACCGCTTGACCATTTTCCATATCTTCCGCGTTGACATTCTGGATATTGATTTCTGTTGTACCCGGGTTTGCTGCGATCACTTTGAAGCGAAGCTGCGCCGCCAGACCGGAAGCCTGATCCTTGCCTAATTTGATAGTACGCGTCCCGGACTTATCCCCGCCATCCAGCGCTTCCAATGCACTGGCTTCGTAATTTAACTGTAAATCACTATTAACCGTCGCTTTTGCGCCAACCAGCCGCACACTGACAGAAAATTCTTTACCCAGCCCCACATTGGTCGGTGATTGCAGGGTAAGTGAAGGCGCTCCGGACGCAGAAGCTGCAACACTAGCAAATGGATTCGGCGGCGGTTCTTGACCTTCGGCAGGCGGAGAAAAAGCATCCTGAATCGCAGCCGCAGCGCCACGGCCTGATCCAGCCGGTGCAATCGATAGGGATTGCGCTGCTGTTTTTTTAATGATAACGGGCAATTTACCCGCTTCGCTGGCAGTGCCGAAATGATATTCACTTTCTAAGTTAGTCGGTCTAGGAATATTGCGGATAATGCGAGGCGTTATCAGCAATATCACTTCATTTTTTGTTCTTTCAATATCCTGATTCGATGTCAATCGATCCAGTCCGGGAATATTGATCAATCCTGCAAGACCTTTGGCGCTTTTCCTTTCTCGATTATCCAGAAGACCTGCGATCACTTGGGTTTCACCATCTTTTAAAGTGAGAAGAGTCTCAGCATTCCTTGTTCCAACGCGTGGAGCAGTAGCTCCTTGCGGGCTTTTTATTGTTTCTAAAAGAGAGCTTACTTCCAGTGTAACTTTTAGTGTTACATTGTCATTTAATCCAATACGAGGTTCGACATCAAGCTTGACCCCCAAATCGATAAACGTCGGCGTTGCGGTAACAACCCCGCCAATAGCACCGGACTGAACATTAGCGGTGAAGAAAGGTTCTTTAGTGCCTACATGAATTTTTGCTTTTTCTTTATTATTGACTCGGATTCTGGGATTAGCCAATATATCGCCAGCTGAAAAATTTTGTAGAAAATCAATGGTCGCTTGAGTAGTCATACCAAAACTTTTGAGGCCATCAAAGTTAAAATTACTGAGAAAATTTGCACCAGCGGTAAGAGCAGCTGGGCCAGCCCAACTATATTGAAGTGATTGAGGGAAATTTGGCCCCAATAAAAATTTGTTAGTACGAGAAACATCAATAATTGTCACTTCGAGCATCACCTCCGGTTCCGCATAATCATTCAAGCTGACCAATCGCTCAGTCAAGCGAATGGCTTCAAGCGTATCGCGCATAATGAATAGGTTGAGCTGCTCATTGACATAAATATCCTTCGCTTTGACGATGCCTCTGACCATCGCCACCATTTGTTTGACGTCGGTATGCGCAATCTGAAAACTGCGCACGATCAGTTCCTGATAATCTTTCTGCTTGGCCGGCGTATTGGGGTAGAGCAATAACGAATTGTTGTTCAGCACCTTGTACGCCAGTTGATTAGTCGTCAAAATCAATTTGAGAATATCTTCAATGGTGTTATTCCGTACAAAAATGGAAATCTTGGTGTCTTGACGAATGTCTTTGTCAAACACGAAATTAATCCCGGCGGTTCGTGACATGAGTTCAAAGACCGATTTGAGATCAGTATCTTTGAATTCCATCGTAACTGATTTTTTGAATGCAGATTCTAGTGCGAGATGAGTAACTTCAGGACGCGATAGATTTAAATTGATTTCCGAAATCAACTGACGCGCATGCGATTGTTGCGGATTTTCTTGTAACACGGCACGCACCAGCGTTTCAGCTTTGGCTACGTCTCCATTTCTTAACAGCTCTTTCGCTGTATCCACTTTAGCAATATGTTGGCGATCTAACGCGATGGACTCCAAACCTTCTTTGGCTCTTTCGTTGAAGGGAAACAAGCTGAGAATACGCTGAAAGGCTTGGGTTGCGCGATCCAATTCTCCTGCGTAGCGCAAATTTTCCGCATCAAAAAGGAGCTTACCAGTAACTTCTTCCCGCAAACGCAAAACTACGGTTTGAATGTCTCTGTTTTCAGGCTCCTCGCGCCGCGCTTGTTCTAATTTTGCAATTCCGCTCTCGAATTGACCTTGCGCAATCAATTTCTGCCCATCGTCAAATGCGATATTCCTAGTGCCGAATGTTCGATTATTGATTGCGCACCCGGCAACCGACGCGAGCAAAATGATGAGGACAATGATTCTCCAGCTTTTCATCGGAACGTTCCTGCGATTTTATTGTTAATAGTGAGCGTCTGTTTTATATTGAGCGGTAGATAAGTGACGGCAATTGTACTGTCACTGATCGAATCCAGCCGGTATTTGTCATTAATTTTTCCACCGATCTTGGTAATGAAATTTTCTCCCGATTGCGAAAGAAAGACCCAAGTTTCATCGTCCGTAACGGCCTTGCCGCTATACTTGAACTGTAGCGGCGGTGCTGTGGGTGCGGGAGGCGGCGCGGCTTTTTTTATTTGCTCAGCCAGAGCAGCTTGCTGCTCGAAGCTGACCGGCGGTTGTTTTGGCGCCCATGTCGTGGATACAAACAATTCGCCCGCCAAAGGATTGAATTTCCGCTGTCCAAGTTTACCGACATCCAGCAGCTCCGTGCTGTTTTCTTGATTTTTTGCCCGGTCTCTACCCGTACTTGCAGGTTTTACCGGTTGCACGGTTTCAACGATATCCGTCGATGTCTCTTCCTCTTCAACCAATATCACAGCGATTAATGTGGCTAGCAATGCGCCGCCCAACATCAATTTCCGCTTTTTCTCAGCTTGATCCATTGCGCTTATTTGTTCAAGTAAAGGTTAATTTCAAGGCGGACTTCAAGTTTGTCGGAGGTTATATTTTCCCGTTTCAGCGCAACCGCGGAAATAGCCATGGCAGGAACCTTGTCCAGCGCCTCCGCCATAAAAGCGCGAATTTGCGGATAGCGGCCTTTTACCGGCAATATCATCTCGTAACGCGCCAGACGTGCGTCGTTCTCGTTCATCAAGCGATATTCGCTACTGCTCAGATCAACACCATGCTTTTTAGCCAATTGCACCAATTCACGGATCCAGAAAGGCGATGAGTCGATACGCGGAAAGAAATCGTAAAATACTTGCAATGCCTGATCACCACTCAATTTCTTGCCGCTTTCCATTTCTCCCGGAGACTGCTTCGCTAGCTCTTGCAGTTGCAGCGCTTCAGCCCGTTCCTTCAGCTTTTGCAGATCGGAGTCTTGCGGCAAAACCGCTGAAAAGAAATAAATACCGGCAACAACGATCAGGCCGAGGCCGATTTTTCCAACCGTGCCCAGACGGCCTGCCTGCCAGCGCAGTTGCAGCATCAAGCGGTCGAGTTGTGTTTGGATTGTTGCGGTCTTCAAGAAACTTGCATCCATACAGCAGTCAGGAGAAAAATAATGGGCCGGTGCGGATTATCTTGTTTAACTTTGTAGTTTAACAAATGCACATTTTCAAAAACCAGCTCACGTTCAAGTGCTTCGACAAAATCGAGCAGCTCGGACATGCTCTTCGCTTCACCGCTGAGACGCAGTGTCCGGCTGGCCACATTCGGCTGCAAGGATAATAAGGCGATTTCGTCCGTTGCCGCATGTTCGATGGCATCGAATAAAGTTTCCCAAGGCAAATTGATCTGATCCAGTATCGCATTGGCTTGTGTGATTTCCTTGCGGATTTCCTGGCTGAATTCTTTTATCCGCGGCGTTGACCGTGTGCGCGGCGCAGCTTTCTGCTGCTGATGTTTCTCCAGCCGCTCGACCCGGTTCGTCCAGTGATTCACTTCTTCAGTCACCTGGCGGAATTGCAGCAGCACACCGGCCAGCACGAGCAATCCGATCAGCAGGATGGAAAAATCTATATGCGGAACGGATTGGCCGCGATCCGGGAACTTAAGTCTTAAGCGTGGCATCGATTTACCCCGTCATCATCAACTGTCCCGGATGGGTAATGTGGCAATACCGGTATTTTCCCGACCGGCATCGGAATAATGCACCATCCGCACTGTTCCGGCAGCGTCAAATCCGCATGTCCAGGCGCAAACACATGAACCCGTTCAATCGCTTCCTTACTTCCGGTCAAGATGGCTTCCTGATCCAATGCCGCGAGCAATTCAGCCGCGACATTGTGCAAAATGCGCTGATTGCGGATGCTGTGCCAGCTTCCATTAATCAGCACAGCCAAGCAAATACGTCCGGCTTCAATGACCGCAAAATAGGTTTTATTGCCATCCAGCAGTTTTTGCCAGCGATCATAAACAGACGCAAAATAAGGCTCGATCTCTTTCAGTGTGCAATGGCACCGCGCCGCCATTTCTTCCAGCTGCACCATCAAATCGCGCGGAATCGCGGCGCACACCGCACCGCTCAGCGGAGTCCATTCGCTCACACTCAGCACCCACGAATTCACCCGTTCCGCATACACTTCACGCATGCGGAAAGCGGCATAGGAACTCACTTCTTCCGGCGTTGCGATTTCCGCTTGCGGCAACAAGGCGACGTACCGTACAAAATGATTCGATAGCGTAACACTCAATTGCGCTCCAGCCGCATCCATCAAATGTTTTTCCAACTGCTGCAAAGCGGCCTGCCAAACCGGCGCATCCTGCGCAGGCTCGCACCACACGGTAACCTTGGCTGCCTGGACCGGTTTGAACCCGCGCGTTGAACGCACCAGATCGATTCGTCCGGGCGCCACGAAGACCTGTATTTGATCACGCCACAATGGTGACACGATTGGCCTCCTCCAAACTGGTTAATCCTTGCTTGACCATATCCAAAGCGGCCTCCCGCAGGAATCGGGTACCATTGTTCCTGGCCGCTTCCTTGATGCGGCGTATCGGCTCCTGCGCCACAATCAGCTCACGAATCTCATCGTTCAGGATCAGAATCTCGGCAATTGCATTTCTTCCCCGGTAACCGCTGCCACGGCACTGGCCGCAACCTCGTCCGCTGCGGAACTTGAATTGATCCGCTTCATCGATGGGAATTCCGGACTCTTCAATCAGTTTATCATCCGGACGCTCGTCGACCGAGCAGTGGGTACAAAGCAAACGCACCAGCCGTTGCGCGGCGATTCCGTTCAGCGCGGACACAAAACTGTAGGGATCCACACCCATATGCGAAAACCGGCCGATGACATCAAATACGTTATTGGCGTGCACCGTGGTAAAAACCAAGTGACCGGTCAGCGCCGCTTGGATGGCGATCTGCGCCGTTTCCGAGTCGCGAATTTCACCCACCATGATTTTGTCCGGATCGTGCCGCAAAATTGAGCGCAATCCGCGCGCAAAGGTCAGTCCTTTTTTCTCATTCACCGGGATCTGCAGCACACCGGGAAGCTGATACTCGATCGGATCTTCGATGGTAATAATTTTATCGCTGCCTTTATTCACTTCGGAAATCGCGGCGTAGAGCGATGTCGTTTTACCGCTTCCGGTCGGCCCGGTAACCAGCAGCATGCCATACGGTTCCGAACTCAGACGGCGGATACTGGCAATCGCCGTTTGATTAAAACCCAATTGGTTTAACGTCAACCCCTCAATCTGATCGGATAATGCTTGCCGGTCGAGAATCCGCAAGACCGCATCCTCACCGAAAATACTCGGCATGATGGAAACCCGGAAATCGATTTCCCGCCCCTGGATGGAAATTTTAAAACGGCCGTCCTGCGGCACGCGGCGTTCGGCAATATCCAGCTCGGACATCACTTTAATCCGGGAAATGACTTGCTCGGCCAAGTCTGCGCCTTGTATTACGCCGATTGAGCTTAGCACGCCATCGATGCGGTATTTTATCGACAATGCGCCTGCCGTCATTTCCAGATGAATATCGCTGGCCTGTGATTTATGCGCGTCATACAAGGTGGAATGCACCAAGCGCACCACCTGGCTGGTACCTTCGTTGATGCTTTTTAACGATAAATCCTCAATACCGCTTTGTATTTTATCCAGCTCTGTGGAAGGCAGCACTTGATCCATGGCGCGCATGGTTTTTTCCTGCTGGGCAAAAAAAGCGCTCAAATCAGCGGGATGTACCAAATACCACTCCGCAGCGACAGCAAAACGTTCTTCCGCCCATGCCCGTAATTTTGTCGAGAATGGATTACTGACTGCCAGCAGATAGTCTTGTTCGCGGCGGAATAAAACACATTCATGCATCATGGCTTCGGAAAACGAAAGCACATCAAAAGCGGGGCTGAGTGCGTGAATCGCTTTCATGTCCAATACCGGCATGTGCAATAGCTGACCGAGCTGCTGCATGAGCTCATCGGGCGTATAACCGCCTCTTTCTTCCAGAACCTGAATAACGGAAACATTCTGTTCGAGCGCTTTTTGTTGCGCATCGGCCAGATGGTTGATCTCCATCGACGGTTTGTTTACGGTTTGTACCTGCGCTTCGATCAATTGATACTTCCCGCCAGTTCAAATATGGGCATATACATGAGAATAATAATCCCGCCAATCACAATACCGATGACCGCCATCAGCAATGGCTCGATCAATTTGGTTGTCCATTCGACCCAACGCGCAATTTCCTCATCGTGAAAATTACCGATCCGTTCCATCATATCGCCCATTAAACCCGTTCTCTCGCCCACACGGAGCATGCGATTACCCACTGCTGTTGTCAGTCCTTCCAATTCCATCGCGCTGGAAATCGTTCTGCCTTCGCGGATATGCTTGGCCGCGGCTGCCACTTTGGGGCGGAAATGCGCTTGCAATAAACCGCTGACCATTTCCAGCGCTTGCGTGATCGGTATACCGCCGCGCAGCAGCATACCCAGCGTCTTGTAGAAACGCGCCAGCTGATACACGCGCATGCGCTCACCAATGGCCGGAACGCGCCACAAGAGCTGCATGACACTGGCGCGAAAGGTTGACCGGCTTACTGTGTAGCCTGCTGCAATCAGCAACGCCAGCGAAGCAATAGCCAATTCCCAGCCGCGCTCATGAACGAATTGACCCCATTTAATCAGCAATAACGAAAGCCAGGGTAAATCGCTACCCATATCATCATAAATAGCACTGAATTTAGGCACCACAAAAACCATCAGAAAAATCGATACCAGAAAACCGATCACCAATAACAGCACCGGATAAATCGATGCGCCAACCAGTTTTTTGCGCACAAACTCCATCTGTGTCTGGTAAGTGATAAAACGAGTCAGCGCTTCCGAGAGATCGCCAGTACGCTCACTGGCGCGAACCGTGGCGATATAGAGCGGTGGAAATGCTTGTGGAAATTCTTGCAGCGCTTGTGAGAATGTCACTCCTTCATACAATCGGTCCAGAATATTCTGGATGATTTTGCGGTTACTGCTGTCCTGTTCTTTTTCGAGCAGCGTTTCGATGCTCTCGACCAGACTTAAACCGGCAATCTGCAACGACAACAATTCCTGACTGAAGTGAACCAGCGGAAAATGGCTTTTCGCTTTCAGCGAGAATCCCGAGAAGCTGCGCCGTATGCTTAGAACCATACCGCCTTGCTCAACCACCTGGCGGCGGGCTTCCTCCTCGCTGTTCGCTTCCAGCTCAAGGTGCACGGTGCCTTGCCCGGACATGACGGCCTTCACTTCATAACGCATGCGCGCAATTTACCAGTTGGTAATATCAGCCGCCTCGCCCTCACCGCCAGGCTGTCCGTCCTTACCGTAAGAGAGCAAATCAAACTCGGAACGTTCACCCGGATACTTGTACACATACGGGCGGCCCCAAGGATCGGCTGGCGGCAGCTTGGACAGGTAAGGCCCTTGCCAGCGCGCCTCATTATTGGGGCGCGTAACCAGCGCGGTCAAGCCTTGTTCCGTGCCCGGATAGCTCCCTACATCCAAACGGTATTGATGCAACGCTTTTTCCAGTGCATCGATTTGCGCTTGCGCCATTTTTATTTCCGATTTGCCGACTTGCGAAAAGTACTTAGGCCCAACATAGGCAGCCAGCAAACCGATGATAACCATGACCACGAGTAATTCGAGCAGTGTGAAGCCGCGCACTGCTTTTGCCTTTTGTTGCCCAACCAATTGCACCATATTTGTCCTCTAACAAAAAAATACTGATCTCTAATGGATTAGCTTATGAATTCAGTTTCAAATCTTGTATGGTAAGTTGCCCGTATGACAGGGTCAAGACGGAATATCACACATATACCGCGGAATTCCCGCGATTCAGCCGCACTAGCGCCGGAGAATCGCCCACCACCGGCCGATATTGAGCAGCGCCATCAACGAAGCGGATACATAAGTCCATGCTGCGGCGCGCAGAATCCTGCG
Source organism: Nitrosomonas oligotropha (assembly GCF_009833085.1). Lineage (GTDB taxonomy): Bacteria > Pseudomonadota > Gammaproteobacteria > Burkholderiales > Nitrosomonadaceae > Nitrosomonas > Nitrosomonas oligotropha. The sequence goes on along the minus strand of NZ_QRBZ01000009.1, from coordinate 44,637 downwards.
TGCATGCGGCTCGTCACCCTGAATGAGATACTTGCCTTGTTCCAGCATGGGTAACGCCCGGGCGAAACTGGCATGCAATTCCATCGGCAGCGTCACCATATGCACGACTACTGCGCTCCCCAACGTTAACAAACCACCGGCGAGAAACAGAGCGCCTGCTACCGGCGCACGCAGCGCCACTGCGACAATCGGTGCGATCATCAAAATCACCGCGCCCAATTTTTCCGCCGGAGCGGCTATTTGCACCAGCCGTGTCCGCCATTTTAGGGGCAAGTAGCCATCGCGGTCCTGGATGGCGTGCCCGACTTCATGCGCCGCAACCGTAATCGCTGTCAGCGATTTGCCGTTAAATTTATCCGCTGTCAAGCGCACTGCTTTTGCTATCGGATCATAGTGATCGCCCTGCTCGGATACCTCAACTTTCACTGTTTGCAAGTTGGCCCAATCGAGCAAAATACGCGCCAGCTCAGCGCCGGTGCCCGGATAACGATCTTCAGGATGACTGTATTTTGCCAGGGTATGCTTAACCCAGTAGGACGGGCCCACAATGAGCGCAACGATAACAATGACAAGTATTAAATAAAGCATAGACTTGAGATATCAGCACGAATAATTGGTTCCACACAAGACTTACCCGCCATCTCACATACGTCCGGAAATATCTCTTGTTAATCAAGTATCAGGAGAATACTACTGAATTATACCGCTTGCTTCAAAGATAAACTCAGAAATAAAGTATCGCATTGAGTTGCTGAGACTACCGGCAAATCGATTATTTCGATTTGCCGATCAGAACAATCAAATCACGTCATTTATTTGATCAAGCGGATATCTCGTCTACCAATCCGGATAAAATTTATCGCAAAACTTCCTTTATTCAGCGTCAATCAAAGGTTTGACGCCGGAACGAATGATCGATTCAGTCAATGTTGGAATACAAAGTTCAATAAACCGGTACGCATAGCTACGCAGATAATGATTACGCCGCACCGACACAAAAGTGGTATTCATTTCAAACAGGTATTCACTTTCAAGCTTGACTAATGTTTCATCTCTTCTGGGAGAAAATGCTACAGAAGCAATAATGCCGATACCCAATCCCAGTTTCACGTAAGTTTTAATCACATCGGCATCCAAAGCGGACATGGCGATATCCGGTATCAATCCCGCCTTGGCAAATACCTGGTCGATGCGGGACCGCCCGGTCAAACCTTGGTGGTAAGTAATAATCGGAAACTCCGCAATGGCTTCCAGCGTAAGCGGCTGTAACGATTGCAAAGGATGTCCCGCAGGAACAATGATGGCGTGCTGCCACGTATAGTAAGGAAAGGATACAAGATCAACAGCATTTTCCAATGCTTCCGTCGCAATGCCGATATCAGCTTCGCCGTTGATCAGCATTGACAATATTTCTCCAGGTCTGGATTCATGAAGTATCAGCTGAACTTTGGGAAATATTTTCTTGAACTCCGTCACCACGGGCGGTAATGCATATTGTGCTTGCGTATGCGTAGTCGCGATAATTAATTGCCCTTGATCATAATTACTGAACTGTTCGGCCAGGCGCTTGATATTCTTGGTGTCGAATAAAATGCGCTCGACAATTTTCACCAATTCCTTGCCCGGTTCTGTCAGGCCAATCAGCCGCTTCCCCTTACGAATGAAGAGTTCAATATTCAATTCGTCTTCGAGATCCTTGATATGCTTGCTCACACCGGATTGTGATGTAAACAAAGCATTGGCTACCTCGGTCAGATTATAATTCTGCCGGACTGTTTCATTAATAATTCGAAGTTGTTGGAAATTCATTTCCTATCTCTCAGCTATTTAATCATCAACATACATGCGATTTCTGCGGTAAGCGGTTTCGTGTATTCCAGTCAATCATCCATCGAGTCATCGAACAAGCCGGAAAGCAGGAAAAACTTACCGCTATCACAAAAGCTACCGGGGGATTGGTTCACTGCGATGCCAAACGTTTAACATGGCTCAAAAACTGAGCAAGGCGTTCTCCGGAGATACCGCCTGCTATAAGCCATCGATGATTTATCCCGGGCATTGTACGACGCTATCCGGCCAGACAAAACACCGGATTCCGCAACCGCTTTTTCAAACCAAGTTATCACAGAACATCTTTATGCGATGGCATCGTATTTATACTGACAAATGCGCGGAATACAAATACAAAAGCATGCTTCAGCATGCACTTGTTTATTCCTGCACAACCTATCATATTTATTCGGGTACGGCGGTTTTAAACCCATGGCAAGATTTATATCAACAGCAGGCGCCTGTGTTATCAGAACGCCTGCCGGGATAACTTCAGAGCCAGTTGTATTACGGTGCGGGTGGTTCCAACAGTTGCAATGGCGCGGTGGAATTACCGAAACGTGTTCCATGGGCGCGGAATGCATCCAGTGTTGCATTGCCAGTTTCTGGAAACTCGGCCGGATCAAGCACCGTGCCTGCTACGGTTGTAATTACCGCAGGGTCTTTCGCTTTATTGATGAATGCGTTAGCCAATGCGAGTTGATCGCCGGTCACGCTTTTGCGTAAGTTGACCGAAGCCTGGAAGAAATAATCGTACTGGCCTGAAATCGCTTGTTGCTTGTCGAAAGCGGTACCGGCCGGATTTGTTGCTCTTGCGCCGTTAATGGCCACGAATCGCCATTTGCTCGTCACGGACGGTGCATTTTCCAGGCCAAGAATACCGATTCCATAAGCGCCTTTGTTGAATACATTGTCAAGTGCGCCGGGTACGTTGCCTGCACTGGGTTCAGTACGCACGGCATATGAGGCAAAATTAACAATATCGCCAATGCCGGCTTCGGCTCCTTGGTTTGCCGGAGGAATGCCGCCGCTGAACGCAGATCCACCCGGATTATTCAGGAAATACTGATTCGCTGCTGCCTTAGCACCAGAACCGGCATTGCGGTCAATCAGTATGACCGGTTTGTCCAGCGCTTCCAGACCCTGCACTTGAGTCCAATTCGTGATGGTACCCGAGAGGATACCGGCAATTTCGGCTTTACTCAGTCCATTATCCAGGCTGGCTGGACGGTGACCGGCCAGCGTTGCCGCCACAAGGGCGTCGGCGAGATTGTTGGTTGCGGCAATCCCGTTCACCACGTTATAAAGCGGTGTTTGAACCAATTGAGCCAATTGGCCGGCAGTAAGCGCGCTGGCGCCGGTAGGCAGATTCGAACCGGTAAAAATTGCCAGCTCCAGATTTGCCAGGCCAACGGCCGGTCTTTGACCCGGTACAAAAGTTGATAAATTGGTAATCTTGAAAGTTGGATTTGCGAGGCCGGTTGACGTGATATTGTTTTGAATTTGATAGTAGTTTGTCAGCGGTGGATTCGGTGTAACCAGCGGAGCGATTCCGTTAGCAAACACGCCACCCAGGGAACGATAAGCAACGATCCAGTTCTGACCGGCCAGACTGCCTATCGATACGGTACCGGCCACTGCGCGGAACGATCTGCCCTTGGCGGGAGGAGCACCGGTATCGTCAGTGATGTATGACACCGAACCTGCTGTGAACAGCTTGGAGGCTATGGTTTCAAATACACCGTTTTGCTCCGCGCCACCGCCAACGTAGAGAACGCGTGTAGGCGGTATTGCATTGATTTCATCCACACTAAGCGCGTAGGCCTGACTGGATAACACCATGCCGAGAGATGCAATAATATGTCCGAATTTCAGTTTCATTTTAATATTCCTTAAAAATGAGTTATGCACCGGGTGATTTTGCAGTTTTTCAGACAAAATCACCCTCACACCGGCATCGACAGATGCCGATTTCTTCAATAAGACGGAGTAATGTGCTACGGAGAAACTAAGACACGATTCCTGCGCGGCGGCGGACTGTTACGCCCATCAAACCAAGGCCAACCAAGAGCATGGCCCAAGTATCCGCTTCCGGTACAGGAGAAATAGGTGAGATTGAGAGCAATCCATCGTTGGTCAACGATACGGTTCCCAGTAAATCCGTTGTGATTCTGGTAAGGCTGACTACTCCACCACTCGGCGATTTCGTTATGTTTGCTTCATAGAAATTGAGGGTCTCGCCCAGTGCGCCGGTGGTATCGAATTTCGCTTTACCACTCCAGTTACTGCCAATGGAAACTTCATACGACGCAAAGTCGGTTGGGCCTTCTTTTAAATGCACCGTGGAGGGTTGCCCGCCAAAGCCGAAGACTGTTCCATCCCCGCCATTGCTTGCATTAATAAACGAATTGTAATTGACATTCCATTGGTTCAACTGAGCATTGGTTGTGCCATTGCCGTTGGTGCCAATATCCAAACCGTTGGCTGCCGTGGTCAGAAAACTTCTGAGATCGCCATCGATAACACTGGTATCACCGGCAGTTACAGCCCATCTGATATCAGAAAAGTGCGCTGCGCCTACGCCAGCCAAAAAAGTATTCCAGTTGGTATCCAGCGCAAGATTAAAACTGAGAGGAGTAAACAATGGAATGGATGCAGAGTAGTCATCTCTGCGGCTACCTGTATCCAGTGTAAAAGAATAACCGCTTACGGATTCATAGGCGCTGAACAACAATGAACTGCTTCCACCGGCGCTTTGATCTCCATTGAAAGCTGCGAATGCAGGACCTGATACAGCCAGGGCTAAGACTGCCCCTAGATACTTAGTTTTACGATATCTCATTTAGACTCTCCTTGATTTCGATTAACAGAAAAAACCAGACTGCAGTGACCTCCGGGATAGCTCATCAATGTGAACAAGATATTCGCATTAGAAAAATGAGTGGACTCTATCCCTGAACCCTTGCAGCTACCTCATACAGTTTCCTGTGCTTGCAGTGTAGTAACTATTAAAAAATTCCACAAAGAAGAAAAAATTGTTAAGTTATGAAGTTTATTCATATAAAAGATCTGCACGGCAAAAGCGGCGGGAAACGGGATGAAACGCGAGGCGCACGCAACTCGGCAACCGGGATCTACCGGCAATCCGCGCACGCCATCAATGAAGCGGGATTAAACGTATCCGAAGACTGCGTCACCCTGCGTGCATAAAGCCGCTATAATCATGCAACATAAGCCCGGAGGGCTAGAAAATGATTAAAGATCAGATGGATACCGGCTTAAGCAATGCGGAAGCAGCTCTTCTGTTAAAGCAGCACGGCGCAAACGAAATCAAACCCGTCAGGCAGCGCAACGTCCTTGTGCAGTTTCTCGCCCATTTCTACAATCCGCTGGTATTGATACTGCTCGTCGCAGTGAGCATTTCAGCGTTGAATGGTGACGGAGTCAGCGCGCTCATTATTGGCGTCATCATCCTGATGAGCGTCACACTGGATTTCATTCAGGAGTACCGCGCCGGTCAGGCGGCGGCAAAACTGGCGGCGCAAGTTGCGGTAACCGCTACGGTATTACGGGACGGAAAATTATCCGAGATTCCGGTTACACAGTTAGTGCCGGGCGATATCATTGCCTTGTCGGCGGGCGATCTGGTTCCTGCCGACGGTCAATTGCTCGACGCCAAGGATCTGTTTATCAATCAATCGCAACTCACCGGTGAAGCCTACCCGGTTGAGAAACATGCCGATGCACCGGTCAGCGCCGATCCCTGGGACTTGGAAGCAAAAGCTGCGGTATTCATGGGCAGTACGGTGATCAGCGGCACGGCCCGGGCCAGAATCACCCGCACGGGACAATCGACAGCGCTGGGGCAGATTGCCGACAGCCTCGAGAAGAAACCGCCGCCAACTTCATTCGAGCTCGGCATACGCCAGTTTGGCATGTTGATCATGCGCTTTACCTTCCTGCTGGTTCTGTTCACCTTGCTGGTCAATATCGTGATGCACCGCCCCTTGCTCGAATCCTTCCTGTTTGCAGTGGCCTTGGCGGTAGGACTCACACCGGAATTATTACCCATGGTGGTATCGGTCACGCTCACGCGCGGCGCATTGCGCATGGCCGCATTGAACGTGATCGTCAAGCGGCCATCGGCGATTCAGGACATGGGCGCGATGGATATCCTCTGCACCGATAAGACCGGCACGCTGACCGAAGCGAAAATCCATTTGGAACATCACGTCAATGCATTGGGTCAAGGCTCCCAGCGTGTACTGGAACTTGCCTATTTGAACAGTTATTTTGAAAGCGGTCTCAAAAGCCCGCTCGACGACGCCATCTTGCTGCACCACGAAGTAGCGGTTGCGGGCTGGAGCAAAATTGACGAAGTACCGTTTGATTTCGAGCGCCGTCGCGTATCAGTGCTGGTAGAGCGTGAAGAAACCCGCATCCTGGCCGTCAAAGGCGCTCCCGAAGACATCCTGAACCTTTGCACCCAGTATGAAGATGAAACCGGCGCCATCGTTTCGCTCGATGAAACCGTGCGGCAATCGATTACTCAACTGCTCGATCAATTCGGCAATGATGGTTTTCGCGTCTTGGCTATTGCTTGGCGCGAGGTCGCGCCGGATCACCCCCACGCTGTCGTAACCGACGAAAGCGAACTGGTATTTGCCGGTCTTGCGGCTTTTCTCGATCCGCCCAAAATCAGCGCTGGACCGGTTCTGGCCGCACTACAGGCGAGTGGCGTGCAGGTCAAGATTTTAACCGGAGATAATGAACGGGTTACGCGCTACATTTGCAACCAGCTGAATCTGCCGGTTACCGGCGTGCTGACCGGCAATGAAATCGCTATCATGCAAGATGATGCACTGCTTGCCCGCGTGGAAGAAGTCAATCTGTTTTGCCGCGTCAATCCGGCGCAAAAGAATCGCGTGTTGCTGGCGCTCAAGGCACGCAAGCATGTCGTGGGTTATCTGGGCGACGGCATCAACGACGCGCCTTCACTACATACCGCCGACATCGGCATTTCGGTGGACGGCGCGGTCGATGTGGCCAAGCAGGCTGCGTCCATGATCATGCTGGAACACGATTTGAAAGTCTTGCATGCCGGTGTGATGGAAGGACGCCGCACCTTCGGCAATGTGATGAAATACATCATGATGGCGACCAGCTCGAACTTCGGCAATATGTTCAGCATGGCCGCATCGACGCTCTTCCTGCCGTTCCTGCCCTTGTTGCCGCTGCAAATTCTGTTGAATAACTTGTTGTACGATCTTTCCGAAATCACCTTGCCGATGGATAATGTCGATGAGGAAGATCTGGCGCAACCGAGCCAATGGGACATGAATTTTATCCGCAACTTCATGATGACCATCGGCCCGATCAGCTCGATATTCGATTTCGTTACGTTCTATCTGCTGATCACCGTGTTTGAGGCGGATGAAACCCTGTTCCGCACCGGCTGGTTTGTGGAATCGATCGCCACGCAAGTACTGGTCATTTTCATCATCCGCACCCGGCGCAACCCCTTGCACAGCCATCCCAACCGCTGGCTGACGGTCACTTCGCTCAGTATCGTCGCCATCGCCATGCTGCTCCCCATCAGCCCGATGGCGCATTACCTGGGCTTCACAGCGCTGCCATTGATGTTCTTCGGACTGCTGGCTATTTTGATCGTTACTTATCTGCTGACAGTGGAGTACTGCAAACAGTGGTTCTATAAACGTCTGAGCAAATCCCGCAACAACCCGGCCGCGCCATAGGATCGTTGATAGAACACCTGCAGCCGCTGTCCGTTTTCTCTGAAAAAATGGCGATTCTTCATCGCCATTAAAAAAGCACATTTTGTTTTAATTTCCATCGTGATAATCTCCACTTTATGCCACGTCAAGCGATGCTTATAGCCCAACCCGCATTCACTGCCCATTCAATCGACTCTTTGCCTTTTCATGTTCAGTAACAATCAGCCGGTTTCCTATCGTCATTATATTTTTCAGCTGCTTGCGCTCGCTGTTTTGTACTTTGTATTCGGCCATATCAGTTTTTTGATCTCTGTCTCGCATTTCATTGTCACACCGGTTTTCTTTGTCGCGGAAGGCATTGCACTGGCCGCCGCCATCTTGCTGGGGCGCAAGGTCTGGCCAGGCGTTTTCGTCGGACAGTTGGCGCTCGCTTTAAGCAGCGGACTGGAGTTGCCACCCGCGCTGGCGATCTCCGCCATTAACAGCGTTGAAGCCGTGATTGCGGCGGCTTTATTCAGGCGCTGGAAACTGGATCCGGCGCTCACCAGGGTGTATGACCTCAGCCGGCTGGTTGCCCTGATCTTTTTAGTGCTGCAACCGCTGAGCGCCACCTTCGGAACGGCGGCGTTGTCATTCTTCAATGTTATCCAGGAATCACAGAATTACTTCCAGGCATGGGCATATTGGTGGTTTGGCAACTGCCTGGGACAATTGCTGGTAACGCCGTTTTTGCTGATTTTGTTTTCTTCGCGCGGCCGCAGCGCCCGCATGTGGCAATCCATGCGCAATGCCCTCGTGCCGGTTATCTTGATGCTGCCCGCCACATGGCTGGTTTTCGGTAATTCCACGTTCAGCGGCATTTCCCTCGCCTTGGTGATTTATGTTCCCTTGCTGTTATGGATTGCGATTAAGAGTGAACTAGCCGTCGTATCCCTGATATGCAGTGCAATCACGGTACTGTCGCTGTTTGAAACAGCGCGCAAATTCGGCCCTTTCGTCGTGGATGATTATCCGCAGATCTTCGACATGAATATCTTCATTTTGGGTATTTCGCTCACGGCGCAATTTGTCAGCGTGCTATTCACCGAGCGTAGCCAGGTGGAAGCGGAGTTACGCAAAAGCGAAGCCAGACTTTACGCGATTATCGATAACTCCCCCATACCCAAGGCAATCAACGATGATCAGCAGAATATCACCTTCCTGAACAAAGCCTTTGTGCAGACATTTGGCTATACCTTGGACGATATTCCAACGTTAGCGGACTGGTGGCCCAAGGCCTATCCCGATCCAGCGTACCGCCAGCGGGTGGAAACCTCCTGGCGCGAGAATCTGGAAAAAGCAGTCCAGGGGAACACTCCTTTTGAACCCATCGATGTCATTATCCACTGCAAGGACGGCTCCCTGCGCAGTGTGATTGCAACAGCCTCACCGCTTGAGTCCGAAGATACACTGGCCAAGAATCATTTGGTTACCTTAGTGGATATCACCTTACGCAAGAATCTTGAGACTCAGCTTATCAAAAGCCATAAATTCCTCGAGGATTTATCCAATAATATTCCCGGCTTTATTTACCAATTCCAGCTGTTTCCGGACGGACGGAATTGCGTACCGTATGCCAGCAAAGGAATAACCGGGATCCTCGGTGTATCGCCTGAAAGCATTACCACGGATGCATCAGCCATTTCCATCATCCACCCCGAGGACATCGAAACATTTAACCGGTCGATTCAGGAATCCGCCGCCACATTGATCGATTGGCACGCTGATTTCCGCGTCATGACCACGCAAAACGAGATCCGCTGGATACATGCGCACTCCAAACCCGAGAAACAAGCTGACGGCAGCATTATCTGGAATGGCTACGCCAGCGATATCACCGAATTAAAAAATATATCGCTGAAATTTGAAGCCTTACTGGAACTCGCCAGCGATGGCGTTCACATTCTCGATGAGGACGGCAATATCGTGGAATTCAGCCACGCCTTCGCCAAGATGCTGGGCTATTCCAACGAAGAAACCGCCCGGCTCAATGTGATGGATTGGGATGCCATGATTCCCAAAGAAAATCTGATCGCCGCAGTCCGTGAGGTCTCGAAAACACCGAGCGTTTTTGAAACACTGCACCGGCGTAAAGACGGCACGATCATGAATGTTGAAATCAATGCCAGCAGACTGGAGGTCTCGGGAAAAATACTGATTTACGCTTCGTCACGCGATATTACCGGCCGCAAGCAACACGAAAAAGAACTCGAATATCAACGCCTGCGCTTATCCAATATTATTGAAGGCACGCACATCGGCACCTGGGAATGGAACGTGCAAACCGGGGAAGTCATTTTCAATCAGCGCTGGGCCGAAATGCTCGGCTATACCCTCGAGGAAATCGCCCCGACATCGATTGCAATCTGGCTAAAGTATGCGCACCCGGATGATTTGAAACAATCCGAAGTGCTGCTTAACAATCACTTCGCCGGAAAAATTCCTTTTTACGAATGCGAAGCCCGCATGCGTCATAAAGCGGGACATTGGATTTGGGTGCTGGATCGCGGCAAGGTGTCCAGCTGGACCGCCGATGGCAAACCGCTCATGATGTTCGGCACCCATCAGGACATCACCGAACGGAAAGAGCGCGAAACCATGCTGATCGAAGCGCGCCAGCAAGCGGAAGCCGCCAGTAACGCCAAAACCCGTTTCTTGGCGATGATGTCGCATGAGATCCGCACGCCGATGAATGCGGTACTGGGTATGGCGTATTTATTAAGCAAAACCACCCTGGATGCGCGCCAAAGCGGTTATTTGCGCAATATTGAAGGCTCCTCCAATATTTTATTGGGCGTTATCAATGACATTCTGGATTACTCCAAAATCGAAGCCAACAAAATTGAATTGGATCATATCGCTTTCGATTTGAACACGATTCTGGAAAACCTCTCCGCCATTGCCTCAATCGCCGCAAAAGACAAAACCATCGATGTGCTTTTTTATGTCGAACCCAATGTGCCCCGCCAGTTTATCGGCGATCCGTTGAGGCTCAGCCAGATTTTCGTGAACCTTATCAACAATGCGATCAAGTTTACCGATCGCGGCGAAGTCATTATCCGCATCGCCATCGCTCCGGCTAACGATGCCGATATCGCCACACTGGTTTTCAGCATCACCGATAGCGGTATCGGCATGACGCCCGGGCAAATGGCGCATCTGTTCCAAGCATTTACCCAAGCCGACTCATCCATTTCACGCCGGTTCGGCGGTACCGGACTGGGTTTGTCGATTTCATACCGGCTGGCGCAGTTGATGGGAGGCAACATCGTGGCCGAAAGCGAACATGGCCAGGGCAGCCGGTTTCATTGCACGGTCCAGTTACACTACAAAAATCAGCACCGGGAACCTTGGGTGACCATTCCCGCTCACTTGCAATCACTCAAAGTCATGATCGTTGACGACCGTGCGGCCACACGCGGCGTCATCGCGGAAATTGTTCAATCCATGGGCTGGAGCGCGGTTGCGGTGGATAACAGCACGGCATCGCTCAGAATGTTCGCCGATCCCAGTCAGGTGCCGTTTGATTTGCTGTTGTTGATGACACGCTTAACCGATACGAATTATCGCGACACCATCCATGCGATAGAAGCTGCATTACCTGCGTCACGCCGTCCCAAGATCATAGTGATGAGCAATAATATCGATCCCGCATTCTCGAATCAGTTTGAGGCCAACAGCACCATCAACGTGCTGATTAAACCTTTCACACCGTTGAATCTGCTGGATACCGTTACCGCCTTGTTTAGCGAAACCGCACACCATCAAGCGCACCAGCCAGCCATTCCCGGCCAGCAGCAATTCAGCGGTGCGCATATCCTGGTTGTGGAGGACAACGAATTCAATCAACTGCTGATCACCGAATTGCTAACCAGCTGGGGCATCAAGGTGAGTGTGGCGCAAAATGGCGTGGAATGTCTGGATTTACTGAAAACAGCCGGATCTTCGTTCGATCTGATTTTCATGGACATCCAAATGCCGGAAATGGATGGATTGGAAGCAACCCGGTGCATCCGCCAGGAATTACACCTGACCGCCATCCCGATTGTCGCTTTGACCGCCAATATCATGGAACACGATCAACAGGAGTTCCTGGCAATCGGCATGAACGCTTACCTGCCCAAACCTTTCGACCCGAATCAGCTTATTCAAGTTTTGGATCAGTTTTTACAATCCGGCGGGCAAAAAACGCAAACTTGACGGCAACATCCCTCAACTTTCATCCAGCAACGCTTCCACCAGTTTCGCTTCTATCTCCAGATATTGCGTATTGCTGTTACGCGCAGCAGACGGTTCCTGCCAAGCCGGGTTCTGGCGTAACGCGCTGGTCAGTTTAGTCCAGTTTGCGGGCAATTTCTCGCTGTCGGCTTTGTCCACATGCAGCCTGTCCTGCGCGGCATGACCGCGATGCATCAGTTTTCTCAGCAAATGTTTCTGACGCAAATACAAAACTTGCAGCGTGGTTTCGTCGGCACACTGCCATTGCGTGCCTTTGACCGTCGCTTTGATCTCGTCGCCATAGCGCTTGAAGGTCGACCAGCCGGCACCGGCAATTGCCCCTAACGCGCTGGCTGCGCCCAGACTCATGCCTCCGACCATCAAATCAATTCCGGCGCCCGCGGCAGCGCCTTTGGCCGCGGCGCTGCCGAGGTCCAGTCCATACGCTTTGAGGATACCGGGTGCAAAAATATCCAGCTGCCATTGCCCGTTACTGACCGGGATTTTCTGAATGGCAACGTCTTTTTCCGAGAAATTAAAAATGGCTAACAGATCGTGCAGGCAATGCTGCTCGGCCTTGCGGACAAAATCGTGCAACCGGTCTTCAACCAGCGAGTGGGCGATCAAATTATTCTGCGCGGATTTACTTTCACGGTAGCAAGCGACCGTGACAATCAATCCGGCAACCCGCTTAGCACCCGACAAACACAGCTGATTCCATAATTGGGCGCGGTAATCGATCAGCTTCTGCAGCCGGTCGTAGTGAGATTCCACCAGCGTCTGCATCTTCTGATACAAGCGCTTTTCCGCTTCAAACGTAAACGCCACGGTATCGAATTCCAGCGTGGCATGCATGTGGAAAGACGCCAGATGCTCGCGCCATTTCGCCAGCTCCCGGTCATGTCCGGCGATAAAGTTAAAAACCGGAATAATCGGTTTGCTGACCTGTGTCAGAATTTCCAATTCCAGCCGGTATTTTTCCAGGAAAGGTTCGCGCACATCGATAATGTAAAGCAGGATATCGCTGCGCAATACCTGGCGGATCACTTTCGCTTCCTGTTCCAGCGGGTCGTTGACCGTTACTTGCGCAATAAACTGTTCCAGAATCTGAGTAGGAGACAAAGATTTCGCTTTGGCTTGCAGCTTCTTGATATGCGCAAACAAAGCCCGGGAATCCTCCAGGCCGGGCGTGTCATACAATTTCAAAACCGCTTCATTGTCGGCGGATATCGTCGCTTGCTCGACATGCCGCGTGGTACCCGCGCCATCTTCAATCACACCGAATTCAGTGCTGCGCAGCATGGTGCGGATCAGCGATGTCTTGCCGGTATTGGTATGCCCGACGACGGCTATATTCAGCAATGAATCCGCTTGCGGATGCTGTGGGTTAGGGATGTTCATGATTTACCGGGTGATGACATGTTCTGCCGGAATGCCGCAGACTTCCGCCAGACGGAACCAGGCGAATTCGCGCGCACTGGTCACCGGCGCGGATGGTTTGCTCAACAGAATCAGCCACGGCTTAGCGTTGCTGCCGTCGACCAATTCCTTGATCAAGCGCTGCACGCCGCGATCGGGTAAACGGTGCGCCGCCACGCCCAGCAGCAACGGACCGTTGAGATTTTTTATCAATGTCATGGCCTCGTCATGCGATTCCTGATCGACAATATTCAAGCGGCAAGCAACGGATTCCGGCCAGTGCGTGGCATCGTCCAGCTCAATGCCGAAGGCTTGCGCGTTGGCCGGAATAGCGACATTCTCCGGCGGACGGGCAACTTCCGCAGGCTTCATACCGGCTTGCGGATCGGCATCGATGACTTGCGCTTTCACGTCGCGCGCCATCAGACGCTGACGCAATTCAATGTAATAGGGTAAGTACAAATCGAGCTTGAAGCGGCTTTCACTCCACTGCTGCATGAGCCAGGAAAACCCAAGCAATAACAGACGCGGGAATATGCCATACACCAGCAAGGCTCCAATCAGGAAAACCGCCCACGCGGTGCGCGTCTCCGCGTCTTGTTTGCCTGTCCCGATGCGGCTGGCAACCGTTTGCGGGTTATCCGGAATTTTCAACCCCATCGCCTCCAATGGCGTGCCAAGGATTTCCGTGAGTCTCGGCAACGTGCTATCCGGCAGCAATGTGGTACCCCAGATGAAATTATATTGCCTGGCCAGCATGAGCAAGATCAGCAACACCAGACCGGCGGTTAAATAGGTCAGCCAGAATTGATGCGTCAAAACACTGATACGCCATTTGCCCACCCTACCGGTTAAACAACTCTCCCACCACGCGTGCGATGCCAGCGATGCAACCGTCGGCTCTTTCTTGTGCCGGTAAGGCAACCAGCTGGCCAATTGCGCCACGATACCGCTGCTCAAACTTTGCAAATTCAAGACAATGCCCGCTAACCACAGCAATAGCGAAATCATGTTGAATCCGAGCAGCACCGCCAGCAACCAGTAAATATTCAATGTGGAAGATTCGCTGACTGCTTGGCTAGCCGCCAATCCACCCAAAGTAAGCGCAGCAATCAGACAAATCCAGCGCGCCCGGGTAAATTGCTTACGTGGCTGCTGCAATACATCATCCAGCACGTTATCGCGGATCAAGTGCTTGGCGCGCAGCCCCAGGCGATGAATAAATTCCGTATAGTTGAAGTCACCGGCTGCGGAGCCAGGCATATTTTTAATGCCCTCGTACGATAGCTCACCGGCTTTGGCGGACTCGATTTTGCGCAATTGTTCAATGCGCACCAAATCAATGAAGGTATGTTTGTTTACAGACATGAAAGAGTCCATTCCGGCAGAATGCCCACTCGGATCTCGTAATTGGTGTTGACGTTGTGTTTCACAGGTATCAAAGAAAGGTTTGCCCGGATTTTCAGCAGAAAATTTGCTGCAAAACAAGCTAAAATTCGTTATCAGATCATTCAAAAATTATGCAGGAAGATTCCATGAAGCCGGTCGCAATATTCAGACATATCCCCATCGAAGGGCCTGGCTATTTTGCCACATTTCTCGACAACAATCATATTCCGTGGCGTCTGATCAAAATCGACGCCGGAGAACAACCGCCCGCCAGCATCGATGGATTCAGCGGTCTGGTGTTCATGGGCGGAACGATGAGCGTCAACGACGACTTACCGTGGATCGAGCAGGAATTGACATTAATCCGCCAAGCGATTGCTCAAGACGTTCCGGTACTGGGCCATTGTCTGGGTGGTCAACTCATGGCTAAAGCCTTGGATGGCGTGGTCAGCGCCAATCCGGTCAAGGAAATGGGCTGGGGCGAAGTCAGCGTACAGGACAATCCGGTTGCCCGCACATGGTTTGGCGATCTGACAACTTTCAATTCATTCCACTGGCATGGCGAAGCATTCAGCATCCCGCAAGGCGCTACGTGCATTCTGTCCAGCCCGTACTGCGAAAATCAGGCGTTTGCCCTCGGTATGCATCTCGGCATGCAGTGCCACGTCGAAATGACCGAACGCCTGATCATCGACTGGTGCAGCGTCGGCGCAGAAGAACTCGCCAGCCTCAACGAGCCGTCGGTGCAATCGCTGGAAGAAATCGAAAAAAATTTACTGGAACGTGTTGCGGGGTTAAATGTAGTAGCTGAGCGGCTGTACCGGAAATGGATTGTGCATTTGAAGTAATTTATTATTGAATTGAATAACAGCAATTATAAAATCAAGCTCCGATCAATGTCGTGATGAGTGTTTTTTCTGCAAACAAAACATTGATTCAATGAGCATCTTCAGTTGCTTATCTCCGATCTCCTGCAATTGATGATAATGCTGTTTTGCGAGTGCTTCACGTTCAGATTGAGGCTTAATAGCTTGCAGATCAGCATCAATTGCTGCTACAGCATCATCAACAAAACTTGCCTCAGGGAAAGCACGAACAGCATTGCCATCAGCAAGTGAACTCGCAATACATCCGCGTGGTGTTGTCACCACGGGTACGCCATGGGCTAACGCTTCGAGAATTACAAGTGGTTCTGATTCGTTAGGATATACCGTCGGAAAAACTAGCAAGTCGAGTTCTTGATAGAAGTGAGTACGTTCTCTGCCGTGCACTGCACCAAGCCAGGAAACATTCTTCATTGCGTGCAATCGTTGTTTTAGCTCCTTCTCTAACAAAGCATCTGCCGGTTCTACTGGCCCAGCGATGGTAGCAACTACTGTATGACCGATTGCTTGCAGTCGATCTACAGTATCTAAAAACGTCCATAGCCCCTTTTCGGCACAGAGATTAGCGATAAACCCTAAATGATATGCCCCGCATCGCACAGATTGTATCGACGGTGATCCAGCCTCAAGGTTGGTCGCTGGTATTCTTACTAGTGCAGCATTAGACAGCACAGCAACGTTTGCATCTTCAATATTCCATGCTGAAATCAGCTCAAGCTTCATCCGCCCACAGAGCGTGATGTGTTTACACCGGCGAAGCAGAGGCAACGCAATTTTAATCAAGCGATCTGGCGCCACGCGATTAAAAACCACGAAACTATGGTGAGTTATATAAATCGGCCTACTTGCTAACAAGCCAATGGCAATACAAGCAAGATCAAACACCTTTGCATAGCCAACGGATAATGCGATTACGACGACTTCAGGGCGGCGCCGGAAACTCAACCACGCAAATGAGGCTAGAGTCCATAGAGCTCTTAGCATACGAGCAGGAATATCAAGTATTTTTAAACCTGTAAGACGGCGAGCCGCGATGTTAAAACGACGCACATGAAAGCGCTCACCTAGTGCCGCCGCCAGAAGCCCGGTTGCTACGGCCATACCATGCACAGGTGGTGGAAATGGGCCAGTGAAAAAAATCAAAGGTTGCCGCAATTGTTGAGACGTCTCGGAAATATTCTTTTGCATCACATTAGCCCATCAAACTGAATCATATTGTCACGCAAAGGTTTACGATTAATTATGTGTACGACATTTAGCATCTTAAGAACTGCTAAACGGTACCGACGATCGCGCATCTGACTAGGTCGATATGACGCACGCGCAAAACGATAATCCCACTTAAAAACCTGAATATCTTCAAATCGCTCAGGCCGATGGTCGTATAGTGATTGAAAAGCGGTACCAGGGATAGGTTTAAAACGACATAAATTAATACGATCCAAGTATTCGGCATTGCGTTCCAGAAACTGTGTAGTTAAATCTACATCACCTGTAGATTCACCCGGGTAACCGACCATCATTGTCGAACGCACGCTGATGCCGGCACGACTTGCAGCTCGAATAAATGCTTCATTGAGCTCAACCTTACAGCCCTTTGCCATACGCCGCAACATCTTCTGACTACCCGATTCCATTCCAAAGCTGATACGTACAAGACCTGACTCATGCGCACGTACAAGAGTATCCTGATCGAGTCCGTTGTCTCCCATCGAATTGACGTGCACCGTACCAATCCATTTAGCGCCAGGAACTCGCTTCTGGATATTATCAATAATCCCTCGCCAAAGATTAACATCGGAATTGAGCTTGATATCCAAGAAAATAAAATCTCGAGCCTGGTACTGTCTCGACTGAGTTTCAATTTCGTCAAGCACATGCTCGAGACTACGGCTGCGAAAAGTGCGTCCGTTTGCGGTAATAACATCGCTGCAAAAAGTACAGCGGCCCCAGCCGCAACCACGACTAGCCATCAATGGCACAATCCTGTGAGGATAGAGCTCCCATGGAAAATCACTGAGATCAGGTATCGGCAACTCATTCAGCTCCGCAAGTGGCTCAAGCATCGAACCACATCCAATTTGAGAAGCTCTTTCAGAATGCACAAAGATACCAGTATAATTATACACGGAAACACCGCGAATCAGCGCACGGACAAGGTCTACGATGACAAATTCCGCTTCGCCACTAAAAACTGCACTAACACCAGCTATTCGCGCCCAATCTTTTGCCGTACCAGGTAAAGTAAAGGCTGGTCCACCGAGTAGGACAGGCACACCAAGACGCGCTGCAATACCGGCAATGAACTCGACTGGTTTGCGATGTGAAAGGTATGCAGACAACAAAATCACATCCGCTTTGCCACATTCGATCTCGGCTTGAAGCAGGTTGCGGCGTTGAAATGTCAAGCGCTGCTTCCACACCCTATAAATCTCATAGAGCCAATCCTGGTGCTGCCATAGCCAACCAGGCGGGGCCATATATATTCGACGCATCAAGTGATCTAGGATGTTTTCTTGGTGCTCGCGCATCACACCACCCTGACCATGCGCCATTGGAGATAGTAATTCTACCTCGTAGCCCGCAGCACGAAGTGGCGCAACAAGATAACCAATTCCAAGAGAAGGATAACGGGCATAATTATTCAAATCCACTAGCAAAACTTTACCTTTAGCCACCACAAATGATTCCCTTCAAACAGTATTTAATGAGCTCTCTGCCTAAAATAGTATTGTTGAAACAATAAACAAACAGCAGAAGATGGATAGATAGCAAAATAATCAATAAGACCACATAAATTCAGCAGACCCCGGGGCTATAAACATTCGCTGTTGGGGCATAATCTGCTTAGTCTAATAAATGCTCACCTAATAATAGTTTAATAAACCTCTCTCGCGTCACGCTGGATGAATCGCGGTAAAGCTTGTATTTCGCATGCTGATCCGGTTGCTCCGGGTTGATCTCGATGCCCCAGAGCGGCGCGGTCGTTGTAGGCAGATTGGAATAGCGCACATCGACCAGCACGTTCGGTTGTTCCGGGCGGATGGCGAGGAATCCGGCGGAGAAATGGCTGAAGCGCGCAATATCTTGTGCCAGCACTGATGAAACTGGCAGATCGCTCAAATCGCGTTCCAGCACAAATTTTTCAATCGACTCTCCCGGATAGATGCGCGGTTCGGAAAACAAACCGGCGCGGATGGCATTCACATAGAATTTGCCTTCAAATTCGTAGATGGAACGCCACAGTACCAGATTGGCAAGCGTTGGCTTGACCAGCAATTGTTCCGCACGATGCCCTCTTTCCGCAATCAATGTTTCCGCGATGGTTTCAGCACGATGCAGTTGCATCCACCCGAACGACAAATAGATCGCCGCTAGCAGCAATCCGATACGCGCTGCGGTATGACTGTATTTCCTGAAAGCAATCACTCCGGCGGCCAGTAAGATCAATGTGAAAGCCGGGTCCAGCACCGAAATGATATTCAACGCCACACGCGCATCGCTGACCGGCCAGAGCAGATTGGTGCCATAGCTGGTAAACGCATCCAGCACGCCACTCAAGCAATAACCGAGAAAGGTAAACAGGTACAGCCGCGCAAAAGTCAGGCGTTTACGTAAAAACGGCCAGAGCAGCAGCGCGACAATCAAAGCGCCGAGCGGCACAAAAAACAGCGAGTGCGTGAAATGCCGGTGAAATTCGATATTCAACAACGGATCGTTCTCCGATTGAATCAGAATATCGACATCCGCCGCAATACCGGCAACGAAGCCTATGCCGGTTGCGATGCGTGCTTCTTGTTGTTTCGCGCCCGACTGCGCCATCGTGGCGCCGAGGAGTCCTTGGGTCAATAAATCCATAGTGTCGTAACGATAGTGAATAAAAAATCTCTTCTGCAGAAGATGCGTAGTATAAAAGAGGCGCGTGATTCTTTACGATTTTTCACGCAAACACAGTGAAACATAAAATACTGCAAGGCAATGCAGTTGTGATATCGTGTTAAAGCGTTGAAACGAAGCTAATCAGAGCTGTATTAATCGAATTAAAAGTCAATTCAATGCTTGCAACCCTATACAATTGATACCATGGGAAAACTCTTAAAGACCGGATTGCTGATCCTAATCAGTCTCGCCGTTTTTGCCGGGGCAGGTCTTTATGTTTTCCGCAATCCGCTACTGGAAACCTTGATCGGCCAGCAGTTGAATAAGCAGGGCTTACCGCTGCAATCCATTGCCGATTTGGATCTCTCATTCAATACGTTCCGTTTGAAGGGGTTGTCGGCAGGTAAAAATAAAGAGTTGCGCTTGGATAACATGCTCGTCACATGGAATGTACCGGATCTGCTTGCCGGTAAGCCAATTTCAGTTGAGGTCAGCGGTTTGCACGTGGCATTCGACCTGAACGCGGCGCACCCGTTGTTGAGTTCCACTACCCCCATGACTGCCGCACCTGAAAAAAGTATCAGCCTTCCCTGGTTGCCAAACTTTTCACTCAAGGACTCCGCGATTCATCTGCGCTCAACCGCTGGCGATGCGGCCATCGCGCTATCCGGTGACATTGCGCAAAACCAGCCGGATACACAGACGATACGCTTGAGTGTAATCGTTTCTGGTTCGTTGGCACAAAGCAAAAGCTTACTGACGGCGACACTGGATAGAAAAGGAAACATACAAGGGAAATTTGCCATTTCCGATGGGGTGCTGGGATTGCCCGAAGCGAGTATCTCCAGTTTTTCCGGTGAAGCGGCATTTTCGTTCGCCGCATTGCAGCTACAACATATCCAAACCGAATTCGCATTATCCGGCATCAAACTGCCGGGAAAAGCAATCGTAAAACCCGTGTCCGATTCCACTGATAAAAATCCGCTAGCGCCAGCTCTAGGGGATACAGTCATCGACCGAATCACCCTGAAGGGCGATATTCGCGCTTCAACACAATCCTTAACGGGATCACTGGATCTCGAAGCCAGCGGCGGTCAATATGCTGCGGAGCCGCTCAAAGTTCAGCAATTCTCTGTTTCTTTACCCATACAAATCACTTCCAACCGGGATAATTGGCAAGTTGCATTACGCAATCCAGGGCAGATCACTGTTGGCAAGATCGACTCCGGCACACCTGTGCATTTGCTGAATGCATTCCAGTTGTCAATCCCGCAAGCCAATCTGGAATTAGCAAAAAGCTCTCAGGGCTGGGCACTCGCGCACGATATCGCGATAGCTCCCGGTAATCTGAACGTGCGTGTCGATCGCGCGGAATCTTCCGCCATTGAAGCGCAAATTCATCCCGGAAAAATAACCTTGGCCGGGAAGCTCAGTACCGGCACCGATTACCAAGGACGATTTACCATCAGCGATGCGGGTTTCACGTTGCCGCAATCCGATCTGCAAATGAAGGATTTTTCCGCCACTGTGCATTTGAACGATGCCGAGATAGGCACTGCGGCGGATTTTGCCATCGCCCGGTTGCAACACCTGGCATCTGAGCCGCTATTTGCTGCGCTGTCTATCACCGGCAGTGTCCGCAATGAAGCGGCAGCTGGGGAACCGGTCGTGTATGGGCTGAACATCGCGGGCGGTGTGCCGGAATTGCGTTATTTAAAAATCAGCGGCCGTCATGCACCCGCGAGTGGCGATGGCATGCTACAGGCGGAAATTATTCCCATCCGTTTCTCACCGGAGGGTTTGCAGCCCGGCGTGCTCTCCCCCGCTCTTGCGCAACTTGAGGATGTCAGTGGACATCTCGGCGCTAATGTTCAATTCAAATGGTCCAAGGAAGGCATGAAGAACAGCCAGGCTGCATTTGAATTACGCAACTTATCGTTTGCCCGTGAAAATACAAAACTCAGCGATCTGAATATCAATCTTAACTTGGTGGATTTATTATCGCCCCGCACTCCGCCACACCAGACAATCACCATTCAGCGCATTGACGCCGGTGTTCCGCTGGAAAATCTGCTGGTTTCCTATCATATCGAAGGCACCAGCCCGCCTCGCATCGCCATCGAGCAGGCGCAATTCTCCGTGCTGGAGGGCACGATTGCCGTGGTGCCTACCGTCATCGACCCGGCCGCGGCACGTTCCGACACTTTGATCCGCATCAGCAACATCGACCTGGAAACCCTCTTTAATGTCATTAAGGTTGATGGATTGACGGGAAGCGGTCATTTGGACGGTCAGATCCCGCTGACATTGGCAGAAAATCAAGTGACCATCACCAACGGCCACCTTGCAGCGCAAGCTCCGGGGATTTTGCGCTTCAAATCAGAAAAAGCCTCAAAAATGATGGCTTCCGCCGGTAAGGAAATGAATTTATTACTGCAAGCGGCACAGGATTTTCACTACACCGAACTGTCGCTGGATCTCGACAAATCGGTTACGCACGATCTGGTAGCCAAACTGTCGTTGTTGGGGAATAATCCCAAGGTGAAAGACGGGCAGGCATTCCGTTTGAATATCAAGCTCGAAACGGATATCGATAAAATTCTGCAAACGATTAATCAAGGCTACAACTTATCGCATGAAATTCTGCGCGGCTCATTAAGGTTCCATTAAGTCCGCCCGCGTTAAATTGAAACCATGGAACACAGTATGCTAATTACCGGATTCCCAATCAGAATGGAGCGCGGGAATCCATCAGAAAAGGAGTGCAATCATGCGCAAAATTGATCGAATAACCAACGCGACATTAATCAAAGTCATCCTGATCCTATACTGCCTGACGATCACTGCATGCGCGCCGACCGTTAAAGTGGAGTCACCGCAGGAACCGATCACAATTAATCTCAATATCAAGCTGGATGCCGACATCCGGGTAAAGCTTGAAGAGCAAGCCAAAAAAGATATCGCGGCCAATCCTGGCATCTTCTGATATCAACGAGACGAGGAGAACACTATGCAGCGTACTGCAAACATGACAGTTAAAAAACCTTTCGCAAAAATCGGCCAAGCCATGCTGCTGGCATTCATGCTCAACGCAATACCCGCCTGGGCCGATTCCATCGAGAATCTGCGTGCATCGGGCGCAGTCGGCGAAAGTTACGATGGCTATGTCGTCGCGCGCCAACCCAGCGCCCGCGGAGAAGCGGATGAGATTAATGCAAAACGCCGGTCGATTTACCAGGAAAAAGCCACTGCTCAGGGAATCGATATCGAACAAGTCGGTAAAGTGTATGCTGAAGAAATCATCCGCAAAGTCCCGTCCGGAACTTGGATTCAGCTGAATGGACAATGGAAACAGAAATAGCAGGCCCTGCAAGTTAAACTACAGTTAAAACCGGCGAGCATCATCAGCGAGTACTGACGCTAAAAACCATTGTCCTATTTTGACATGCGTCAGATGCTCGCAGTCCGGTCCCCAAAGGGATTCATCCGTTAATCCGCCATCAACAGACTGACTTCGTCATACCAGCTGCAATGACGATAAGGTTCGGCGCGCAACAATGCTTTGTAGTTATCTGGCAAATCACGCGCAATCGCCCGGAATTCCTGCTGATCCTGTGCCGTAATGATAGTCGGACCCATAAACGGGGTTTTGTTGCGGCGCAAATTCAGGTTGAACACGTCCTGATGCGGTAAGTCAAAAAATCGAACCATGTCTTTTAACACCCCGTCCCGTTTGAGATCGGCGTCGACATCGATAAAAAACACGCGATCCTGCCACTGGTTATCCCGGATCAGCTGCACCGCCCGGTGCTCGATCTCCAGCCATTGCAGCAGATAAAACTGAAAACGGCTGAGTGTGCGCGGATAGTGCCGGAACAATGCTTCATGCCCGGTTAAAGCCCAGCGGAACAAACGTTCGCCGCTATCGCTGGTATATTCCGCAAACGGCAGATGCAACCGGCGTATAGCCTGTTCGCGCACATATTCGCTTTTTGCAACGAGCAATGGATTGCGTACCAGATGAATAAAACCGGGATTGCGCAGCAGGTTTCCGGCATGGCGGTTAAAAGCTTTCAGAAAAGCATGATTCGATTCAAAATAAAACGGTTGCTGGCGGCCCGCGATAAAACGGCATTTGCGTTCCAGCACCGGGATTAATGCGTTGTCGTTACCCTGCGTGTTCCATTCAATGGGTTTGCCGAACAGTGTGGGATTACCCGGTGTGAAGTAAGGCTCGTGCGTGCTGTAACAGTGCGTAATATTCTTCAAGAAGAAATCGGCGAGATAGCTGGTGCCCGAACGGCCGCTGGCGAGGGCGAATAGTACAAGCTGAGCGGGATTCATAGCCTTCCCGGCAAACTATCCAGTAGCACCATAAACATCATGTTGACTTTCAACGGTATCAGGCGGGTAGCGTGATGAATCAGCTCTACTGTTTATTTCAGGAATTTATCCTTGATTATCTGCGCAACAATCAATCCAGCGATCAACGCAATTACAGAATAAATAGTAATTTCTATTAAATCAGTCATCTGACAAGGTATCCCATCTCAATCGATCCAAACGCAAGCATTCTATATGAGATACATGCAATCAATGGAAAAATATTCTCCGCGCAAGATTCCTGAATTGCGAAATCCTTACCGCTGATTGACACAAGCTAAAATTATTCTCAAAATTGCGGCGCACGTTGATGGCCAGCCATCTCATGGCATGCAAAGAGACGCCCTTGTGGCATGAAGCGTGTGCCATCGCATCGGGATTGGATGGTAAAATGCCATGAAGCTACGCTTATGACAATAAGTTTGTATCTGTCACAAAAACGGAAACATTGATGTTGATCGCAACGGATTTGTTATTTTAATTTAAGATTAATTTTTATAGGCTTAATACATATATGAAGAAATTACTTTTTGTTGTTTTGATTTCCTTGGTGTTTACAAACAATCTGTACGCGAAAAGTAACAAAGGCAGTAAAGGCAGCGTATCAAAAGCGCCAGTGAGCTCCAAACCGGCCGCACAACAAAAACAAGCAACCACACCAAATCAACCTGCGCCAGCTCAGCCAGCGCAAGCAGCTAACGCAAATGCCCCAGCCGCAGCACCGAATGCACAGGCTCAAAGCCCATCCCTCTTGCAATCCGCAATGCCCGCATTAGTCGGTGGCGCGGTGGGAAGCTATGTCGGCAGCAAATTGGCCAGTGATGGCGCGGATGCAAAAGCAGCGGAAGAAAACGCGGAAAAAAAGGATGAACAATTCTTGAAATAGTAAGCCATAGCCGTTCGGCTTAACTTCACACATCCTGCCAAACAAAGAGCGTTACCCATTCTTTACAACAGAGATCGGTAACGCTCGAATCAACCGGATTATTAGACCATCAAGCGGCGGCGGTTTTATCGCGCTTTATCTCATCGGCAACAATCAAGCCTTGGTACTGAAGACAGCCCGATGAGCTTGCCAAAAAATGATGGCAGCTCATCAGAGTTTTTAACATCACTTACCCGAAGTCAGGTATTCCGCCTGTGTGCTAAATGACACCCTGCCCCAGCATGGCTTCAGCCACTTTGACAAAACCGGCGATATTGGCGCCATCCACGTAGTTCACGCTGCCGTCGGCTTTGGTGCCGTATTTCAAACAGGATTTGTGGATCGCTTGCATGATTTCTTTCAGGCGCGCATCGACTTCTTCGCGCGTCCAGGATATGCGCATGGCATTCTGGCTCATTTCCAGGCCCGACGTCGCAACACCACCGGCGTTACTGGCTTTGCCCGGCGCATAGAGCACTTTGTTGTGCAGGAAACATTCGACGGCTTCTGCAGTCGATGGCATGTTGGCGCCTTCGGCCACGCAAATCACGCCATTCTTGACCAGCGCCCGCGCATCGTCACCGTTCAATTCATTCTGTGTTGCGCAAGGCAATGCCACTTGGACGGGTACATGCCAGGGTTTTGCACCGGGTAGATAGGTGACGTTGACGCGTTTGGCGTATTCATCAAGGCGCGCATACAAGTGATTTTTTACCTCGGCCAGAATCGCCAGTTTTTCGGGAGTGAAACCCGCTTCGTCGACGATCGTGCCGCTCGAATCGGATACAGTCACCACTTTTGCGCCTTGCAACATGGCTTTTTCCACGGCAAATTGCGCCACATTGCCGGAACCGGAAACCGAAACGCGCATGCCTTCAAGCGAGCGCCCCGCGTGCTGCAATATTTCCTGAGCAAAATACACCGTGCCGTAACCGGTTGCTTCGGGACGTATCAATGACCCGCCGAAACTCAATCCTTTACCGGTAAATACGCAATCCGCGCGGTTGGATAATTTCTTCATCATACCCGCCATAAAGCCGACTTCCCGCCCGCCGACACCGATATCGCCCGCAGGAACGTCGGTATCCGAACCGATATGGCGGAA
Source organism: Nitrosomonas oligotropha (assembly GCF_009833085.1). GTDB lineage: Bacteria > Pseudomonadota > Gammaproteobacteria > Burkholderiales > Nitrosomonadaceae > Nitrosomonas > Nitrosomonas oligotropha. The sequence goes on along the minus strand of NZ_QRBZ01000009.1, from coordinate 18,831 downwards.
CAATTCGCTGATAAACGCTTGGCAGAAACGCATGATTTCACCGGGGCTTTTGCCTTTCGGATCGAAATCGGAACCACCCTTGCCGCCGCCCATCGGTAATGTGGTCAGGGCATTTTTGAAGGTCTGCTCAAACGCCAGGAATTTAAGAATCGACAAATTAACCGACGGATGAAACCGGATCCCGCCTTTATAAGGCCCGATGGAAGAACTGTGCTGTATGCGATAACCGCGATTGACCCGGACTTCACCGTGATCATCCACCCAGGATACCCGAAATATAATCACGCGCTCCGGCTCAACCAAGCGATCCAGCAAGCCATGCTCGGCATAGCGAGGATGCTCCAATATAAACGGCCACAAACTTTCGATCACTTCTGTGACCGCCTGCATATACTCTGGTTGGTTCGGATTGCGCCCCGCCACATCGGCGCTGAACTCTTGAAGACTCTTATATTTCATTTTATTTCCCCGGTAAGTGAAAGGTTATCAGCAAATGGCCCAATTTTGCCAAATTAATGTACAAGCTGCACTGTATTTTTATTAAAAAGGTGGATTTTTACCGATGCTGCTTAATCTGAGTCATTTTTGCTCCTCCCTTGAGTGTCATTTCTTCTCATTTTTTAGCAGCGCGCGAACTGCCGAAAGTGTACCCATAGTCAGGAGCCATACCGCTAGTTTTTTTCATGATGCGGCAAAATTGAGTTTTGACGGCCACTCCGCTGCAAATTCAGCTGCAACAAGCGCTGCAAAATTTCCGTATCGGGCATATCCGGCGTGTAATCGTCCCAGCCATAGGCTTGGGCGACGGCAGCATCGAGAACTTGATGTGCGTTAATTAGCCAAGCAGGTTTAGCGTTGTACAAGTTGGTGAGAGTGCGCTTTTTTAATTCGCTTTCATGGCCAGGTTTGGCAACCGGGCGTTGGGGGAAACCTGCCTTTTGCTCTTCAGCGGTAATCACCCAATCCACCCATTCGGACGGGTTAAGCCAGTTATTGCGCAATTGATTTAATTTAAAAGCAGCTTCGGCAATCGCCGAGGCTGCGGGCCGCTGTGATTCGTTTGCAATGATTGCCGGGATAGGAGCGATGCACTCCCAAGTCCTTGCTTGATTGTCAGAGTCCTTATAGCCTAACGCTCGTTTTTCTTCTTTACTTTTGGGCGCGGTGTCAGCCGGAGTCAATCCTTCGGGAAATGGGAAGGTCTCGAAGCAAGTAGTGGGGGTGTAGCGTGGATCGTTGCCAACTCCCAACCATGTACACAATCCCAGTGACCATAATTCATGAAAACGAGAATGGAGGATACCAAAGGTAGTGTCGTCTGATCGAGCGATGGCTAAGAGTGCCTGATCGGGCAGAATAGCCTTATCTAGCCAGATGAATATACGGTGTTTGGCGACAGCGGGGGTGGCGATATATCGTTGCAAACCGACTAAGGCAGCACGCATAGCAACACGTGGCTCACCATGTCGCCACCAATATTTCCGATAAGCCTCACGATTGTTGTGTTCTCGCTCGGGCTTTACATACTTCACTACATATTCAAATGGTAATTCATAAAGACTGGCATCGGCCTCGCTCATGGTCGCACCAAAATCAATAATCCATCGATCACCATTGCGTCTGGTCAAATCAATCGCGTTACAAAGAGGGCGAACAACGCCGTGATTCGGCATGCTATTTGGGTTAGGCTGTGACAACCATGATCTTGCCACATCACCTTCAATATCAAAAGATGCTTTTTTTGATGCTCCCATGAAGCAAACAGCAAAGTTTTCTCCAATCGGCTTTGCTGTGGTCAAATCCATTCCCGTTTCACCATCGCCTGCCGTCAAATCGGCATGAATCAACACCACCGGTTCACCTGACAATCGAGCAACAGTCAATCCAGTATTGCCAAAACATATCAGCGATACACGCACCGCTGTACCGGCATCAAACCAGCTCTCATCCGGCCAGGCGTCAAAAATCGGCATCGACTGGCAAATGTTATCGAGCACTGTACGATTAGCCCCGCCGCGTATCGAGTTAGTGGACACCAAGCCCGCCGCTTTAGCTTGACCGTCTTCAATTTGCCGCCGTGCTTTGTCGAACCAATAGCAAACCAAATCCACACCACCCGGCACTCGCTCTTGGGGAAAGGCTTTGGCTAGGGCATTAAAATAGCCACTACCCAATTCGCCACGCTTCTTGCTTCCGCCCAGAAACGGCGGATTACCGATGATCACATCAGCCATCGGCCATTGCGCTTCGCTGCCGTCCGGATTTAGAAGCGCATCACGATGTTGAATGCCGTCCAGGCTGCTGAGGATCGGGTTTTTGTTGATCTCCCGCCCGTTGCGCTGACTCCATTGGATATCGCCGATCCACACCGTCACCCGTGCCAGTTCAGCGGCATATTCGTTGATTTCCAGTCCAAGAACGTTACCGGTACCGGTTTCGATGGTGAGTTGTTTGCCCAGACCGAGGGCTTCCGCGTCCAATTGGGCGATATGTTCCAAATCCTTCAGCGCGTGCATCGCTAAATAGAGAAAATTGCCCGAACCGCATGCCGCGTCTAATACCCGGAAGTTGCGCAGGCGCTCCAGATAACCGTGATACAAGTTCGCTGCGGTTTTGCTGTGCTGCTTTTTGGCCGCCGCCGTTTTCACTTTGCTGGCCGTTGCCTGCACCGCCATAATTTCAGCTTTAACGGCTTGCCATTCGGCGCTCAATGGCCGGGTAATCAGCGGCTCGATCAGCTTGTTGATGGTGGCTACATCGGTGTAGTGAGCGCCCAATTGCACCCGGCTATTGGGATCAAGGCCGCGCTCAAACAAGGTGCCGAAAATAGTAGGGTCAATTGCCCGCCAATCCCGGCCTTCAGCCGCGTGGTACAAAATATTCAGATCGGTTCCGGTAAGCGGCGGGACAGCTATGGTTTTGAACAAGCCGCCGTTAAACCAGGCGATATCGTCATTGCCGTAGATACCGCCCTTTTTCTGCATTGCGGCAAACAAGTTCTTAATCCGGGCTTCAGCTTTCTGTGAATCGGTTTTAGCAGCCTTGAGGATGCCGGTGAAAATTTCACGATCGCCGGTAGGACTGGCATGCAGCAAGCCTTCATCCTCAGCAAACATACAAAAAATACATTGCGTCAGAAAATGCGCCACTTGCTGCGGATCGATTCCACGCTCGCGCATGGCTTCGGCTAACTCCGCAAATTGACCAGCGGCCTCGGCGGTAATTGCCGCATTGGACTGCAATGGCTTGAGTTTGTCTGGGTCGGTGAATACCCAGCGTAGAATTTGCAGATTGACTGGGTCACCAATATCTTGAAGCAGAATATTGCGCGGCTCATCCGGGTAGCCGCGAAACGCGGTGTGAATTTCGATGCGCTCGCGATCGCATACAATCAGCAGCGGTGGATTACCCAAATTGCCAGCATATTCACGCAATTGCGCTAAGGCTGCTTTGAGATCGCGGCCGGGCTTCTTGTTTTCCCAGGCAAAGCAATCACGCTTCCAGACATCTGCCCAGCCTTGCCCCCCGCCATCTTTGATCGCGCCTTTTTCGTAGCAAAAATCCTCCGAATTACGCGGCTTATCGATTTGCAACAGTTCGCATAAATCCTCGATATACGACTGCGCTCCCGATTTCTCAGTCAGATCATTTTGGACCCAGGTTTTGATGAATCTTTCGGGTGTCATGCGGTTATGTTTGGTGCTATTAGGCTTGTTTCAATTGCTTGAGAATATACCAATTCAAATAGTAACTGTAGCAATGTTTCTGGCTATCACTGAATTTCGATTTCTTTATTGCAGAATCTCCTGTCTTTAAATTACAAGAAAATTCTACTTTTAAATCCTGTTATTTTTCGGGCCGATTACCTTAGGAATCACTCTTGTTTTGTAATTACGTGACCTATGCGTGATCGATATTGGGTTAAAGCGTAGTGATGACGCACCTAATGTTTCCATTCCAATCCGGAGGTTCCTGTGATGTGGCCGCGAGTAATAGCAATTCTAAGTTTCTTTGTTTTGAGCTTGGCTAGTGCTCAAACAGTTGATCCAGGGCCGTATTTAACTCCGATCCCGGAAGGCCCTGTCATCATGGAGCATGAACATAGCAATTGGTCAGTCCATTATTGCCCGGATAATACTTGTGATTTATTGCACATCTCCACTGCTGTTCATGAGAACGATGTCCAGCGCCTAGCACTTGGTTTTTTCGTCTACTTCTCTTCGTACCTTCATTTGAATCCATGGCAAGAAGAGGCTCGTGAGAATGAAACGATTCAAATGGAAATTAATCGATTATCAAATACCACATGTCCGATTCAGCGTACAAAACAGCTGGTCGAATGCAGGCTTAGAACGTTATCGTCCACTCAAAAATTAGAAATCTCCTCCGTTCGTTTTGATGAAGGTGAACGAAAGGTAACACCGTTACTCTTATCTAACATTCTTCAATCAATGTAGGAACATGAGCATCTTGCTCATGAATGAGTGTCACTAAAAACTCCATGCAAAAAATTTCCAGAAGAGAATTGATCAAATTCACCCTGCTCGGCAGCGTGGTCAGTGCATTGAGCAGCCGCAGTTTTGCCAAAGCATTGGCGCTGATACCGACCCCCGATGAAACCGAAGGGCCGTTCTATCCGGTGAAAGATCAAGAAGACAAAGATGCCGATTTAACGCAAATCAAGGGCCATACCATTGCTGCGCAAGGCCAGCACATTGTGGTGAGCGGTCAAGTTCAGGATGTTGCGGGGCATCCCGTTGCACAGGCAACACTGGATATTTGGCAGGCTGATGCCCATGGACGTTACCATCATCCGCGCGATCCTAATCCGGCGCGTCCCGACGAAAATTTCCAAGGCTGGGCGGTCCTCCGCAGCGGCGAGAACGGTTTATTTCGCTTCAAAACGGTGATGCCGGGCGCTTATCCCGCGAGCGGATCGTGGATCCGGCCGCCGCACATTCATTTTAAGGTCTCAAAACCAGGCTTCCGCGTTCTGACGACACAAATGTATTTTCCCGCTGAGAAGCTCAACCACAGCGATTTGTTGTTGAATGCAAAATCCGCGCCGGAACGCACTGCGATGACTGCGCAGCTGGTTGCCAAGCAAGGCAATTTACCCGTTTACGAGTACAATATCGTTCTTGATTTACTTCGCCGATAAAACATGACAACCAAACACAATACATTGCTCATTCTGGGTTCCGGACCTGCCGGTTATACCGCTGCAGTCTATGCCGCGCGTGCAAATCTGAAACCGGTCTTGATCACCGGATTGGCGCAAGGCGGGCAATTGATGACGACTACCGATGTCGATAACTGGCCAGCCGATGCGATGGGCGTGCAAGGCCCTGAATTGATGGAGCGGTTTCAGAAGCATGCCGAGCGCTTTCAAACCGAAATCATTTTTGACCATATCCATACTGCAAAACTGACGGAAAAACCGATTACGCTGATCGGCGATCAAAGCACTTATACCTGCGATGCGCTCATTATCGCCACCGGCGCTTCCGCGCAATATCTCGGTCTGCCGTCGGAAGAAGCGTTCATGGGGCGTGGCGTATCCGGTTGCGCGACTTGTGACGGTTTTTTCTATAAAGGGCAGGATGTTGCCGTGATCGGCGGCGGTAATACCGCAGTGGAAGAGGCCCTTTATCTGGCCAACATCGCGCGCAGCGTGACCGTGGTGCACCGGCGCGATCAATTCCGTTCGGAAAAAATTCTGATTGATAAATTGATGGAAAAAGTCCGCAGCGGCAATATCAAGCTGGCATTGAATCATGTGCTGGAAGAAGTGCTGGGCGATCAATCCGGTGTGACCGGCATGCGTATCAAAAGCACGCAGGACAATGCCACGCAGACGATCAATTTGCAGGGCGTATTCATCGCCATTGGCCATAAACCCAATACCGATATTTTCACTGGACAATTGGACATGGAAAACGGCTACATCGTCACGCGCGGCGGCGGTCAAGGCAATGCTACAGCCACCAGCATTCCCGGTGTTTTTGCTGCGGGCGATGTACAGGATCACATTTATCGTCAGGCGGTTACCAGCGCCGCGAGCGGCTGCATGGCGGCATTGGATGCGGAAAAATACCTCGATCATTTGAAATAATCGCATGCAGCGGGAACCCTGCGGCAAGCAATCAGTGATATTGAATGAAGGACAAGAATTCCACGCAAGATGACGATGAAATGGCGCTGTTTCACGCCGCGATGCGCGACGTAGCGCCGTTACCCGCCACCGCTACGGTCGCTCGGCATAAGCCTTCCGTCCCTCCGGTTCCGCGGAAAAGCAGCCGGCAGGAACAGCTCATCACGGCAGATGCACTCTCAGACCATATCGCCATCGAGATGGAAGCAGGTGATGATTGGTCCTATGTGCGCCCCGGTATGCCGCGTCTGACATTGCGGAAATTGCGGCGCGGTCACTGGGGAATCCAGGACAACCTCGATCTGCACGGATTTACCCGTGACGAAGCCAGACAGGAATTAAGTATTTTCCTGAATGCCTGTTCACAAAATAAGTTTCGCTGTGTCCGCATCATTCACGGTAAAGGGTTGAGCTCGAAGAATCGCGAACCGGTTCTAAAAACCCGGATTGGAAACTGGTTGCTGCAACACGCGGATGTGCTGGCTTTTTGCCAGGCTAGAGCGGAAGACGGCGGTGGCGGTGCGATCCTGGTTTTGCTTAAAAGCAAAGCATAGATTGATCGGGCCTCATCGTTACAGCGAAGGACTGGATTCCTGCGGAAAAGCTTTTTCGTACTTGCTCTGGCACTGAATACAGCGTTGCGCGGATGGGTATGCCAGCAAACGCTCAAACCCGATTTCGTTGCCGCAATCGATACAATCGCCGAATTCCAGCTCGTTGAGATACTCCAGCGACATTTCCAGCTCGCGCATCTCGTTGATCTGCCGGTCGATCAGTGCGGTATCGATGTCATCCGGGGTATCGTTCAAATATTCCACCAGCTCAGGGTCACGAATATCGTTGGTATGCGCCAACTCATTTTGAACTTCTTCCTGCAATGCAAGATATCGCTCTTGAAGTGCGGTTTTTAGCTGCGCTAACTGATCTTCTGTGAAATTTGCCATTCAGTCTCCTTTCAATTTTAGCTTTCTTATATTGTCTGAGATGTGATTTTCAATCCTTGATCGAAGTCAAATGAACATGTCCCCATCACGGCCCTGCCGGATCAGGCCGCCTGTAAATGCTTCAAATCCGCGATCACTTCGGCAGAGTTACGGGCTGCGCTCGCTGACAAGTACATCCGTGCGATTTTTCCCTGCGGATCGATCAAGAAGGTATTGCGCCGGGCGAATTTGATAATGCCCAGATTAATCAAGGAATGATAACGCGCCGCCGTTTCGGCTGCGGTATCGGCCAGCAATGGAAATTGCAGGTGAAACTTCTTAGCGAAATCAGCATGACTATTTGTGTCATCGACGCTCACACCGACCACGTCAGCGCCCAAATCCACCAAGTCCTGCAAGCCGTCACGGAAAGCGCAAGCCTGTTTGGTGCAACCGGGCGTATCGTCCTTGGGATAAAAATATAATGCCAGCCATTTGCCGCGAAAATCGGCCAAAGTGTGCGTTTTTCCATGCTGATCAGTCAATTTGAAATCGGGCGCAAGCTGACCCAGCGCGAGTGATTTTCTATTCCTGGAAAAAAACCAGAACATGAATCCCAGCGTGAAGATTGATAAGATTATAGTCAACCATTCCATCATATTGTCGTCCTTATTCGTTGTTATCCGGATGCCGCAGCGGCCAAGCCCATAGCCGTAATAATACAATAGCCAGTAACGCCAGCAGACTGGCGGACATAAAAGCGGCCGCCGCGCTGTATACATGCCATATCACCCCAAACAATAGCCCCGCCGGGATGGCCGCGATACCGCTGACCAGATGATACCAGCCAAAAGCGGTGCCGCGTTCGTCAGGCGCGGCATAATCGCTAATCAACGCACGCTCGGCGCCTTCGCTCAAACCCATCAGCAAACCGTAAAAAACACTGATGATCCATAACCCGGTGCTCGTTGTGATCTGACTCAGCGCCAGAAACGATACTGCAAGCGCGGACCAGCCGATTAGAATCAATGCGCCACGGCCGAAATGATCGGCTAATTGCCCGCCCTGCGTGGAAGTAATCGCCTTGGCCAGATTGAGCGCCGCCCATAACAGCAGTAATTCAACCACGCCGATACCTAATTCATGACCGAATAGCAAAATAAAAGTTTCAGAAGCGCGTGCGAAGGTGAACAGCATCAATACCCATAAGTAACGTTGCATCGGCACGGACAATGCAGACCAGCGTAGCGGCGGGAGCACGCGCTGCGCTGCTGCGGAGGGGGGTTGGCTGGCCGTGGCTTCTTTCACTCCCGCACCCAAAAGCGCTACCGCGACAAAGCCGGGTACTGCCGACCACAGAATCACTTCACTCAAGCTTAAATCCGACCACGCCAGAATAGCCGCAGCCGCCAGAGCACCCGCAACCGCGCCGGCATTATCCAATGCGCGATGAAAACCGAATGCATAGCCGCGGATCCGCGGCGGTGTCGCATCGGCGACCATCGCATCACGCGGCGCACCGCGCAATCCTTTGCCAACCCGATCCACGCTCCGCAGTAGCAACACGGTCAACCAGGAACCCGCCAAACCAAGCAGTGGACGCGCCAGATTGGAAAGCATATAACCCGTCAACGCCAGCTTTTTGCGCCGCCCGCTCATGACATCGGAATGCCGCCCCGCCCATAACTTCAGAAAGCAGGCCAACGCATCCGCGACCCCTTCGATCAATCCCAGCGCAATCGGCCCTGCAGCCAGTACAGTTGCCAGCAAAATGGGGATCAATGGCACCACGATATCGGATGCAAAGTCATTGAAGAAACTAACCAATCCGAGAATAACAACCGTTCTCGGCAGTTTTTTTGAGGATTCCGGACTTGCAGGATCCGGCTGATCAGGTTTATTCATGGTGTGATATTAGCGTAAAATATCAAGTTCGCCCTGGTAGCTCAGTGGATAGAGCAACCCCCTCCTAAGGGGTAGGTCGCACGTTCGATTCGTGTTCAGGGCGCCAATAAAACAGCATGTTACACACTGAAATGGTTTTCTATAATCAGTCAGTGCCACACTGGTGCCACGATAGAGAAGAATAACAAATGAATAAATACCCTCGTAAATAATAAGCTTAGCGGGTCTTTAAAGTAAATATTTTCTTTTTTCTAAAGTTTTTTCTGAGCGTTCCGATATAACAAATGCGTTTACCAGAACGCCATTAAAAACAATGCTTCATAATGCTCCATCAGTCAGCCAAGGTTCGCGGATGGCCTTGGCTGACTACTCCAAGCAAGTTTCAGCCAGTTTGTTCAATGTAATACGTTCTTGCCGGTCATACCATAATTGGTATTTGTTTTTGATGTACTCCCATCGTTTGCCATATTCGCACCAATAAGATTTTAACGGTGGTAACCATTCATGCGGTGCTTGGTCTGATTTGGATTTATTGATTGAATCACTCACTACCAAAAGATTTTCAAAGTCATTTGCAAATGTTCTGCGTTGCGCTTTTGTCCATTTGTCCGCACCATGTCTATGAGCATGTGCGAGCGGTACTATGTGATCAATATCCACGTCTGAAGCTTTGGTGAACGTCTTGCCGGTATAAACCCCATACCATTCACCAGAAATCACAGTGCAATGTTTCGAGTCTTTGAATTGAACAGGTTTTCTACTGGTGGCTATCAATAGTTCTTGTCTGGTATTTTGGCAATCACCATCGGCATCTATCCAGTGTGGCCAATCTTTTCTATTGTAGGAAGTAGCCGGTAAAGGGTGATCGGCATAATTAGCGGCTGAATCCTGTTGTAGCGGTATATCCCGCTTTTCTATTGCGCAACCTGAAAGCGTTGCCAGAAATGAAATAAGTAAAGCTAAGAAAAAATTTTTCTTCAAATGATTATCCGATATTTTTGGTTATTGTTTATGAACTAAACTGAAGGCTGCGGTACTGTATTCATAAGATCGTAGAGAGATTCGATACCCCGTCGCATGTTTTCAAAAAAACGTTTTTTCTAAAATCGCACGCGCGAATATTTAGGCATGTGTCGGTACTTTGTCTTTAAAGTTGCAGAGAATTGAGGGGCGTACCCGGTGCCATCCAAATAATAGCCACTAATTCAGACAAAGTGTTAACCAACCTGTTAACTTTCTGAAGTTTAGTCGTTTAGCAGTTTAGTCAGCATTTTCGTACTGTTGAGCTAATATATGCGATGAAAAAAGTTTATGACTTTAATTTTTCACTACACTAGAATTTTTACGGGGATTTCATTACCCGCATTAGTCAAAACACCAGAGGTACCTATCTTTTTACACAATTTCTTGGCACTCTCTTCATATCTTTTTGCTTGACATTCCAAATAATCCACAGTTTTAAAAAGTTACAAATGTCCCGTCAACCACTTAACATTAAGTTAAAAAATATCCCGTAAGTAAATGATAATTTAAACATAATTGATATGTTAGATAATTAAGCAATCTAAGGAAAGTCTTTAGAAATTTATAGGTTAGCGATTCATGCAAGATGATTATCCACAAAGTTATCCACAGATATTGTGGATAATAGAAAAAACCTTATGTTAAATAAAGTGATAGATTGATATTGATTAACTGGCTGTTAACTTTTAAGCAAACTAATCAATTGTACCGGCAGCTTTTTCTGCTTTCTGAATAATCGATTCATTTCGTTTTGCAGTTTGCTTAACTCATCTTCATAAGCATTCTAGCTTGCCTTTGGAAATCATGATCGGCAAGAGGGGAAACCGCATATCATGCTATAAGCATTTAACTATGAGTATTAGGGATTTATGTTTCTTAAAAGTACCACCATAAATACCTTCAAATTACCTCAGCAGCTGAAATCCTTGCTCAATTTACACATAAATTAATCAGAAAAATCTGCATTAGTAAGAATTTCCTTGGCAGGAACTAGAACACTATTGTGGTGTAGCGCACCGCACCGCACCGCGTGGAATATATCCCGAAAAGCGGGTGTAACGGCCTATATACAACCACATCATTTAAATTTATTATAAATTACCCTAATGCTATACATACAGAATAGGCTGATTAGCTAGATTGTTGAATTGGATGAGCAGTAGTTAATGCGAACGGATAAATGCATGTGTAAATCTGGATAAGAAATAAAAGGAGATAACAATGAATAAAAAAATAATTCTGGCGGCAGCATTTATCGCGTCAGTGTTGCCAAACTTAGCAATGGCTTGGTCGATTAAAAGTTTAGGAATTTTTGATGGTGCCAGCAGCGATGCTTACGGTATCAACAATTCCGGACAAGTAATAGGATATTATTATCATGTAGATTCTGCGAGTCTGAGGCCATTTATCACTGGCCCTAATGGTGAAGGCATGAGCGATCTTGGTACTTTGGGTGGAAGAGGATTGACTTTCTCATATGATATTAATGATTCCGGTCAGGTAGTGGGGCACTCTTCCAGTTTGGATAATCGCGATCACGCATTTATCACTGGTCCTGATGGTGTAGGCATGGCCGACTTAGGTACATTAGGTGGATTAGATAGCTTCGCCCACGGTATCAACAATTCTGGTCAAGCAATAGGGGATTCGTGGACTACCAGTCCTTACACTACACATGCTTTTATCACCGGCCCTAATGGTATTGGTATGACAGACTTGGGTACCTTGGGTGGAACATGGAGCATGTGCCTGGAGTATCAATGATTCCGGGCAGGTAGCAGGAGGATCGGTTATAACGGATGATGCTGCTTACCATGCTTTTATCACTGGCCCTAACGGTGTAGGTATGACCGATTTGGGTACTTTGGGTGGAATAAATAGCCAAGCTTCAGGCATTAACAATTCCGGACAAGTAGTAGGAATGTCTGAAACTACTGATGGCGATCCTCATGCTTTTATTACTGGCCCCAATGGTATAGGCATGATTGATTTGGGCGCTATGGGAGCAGATATAAGTTACGCTTTTGACATAAACAATATGGGGCAAGCAGTAGGTATTGCGCGCTGCGATCCATATTGTCGAGAAAATTCCTTCGTTTATAGTGATGGTGTTATGGTTAATCTCTCGAAACTTGAAGAAGTAATCAGCTCTGGATGGACTCACTTAATTGCACGTGACATTAACGACAATGGTCAAATTGTTGGATATGGAATTTTGCATGGCGTTCCTCAGGCATTTTTACTTTCCGGTGCTGATGACAAAGATTTTTTTCGCACCTATGTTGAGATATCCATGATTCCCGAACCAGAAACTTATGCAATGTTGCTGGTAGGTTTAGGGTTAATTGGATTTATTACTCGACAGAAAGCCATGATGCGAGGTTAAACAAAGAATCGTTCAGGTAAGACTATCATGGAGATAACAATGAATAAAAAAATAATCTTTTCAGTGATGTTTTTCGCATTTTCTTGCCCGGTAAACGCCGCATGGGAAGTAAGAAGTATCGATGCAATACCAAACTCTGTTAGCTGGGCTACTGACATCAACGATTCCGGCATAATGGTCGGAGAAATCAAGAACAATCCAAACAAGCCAATTTACGAACCTGGGGGGAAATTACGTTACACTTTTGACCCATGGAACACTCCTAGTCACCCATTCATGACCGGGGAAAATGGCGTAGGATTAAAAATTTTTGACATTGAAGGCCGAGCAGAAGCGATAAATAACGCCGGGCAAGTCATTGGAAAATCTTCAGCTGGCGCTGTATTCATGACGGGGCCAAACGGCGAGGGATTAACTTATCTGGATTATGCCAGGGATGCTTATGACATCAATAATAGCGGCCAGATTGTCGGCGTGACAAAATCAGGTCACGGATTCATTACCGGCTCAAACGGCATCGGGATGACAGATCTTGGCCCTGTTGTAGCTCGGGCAATAAACGATTCTGGACAAGTTGCAGGGTGGTTTTACACTGGCGACGAGTACGGCCTTCTTTCAGCGCACGCATTCATTACTGGTGCTAACGGCATCGGAATGACAGACATAGGAAGACCAACAGAGGCATTTTATGGAACATCGACTCGCGTATCAATCCTCCCCTACGATATTAATAATTCCGGGCAAGTGGTAGGATTGATACAAATCCACATTGACTTAGGATACGTCGAGGCGGCCGCATTTATGACCGATTCAGATGGAACAAACATCAGAATCCTAAGTACAAGCTGGGGTGCGGCATTCGGAATAAACGATTCCGGGCAGATCGTAACATCCTCAAATGTTCTATGCGAAAACTGTGGCATTGGGGAAGGAATATCCTTTTTATTAGACCACGGCAAATTCACAAATATTTCTAATCAATTCTCGGTTGATGCCTTATCCCTATTCGATGCAGCAGCAATCAATAATAACGGACAAATTGCTGGAACAGGAGTGAATGCGGGTGGTGCTCCATACGGTGGGTGGCATGCATTTATGGTATCCAGTGATTCCTCATCCACATCACCAGTTCCTGAACCTTCCACCTACGCCATGCTGCTGGCCGGATTAGGCTTACTTGGTTTCATGTCACGCCGCAGGAAAGTATAAGCAAGTTTTAATTAGAATAATTTAATCAAGAACTGGGGGCTTAGGTTTCCGTTTTTTCTCTTGGATGGCAAGGTGTCGACCGGCGCGAAGGGTATGCCCGCAAAGCGGGCATGCTGCCCGATCCCTAACACGGTTTTCTTTATACTGACTTCTCATACTGCAGAACGCTTTTGACGTTTTGTGAGTTAGATTACTATTTGTTAAAGAAGGAAAAACCATATAATTGAATTTTGCAAATCTAGTAGATTGTTTCATCTAACCAAGAAATCAATGTTAATCCTTGATAACAAATATTTATTATATATATTCTTTCTTTTATATTTTATTTCGATGATTCTATATCCTTTGTATGAAGGTAAGGGTGATTGGAATTATCTGCAATGCACGTGGTATAGCTGGCAATCTTTAAATGCTGGTGTTCTATTATTTTTTTCAAGTATTGTTGGACTTAAAATTACAACTTACAACGAAAAGGAAGAGCGAAGGCGGAATTTATTGAAAGCAAAAGCGTTATTACCAGATGCACTAAGTGAATTATCAACTTATTTAGAATCTAGTGGTTCCTTTTTAAAGGAGGTTTTAATTAAAACTAAGGAAAAAGACACAAAAAAACCTCTTGAGAATCAACCTCCAGATTTACCAATGAATTATAAGAATATTTTTGCGAACTGTATTCATTTTGGAGAACCGGATGTTGCTGATTATTTAATTTTTATATTAGGACGTCTTCAAGTTCATAATTCACGAATCAATAGCTTATCTCGTGGCTTTGATGAAGTAATACCTACAAAATTGTTTTATCACAATATTATTTCGTATTTATATTGTTTTGCTGAGCTGAAAGCGCTGATTGATAAGTTGTATCCCTTTGCAAGAGGTTTAGAAAAACTTGATACAAGTAATTTAGTTTTGAATGATTATTTAAATGTATACCATCACTTTGCTATTTGGCCAGAAGATTATGAAGGTTTAAAGGAAGCTACAGAGAGATTTATTCAAAGAAATAATAAAGATACGAGAAATTAATTTATATCTTTAAAAAAGTATTTTTATTCATTATGTAATGTAGCCGAATCTAGTTTTTACGGTTTAAAATCAATTTAACTATGGATTCGAGTTTTTTTCGACACGATTGAAAAATGGCTCAAGTTCAAATGGAGTCCAAGATGGATATTTTAAGCCGTCAGTTGCACTCATTATTATATTGATACTTTCAAACGCTTCTTCCATTTCATGAGGCTGTGGGGAATGCAATAAAAATGGTGGTTGAGGGTAAAGTCCAAGAATTTCCAGAAACATTGTGTCCGCTATCGGGCCAACGTGTGAAGGGTTTATTATTAAAGAATCCTTCGCGGCGCGTGCGAAATGGAAATTTATGAAATGGGCTCCGCCTTTCTCTAAATAATGACCATATGTTTCTTTGGGCTTATGTGAGAAAGCATTCCAATCTTGTTGCATTGAGCAAGCAACAAAACATATTTTCGGGTTTAATGGGTAAAAAATACAAGTTTCTGGCCGCTCAATAAATCCGGAAATAAGAATAGGATTATCTGATCTAACAAAGTAATCATCCTTGTGTGCTATCAGCAAATACCAATCACGGTTAACTATATAATTTAAGTCTTTACATTCTTTACAACCAACTCTGTCATTCTTGGTTTTATCTTCAATATTTAATTGCTTGCATGTCGTTTTTTCGTACTCCATAAAAGTTGGGGTTCGAACAAATTGAGATAATAGAAATTGAGACCAAACAATTCTTTCGTCTTCGCAGATTTCATTAAAATTCATAATCCGCTGATAAATTGGTGCAATGTGATTTTCTAAATTTTCGGCTAGTGCTCTTTCAACTTTCCAGGAATACAAACCTCTTTTTCTTCCCCATTGTCTTTTTCCCATGGGAATTTTTTTAATTGATGAGTCGAAGGTACACCGAGTGTAAGAAATATATCCTTCAGCCCCTGACCATGCTTTGTTCGCTAGAACAGGAGAATAATGAGATAAAGGTAATTTTGTCATTTATATCTATATTTCATTAAGTTGCAATAGTTTTATTCTAAGTTAGATTTAGAATTGTGATAATTTTTTTTCTTTATCACGCTATAAATAATATGGGGAGCAACAATTCTATAATAGTAGCATTTGTGTTTAATATTCATGACTTCACCATTTAGCTATTCGGGTTTATATTTCTTTTTACCTGCCGCTAGATCCTATTTTTCCAGAAATAATGTTTTCAAAACTAAATAATCTTTATTGGCATATTCGTTACAATCGCAATAAATCAATTAAGCGAAAATATTATCGTTATGTTTTAAAGGAAAAAAAACGCCTGATTGAGTCAGGCGTTGATATGGAGTATCTGCGGCTTTATTGCCGAGCGCTTAGTAGCCGGCAAAATCAGCACGCCGAGAGTAGGCTAGAACGTTACAAAAAAGACCATTTTGCAAGTAATTGATTATTAACACTATTATATTTATCATTTTACATAATACAAAATCATTACAATAAGATAGTAATCTTGCGATTAATTTCATTAGGAAACTATCCAATCACTTCAATAACCTTTCTATGTTCCCTGAGTAATCGATTCAATTCCTTTTGCAGCTTGCTTAACCCATGCTTATAAGCATTCTGGCTTGATCTGGCTTTACCGGTTGGTGTCTTTGCTCCAGTCGATTGTTTCCACGGTTGCCAATTCCTTATCAATTCCGCTTGCCTCAATCGTTCCTCGGCTGTCCAATGGCGCATTGTTGTCCTCGCTTAATAGTTCGTTTGATGGATTTTTTGTTTTCCCCGCGTGCGTAGGGTATTGGTTGCCGTTATTGATCTGCTGGTGCCCTTGTGCAATATTGGCTTGTTTAGCAATAACTATCGGCGGGTTTTTCATTGCTGCCAATACTTCCACAGTTCGGACGCATTGGGCTTGTGTTTTCAGCGCCAGTCGCATGTAGGTTTCTGTGATTTTGAGAGAATTACCCATACTATGGGCAGATCGCAATATAAGAGTATTATAAATTGTATCTAGCGTTATGACTTGTGCGGCTAGCGTGGCTTCCAGCTCGCTTAAATCACCGGCAATGATCTTCTCTGACTTCTCTTTCATAACTTCCACAGCTTCGGTGAAATCAATCTTATTGGAGTTGCTTGCGGACAGGACTTGCAATGTCAGGGCATTGTTGATGAGGGGGGATAGCTGTATTTCTGTTAGCTGACGTATTTCACTCTTGCCTTCTTCTTTGACAATTGTGAGTGTTTGTACGCTTTGCGTTGAAGATGCCATGGTTTTATTTCTCTCGGTCATATTTAATTCCAATAGCTAGAATGCATCATGTTTTCATCAGGTAACGACTCAGCTGGAAGTAAGGACTGGGTTGCGGACTTTGCTTGCGTATAGACTTGAGCCAACTATCATGCATTAAACTGTTAATAGTTAATGTATCACCAAATATGAAGCTGCTTTCGTTGCCATGTTATCCGGTCAAAATTTCTGTTTTTTTTGGCAAAACAGACGGGGGATTGGAATAACTGGAATAACTGGAATAACTGAATTTGAATGAGTTAAATATTCAGGTTTTAACACTGAATTATGCTATCTAAACATAGGTCATTTTTTGTAAGAACCGCATGGATAGTTAGTTGTCCAGTTATTCTAGTTATATCAGTTATATTAGTTTTTCTGTTATTTCATACACCCCTCCATCCAGAACAACTGAATCAGTTATTACGGTTTTATTGGTCAGAATGGCTCATTCGTTATCATTACTTTCCCAGAGATCAGGCGTTTTCTTAAGTGTGTATTCTCTGCTGTTTTTAAATGCCGTTTTGGTCGAACTCCAACAACAATACTCTTCAGGCAAATTATTGTTACTAACATCATGATCTTTCAGTGCCTTTAAAATCTTCTGCCTTGAAACGCCCGCTTCCTGAGCTGCCGTAACAATATCCGACTGGATCATAGGGCCTGGACTCAGTATCTCTCTGATAACCTCAATCGCATCTATATTTGCAAGATAAGTATTTTTGGCGGCCTTGACCTTATCGGCTTGGGAGCAATCCTCATCAGACAATCGCTTAACTGAACACATTAAATCATGATAGCTATTTTGGGCGGTGTTTACGCTATATTGAAATGCTTGTTTCAAAACAACGTTTCCACGGGCTTTGAAGTTCTCAAACTGTACTGTTTTAGTGAGCGTTAATTGATCGAATGCGATCTCGTCCAGCGTATAAGCACAGTCAGCATCGTCGACAAGGTCGGAGGTGCCGCTAAAGACAACCTTTTTATCTTCATCGCGCTTTTTATTAACGTGTGCCAAAAGAATGGCCGTCCCACCCTTGCTAACAAATCCACGTAAAACCTCAAAGAATTCGCTAGACGTCGATTTATTCATCAGATCGGTAAACTTCTTGACAGTGTCCAAAATAACAACTACACCGCCGCATGTGTCTTTTTTAACCATACCTTTAATGATTGCTTGAAGCTTTTCAGTTTTGAACCCAAGATGGCCAGGCGCTAGCATCTTGAATCCTGCTTCATTTGCCAGTTTTATTTTCTCAATCAATCCCTTGTAGTGATCATCTGCGTTAATATAATAAATCTTTGAGCCGTCGATGCATCCCGATTTGGTCGCATCAATTAATAAATACATAACCAGCAAAGTTTTACCTGCATTTGGCTTTGCGTAGATAACAGTCATTTGACCTTGTAACGCTAAGCCCTCCAAGATAAAACTATCATTCTGCATTTTAGATTCCATCTCGTTTACCTCATCGTTCAAGATAAATTGATCAAGATCATATTCACACTCAGCAATATCAAGTATGCTTTCACCACTCCTGAGTTTATGGATTTCATCCAGCACATTCGGTTTTTCAGACTTAACTTCCCTGCATTTCACATAGCTGTATGTATCAGTCATGTTTTATTATTCCGTGACGATTAACAAACAGATTCACTTGAGAAAGCGGCAAGAACTGCCATATAACTGGCGATATCATAAAATCATCTTGAATGGTATAATTAGCACTTGATTTTGTTGAAGTAAAAGTATTCTCGCCCGCCTGCAAGCGGGCGTTTTCATTTGCGTGCATGGCTACACCTCCTGGCCATGCGTGCGAAGATCGAGAAAGGCATCAAGTGCAGATTTGCGATACCTAACCAGCCTCCCAACTTTAATATAGGGAATGTTGTAACGTTTGGTGCAACGCCAAACAGACAGCGTCCCGGG
>NZ_QRBZ01000008.1 GCF_009833085.1 Nitrosomonas oligotropha | reverse complement strand
CGGGGGTATGGCGGGCGCACAAGTCGGGGAAATAATTGACGAGCGCGTTCTCGATAACTACGAATGCCTGCAATGCGAGTACGTTTTCAGGATCGATTGACACGCATCCATCCGGCACACCCCGGTTTTAGCCGCTTTTCCGCTTTTCCGCTTTTCCGCTTTTCTATTTCTTTCTTTTATTCCCTTTTTCATCCACGCAAGTACCGGTCTATCGTTTTTTAGAAGCGATAACCTCGTTACGTGCATTTTTATACTTACCCATAAGGAAAAACACACAATGTCACATCTCGTTCAAAATATGGCTTATTCCGGTGAAACACCCTGGCACCAGCTGGGCAACCGCTTACCCGCCAAACAACCGATTGAAGTCTGGGCGGAGAAAGCCGGGATGGATTGGAGTATCTGCGAAGCGCCAGTGCGCTACATGACCGAACAAATCGGATCATTGGGTTCATTGCGGTCGTTTGACGAACAAAAGGTGCTGTACCGCAGCGATACCAAAGCACCATTATCGGTAGTCAGTGAACGCTATCAGGTCGTTCAGCCCAAGACCATTTTGGAGTTTTATCGCGATCTCACCGAAGTATCCGGCTTTGAGCTCGAAACTGCCGGGGTTCTCAAGGAAGGTAAGAAATTCTGGGCTTTGGCTAGAACTGGCAAAGAAACAAAACTCAAAGGCGATGATGCCGTCAACGGTTACATTCTGCTTGCCACCTCCTGCGATGGCACACTGGCCACCACCGCAACACCTACCACCATTCGCGTGGTGTGCAACAACACATTATCCATCGCGCTCAAAGGCGCCAGCAGCGCCATCAAAGTGCCGCACAGCACCAGCTTCGATGCGCAAGCCGTCAAAAAGCAACTCGGTATCGCCGTATCGCAGTGGGATAGCTTCATGTACCGCATGAAAACCCTGTCGGAGCGCAAAGTCAAAAGCCACGAATCGCTGAATTACTTCCTCAAAGTGCTCTGCCAAACCGATGATCACGACAATCAACCCTCCGGTCTCAAAAATGAACGGGCGTTAAAAACCGTGCAATCGCTGTATGACGGTCACGGCAGAGGCGCGCAACTGGCGTCCGCCAACGGCACGGCTTGGGGACTGCTCTGCGCAGTCACCGAGTTTGTCGATCACGAAAGAAGAGCCAGAAGTCAGGGACACAGACTCGATAACGCATGGTTCGGCCAAGGTGCAAACCTGAAACAACGCGCTCTCGATTACGCGCTGCAACTGGTGGAGTAAACCGCTATCGGTTCATTTATCCCGTAATACGAACCCATAGCATTCAATTATCCAACGCAACCTTCAACTTATCCACCCCAGTCAATAGTGCATTGGCTGGGGTTTTTCATTTTTGAAGCAAAAACATTAACCCCGGACAGGAGAAAACCATGAGCAACTCTGTCAAACCCGAAAGAAAGATAAAAATCCAACCGGCATTAAAACTCATCAAAACCCGCGATCTCAACCGGGATCAGTGGTTAAACGTGCGCAAGAACGGTATCGGAAGCTCCGATGCGGCTGCGGCTGTCGGTCTTAATCCTTATAAATCGCAACTGGAATTGTGGCTGGAAAAGACAGGCCGCGATGGCAATTTACCGAAAACCGACCCGAACGACGAATCCAGTCCGATGTACTGGGGGATTTTATTGGAACCCTTCGTTGCAGCCCAATATACCAAGCGTACCGGCAACAAGGTCAGGCGCGTCAATGCGGTATTACAACATCCCATTGAGCCTTGGATGCTGGCCAATATAGACCGGGAAGTGACCGGTGCGCCGGATGTGCAAATATTGGAATGCAAAACTACCGGTATCAACGGCGTAAAGCTGTGGAAAGAAGGCGTGCCGGAATATGTTCAGCTTCAAGTCATGTACCAACTGGCGGTCACCGGCAAACAAGCGGCTGATGTAGCAGTGCTGATTTGCGGCCAAGAACTGGAAGTACACCGTATTGAACGGGACGAGACGATGATCAAGCAATTGATCGAACTTGAACGGCAATTCTGGCGTTTCGTGGAACTGGATCAAGCACCGCTTGCCGATGGCTCGGATTCTGCGGAGTTGGCTTTACGATGCCTGTATCCGCACGATAACGGCAAAACGCTCGATTTAAGCCGTGATTCGGAAATGTCACAAACATTATCCGATTTGCTGGCAGTCAGGCAAACATTGGCCAGCCAAAACCAGCTCGAATCGCAATTGAAGCAGAAAATCCAGCAACGTCTGGGTGAAGCAACCAAAGCGCTGTTTGAAAACGGCGAAGTCACCTGGAAACGCAGCAAAGACAAAACAGAACTGGATACTGATCGGTTGCTTAAAGATCGACCTGATTTGCTGCAACGCTATTGCTTGACCAAACCCGGCTCACGGCGCTTTCTGATTCATGCGTCAACCTAAATTCCCCTCAACCTAATTGCTATCTAAAGGAACCATCATGCTCAAAGGACTTGCATTAACACCGCCGGTGATTGGCCGGATAACCATCGGTAAAGTCGTGGAGAAAAACGGTAAACGATTGCCTGAGAAAGACGACGAATTCACGATTACCAGTCAGATACAAAACAAGGACGGCTGGATCAATCATCCGCTGAACGAAACCTTGCATAAAGAACACGGTAACAAATTGCGCAATATTCCAGTAAGACTGCTGTTTAACGATCCTGATCTCAACTTACGCGCCAATTACACGCTGTTCGACCGGCAAACTGGCAGACCAGTGTGTGTTGGTAATGGTGAAACATGCCGACGGGCAACTAAAACCGGTATCCAATCATTTCCTTGTCCAGCGCCGGAATCGTGCGAGCTGGCTAAGGGCGGCAACTGCAAGCCTTATGGCCGGTTGAATGTTCGTATCGACGATGAGGATGAATTGGGCAGTTTTGTATTTCGCACCACTGGATTTAACAGTATCCGCACGCTATCGACTAGATTACGGTACTTTGCGGCGGTATCGGGAGAATTACTGTCGACATTGCCACTGGAGCTTCGCTTGCGCGGCAAATCGACTACTCGATCGCATCGCGCACCGATTTATTACGTTGATTTAACGATCAGGACAGGAATGAGGATGGCTGAATCCATCGCAAAAGCCAAAACACTTGCCGATGAACGAAAAGCATCAGGTTTCGATCAAGTTGCTTTGGATGAAGCGGCTAAATTGGGTTTTGAGAATGGAGCGTTCGAGGATTCCGAGGAAGAAGGCGTTGCCGTGGTTGAGGAATTTTATTCTGATGAAATTCCCACCGATAATCGGGATAAATCGGAGAACAAGAGCAATTTGGCAACCAAATTAGGCAAAAAAGTGGAACAGCTTAATTTAGCTGAGGTGTCTATACAAGGGTAAAGCAATAGAGCGGCGCGATGTTTTAAAACAACATCGGATTACAAAATCCGATGTTGGAATAGTGTAAAAAGTAATTTATATATAACTCCTGACTTGTATAAATTCTCCACTCTGATCTCCCAAAATATTTAAAAAAATGTGACTGATTTTCTATCAGTGATTTGCTTGGAATCCAATTTAATTGATATCTCATTTTTGTTATCAGTTAAAAGAAAAATCATGCTGATTTAATCTGATGTTGTAAAAAATAGGATGTACAGAGTTAAGTGTTATTAAGGTATTATTGATGTACAGAATTGAATGTTATCTATTGATTAAAATAAATTTTATTTTTCAAAGAATTTTCTTATTTTCAGCTCAAAACCAAACAATAAAATCCGTTTTCTACGATTTGCATTGACTTAAAAATCAGGCTTAAATTTAGTAGTAATAGCAGATTGCAGATTGATCATGCCAATGGCCTCATTATTATTGACAGAAAATTTTTTCTTTAATAAAATGTGTTCAAATAATTCGTATAGGTTTTTATATCGCTAATACAAAATACGTTTTACCTCACCCCAATAATTCTCTTAACGTTCATTATTCAAAAAGAACGTTTCATAACAGAAATGCGATGTGATAATAAAAATCACTAGCGATTTCATATAAAGTGCCATCTAATAAAGAACTAGCAATATTAAGCTTCTATTAGCTGCGCAATCATAATTGGTAGTTAATTTGCGTCTGTATTTAGCAAATTTCTCATCTCACTACCCTATACCGTAGTTTCAAAACAAATTTATTTAATAATTTGGCTCTTGAGCTGTCGTGTCTAGTACATCCATTAAGCTCTTGGCCTTCTCTGAAAGGAAAAAAGTTCTAATGCTTGAAAAAAATACAAATAATATTCTTATTCGACTGCCTGAAGTCGTCCGTATCACGGGATTACGCAGAAGCAGCATTTATTCAAAAATAAATAGCAAATCAAAATATTTTGATGCGTCTTTTCCAAAGCCTGTTCCTCTTTCTTCAGGAATTCGCGGTGGAGTGGCGTGGCCGCTCCTTGAAATTGAGCAGTGGATATCATCGCGCATAAACGCACGCGAAAATAGACAAAACTAGAGCTGAAAATTCCACCAGCTTTATCGAGCTGGTGGATAACTCTGTACGTTGCATCAATTTTTTTGATCATGATCTTAAGGGAGATTGATTACACGAAACACAGGAACGCTTGGGGATTTCTTAAACTGAGGATTATGCATTATATGTTATTAATTAGAGTGTTATAACTTAAGATAAGCTACTGCTCCATACTATTGGAACAAGAACTACCAATCGATTGGTTACAGGTTGTTAAGCTCATACTTAATGACAAAACTTAATGAAAATCCAATGAATTATTCATCAAATTATGAGAATAGAATAGAAAATCTACGAATACTTTCTATTGATTCTTATTGTGAATATCATTGAAATCTCCAAGCCCTATTAAAGTTTAAATCTTATAGAGGTTTGTATGAAAAAACTAAGTAATGAAGATAAAGCAATACTGTTTAAAGGGCTCTTGAAATTTACAGCTCCAGATGAAGAGACAGGCACATGGACATCCGATTTTACTGGAGAGGATGTTAATCTATTTTATTTATTGGAAGGTTTATTGGATACATTGGCCACCAAAGGGAATGGTCAGGAATTTATAAAAAAATCCATTGTAGCAAAATGCAATGATAAGATAATAAATAGAAAAACATATACTGAATATCAGAAGTATGTAAACTCTTGGCAGGGAGGCTTTGTAAAAATTCTGCCAAGTTTTGCTTATCTCGTCAGCAGACTTTCGAGTGAGTATGTATTCAGTATACACATCGAAACTTTTAGAGCGCTTTGTCGGGATCGTAATTTTAGCCTTGGTGATTCTTTTTTAAGAGACTTCTGCCAGAACCCTAAATTTTATTATTCGATATATGGTGAAGAAAACGGTGAGCAAGCTCGAGTTTTCATAAATGATTTTTTTAAAGATTTATGGTTGCGGCTGCGGGAACCCAAAACCAGAAAGAAAGTTCTTGATGCAAGGAAAGCAGGGGAAAATAATAAAAAAGAGTACTGCAAGTATGTCAGAAATCTTTTTGCTGCAAGAACTCCAATAAATGTAATAAGAATTGATTTATCTTATAAAAAAGACACTCAGATTGGCATTAAAAATCTAATTAGAGATATTAAACATCTTCATACGAATATGCGCCATAAGCCAAAGCTGTTCAAAGGTCTACTTGGCCATGTGGAGAAAATTGAAAATGGATTGAGCAAAGGTCTTCACGTCCATGTATTATTTTTCTTCTCATCCGAGCGCAGAGCCAATGCCGATGTTTATTTGGCGGAACAGATCGGTCGATATTGGGTTGATAAGATTACAGATGGAAAGGGTCACTATTGGAACGTTAACGCCTATAAAAAACAATATGAGGACAAAGGCATATTAGGAATAGGTGAAATACACGCGCATGACGAAGAGGCGATCAATTATTTATGCAACAACATTGTAAGCTATATGTGCAAAGTCGAGCAGTTCATTAAGCCCGCAGCTAATCCGAAAACAAAGCTGCTTCGTAGAGGTGAGATGCCCATATTGACTTCTCCTAAGCGAGGAAGGCCACGAAATATAGAGCAAAATACCAATTTCGCAACGATTTAATAATTCAATTTGATTTTATATCGTGATTTTTTTCTGTTGTAACTTTAAATGTAAGTCCTAAAGATTACTTAGTGAAGAATTAAGACAGGTAATTCCCCGGTTCTGCCGGGGAATTCTCGAAGATTTAACCAATGCGATTTGTGGTGATCAACTAATTCTGGATACAATGCTAGACTAATATTCTAATTTGACTGGAGGTATATATTTGTTGTTTGGTTTCTGGTTGGTCTGGTTGTAATAATCTGTTGTATAGCGCATTAGGCATTTTTATGTATAGGAATTATTTCTGCTCCAACTTTTAGCTTGTCAAGATAATCTGCCCATTGCTGCATCATTTTTCGTCGCTCTGGTAAATGAGCTGTACGATTATAAGCGCGTCCATTAGGGTCACGTACCGCATGAGCTAGTTGGTGTTCAATAAAATCAGGCCGCACACCCAAAACCTCATCAAGAATAGTTCGTGCAACTGCTCGAAAGCCGTGCCCACTCATTTCTTCTTTATCAATACCAAGGCGACGCATAGCTGCAAGAATTGCGTTATCACTCATGGGGCGATTATGACTGCGCGCACTTGGAAAAACAAAGCGATTACTCCCAGTAAGTGGTTGCAGTTCACGTAATATTTCTATAGCTTGACGCGAAAGTGGAACAATATGAGGTGTATTGGTCTTAGTAACAAGGTAACGCCATTCTGCGGCTTCAAAATCGATATTAGCCCACTCAGCATTACGCAATTCACCAGGTCGGACGAAAACCAGTGGAGCAAGGCGTAAAGCGCAGCGAACCGTAAGAGTGCCTTCATAACCATCCATCGCACGCAAAATTTCTGCCACTCTTTTAGGTTCGGTGGTTGCAGCAAAGTGTGTGCCTTTGACTGGCGGTAATGCGCCACGCAGATCTCCAGAGGGATCACGTTCGGCGCGTCCAGTTGCAACTGCATAGCGAAAAACTTGCCCACAATTACTCAATGCTCTGTGTGCAGTTTCCAGCGCACCGCGGCTTTCAATGCGACGAATCACGCTAAGCAGCTCGGGAGCAGTTATTTCTGCAATAGGTCTGCCGCCAATCCAGGGAAAAATATCTCGTTCAAAACGACGAATAATCCGATCGCCATGATTTGATGCCCAAGTAGGCGAATATTTGGCAAACCATTCTCGTCCTACTACTTCAAAGCTATTTGCTGCTCGATCCATTCTTGTGGATTTTATCGCTTTACGATTTTCACTTGGATCAACACCATTGGCAAGTAGCTTGCGAGCTTCGTCTCGACGATCTCGAGCATCCTTCAAACTTATATCTGGATAAACACCCAGTGAAATTCTTTTTTCCTTATTATCGAAGCGATATTTTAGACGCCACCATTTTCCACCGCTGGGAGAGACTTCTAAATATAATCCCCGCTCGTCAAATAACTTTATGGATTTGACGCCAGGCTTTATATTTCGAATTGCTGTATCGGTTAGAGGCATCTGGGGCAACTCCTTATTGAGACAACTCAGTTATCCCCAATGTTGCCCCCACTTGCCCCTGGATGTCAATACACTTGGTTAGACTATTTTGGACAATTATTCAATGAAAAACCCGCTATTACACGGGTTTTTAGGATGCGATTGAATCTTGTTGGATGGTAAAATGGTGGAGACGGCGGGAATCGAACCCGCGTCCGCAAGCCCTCTACAGACAGTTCTACATACTTAGCCATATTATTTAATTTAGCCTGGCAACCGCCAACTGGCAGGCTGATGACAGACGAGTCACCTTGCGTTTAACGTTTTATAAAGTGACCCTATAAAACGCGATCCTCGTTAGTGACTCTGCTGTCTGTTGCCAGACCCGGCGTTGAGGCCCACCGGTGCAGAGGCTAGCCGATTAAGCGGCTAAAGCGTAGTTTTCGTCGTTTGCGACTATTGTTTTCAGATGGATTTACGAGGTAATCTGATCCTCGGTATGCCCTGCGCTGCTTTGCAACCCACGTCGAAACCAGATCGTCCCCGGTATTCGTTTTGGTAGTGCATAGGATGGTGCTGAAATCTAAAAGTTCAAGTCCTATGTGCCGGGTATTCTAACAGAAATAGCGGGTGTTTCTTTACAGATAGCTCAGCAGCTCGGCGGGGTGATCGATCAGGTGCCGGGCGCCCCAGGTTTCGGGCGGCTGATCGTCGCCCAGATAGCCGTAGCGGGCGACGATGGGTTGCATGCCGGCTGCGAGGCTGGCTTGAACATCGCGGATGTCGTCTCCGAGATAAATGCAATGCGCGGGAGAAATGTTTATTTTATTGCTGGCGGTCAAGAGCGGTTCGGGATGTGGTTTGGTATTCGCCAATTCATCGCCGCAGACGACGCAGGCGACGCGTTGCGCCAGACCCAGCATTTCAATCAGCGGATGCGCGAAACGCGCCGGTTTGTTGGTGACGATGCCCCAGGGCAAGTTGCGTTGTTCCAGCTGGTCGAGCAACGCATCAACACCGGGGAATAGACAGGTATCGTGACACAAACGTTGTGTATAGAAATCCAAAAATTCGTCGCGCATCGATTCATAGCCTGCGTCGCCCGGTTTGATGTTGAAGCCGAGTCCCAGCAGCCCGCGCGAACCGGCGGAGGCCTGCGTGCGGATTTTTTCGATGGGCAGCCCGGGCAGTCCGCGCAGGGTGAGTTGCCGGTTCAAGGCGTGGCCGAGATCCGGCGCGGTATCGGCCAGGGTGCCGTCGAAGTCGAAGAGTACGGCTTTAATCATAGATTCAGTTCAAATGCTGGAGGTGATAGTGAGACAACGCAATCTGTTTAGGTGCGATACGCCATGATGTAGTTCACATCGGTGTCATCTTCCAGTGCGTAGACTTTGGTGACCGGGTTGTATGTCATGCCGATCAGCTGCTCATCCGTCAAACCGGCGTTGCGCGCCATGCGCGCGAGTTCGGATGGTTTGATGAATTTTGAGTATTCGTGCGTGCCGCGCGGCAATAGCTTCAGGATATATTCCGCGCCAATGATGGCGAACAGATAGGCTTTCGGATTACGGTTGATGGTCGAGAAGAAAACCCAGCCGCCGGGTTTGGCTAATTGCGTGCAGGAGCGGATAACGCTCATGGGATCGGGTACGTGTTCGAGCATTTCCATGCAGGTCACCACGTCAAAGTGCTGCGGTTGTTCTTTTGCCAGCGATTCCACGGTGATCTTGCGGTAGTCGACGTGATGCCCGCTTTCCAGCAGGTGCAGTTTGGCGACTTTGAGCGCTTTGTCGCTGAGATCGATGCCGGTTACGTGCGCGCCCATCGATGCCATGCCTTCCGATAAAATGCCGCCGCCGCAACCGACATCCAGCACGGTTTTTCCGGTTAACCCGCCAACCAGATCATTGATGTAGTTAAGGCGTAGCGGATTGATTTCATGCAACGGCTTGAATTCGCTGTTGGGATCCCACCAGCGGTGCGCGAGTTGGCTGAATTTTTCCAGTTCCAGCGGATCAGCATTGATGCCGTCATTTTCCATATGCGTTCCTTTGTAGCTAATTTTTTGATGTGGCCGCGATACGCTCTTGCCAGTATGCGGTGCGGTATTGCAGCTCAACCGGGTTGAGCGTCATCAGTTCTTTATCGTGGAGCAGCATTCTACCATTTACCCACACATGACTCACTTGTTCACGGCTTGCCGTGTAGACTAAATGGGAAGCCGGGTCGTAACAAGGCGCGAGATTGAGGCCAGAGAAGTCGACCGCGGTAATATCAGCCGCTTTTCCACGGGTTAATGAGCCGGTTATTTCCCCCAATCCCAAGGCATTGGCGCCATTCAAGGTCGCCATTTTCAAAGCGTGATGCGCGGGCAAGGCATCGGCCCGTCCGCTGGTCGCTTTTGCCAGCAGCGCTGCCAGGCGCATTTCCTCGAACATATCGAGACGATTATTACTGGCTGCGCCATCGGTGCCGAGACCGACATTGATACCTTGATTCAATACAGGCGCAATCGGCGCGAGTCCGCTGGCGAGCTTCATGTTGGACGAAGGGCAATGTGCGATGCTGCAACCGTATTGATGCACGAGTTTTATTTCATGATCGGTCAGATGCGTCATGTGCACTGCAATTAAATTCGGACCGAGCAGCCCCAATTGCTGCAAGCGTTCAATCGGCCGCATGCCGGTGGATTCCATACTGATGCGGATTTCATCCTGCGTTTCGTGCAAATGCGTGTGTATCGGGGTATCGAGCTGTTCCGCATAAGTCAGAATGTTGCGGAAGGTTTTGTCGCTGACGGTATAAGGAGCGTGCGGCGCAAAACAGAAGGACAGCAGCGGATGCTGATATTGGTCGCGCAAATCCAGGCCCTTAGCCAAGTAATCATCGGCGTCGCTGGCGTAGGCAGTGGGAAAGTCGATCACGACCATGCCGATGGCAGCGCGCATGCCGGAGCCGATAGCGGCTTCCGCGCAGGATTTCGGAAAAAAGTACATGTCGTTGAAACAGGTAACACCGCCCCTGATCATCTCGGCGCACGCGAGTTGTGTGCCATCCAATACGAACTGAGCATTAACGTGCTGATTTTCTGTCGGCCAAATGTGCCGATTGAGCCATGCCATCAAAGGTATGTCATCCGCAAGTCCACGCATCAGTGTCATGGCCGCATGGGTGTGCAGATTGATCAATCCCGGAATCAGCGCATGATTGCTTAGGGTGATTGTTTGTTTGGCTTGGTAACGCAGATTGGCTTCGGATACCGGCAGAATATCCCGGATGATTTCTTTATCGATGGCGATGGCATGTTGATTCAGTACAACTTCAGCAGGCTCAATGGGAATAATCCATTTCGCCTCAATCAGCGTATCGATTTGCTGCAAACCATTCATGCGTTTCGAGTATGTAGAAAGAAAAAAGCCCTGCTCTTAAGGGCAGGGCTTTATGCATAAAAATAGTGAACCGGTTTCGCTTATCGGGTACCGGCTACTTCGATTTCAACGCGGCGATCAGGTGCCAAGCATTCGATCAACGCTTTGGTTTTTTTGTCGCCTACGCAGCTATTGCCTGTCACAGGATTAGCTTCACCTTTGCCATCAACAAAAACACGGCTTGGTTCAATGCCTCTTGAAACCAGATGAGCTTTGACCGATTCAGCACGGCGTACCGACAGGTTTTTGTTGTATTCATCGGAACCGATGCGGTCAGCATAACCTACAGCGATAATAAGATCGTACTTGACACCTTTTATGCCGGTCACAAATTCATTCAAAGACTGAATACCGTTCGGTTTCAGCTTGGCGCTATCAAAATCAAATAATGCATCGGCAGAGAATGTAATTTTTTCCGGTGCGGTTTTAGCAGCTGCGGCGGCTGCAGGCGCTGCGGCTACAGGCGTAGCAGCTTCGGATTTTTTAGCCAGATCCGGATCACATTCTGGAATCGCCATTGCCGGTGTCCAGTAACCGGTTTGCCAGCACAGACCGGTTGTATTTCTTGCCACTACACCACGATCATCAACACCGTAAGCTTCCGGTTTTTTTACAGTTTTATCTTTATCAATAACTGTTTCTTGTGCCAAAACAGCACCAGAAAACATTACTGGTATAAGAATCATTCCCATGAGAGTATTTTTAGCTGATATTTTCTTCATGCTGTTGTCCTTTTTAATGAAAACTACGGGTTTTAATATTGATATGCAAAAAACTATTCTGCACTTGAAAACTTTCTAGCATTCTACTACTTCATGCTTTTGATTGCGCAATTATCAGTTTGTTTGTTTGTTTTATCAAATCAATATGTTGTAAAATTGCAACAAATTGATATCACCAACCAAGTTGCAATGAAATTAATGGCTTAACTTTGATAAGCGATCAATAACAGGGCATTTTTTGATAAAAAATTAACGATATAACAAATCACAAACTATCCCCGTCCATAAGGCGCCGCTGATGGCATCACGTTAAAGCCGGTGAATTATTGATCTATCACACGTATACTGTCCGGCCGCCAGGATGGTGAAATTTCACATCGGTATGATATGCGGGGAAGATTTTCATGAACCCTTTCAATCAATTCTAAAAACAGCGCCATATGCCCGATGAAACAGCAGCTCTAACTTTGTCAGCGCAAAATTTAACGCGCCGCTATGGTGAAGTTGTTGCAGTTCATCAATTCAACCTGCAATTGCGGCGTGGCGAGGTGCTGGGATTGCTTGGACCCAATGGTGCGGGTAAATCGACAACATTGCGCATGTTGACGGGTAATCTTGCACCCAGTAGCGGCGGTGTCGAAATTTGCGGCATCGATCTACTGGATAAACCGCAGGAAGCCAAAGCCCATGTGGGTTTTTTACCGGAGATTCCACCGCTTTATTTCGATATGACGGTGGATGAATATTTGCTGCTGGCCGCCCGGCTGCATCGAGTCCCGAAGGAAGCGCTCACGGCGGCGCTGGAAAATGTGAAGCAACGCTGCGGTTTGGAACAGCGGAGCAAGCATTTGATCGGCACCTTATCGAAGGGTTATCAGCAACGTGTCGGCATCGCGCAAGCGATCATTCACAACCCCGATGTCATCATCCTGGATGAACCGACTGTGGGTCTTGATCCCAATCAGATGCGCGAAATCCGCCAATTGATCCGCGAATTGGGAACAGCCAGCAGTGTTATTTTATCGACTCATATTTTGCCGGAAGTTGAAAATGTCTGTGACCGGGTGCAAATCATGCACCAAGGCGGCATTGTATTCGATCAGCCGATGATCGATTTGCGCCAGCAAAATACCAGTCTGGAAGCAGTATTCACACAACTTACGCAATAATTGCACGAGCCAAATTTGAAGATGATTGCGACCATTATCCGTAAAGAACTGCACATGCTATTCATTTCGCCGCTGGCTTGGCTATTGCTGGCGTTGGTTCAGCTCGTGCTGGCGTGGGTTTTTCTGGTACGGCTGGATGCGTTTCTGGAAATTCAGCCGCAGTTGATGCAAATCGCCAATCCTCCCGGCGTTACCGAGATTATCGTGACGCCCGTCTTTGCGGTGGCCGCGATTGTTTTACTGATGATTACGCCATTACTATCGATGCGTCTCATCGCCGAGGAACGCCGCAACCGCACCTTGACACTCTTGATTTCCGCGCCGGTTTCGATGACGGATATCGTGTTGGGTAAGTTTTTCGGCTTAATGGTGTTTTTTTCCGCGATCACCGGTCTGATTATCGCCTTATGCGTTTCATTGCGCACCGGCGGCGTGATGGACTTCGGATTGTTGCTCAGTAACACGATAGGATTGCTGCTGACTGTTGCCTGCTCTTCCGCGCTTGGGCTGTATATTTCCAGCCTGACCGCACAACCGGCGATTGCCGCGGCAGGTACTCTGGGTGTGTTGCTAGGATTGTGGCTGGTCGATCTGGCGGCGAGCGCAACACAAAGCTGGCTGCACTATTTCTCGTTGCTGAAACATTTCGGCCATTTTAATCAAGGACTGATCGACACCTTGAGCACCGCCTATTTCATTTTGTTCACCGTTACCTTTCTGGTGTTGACGATCCGCCGTCTGGATGGAGAGCGGCTGCATGGTTGATCTGGATAAAAAATTGCAGCGGCGAAACCGGATACACCATGGCCTGTTTGTCATTCTGCTGTTGCTATTGGTTTTCTTGCTTGGATATCTGGCCCAGCAGACCCGGCAGCAATGGGATATCAGCCAGAACGGGCGTAATAGTCTGAGTGAAGCCAGCGTGGAGATCCTGCAAAAATTGCACGGACCGGTCGAGGTAACCGCGTATGCCACTGAGCAAGATGCGCAACTGGGCGACATCCGCCGCATCATTACCGATTTTATCGCGATGTATCAGCGCATTAAGCCGGATCTATCGCTGCTGTTCATCGACCCGGTGGAACAGCCATTGTTAGCGCAGGAAGCCGATGTGCAGGTCAATGGTGAAATGATCGTTCGATTCAATCAGCGCGCTGAACACTTGCTCACCGTCAACGAGCAAACATTTTCCAATGCATTGATGCGGCTGGCGCGCGCGGAGGATAAGCTGATTGTGGCGCTCAGCGGGCATGGTGAGCGCAAGCTGGACGGTAATGCCAATTACGATCTCGGCGAATTCGGCAAGCACTTGCGCACCAACGGTTTTAACAGCCAACCACTCAATCTGACCATTGAACGCGATATCCCGGCCACTGCGAGCATGCTGCTCATTGCGTCACCTCAAACCGACTTGTTGCCGGGAGAAGTACAAAAACTGCTGGATTATATCGACCGTGGCGGCAATTTGCTCTGGCTGGTCGATCAGGAATCGTTGCGCGGATTATTGCCGCTGACGGAAAAATTGCGCTTGTCGCTGACCCCGGGTGTCGTCGCCGATCCCCAGGCGGTGGAACTCAAAGCGCCGATCACCTTCGCCTTGGGCGCGATTTACGGGCCGCATGTCATTACCAATGATTTTAATTACATCACCGTCTTTCCTTTCGCGCGTCAGATCGAGATGGATGAGAACGACGATTGGAGCGGTGTTGCGTTGGTTGAAGCGGCGCCGCAAGGTTGGGTGGAAACCGGCGATCCGAATGGAGAAATCCGGTTTGACCAGGATGCCGATATACCGGGACCGGTCAGTATTGCCGTGGCCTTGACGCGCACTATCCAGGACCGCGAGCAACGCATTGCCGTAGTCGGCAGCGGGCATTTTCTTGCCAATACTTATCTGGGCAACGGCAGTAATCTGGATTTCGGCATTAACCTGATCAACTGGTTGACCGGCGATGAAGAACTGATCGTGATTCAACCGCGCGCAACGCTGGATAGCAGTCTGGTCTTGAGTGAATTTGAACTGACACTGATCGCGTTGGTTTTTTTAGTGGTATTGCCCCTGCTGTTCCTGACGTGCGGGGGCGTCATTTGGTGGCGCCGGAGAAAAATATGACCATGACGCATCATGCACGGCTGAATCTCATTATGGTTGCCACGATTGGCAGCTTGCTGTTGTTTCTTTATTTCAAACCGCAATCCCAGGGTAATCCGGAATATCCAATCGCCAGCAATTCCACCGAAACCGTGCAGAGTATGCGTATCGTCAGGCCGCAGCTGGAAATCACACTCAAGCGGCTGAACGATCATTGGTATCTGACAACGCCCCTGCACGCCCGGGCTAACGAAGAAAAGATCAGGAAAATTCTGGAAATTCTCCAGGCCAAGAGTCAGCAACGCTTTCCGTTGACTGATTTAGGACGGTTTGGCCTGGAGCGGCCGAATGTGCTGTTAACCGTTGACGATTCACAGTTTGGCTTTGGCGGATTTGCACCTACCACCAATCAGCAATATGTCGCGGCCGGTGATCATGTGTATCTGATTGCGCCGCGTTATGCACTGGCCTTGCCGGGTAGCGTGAACGATTTGATCGATTCCAAGCTATTGGCGTCCGGCGAAATTCCGGTCAAATTTGAATCGCCGCATTTCGCAGCGGAATTTCACCATCCCCATTGGCGCGTGACATTGCAACGACCGGACCAAGCCGTCACCGACGCTGCATTAAAAGATTGGATTCAATTGTGGCAAACGGCCAGCGCCGCGGAATTGATAGTGGTGGCGCAGTTGGGATCTGATTTTGTTGAAAGCGGCATGGTGAAAATCGGTTTGCAGGATGGACGGCAAATCGATCTGAAAATATTGCACAATGCCGTTTCGATTATTTTAGTGCGATCCGGTGAGGAAACCGGTTACCGGTTTCCGCTGGATACCGGCCGGCATTTACTCGATCCGGCCACTCTTTTGCAGGCTGAGACTGAGCGCTGATGCCGGAATTACCGGAAGTCGAAACAACGCGGCGCGGCATTGCACCGCATATCGTGGGACAAACCATTGCGCAAGTCATTGTCCGCAATCCCCGGTTACGCTGGCCGGTACCGGATGAGTTACCGTCATTACTGGCAGGCCTGACGATTCGAACCGTAACCCGGCGCGCCAAATATCTGTTGCTGGATTGCGGTGCGGGAACGCTGATCATGCATTTGGGAATGTCGGGAAGCTTGCGTATTCTGCCACCAACGCAAAACACTGAGCTTCCGCCGGGCAAGCATGATCATTTTGACTTGATTCTGCGGGATCGCACGGTCTTAAGGTTGCGCGATCCGCGCCGTTTTGGTGCGGTGCTATGGCAAATCGGGGATGTTTTACAGCACCCACTTTTACAGAATCTCGGCCCGGAACCGTTAACGGCGGATTTCGATGCCGCGCGGTTATTCGCGAAAACCAGAGGCAGCCGTGTCAGCATCAAGCAAACACTGATGAATCATCACATGGTGGTTGGCGTCGGCAATATTTATGCGAACGAAGCCTTGTTTCTGGCCGGAATCAATCCCAAAATTGCCGCTGGCAGAATTGGCATGACCCGGTATGAGCGATTGGTACAGGCGGTTAAACAAACTTTGCAGCAGGCTATCGAAGCGGGTGGCAGCAGTTTGCGCGATTTTGTGAACAGCGACGGAACTCCCGGCTACTTCCAGCAGCACTATTGGGTTTATGGGCGTGAAGGCCAGCGCTGCAAACAATGTGAGGGTATTATTCAATACATCAGACAAGGTCAACGCGCCAGTTTTTATTGTCCGGCTTGCCAGCACTGATCTCAGTTCAATCAACGTAGCGAGAAAATGACTATGAATATTTCGTTCATCGGCGGCGGTAATATGGCTTCCGCCTTAATCAGCGGATTGTTGCAGCAAGGGTATGCGGCCCGGCAACTCAGTGTGGTGGAAATTAATGCCGATAGCCGCGATAAATTGCAGCAAACATTCGGCATCACGGCGGTAGCCGATCTCGCCGAGGGCATTGCAGCCAGCGATGTCATTCTGTTGTCGGTAAAACCGCAGCAATTGTTTGAATTGACGCAGAAACTCGCACCGTTATTAAAGAATCAACTGGCGATATCGATTGCCGCCGGAATTCGCGCCACCGACATCATGCGCTGGCTGGGCGGGTATCAGCGCGTTGTGCGCGCCATGCCCAATACGCCTTCGCTGGTGCGTTCCGGTGTCACCGGTCTATATGCCCCGCCCAGCGTGGACGCGCGCGATAGAACGAGCGCTGAATCGATCCTCGCGGCGGTGGGCTCGACCCTGTGGGTGGATGACGAAGAGATGCTGCACGCCGTCACGGCGATTTCCGGCAGCGGTCCCGCTTATGTGTTCTACTTCATTGAAGCGATGCAACAAGCAGCGATGGAACTAGGTCTGTCTGCGGCTCAAGCAAGACAACTCAGCTTGCAGACATTCGCAGGCGCCAGCAAACTGGCCGGCTCGAGCGAGGAAGATGCGGCCGTATTGCGCGCCCGGGTGACCTCCAAAGGCGGCACCACCGAGCAGGCGATACAAACTATGGAAAAAAATGATATTAAGTGTAAGATCATCACTGCCATTCATGCTGCGAATAAACGCTCACGGGAATTAAGTGACGAGTTCGGCAAAATATAATGTTCGCGATAACTCATTAGCGATTTCTTAATTATCGATTATAGTTTTTCTGGAAAATTGTTATGTCCAATCAAATCCTGATTTTTCTTGTTGATACTATTCTGGGGTTGTTTTCCTTAGCGTTGTTATTGCGTTTCTATTTTCAATTATTGCGCGTTCCTTTCTACAATTCGGTCTCGCAGTTTCTGATCGCGGTCACCGATTTTATTGTCCGCCCGGCACGCCGGTTCATTCCCGGCTGGGCGGGGATCGATCTATCGACACTGGTGCTGGCGTGGTTGCTGGAATGCATCATCATAGCCAGCATGTACATGGTGCAAGGGTATGATTTCGAGATCAATATCGTCACCTCATTGGGCGTGATGGGATTGCTGGGCATTGTTGAGATCATTAAAACCACGCTCTATATCGTGTTGATGATGATTATCATGCAAGCCGTTTTGTCGTGGGTTAACCCGCACAGTCCGCTGGCACCGCTGCTGGACAGTTTTACCCGTCCGTTCCTGGCCGTTTTCCGCAAACGCATACCACCGGTCGCCAATGTCGACTTGTCTCCCTTGTTCGTGCTGATCCTGATTCAAGTGTTATTGATGGTCGTGGCCGGCGTGAATAAGGAAATCGTCGCGATGCTCTTTTAACCGACCGTCATGGGATGGTACCGGTACGATGATGCGGATAATCTGGTGCTGACGCTGCACATTCAGCCGGGTGCAAAAAATACCGCAGCGGCCGGTTTGCATGGCGATGCGCTAAAAATAAAACTTGCCGCGCCGCCGGTGGAAGGCAAAGCGAATACCGCCTTGCTGAAATTTCTCGCCGAACGTTTTGATGTGCCGCTTTCCCGCGTGATCTTGAAACAGGGCGATAAATCGCGCCATAAAGTGATCGTGATTCAGCAATCCGCGCATGACCCGGCGGTGTTATTGGATGGATCTCGCGGTTAATTAGCGCAATCGAATCGGCGGCACTGAAAAAATCCCAGAAAATCAATTCACACGCGCTTTTGCTGCTTTGGAGAAGATTTTATGAAACGACGCACTGTGTTACAAGCGCTGGCCGCAGCCGCCGTGATTCCGCTGGTTCCCGCCTGTTTGCGCACGGCGGCGGTTGGTGAAGCGGCCAGCCAGGTAACGCCGCTTAATAAACCGCATGAAGAATGGCGCAAGCTGCTTTCACCCAGAGCCTATCAAATCTTGTTTGAAGAAGCCACCGAGCGCCCGGAATCGAGCAATCTGGTGTACGAGGATCGCGCGGGCACATTCATTTGCGCCGCCTGCTATCTGCCGCTGTTTGACAGCGCGCATAAATATGAAAGCTGGACCGGCTGGCCCAGTTTCACCCAGCCGATTGCCGGACACATCGCCACCCGGCTCGATTTCAAACTGATCAAACCGCGTACCGAATACCACTGCGCACGCTGCGGCGGGCACCAAGGCCATGTGTTCAAAGACGGCCCGCCGCCGCGCGGCGAACGCTGGTGCAACAACGGCATTGCACTCAATTTCGTGCCGAAAGACGACCCGCTACCGGCGCTCAGAAGCTGATTTACCGGTTGCGCCTTAGCGGCCCGTCCGCAAACTTGGCGGACTACTCCCTGATCTGCGCCCCTCTCGATTGCGCGCCCATTGCAAGCTGTGAAAACTGACAATGGGGTAAAAATCCATCTTGCGCCGCTACAATCCCAGGCGGTTCCGTCAAAGCCCAAATCAATAGCCATTCACTATATTCCTATTTATACTGGCGGCAATTTCATCGCACCGGACCATCCGATTCAGATCGTGCCTCATTCACCAATCTCAAAACAACCGAGCTTTTTCAATTCGTTAATTTAAATAACGGCAAGACATAATGCACAATAATATAATAACAATAACGAATTAATTGTGAATGAAACGCATGAAGCGTCTTAATTTTCCATAAGCAAACCCCTTATTTTTAAAATTAACCATTCCACTTTCAGAGCCGAGATCCCCTTGACACAATTTTCCGTAGTAATACCGACACTCAACGAAGCCGATAATATCGATCCCTTATTAACCAGCTTGTTTGCACTAAATCTCCCGCCGGACAGCTTCGAAGTTATTTTTGTCGACGATGGTTCAAAGGACGGCACCCCGGAAAAAGTACGGGCGTGGGAGCAAAAAGCGCCGGTGCGGCTCATTGAGCGCACTGAGAAACCGGACTTGACGGCATCGATTCTGGCTGGCGCCGCGCAGGCACAGAGCGATGTCATTGTGGTCATGGATGCCGATCTGAGCCATCCGCCCGAACAGCTTTCCGCCGTCGTGGCACCCGTGCTGAATGGCAGTCACGATGTCTCCATCGGCAGCCGCTATGTTCCGGGCGGCCGCACCGAAGGCTGGCCGTTGCACCGGCAGTGGCTATCGCGCATCGGCGGCTCGCTAGCGCGCCCGCTGTGCGATGTCAACGATGCCACTTCGGGCTTTTTTGCATTCCGCCGCGAGCTGACGTCGACCATTTCCGGGAAGGCGCACGGCTATAAAATCCTGCTCGAATTGTTGATGGCCGGACAAGGCACGCTGAAAGTGGTGGAAGTGCCCATCTGTTTTCGTGACCGGACACGCGGCACTTCAAAGTTGTCCTTTCACCACCAATGGGCCTATCTGCAACGCTTGCTTGCGCTTTCCGGCGGCGCCACGATTCACAACGCCGGGCGTGTTATTTTGACTGGACTGCTCTGCGCGCTGATCGATATCGGGTTGTTCCAGATCCTGAAAAGCAATGGTGCGGCGCTGGCAGCGGCTCATATCGGGAGTTTTCTTGCCGCAGCGGCGGTATTTCTCGCTTTTAATTCCGGCGGATTGTTCCGCTCCCAGCAGACCAACTCACTGCAGTGGTCCCGCATCGGCCGTATCGCTGCGGTCGGCAGCATTGCATTGCTGTCGCGCGGCGGTTTGCTGTCCTTACTTGTCAATACCTGGCAGGTAGCACCGCTATGGGCCATTCTCACCGCCACGGTCACTAGCGCAATCATCTGCTATCTGGGATCGGTCTTCTACATATTTCCGGCACAAGACAACCGCCCTACTGCCGATACGCGCTGGCGCGTGGCCGCGCTCGGCATCGTACCGTTCATTATATTATTCCGTTTGATTTATCTTGGCGAAACGCAACTGATTCCCGACGAAGCCTATTACTGGAACTATACCCAGCATATGGATTTAAGTTTTTACGATCATCCGCCCATGGTGGCGTGGCTGATCTGGCTGGGCACCGCAATTGCCGGCGATAATGAATTCGGTGTCAGGATCGGAGCATTCATCTGTGGCTTGATCACGATGGGTTTTCTTTATGCTTTAGCCAAAAACCTGTACGACAAATCCACCGGTATACGCACGGTACTGCTGTTGGCGGTCCTTCCATTTACCTTCGCTACCGGCTTCCTCATGACTACGGACGCTCCGGTAATTGCCGCCTGGGCAGCCACACTGTATTACATGGAACGCGCCTTGATCGCAAACCGCAGTTCAGCCTGGCTCGGCATGGGAATCGCTTTCGGTCTCGGCATTTTATCCAAATATACGCTTGGGCTGCTCGGCGCTGCCGCATTATTATTTGTGCTCATCGACCCGGTTGCGCGCCGCTGGTTGTTCCGTCCCCATCCGTACCTTGCCGCATTGCTGGCGCTGCTGTTGTTTTCTCCGGTTATTATCTGGAACTTGGAGCACCACTGGTCTTCGATCATGTTTCAGTCATCGCGCATCCGCGGTGTCGGTGACGGGGGCGATCAATTTTCGGTTCATTTACTGCTCGTCAACTTGCTGGTATTGCTCACCCCGACGGGTTTGATCGCCGCGCTATTGGCGTTGCTGCCCGGGCACAAGCACGGCACAGGGGATTTTGCGCACAGACGCATGCTGTTTGTTTGTCTATTCACAGGAGTACCGCTGGCGATATTCCTGGTACTCAGCAGCCTCGACTCGTTGCGTTTTCATTGGACCGCGCCGTTATGGCTTGCCATCATCCCAACCATGGCCTGGATGATGGGACAGAATTTCAGTCCGCGCAGCTTCGAAAGCCGTATCCAGGCCGCATGGAAGCCGACCATCGCTCTTTCCATAGCGGTGTACGCATTGATAATGCACTATGTGGTAGTGGGGATTCCGGGGATTCCATATCCTGAGTTGATGAATCGCTACTATTGGCGCGAAGCGACCATTGAGATCGAGAAAATTGCGGAAGATGTGCAGCAACAAACTGGACAGAAACCCTTGGTCGTCGGCATGAGCAAATGGTCCGTTGCCAGTGCGCTGGCATTTTACAATCAGCACGGTGAGCGGATGGATATCCGCGCGCGCAATATGTTTGGCGATAGCGGTGCCATGTATGAAGTCTGGCACCCATCGGAACCACCCGTCACCCGGCCGATTATCCTGGTCAGCATGGCGCGGCATCATCTGGAGCACGGCCGTGCCGGCAATGATATTTCCAAGCATCTCGACCAACCCGGCCCCGTCCATAGCCTGGTTGTCATGCGCGAAGGTAAACCGCTGCGCTTCGTCTATTACAGAATTGCACAAGGATATTCAGGTCTTTGATACCGATCCGCCAATCTTGCCAAAATAACCGGGAATGGCAGTTGTTAATCGCTATAAGCCTCGCTACACTCTCAGGCTCTATCGCATGACACGCATTATTTCATAACAGACGATGCAAACCGACTGGACACATCCGGACATGGTGCAATGGTGTCAGTATTTACTCGACAGCTACGCGCACTGGGTCAAACAGGAATTGATTGAACGGACTGGCACACCGCTGGAACAAGCGGGACGGCTATTCGACAGCGCATTTGTGGTGGCATCGCACGGCACGGAAGATGATCCGGTATTAAATTACGGCAATCGCACAGCGCTCAATTTATGGATGATGGACTGGCAGCAATTTACGCGCACCCCTTCCCGCCTGACGGCGGAACCGGCCAAACGGGAAGAACGCGCGCGCATGCTGGAACAGGTAAAAACCCAGGGCTATCATGCTGATTACAGCGGTATCAGGATATCCAGCACCGGCAAACGTTTTCTGGCCGAGCGGATTCTCATCTGGAATATCCATAAACCGGATGGCACGCTTGCCGGACAAGCCGCCACCTTCTCGTCATGGAAATTTTTGAGCTAAAATTAACGTCAATCCGCAAAACAAATTTGCCCGAAACGGGGAACTGGTTTATTCTTTGCCCCCTTGCCGGAATTACCTGGAGAAGTGACCGAGCGGCTGAAGGTGCACGCCTGGAAAGCGTGTGTACGGCTCAAACCGTACCGCGGGTTCGAATCCCGCCTTCTCCGCCAAAGATGTTCCAAACGTTGCCCAGCAACACCAACAAAACCCTTATAAATAAACAATCTCAAGATAATATAGCCAATCCTTGGCAACCCTGAGTAAAGCGGGTAACATTATCGAAAAGCGGGTAAAAAAGCGAGTAAGAATTTACCCGTATTTTTGTTACCCGTTTTTTGTTTTGTTTTTCGGTATTCAGGGGGTTACGTGAAACTCACCGATTCAATCATCAAGGCAGCAAAGCCAAAGGACAAACGCTTTAACTTAACCGATGGCAAAGGGCTTGTTTTGTTTGTGCAACCTAACGGCCAGAAAGAATGGCGAATGCGTTATTACTTTCACGATAAAGAAAATATGCTTTCCCTTGGCTTCTATCCCACTGTGTCGCTAGCAGCCGCAAGACTGGAACACACCCGCTTCAAGCAATTGCTGGCACAAGGTATCGACCCTTCAGAAAGCCGCAAAGAACAGAAACGACAGGCAGCCATTGCAGCGGAAAACAGCTTTGAATCCGTAGCACGTCAATGGTGGAATCATTGGAAGCATGACAAGACAGAGCGCCATGCAGGCTACACGATCCGGCGCATGGAAGCGGATATATTCCCGGCTATCGGCGCAAAACCGGTTAATGACATCACAGCCGCGCAATTAATAACGATGATCCGCAAGGTTGAATCACGCGGTGCGCTAGATATAGCCAAGCGAGTATTGACCCAATGCGGACAGGTTATGCGCTATGCCGTGGCGCATGGCATGGCGGAACGAAACCCAGCGGCAGATATAAAACCTTCCGATGTATTGAAACCTACCAAGAAAACCAATCACGCCCGCCTGAGTGAAAAAGAATTGCCCGAATTATTGCGCAAAATCGATGGTTACGACGGGCAACCCCTCACCCGCCTAGCAATGCAATTGATAGCCTTAACGTTCGTTAGAACAGGTGAATTGATTGGTGCGCAATGGGACGAAATCGACCTGACCAAAAGAGAATGGCGTATACCGGCGGAGCGCATGAAGATGAAAACACCGCACATCGTGCCACTGAGTCAACAGGCAATAGCAGTACTGGAAGAAATCCGCAAACTGGCGGCTGATGATGTTTTGCTGTTTCCGAGCGAACGCAGAGACGGCAAGACCATGAGCAACAACACCATTATTTACGCACTATACCGCATGGGGTATCACAGCCGTATGACCGGGCACGGCTTCAGGGGGATAGCGTCAACGATCCTTCACGAACAAGGATTCAATCATGATCATATCGAATTGCAGCTTGCACACACTCAACGCGATGCAGTGAGCGCGGCATACAACCATGCGCTTTACTTGGAGCCACGGGCACGCATGATGCAGGAATGGGCGGATTATTTGGATAAGCTGAGAGCTGGTGCGGAAGTAATACCGTTCAAAATTGCGTGAAAGCAAACTAGTGAAATTCCGGTAGTTTCTCAATCTGAAGTATACAGTTCAGAAAAATTGCTTTTTTTTCAAGACGGTGCGTTACACCAAACTTGCGTATAACTACTGTTATAAAAAATTCGCCATTTTTATCCACAAACTACCCAAGCAGTATACACTTGTCATTCTCAGCTCACCAAATGAGAAACCAGCTAATGAGTCTAAGCACTAGCTGGTTGGTGCCGAATTAAGTCACGGCTGGACTAACAGATGCTCTTATGTTCTTGCTTACCTTAATGACGCGCTGAGGTGGTTATTTGCATCATTAATACTGAATATGCTGTTTGTTGCTATTTGAAAATGTAACTATAATTACCGCTGATAGTAAACAATACGTGTACGTATTGCAATAGCAATTGCTCACAATTGGTTAGCAACGGCAAAAAATGGCAAGCAGTTAGGACGCAAATATCCGCCTGATTGGTGAATCTTTTTCATTAATCAATGAGGTTATTAATGCATCAAAAAGAAAAACAAACAACACCCGCAGTACTTCCATTAACCGGCAAATCACGCTGGCCAAAAATCGCCAAATACTCACCCGTATCAAGGGAAACATTCAGAAAGTTATCCAAAGAAGGCAAAGCCCCGCAGCCCGAACGGATGGGAATCCGTTGTACGTTCTACGATAACGCGGAGCTTCACCGCTGGCTTGCAGACCCGATCAATTACCGGGCGGAGGAATGAGCCATGCAGGAACCCACAAAAAAGCCGCACCCGGCGGGGGTAGCGGCTGGAATAAACTCACACTCGAATTATAGCACCCATGACGCATTGAACGAAGTCACAAGCCGTTTGAAGGGCGTTATCAATCGTCACAACGGCGGCATGCTGGCATTTTGTCCAAGCCACGATGACCGGAAAGGCAGAAGCCTAGCGATAGGTACAGGGCGGCAAGGACAGATACTTTTGAAGTGCTTCGCAGGCTGTTCCATTCACGAAATCACGGCGGCAATCGATCTTAACCCGGCTGATTTGTTTTCACGTGAAAGCCGGTACGAACTGCAAAGTCGTTCTTACTTTAACGAATGGCAGATACTTGCCGCCCTTCAGCATGATGCTCTTGTTGTGCTATTGGCTGCGCGCGCGATGTTGACCGGTAGAGCGTTGCCGGAATCGGATGTTACGTTTTTATCGCAAGCGGTTTTGCGGATTAACGAAGCGGCCAGCTATTCACGGAGGTTTCAATAATGGAATCGTTAGAGAGCGCAGCAGTTAAGGCTATGAATGAACATTCAGTTAGAAATTATTCAGACAAAGTTAAAAAAAGCAGCACTTCCAA
Source organism: Nitrosomonas oligotropha (assembly GCF_009833085.1). GTDB lineage: Bacteria > Pseudomonadota > Gammaproteobacteria > Burkholderiales > Nitrosomonadaceae > Nitrosomonas > Nitrosomonas oligotropha. The sequence goes on along the minus strand of NZ_QRBZ01000008.1, from coordinate 81,654 downwards.
CACTTCCAGCACTGATAAGGGTTTCAGCGGCATTGACCCAGCACTGACCCAACACCAACCAGCACCAAAACTTGAGAGAAATGCACTTATCGAGGAAACCGAAACCAAGGGCGAAACTAAGCGGCGTTTATTGATTGATTCAAAAGCCGCATTGATTTTTCAGGAAGCATTGCAAGGATACATAGCGCATGATGCCAGTTCACAAATGTGGCACCAATTTACCGGTAGCCATTGGATGCCAGAGAACTCATCAATTGATAACGTGTTGGTTGAAATGCTTTATGCTGGCGCAGGCGATCTTGGATTTAAACCAGCTTTTAAAAATGGAATTAAGTCGCTTCTGACGGACGGCAGTATGCTGCCACTGCCAAGGAACGATGCCGCAAAATTGCCTTTTCTTAACGGCCTGCTTTGCCTGAAGACAGAACGGCTTGAACCGATAACGCCAGATAACGCGCAAACTTGGTGCTTACCCCACGAATATAAACCGGGCGCGGATTGTCCGAACATCAAAGCATGGTTAAAGCTGGCTGTGGATAACGACAGCGAAACTGTCGAGTATCTTCGCGCATGGATGGCGGCGGTGTTGCATGGCCGGAATGATCTGCAAAAGTTTCTGCATCTGAAAGGCAGCGGCGGAACCGGCAAGGGTACGTTTATGCGATTGCTCACGGCATTAATCGGCAAAACGAATACCGCAATTACAAGCCTGGATCAATTGGAACAAAACAGGTTTGAAGCCGCAATGCTTTATAACAAACGCCTAGCCGTTATTTCTGACTCTGATAAATACGGCGGTTCTATTAACGTGTTAAAGGCAATAACCGGCCAAGATGACATACGGCTAGAGCGCAAACACCAGCAGCAAGCAGGCAGTTTTGTATTTCAAGGTTTGGTGGTTATGGCATCCAACGAATCGCTACAGGTTACCGACCACACCAGCGGACTAGATCGGCGGCGCATTACAGTCATTTTTGACCGCAGAGCCACCAACGAGGAAAAGCAGATATGGCAATGGCAAGGTGGCGAAGAAACGGTTTTACATGCGGAGCTACCCGGCCTTGTGAATTGGTTGCTTAAATTATCTCAGGCTGAAATATCCCAAACCATCCGAAACCCACCGGAACGCATTCGCAGCGCAGACCTTGACGCTATGACGGCCAGCAACCCGATAGCGGACTGGGTAACTGAATGCTGCATACCGGATAACGCAGCATGGACGCAGATAGGCGATGAGCGCAAGATTCAAGAATCTGGCCGTGAAACGACCTTTGAAAATAGCGATAGGTGGCTGTATGCGAATTTTCGTCAGTGGTGTCAGCGAGCGCACAAAACAGCGCTATCCAGCCGCCGGTTTAAGGAGCTGTTGATTCAGACGTGCGTAACGCTTGGTTTTAGCGTCAACGAGTCACGGCGCAATTCTGGCAGTGGGATTAATGGCCTTAGGCTTAGATTGGAAGACGAACAGAAATTCCACAAAAGACACGAATCGGTCATAGTTTAGTGTTGGGTGCTGGGTTCAAGTGCTGGGTGGGTGTAGCAAATACCGGACTGGAACCCGCGCCCGTGTTGGATGTGTCGAAAGTGCTGCTTTTTTCGCCACTTTTTTTGTGAGAAAAAATCATGGAAATATTAGAGATTATAAAAGACTTGCAGGCAAACGGAGTGACCATCAAAACTGATGGTAATTTTTTAGAGCTTGAACCGCCTGAAAAAATAACCAACGAACTGATTGAACGGTTACGCAAACACAAACCGGCGATCATTGCAGAACTGAAACGCGAACAGCGGCGGGAAAAGGTTTTGAAGATGCTGGAAGAACGGCCAGAGACTCAGCGGGCATTCGTGACCGATACCGAGAGCAACAGACACGACGTTATTTTAACGTTAGCAATACGCAACGCTGGAACCTGTGAATTGCTGATACCGAAGTATAAATATGATCCGTTCGCAGTGTTGGAGATAATCCAAAAGAGCGGGATTCAGTGAAGCAGAACAAACAATGATTCACAAAGTGTGTGAAAGTGCGAAAAGAAACACGGCAAAGTGCTGAAAAGTGCCGAAAGAAATACACTAAACTAGTGAAATTTACTGAAGAAAAGCCGGGAAAAATGATCTGAGATCAGAAATGAAAACAGGAAAAGCGAGGTTCAATGAAGAATGCAAAAAAGGTACTTCCAGAGATATTGGCGGCGGGGGTAATTCTGCCCTCGTGAAAATTCTAGTGTGGCGAAAAATAAAAGTCCTAAACTTTTTTCATTGCATATATTAGCTCAACTACTCAACTGTTTAGTTAAACCGTCTAAACTGTGTCTTGAAGCCGGTCAGAAATCGGCGGCGTAGGATTGCACTAGAGTGGTTATTTTTGAGAGCCTAGGGGTCTTAATACCTAGGCTTTTTTATTGCGAATGTGCAAAAAAGCAGAGAAAAAACAGGCCAAAAACAGCAAAAATAAAGTTTTTTCCACAAAGTGTGAGGAAGTGTAAAAAAAGGGGTACTTTTCTAAAAACGGGTAAAAAAGCGGGTAAATTTCAAAATGTGAAAATTTAAAGCATCATGGATAAAGGCTTTCAGAGAATTATGTGACTCCCGCCTTCGCATAAATAGTCATGTTTCTGATAGTATTACTTCGCTGCGGCATAGTAAGAGTGCATTTGATTATCCCAGGATTTGTCTGCCGTATCCGGCCAGTGGTTCTTATCAAACCCCGGCGCATTTTTGAGGCGATCCTTATCCACGTCCAGCACAAAGTGTTTTTTGCCTGAATCAAACTTCAATCGGTACCAAGGTACCGCAAACAGCTTGCTTCCTATTCCCAAGACACCACCAAAAGACAACACCGCATAACACGCATTACCGGAAGCTGTATCCAGCATGATTTCTTTAATGTTACCCAGTTTCTCACCGCCCTCGTTGCAAACGACATTGCCAACGAGTCTTTCCGAACCCATCAGACGGGTTTCGGATGCTTTATTATCAGTGCCATGTGTATTGCGATCTGTGTCATTCATATAAAACTCCTGTCTAAAACATTATGGATATAGGATCTTCCAATCCCATCGGTGACCATCGACATCCGATGATTAAAGGTGCAAGATAATTACCACACCTCGTTGTGAACAATACTGGCTAAGCCACATACGGTCGGTTCGCTAGCGAACTTACGTTACATTAAACGTCAAATACAGCGAAAATAAGGCGCCCCACCCAAATCAGAGGAGCATTGAAGTGCCGGTTCTCAATTAAGGAAACACTGATTAATTCGACGGACGAGATGAAGCACGAGGCGCACGGAACACAGCAACCAAGGCATATCAATAAGATAGGCGAGGGAGCGAGTTCCGCGCAACGAAGTGATTCGCTCGTATAGTCAATTAATCAGCGTTTCCTTAACTTCCACCCAACGGGGAAGAAGTTAATCCGAAACAATTAAATGCTCTGACAGAACCGGCAGTAAAGCTCGTCAAGCCGGATTCTTAATTGCTAATTCGTTTGAAACCGGCAAAAAAACCTGCGCAATATCTTTTTGCATTCCTGTGGATATTGCTTTCAGCGTGCAGTGATGTTGCCATTGTCATCGGAAAGAACGATTTCCACACGCCGGTTCAATTGGCGGCTATCTGCGGAATCGTTACTGGCAACCGGATAAGCTTCGCCGTAACCATGCAAAGCGATACGGTCGCTGCTGATCCCGCTATCGATCAAAGCCACCCGCACGGCATTAGCGCGCCGTTCGGAGAGCTCCTGATTGTAACTGTCGCTGCCAATGCTGTCGGTATAGCCTTCGATCAGTACCTTGCGCTGGGAATATTGCCTGAGAAAATTGGCCAGCTTCTGCACGGTGCGCATTCCCCCCGATTCCAGTTGAGCCTGATTGCTACGAAACAATACATCGCCTAATGTGATGACCAGACCGCGTTCCGTTTTGATGGCATTCAGCTCTTTGAGCTGCATTTCCTGTTCGGCAATAAGCGCCTGATCGAATGCCACCTGCCGTTTGGATTCATCCGCTTCGGCTGTTCTCGCGTCCAGGAGGATTTTGTCACGCTTTCCACCGGCGTTAGTAACAGCTAATTCAGCAACTTTCCCCCGGGCGGTTTCCTGCGCGATAGCGACTTGCTGATTGGCCATATAGGCCAGATGATTGATTGCGGTATCGTTTTCCCTATTGTTTAAGGCAACATCCGCTTTTTCCAGAAAATTACTGGCTTCTTTCAATTCAAGTGCCGCCATATTGGTGACTTGAGGGTTGGTTTGTACGTTGTTGTAATTGCGATGCGCTTCAGTAAGCGATGCATTCTGCGGTACCGAGCTGCAACCGAAAACAGCAGCAGTTATCAGAATCATAGAGAAATACCAGTTTCTTTTCATGATCAATTCCTTTCAGGATTATTGGGTTTGACGATCTATTTCTTGGCGTAGCACACGGCTACCTTCCTGCAAAGCATCGGCTGCTTTCTGGGCCTTGGATGAACGCGCCATCGTTCCAGCCAGCTTGGCGTCAATTTGAGCTTGCTCGGCCAGCTGCCGTGCCAGTTCATAATTTCTCTCCGTCATCGCACGCTCGGCCGCATCCATTTTTTCCATCGCAGACTTGAGCTGTACCGGTGCAAATTCGTTGCTGCCAGCGCTGAGCGCATTAGTCACCGCGGCTTTTGAAACCGCCATTTGTTCAGTCGGCGCCGGAATGCTTGCGCAACTTGCCAAAAAGATCGCGGAGGTTACTGCGACACCCGCTGTGAGCATCATTCGATGCGATTTTGTGTAATAAAAATTCTTCATCATCCTTTATCCATTGAATTAAATTTCGAACACAATTGTTGCAATGAATATTAATTGCCCTTGTAACAATTGACTGTTGATTGATAAGCGAATCCAGATGAACCTAGCTTGGAAACCACCGGCTCCAAGATCATCAGAAGCCATTAGATGCTCTTTCTGCATGGAAGACAGTTCGCTAGCGCACATAACTGCAACAGCGACGAATGGAGGAACGAAATCAGTAACCCGTGGGCGTCATTGCAAATACAAAACCCCGCTCATGGAGCAGGGTTCCGATGCAACACTCAATCTGGAATTATTCTCTAACGCTGGAGAAATCCTTCATTTATGCGGCATAGACAGGCGTGAACTTAGTTTCTCTGCGAAATAACGAAAAACCGACCAATCCCAGACCGACAAACAACATGGCGTAGGTTTCAGGCTCAGGAACTGGAGAAATCTCAAAATTTCCGGAATAAGAACCGCTGTTATTCGGCCCGATAATATGACCCTCGACCAACAACTGATAATTATCAACAGCACTCAACGGGCCGAAAGAAAAAACCGAAGTAGACCCGGCTATGCCCGAAGCTACCAGTGTAGCCGTAGAAGCATCAACTAATGCAAAGCTATCGATAAAGACATTGAAACCTAACAGATTAAAACCGCTGGTTACACTGGCTCCACCGCTTAATGCATCGAACGGTAACGTCACTGGATAAACATCGCTGAAAGTTGAGGTTACTACATCATCGTTACCGAAAATCGCATTCCATGAAGGCGAAAATACCGGTGGTGTCAGCGCAGCACTGGCTGTTCCGATACCCAATCCGAATGATAGTGCTATGACGGCAGTCAGTGTTTGTAAATTTTTTTTCATAATAATTACCTTTAAAGTCAATTCATTTCTTAAAGAATTTTTAAAAAATGGCAATTACAGTACGGATTAGAAGATATTAATTTTGGTTAACTACGTTAACTAAAAATGGTTACTTCACTTACATACCTTTTCATCAAACACAATTAATTACATTTTCATACTAGCCCTTCTTAATGGCTTACTCAGTGCGGTATAGCACTTAAGATTAAAATAAACCCATATTTTCCATTCGTATCTATCCGGAATGAAAAATATGGGCGCCACGAGCTGGTTAATTTAACTGTGAAGGGAAACAGGCGGAATCTAGCTGACTTACTGAAGAATCGTGAAGAATATTCCAGCGCGTATTTGGACTCACTCCAGATCCGGAACAACAGTGAATTTCTAACTGTTGCCCAGGTATTCCAGCATTGAGTCCGGATTTACATCGTTCGTAGAATCATTTTAATACTTAAACGGATACTACTTTTTATTCCGTTTATCACCGACCTCATGGCCTACGACACCACCGACCGCTGCACCGCCGACCGTCCCGAGAGCACTGCCCCCCGTAAGGATGGCACCGCCGACAGCACCGGCACCCGCACCGATCGCCGTGTTTCTATCCTGCGCCGACATTCCTGCGCAGCCCATTAAACCGGCTATCACTGCTAGGGTCACAGCACTGGCTGTAATTGTTCGCATCATTTTCATTGCAGCACCTTATCGTCGAATATCGAGATATAGGGAATTCCTATACGCATAAATCTTATTTGTTACCTTTGACAGCGGCACTGAGTGTGTTCCAGGCGCTTTCCGCACCGCTCTTCATATGTTCCCAGGCTTCCTCGCCGGCTTCGCTCAGTTCTTTCAGCTTGGTCTTGGTGGCGCCAATCTTCTGTTCGAGTTCTTCGATTTGATTTTCATATTCGATACGGACATCGGCTGCGGAATTCTTCGCCTCAGCCTTCAGTTGTGCCAATTTAACCTGCGCCAACTCTACATCGGCTTCTATTTTTTGTTTGTATGCTTCTTTTGTGCTCATAATATTTCTCCAATGTGAGTAGATCCGGAATTGTGTTCAGACTTTCCGGTGAGTCCGGTCAAAAATAACCAAATAGAACAGAAGTTAGTTCGTAGCATCTTTGATTGTTTCTTTTATTTCTTTGCCTGCGCCTTTGAGCTTATCACCGGCATCTTCAGCAGCATCGCGCACCTTCTCGCCGGGGCGCCGATCAAGAGCATCATCGACGTTATCCTTGACTGCTGAGGAATTCGCATTATTTTGATCACAAGCGGATAGCGTTATGAGTGCGGCAATGATGAGGGGATAGCATGGTTTCATTTGTATTACTCCATTTTAAGTTTTGCTAAGTTCTATACTGACTTGGCATTTTCTGCTGCACGCTCTTAACTTTCTAAGACTTCTACAGTGTAATGACACTATTGGATATCATCTGTACGGTGTCGCACATAATGAGAAAGAAACCTGATTTCAGCGTTTGAGATTCGATCAGAGATTTTTTCACAACACGAAGAAAGTCCGGGCAGACAAGCCGGATTCAATCTCTTGAACTGGCGATTGATGCAAAATTGCAGAGCGGAATATCAAGGCTGCACAGCAAAGTCTTGCTATGTTGACCCGGAAACGGTTACCGGCCCTGAATGACGCGAAGCAGGATGACTATCAGCGCAATCACTAACAGAATGTGAATAAGCCCTCCGAGGGTGTACGAGGAAACCAAACCCAGTAACCACAAGATGATCAAGATGAGTGCAATTGATTCAAGCATTTATACTTCTCCTTAATAGGTCACCATTTGATGATATTTTTACGACGAATCCTGCGGATAATGCGCTACCGTCCCGGCACATTGCTGCGCTAGAAGTGATAGTGGGCTCCGACGCCGATATATTCCACTTTGTTTTTAAAAAACTGCCCGCTCGAAGAGTGTCCGTCAAAGTACTCGACCAGTAACTGAAGTTTCCTGCCAAGCACTTGCAAATTCTCAAACTCAATCCCGGCTCTGGCCGAAATATCCGTGCCCCAGTTATTTTCTTGAAAATTCTTGAAGTCAGCCGCCAGTATTGGACGCACGGGCGCGGATCCGATGCGCCATGGGCTGCGAAACTCAGCGCCATACTGCACCATCCATACTTTGAGTGCCGAAGGCTCTTTATGAAACAACCCTCCCCCGCCACCATACAAGCGCACACCATAAGGAAACTCATAAGACAACCTCAGATCCACGCCTTCATAGCTGAGATTAACGCGCTCAAATGCAGAGCCTTCTTTGCGCAGCAGAAATTCGTCACCCAGATGTGAACTTTGATGATAAATGCGGCCAAAGGCTGAGAATTGTTTTGCCCGGAAACTTGAGTATACCGATGCAATAAAATCGGAGTTCACCAGATCCGAAGATGGCGCACCCAGATTGAAGTCACTGAAGACGCCACCTTGCAGTCCGACTTCCCACTGTGCGACAGACTCCCCTAAATTCCTGCGGTAAATCGGTATCGTTTCACCGAAACTCACGGAAGCGATATTTCTGCCATCAAAATTATCGTTCTGGAAATTGCGGTAAGCGGCCGAGAAATGCGCCCAGCGGGGATCTGCTAATAACGGCTTGAATAGATGGCCAGCAGGTAACAATCCGGTAGGCAACAGCGCAGCATTAGCTGCCGCCCCCACAGGTTTTTCGGAGAATTGCCTGACCGGCTGCGAAGATGCATTAACCATCGGTGGCTGGTGTGCCGCTTCCGCTATCCTGACCATATTCACGCCTGGAATTTCCGACAACACCCGCACCACTTTTTCTCGATCAACATCGCCTAAACTACCTGCTGGCAAGATTATGACGCCATCCTGCACGGTCAATGATGGAATATCCAGCAACAATGTATGCTTTAACACACCGGCCGCATAACCGGCAATATAAGTATCATCCGGCACTGCGGCATGCACAGCTTGTGCCGCAAAAAGCATAACTGCCAATACTGCGGCCGATCTCTGGTAAAACATTATTGTTTACTCGATGCATTCACATCCAGAATCAGATCATTCTGTACCGATCTCACATGTTCCTGGTTTGTTGCCACTTCGATCGCCCTGTCGATACTTTGCTGGGAATCAAGTGTACCGCTCAAGTGAACGACGCCATTCACGGTCGTCACTTTAATTTGAAATAGCTTGAGCAAAGCATCACTAAGAATGGCTTTTTTAACATGCATCGTAATGATTGCATCATCGATGTATTGATCGGTTGTTTCAGATTTATCACTGATCGACTTTTTTGCATCATCAAATTTTCTTTCTGCTTGCTCTGTTGTTTGCTCAATCTTTTTTTCAGCATCCTCAATCGAACGATCCAGTTTTTTCCCTGCTGTCTCAGCAGGCCCTTCTTGTTGGCAACCTGCCAAACCAGTCACAATGAACAAACCAGTGATCACAAGAACAAGAATCCTTTTTGCTTTTGTTGCAATATTTTGCTCATATTCGATTTCCGTTCTCATCGTTTTTCCTTAAATTTTTATTTGAATCAGCAGCATGAAACATTCATATTCAGAAAAGCATCATCGGCATAAGCATTTCTCCATTTACATGGAGCGCTACCTGCAATGAAACTACTGTCTGATTTAAAGATTAAGCGGAAGATTGCGGATGGTCTGTGCGGTATCGTACGTAATGCTTTTATAATTTTTTGCCAACAGGCTTTTCCTGTCCGCTACCTTCTTGACCCGTCCCTCAAGCACGGAATCGATTCGCTGCAAAACTATGTACGTTAACGCACAGACCATAATGAGTTTTGCAGTTAACCTGTTAGTCAGTGCCGCAGTTTTTCTCCATCGCATTATGTGATTGAGACATCGGTTATAAAACCTTAACAAGTACTAGGAGATTGAATCATGAAACACTTTATCAAATTATTATCCGCCTCTTTTTTGGCCTTGACCCTGCTGACAGTGACAGGGTGCGCATCAACCAAAAGTCATGAGGGAACGGGTGAATACCTCGATGACAGCGTGATTACCACTAAGGTAAAAGCAGCCATACTGAACGAACCCACATTAAGCTCCGCTGAGATCAACGTCGAAACTTTCAAAGGCATTGTCCAGTTGAGCGGCTTTGTCAGATCCTCTGCCAGTATTAATAAAGCCATCGAAGTAACACGCAGTGTCGGTGGCGTTAAATCGGTCAAGAATAGTCTGCAACTCAAATAAAACAGAAAGTTTTCATCAGCGCTTAATGAAGCGCTGTTATTGCACAAGTATCATGACAACAGAGCAAGCCATTCTTGAATGAAAAACTCATGTGCAAGAATGGCTTCTGTGCGCACCCCGGAGGTACATTGGAATGTTGAAAAATGGAATTTTGTTGTTGGCGCTGGTCACTTTCTTGCCATCGAACGCTTTTAGTAATGAGTTAATCCCTGCGGATGAAGCATCGGCAATTCAGCAAATTTCGCGGATGGTGGAAGAAAACATTCGAGCCGGAACCAAGCAGGGCCCAGCTCATCGCGATGTGCACTTCAAGTCGCACGGTTGCGTAAAAGCTGAATTTCGTGTGCTCCCGCTACCTGCCTCCATGCAAACCGGAATCTTCGCGGAAGCGCGCAATTATCCTGCCTGGATTCGTTACTCCAATGGCTCCGGAAAAGTGCAAAATGACTCCGTTGGCGATGGCCGTGGAATGGCCATCAAGCTTATGGGTGTGGAGTCTGGCCAATCCGGCACGCAAGATTTTGTGATGGTTAATCATCCGGTATTTTTTGTCAGAAATGCGGCGGATTATGTGGAATTTCAGAAAGCTATTGCGCAGGATGCACTGAGTAAATTCTTTTTCCCGGGTTTCAATCCGCTGAATTTCCGTTTGCATGAACTTGCCACTGCAATCGCCATTCGCAGCAAGAAGGTTGACAATCCGCTGGATATTCAATATTGGAGCGCGACGCCTTATCGTTTTGGCGATAATACCGCCATGAAGTTTTCCGTTCGCCCTTGTGGTAAACCCAACCGGTCTTTATCTGCCGAAACCACAGCGCCCGATTTCCTGCGTGAAAATATGCAAAAACATCTCGCCAGCGATGATGCGTGTTTCGATTTTATGGTTCAGCTCCGTACACAGCCTGTAGCGATGCCGATCGAAGATCCCACCATCGCATGGAGTGAAAAAGATTCCCCTTTTGTGCCTGTAGCGAAAATAACCATTCCAGCGCAAACATTCACAGCATCCGAGCAACTGAAATTCTGCGAGGATCTTTCCTTCACACCGTGGCACGCTATACCGGATCATCAACCCTTGGGAGGTATCAATCGCGTGCGCAAGGTCGTTTATGAAACATCCTCACGTATCCGTCATGAACTGAACGGTATCGAACGCCATGAACCGATAGGCTTTTAACCGTTTCCAATCGTTGGCAGATCGGCTGGACGATTAACGTTCACCTTGGCGCAGTACATGGCAATATCGGCTTGATTGATCAACTCACTGCAGTTTTTGCCATTGATTGGATAAATAGTAGTGCCGATACTTGCCGACAGTACAATAACTTGTCCGTCTATCACATACGGTACGGACAACTGAGTGCGAATCTTCTCCGTTACCACGGCTACATTTTCCGGACTATCCATTTCCGGCAGCATGATTAAAAATTCATCGCCGCCATACCGGCAGGCTGTATCACCGTAACGGATACACGCAACTAAACGTTCCGCAAACATTTGCAGAAGCTTGTCTCCTGTCGCATGGCCAAAGCTGTCATTAATACTCTTGAATTTGTCCAGATCGATGAATAGCAATGCAATTTGCTTATGTTGCCGGTCGGATTGGGTAATCGCCTGTTGCAGCCGGTTCAGCAATAATCTGCGATTAGGCAACCGGGTGAGTTCGTCGTAGTACCCAAAATGGTGGGCTTGTGCCAATTTTTTCGCAAATCGTATCAATTTTTTTCTTTGGCAAATATTGATTTTATTCAATATCTCAATTTGCTGTTGCGCTGCGGCAAGCATTTGCTTGAGTATCGCCAGCTCCACGAGAGAGGATTGTAATTTCTCGGCACTGACTTGATCGGAAGTATGCAAAAGCGAGGCATCAATGTCTTCCGCGTTTAATGAATGCATTTTTTCCATTGTATGGTTTCCTGCCGCTTTGGTTGTTTGGTTTATCTATCCGGTCAAATCCACGATAGGACAAAGCATGCAAAACCCGGCACATGCCCATTTTGTCACACCGGTAAATTGGACTATGGAGTTCCTTTGTCCGCGCGTTTGGTCTCAATCCTGACGTGAGCCGTGCCATCCTTCCGCATATCGAGTTTCTTAGCCGCTGCCTTGGAAACATCAATGACGCGATCCTTGACGTAGGGGCCACGGTCGTTAATTCTGACTTCCACTGTTTTATCGTTATCGAGGTTGGTCACTTGGGCTTTGGTACCCATCGGCAAACTCGGATGGGCCGCCGTCATCTTGGTTTGATCGAAGATATCGCCATTAGCGGTTTCCTTGCCTTGAAATCCTGGCCCATACCAGGATGCCTCGCCAATCTCAGTGCGTACTGAACGATCGGCGCCTCCCCTTTTCTCTTGCTGGGTCAGTTTGTTTTTTTCATTCCCATACTCCGAGCTACAACCTGAAATCATAGCGGAGCAGCAAAACAATGCGACTGGCAAAGTCCTCCAGAACCGTGCACGGCAGAATATGACCTGTTTCATCAATCCTCCTGTAATATCAAGGCGCAGGTACTATAAAAAGCTGCAATCGTTAGAACAACCGGATAGCGATTGCATGCTTCTTATCAGTCCCAGCATGGCATTATCTTTCTCCTATTCCCGATATAAATCTGTACGTTCCCGCACATATCATCGTAACCCGGGTCTATTCTCAGCCTAGAATTTGTTCGTACAGCGCTTTCTCCGTGCGGTAGCATTCACAGGAAGCCGTTTCCAATCCGGCACGATCGAGAATCTTAATATCCCCTCGTTTGTAACTGATCAAGGCTTTATTTTGCAGAGAATTCGCTGCTTTAGTGATGCCGACACGCCGCACCCCCAGCATATAAGCGAGAAATACGTGCGTGACATGAAATTGGTCGGATTGCGCCCGATCCTGTGTCATCAATAGCCAGCGCGCCAGGCGAGCTTCCACCACATGGAAACGGTTACATCCGGCCGTTTGAGCAATCTGGCTCATCACAACATAAAGATAGCGTTTTAATTCCTGCTTAAACGCCGCACTTTTCTCAAGTTCGTTTAGAAACACGGAGGTCGATAAGCACATGGCCTGACCTGCTCCCTGAACCACCGCATTATAGGAAGCGACATTCACCGACAAAATAAGCGGAAGGCCGAACATGCCTTCATAACCGACCAATCCTACTTCCAGATTGTGATTGCTATCAATCGGTGTGACCAAGGAAATAATGCTCGTGGTTGGAAAATAAACATGCGATATGGGGTCGCCGGAGCGATACAAAATGTCTGCAAAGACAAGTTCAGTTTCTACACAACGCGCAAGTAACTGTTCAGAATCATCGCTAGGTAAGGCAGCTAACAGATGATTAGTGCCGGTAACGACTGGAGCAAGTGACATCAGCATTCTCGAAGTATAAAAATAAACCGGTTGATCAGTAAGACATAAATATCTGAATCTATGATTAATAAAGAAAAGGTGTGTGAATCCACACGTTAGAAGTAACAAGTTACATAAGAAAATTTTGGCTGTCTGTACGGTAGTGTACGTAACTGCATTTCGCCTAAGCGGCACAGCACGAAGCACAGCCGGTTAATCTACAAAGCCATTGTTTGCAGTGAAAATTCACACACCCGGTGATTGATCGTTGAATGTCGCGGTTTTTCCAAAGATTGTCTGTATCGAATCAAGCCGTACTGGCCGATTCTTTCCGCTGGTGAGTATGCTTGTGATTGATTTCTTGAGTGGAAAAAATTGATGATCAGGAATTAAGTATACGATCGAATTCCTTTTTAACCACCTGATAGCATTCACAGACTCGTTCCTCCAGCCCTTTCCGGTCCAGTACGATGATATGGCCGCGGCTGTATTGAATCAGGCCTGCTTGTTGTAATTTTCCAGCTGCTTCAGTGACCCCTTCACGCCGTACGCCTAGCATATTGGCAATTAATTCCTGGGTCATGGCCAATTCATTTGAAGGAAGCCGGTCGAGACTGAGCAGCAACCAGCGGCAGAGCTGCTGATCGACAGAATGATGCCGGTTGCAAACTGCTGTTTGGGACATTTGGGTAATGAGCGCTTGTGTGTAGTTCAGCAACTTATGCAGTAGCGCGCCGTGGCGGTTAAATTCTTGCATAAATATTTGCTGCCGTATCCGGTAACAATATCCTGCGCTCTGCACTACGGCACGATTCGGCATGGTTTGTCCGCCCATGAAGAGAGCGATACCGACAACTCCCTCAAAACCAACCACGGCAATTTCCGCTGAAGCGCCATTTTCCATCACATAAAGCAGAGATATGATGCAGTCCATGGGGAAATAAACGTACAGGAGTTTTTCTCCGGATTCGTAAAGCACTTCACCCAAAGGCATCTCGATCAGTTCAAGATGAGGGAAAATGCGTTGGTATTCCGCATCCGGTAACGCAGTGAGGAGGTGGCTTTTTCTAGGGCTGCAATGCTTATCAATCATGTAAACCCTTCAATCGGTGTCATCTATATAGAATAAAAACTTTATATCTACGCCTTTATAACATATTCCTGATTAATACAGAGTGCGCTAGCGCACAGATTCTTCCGGGCATTATCGCTAGGCTGTCAGCGCGGTATCGTTATCAGATACGGCTTTTCAATTCAACACTTTCCGAGGAGCATTTCCATGTCACTTAGCGCAATTTTACTCTTAATCATTATTTTGATGCTTGTTGGCGTCATTCCCATCTGGCCGCACAGCCGTGGGTGGGGATATGCACCGAGTAGCGGGCTGGGATTGATTCTGGTCATTCTGCTGGTTTTAATTCTATTAGAAAAAATATAACTGTCAGTACTCGCGGTGTATTCATTTCTTAGTTTTGAGAATCTTTCCCGGGAATTGACAAGACTACCTCGATAGCCGAACCGTACACCCTTCCAAAAGCTCAAAAAAAAGCAGCGGGGATTAATCCGCTGCTTTTTTATTGCTACTGAAACGAATTAAACCACTATGCGGCTTGCTTCAAATGAGTCACTGCTTCTTCAGCAGCTTTCTTTGCTAAATCCGTAGCTCCTGATTTACCTTGCTTAATCGCTTCGTCCAGGCTCTTAATACCGGCATCGATATGTACAGCGGCATTTTTTGCGGAAGTTTTTTCTGTTTTTGAGGCGCTTGCATGGGTTTTTGCTTCTTCGGCATGTTGTGCGACAGTTTTTCCATCAGCGGCTTTGATCGCAGCTTCTGCATGCTGGATCGCTTGATCCAGATGACTTTCGGCGGCAATAACACCAAACGAGCAAAGCGATATGATTAAGACGATGGCAAATAGAATATTGGTTTTTATGTTCATTTTATAGTTCCAGTTTAATGAGTATTAAAATACTACGTTGCTGCTCTGTAACAACCCGGAAATGCTGCATGGGCAGATCCGGGCCGGTCACCTGCGCTTTGTTAGCTAGTTTTATTAGCTTCTTTAATATCTTCTTTGGCATCACCAACGCCCGCCTGAATTTTGCCGACATTTTTCTGGATATTGCCTTTGACTTCCATCTCTTTATTGTCCAATATCTTGCCGACAACTTCTTTAGCTTTGCCTTTGGTTTCTTCGATACGGCCTTTCACTTGATCTTTGTTCATGATTGTCTCCTGACAATTAACTTCAAGCGATGATCAAAACATGGAATCACATCTCGCATCACTTGTTTGTAAGCCTATATACATCGCTACATTCAGTCTGTGCGACAGCGAACTTATCCTGAAATATAAATACCGGATCGCTCCGGTTTGTTGAGATTTATGCAGCAAAAACAAGCATCGCAGCCAGCAAGCGATAAGATCGATTGCGGATAGCGCCATGACCGGACCGGCAGCGGCCTGCACAACCCCGGATTCATGAGGCATCGCAATCCTCGCGGCATTGAGGAGGTCGAATTTGCCGCTCTGAAGAGATTCTATGTACGTTATCGCACATACGATCCCATATTCCGATCAGTATAATTTCCTTCAAACACAGCAGCAGAGGCCTATTCACCGCCAGGGCAATGCGGATGCAGTAAGACTTTAATCATCATTTGATCGAAGCAATAAACACAGCGTAATGGTTTCCGGCGCATACAGCCCATAAACCGGCGCTAAGCTGGCCACCACAAGTTCGAGCAAGGAGAATGTTATTAACATCAAAGAGTTCGAATTTTCAGCACGTACACGAAACATACTTCACAATGCCCAGGATACGGAGTTATTACGCTCCGAGCTGTTCAGCATCGAGCAACTGAAGCGTCATAGCGCAACGCTGGCCGGGCAGTACGAGATCGATCCGCACCCCGGACCGGACCGTTTATTGCCGCGCTTAGCAGATAACGCAGCCATCCTGCTAGCCGCCTATGATGTTGTGACCGCGGCCGCGCCGGGACAACGGATAATTCCGGCAGAAGCTTGGCTGCTGGATAATTTTTATCTCATCGAGCAGCAAATTGGCCAAGTGCGCCGTCATTTGCCACGCGGATACAGCCGCCAATTGCCGCGATTGGCTAATGGCCCGTCAGCCGGTTTTCCTCGCATTTATGATTTGGCATTGCAGTTGATTTCCCACATGGATGGCCGTATCGATAAAGAAAACGTCACCCAATTTATCGCCGCCTACCAGACAGTAGAACCGTTAAAACTGGGTGAATTATGGGCATTTCCGATCATGCTGCAGTTGGCGCTGATAGAAAACCTCCGCCGTGTCGCTCTGCGGATCGCCCGCCGGCGCGAAGATCTCAATGCGGCCATCAGCTGGGCGGATCGCATGCTGGCAACCGCTGAAAATGAACCGAAGCAGCTGATCCAATTGCTGGCCGAATTCGCCAATGCCGATGTCCCCTTGACCGCACCATTTGTAGAGGAATTTTATGCCCGGCTCCAGGCTCAAGGGCCTGCCATGGCATTCGTTCAAACCTGGGTTGAGCAAAAGCTGTTAGAACAAGGCGTAACGGCCACACAACTATCAGAATCGGCTGGCCGGACCGCAGCGGCCAATCAGATCTCCATCGCCAATAGTATCGGCAGTCTGCGCGTTATCGATACCATGAACTGGCGGGATTACGTCGAGTCACTCAGTGTTGTCGAAGAGACATTGCGCGAAGATCCGGCGGGAATGCACTTCCGCCAGGATTTCGCCACCCGCGACCGCTACCGGCATGTCATTGAGGATGTGGCGAGAGGCAGTTCACGCACTGAACTGGCAGTGGCGCGGGAGGTTATTGATCTCGCCCGGGCAGCAGCGGAACGGCTTGGCGCCAGTGATCGTACCGCCCACGTTGGATATTACCTGATCAGTCACGGCCGGCTGATACTGGAACGCGCAACCGGTTTCCGTCCCCCATGGAAATTACGGATTAGCCGTGCGAGCAAGTCTTTCAGTCTATTGCTTTATCTAGGTCCGATTCTGCTGCTCAGCGTATTGGCGGCATCGGCCGCACTGTTGACACTCGACGATCTCGGGCTGCAAGACTGGCGCTATTGGTTTTTTGCGATGACCGGCATCATTGCTGCATCGGCACTGGCGGTGCCACTGGTCAATTTATTCGTTACGCTTATTTTTCCTCCACGCACGTTACCGCGGCTGGATTTTTCCAGCAGTATCCCAGCGGCTCACCGCACCATGGTGGTCGTTCCTACTTTACTGAGCAAACCGCAGGAAATCGATGATCTGCTCGAAGCCCTGGAGATCCGTTACCTCGGCAATCGTGACTCCAATCTGTTCTTTGCCTTGTTGACGGATTTCCGCGATGCGCCGCAATGCACGCAACCGGAAGATGCCGCATTACTGGCGTATGCGCATACGGCCGTGCAGAGACTGAATGCCGCTTACCAAGACGACCGGCCGTGCATTTTCTACTGGTTTCACCGCCCGCGAGTATGGAATCCTTACGAACAGGTTTGGATGGGCTACGAGCGCAAGCGCGGCAAACTGGAGCAGTTCAATGCCTTACTGCGCGGCGCAGCTCAAACGGCTTTTTCGGAGATCGCCGGAGAAGTTTCCATCCTGGAATCGATCCAATACGTCATCACGTTGGATACCGATACGCAGCTTCCCCGCGATGCGGCGCGCACGCTGATCGGTAACATCGCCCATCCGCTCAACCGGCCGCTATACGATCCTGCAAAGAGACGCATCGTCGAAGGTTATGCGATTCTGCAGCCCCGTGTTTCCATCAGCTTGACCAGTGCGGGTCAATCGCGGTTTACAAAATTGTTTGCCGGTGAATCGGGCATCGATCCCTATTCACGCGAAGTATCCGATGTCTATCAAGATATTTTTGGCGAAGGATCATTCATCGGTAAAGGGATTTACGATGTCGATGCCTTTCGTCAGGCGGTTGATGGCTGTTTTCCCGAGAACCTCATTCTGAGCCACGACTTGCTGGAAAGCGGGTATGCCCGTTGCGCGCTGGTAACCGATGTCGACCTCATCGAAGAACATCCGGCCAGTTACGCCATAGAAGCCAGCCGGCGGCACCGTTGGATACGCGGCGATTGGCAGCTTGCGGGCTGGCTGCTGCCGCGCGTGCCGGGGCCACCCGGCGCCGATAAAGCGAAAACAAAGCGGCAACCCAATCCGCTCACTGCATTATTGATATGGAAAATATTCGACAACCTCCGGCGCAGCCTCGTATCGCCGTCGCTATTGGCTTTACTGGCCGGTGGCTGGTTATTCGGTCCGGGGCCCGCATGGTTCTGGACTCTGCTGACCGCAAGCGTGGTGTTTTTACCGATCTTGCTGGGAACGCTGATCGAATTTATCCGTAAACCGGCAGAGCGGGATTGGCTGGTGCATATTAATTTGACCGGCATCTTAGCAGGCCGCCCCATCGCACTCGCTGTGCTGACTTTGATTCTGTTGCCTTACGATACGTTGATCAGTCTGAGTGCGATCGTGCGCTCGGGATTGCGCATGTTGTTTACGCGTCACGGCTTGATGCTGTGGCACTTGCCATCCTATACGCATCGCAATGCGCGCCGCAGCTTGGCCGGTTTTATTAAAGAGATGTGGATCGGACCGGCTTCGGCAGTAGTGTTGTTCCTGTTATTGGCACACAATCAATCCGCCGGATTGTTGTCCTGCGCACCGGTTTTGTTAGCCTGGTTATTGTCACCGGTTGCCGGCTGGTGGATCAGCAAACCGCTTTCATCCCCGACACCCCAACTGACGGCCGATCAGCTCGTGTTTCTGCGTACATCCGCGCGGCGGACGTGGCGCTACTTCGCGCAGTTTACGGGCCCGCAAGACAATTGGCTGCCGCCCGACAATTTTCAGGAGCATCCGGCCAAAACCATCGCCACACGCACTTCTCCAACGAATATCGGCATGTCATTGCTGGCCGGTCTGGCCGCGCATGATTTTGGTTATATCTCCGCTGGCGAATTCCTGCGCCGGACTCAAAACACCCTGGAAACGATGGAAAAGCTGGAACGTTACTCCGGCCACTTTTACAACTGGTACGACACGCGCACACTCAAGCCATTGCACCCGCAATATATTTCTTCCGTGGATAGCGGCAATCTGGCCGGTAGTTTGCTCACTTTGCAAGCTGGATTGATCGAATTGAAAGAACAACCGGTTCTTTCAGTCAATGCGTTTCAAGGATTGCGGGATACCTTGTCCGTACTTGCCGAGCATGTACCCGCATCGCCTGCCTCGAATCTTGCACAGCATGTCAAAGTGCTCGAGGACAATCTGCACACACTGATAGTGAATGGGCCGCCGCACACAATGGCAGCCACGGATAGCTCGCTGGAGAAAATGCGCCTTCTTGGCGAAGCAATGGTGACTTACCTGCCCGCAAATATCGATATCGATGGCGAACTGTATTACTGGGCACAGGCATTCAATCAGCAAATTAACGCACTTCAAGACGATCTTCGATACTTGGCGCCTGAACCGCAGCATTTTGACAATATTCCGGCATTGCTGGAATTGACCCAAGGAAATGCGGCAGATACTGAAACGCAGCTTCCAGCCGGAACCATCAGGAGTGCACGAGAACGAATCAACCTTATCAATGATCTGGCGGATCGTTGCCGCAAGCTCGCGAACATGGATTTTGAGTTTCTCTATGACAAATCGCGCGATTTGCTGGCCATCGGTTACGATGTAGGCGAACGGCGCCGCGATCAATCCTGTTACGATCTGCTGGCATCCGAAGCGCGCTTAGCCAGTTTCTTACTCATCGCGCAAGGACAGGTACCGCAACGGCATTGGTTTTCACTTGGCCGTCTGCTGACCAGTCATGGCAGTAACGTGAGCCTGATTTCCTGGAGCGGCTCAATGTTCGAGTACCTGATGCCGCGTCTGATCATGCCCAGTTATGAGAACACACTATTGGATCAGACCTGCAAAGCCGCCGTGTTGCGCCAGATCGAATACGGCAGGCAACGCGATGTGCCATGGGGAATTTCCGAATCCTGCTATAACACCACCGACCTGCACCAAGTCTATCAATATCGGGCATTCGGTGTGCCAGGGCTGGGTTTCAAGCGAGGCCTGGGAGATGATCTGGTCATTGCGCCTTACGCCAGCGCGCTGGCGTTGACAGTGATGCCGCGCGAGGCGTGCCTTAACCTGCAAATGCTCGCTGCCAATGGCTTACTCGGCGCGTATGGATTTTACGAGGCCGTCGATTACACGCCATCGCGTGTACCGCGTGGCAAAACACGTTCTATTGTGCGCACCTTCATGGCGCATCATCAAGGTATGAGCCTACTGGCCTTTGAGCATGTATTGCTCGATCGTCCGATGGAGCGCCGTTTTATGTCCGATCCGCTCGCCCAGGCGACAAAATTGTTGCTGCAAGAGCGTGTACCGAAGAAGGGCGCAACATTACACCCCCATGCGGCGGAAGTCAGCGCCACAGCGCGCCCAGCGGCCGCAGAAGCCGGTGCTATCATGCGGGTTTTCACCAACCCGAACACGCTGATACCGGAAGTACACCTATTGTCCAACGGACAGTACCACGTGATGGCGACTCATGCCGGTGGCGGTTACAGCCGCTGGCGGGATCTCGCGGTTACCCGCTGGCGTGAGGATGCCACTTCGGATGGCTGGGGCACCTTCATTTATTTGCGCGATCGTGATTCCGGGCAGTATTGGTCCACTGCGTATCAGCCCACGCTACGCAAAGCCGATCACTATGAGGCGATCTTCGTACAAGCGCGCGCGGAATACCGCCGCCGCGATCAAGCAATCGAAACGCACACTGAAATCAGCGTTTCACCCGAGGACAATGTCGAGATTCGCCGTGTCACGCTCACTAACCAGTCACTCCGTATCCGTCACATTGAGATGACGAGTTATGCGGAAGTGGTGCTGGCAGCGCTGAATTCAGACCTGGCTCATCGCACGTTCAGTAATTTGTTCGTGCAAACGGAAATAGTCCGGGATAAACAGGCGATTCTTTGCACACGGCGGCGGCGCACGCCGGAAGAACAGATTCCCTGGATGTTTCATCTCATGGCGGCGCCCGGTGCGATAATTGACGAACCGTCTTATGAAACGGACCGTACGAAATTCATCGGGCGCGGGCGGACAACGTTTAATCCAGTGGTATTGGATAAGAATAATCGTTCGTCAGCTTTGTCGAATACCGATGGCTCGGTGCTTGATCCGATCGTATCCATCCGCCGCACTGTCACTTTGCTACCGGATGAATCGGCCACGGTGCAGATCATATCAGGTGTGGCGAGTACGCGTGAAGGCGCCTTGGCGTTGCTGGAGAATTATTGCGACCGGCACTTCGTGGAACGCGCTTTTGAAATGGCATGGTTCCAGAGTCAGGAAGTGCTGCGCCTGATCAACGCCACCGAAACCGATGCCCAGATCTACGGCCGCCTTGCGAGCTCCATCATATACAGCAATGCATTGCGGCGCGCTGCTCCCAGCATCATCGCCCGTAACCAGTTGGGTCAATCCGGACTTTGGCGCTTTGCCATTTCGGGTGATTTACCGATCGTGCTGATTAGAATCGGTAACTTGAATCGTATCGATCTGGTAAAACAAGCACTGCAAGCGCATGCCTACTGGCGCATGAAAGGCTTGGCCGTCGACCTGGTGATCGTGAACGAAGATTTTTCCGGCTACCGTGCAGCTTTGCACGACCAGGTCATCGGTTTGATTAATGCGGGATCGGACGGGCAAATCATTGACAAGCCCGGTGGTGTTTTCGTGCGGCGCACCGAAGAACTGACCGAAGATGAAAGGGTCTTGCTCCAGACGGCCGCTCGTATCGTCTTTAGCGACACGTCCGAAACATTGATCGAACCATTGGAACGCCGTATATCATCCGAGCGGATTTCGGATCTCCTGGAGCCACGATTACTAACGGTGTCTGAACCAGTCACCCCGTTAGCAGCCCGCGAACGGATATTTTACAACGGCTTGGGGGGATTTACGCCCGACGGGCGCGAGTATGTCATTACGCTGGAACCCGGTCAAAGTACGCCCGCACCGTGGGTCAATGTTATTGCCAGCCCGCACATCGGCACGGTTGTAAGTGAGAGCGGCAGTGCGTATACCTGGGTGGAAAACGCGCACGAATTCCGCTTGACCACTTGGCACAACGATCCACTGAGCGACAGCAGCGGTGAAATGTTCTATATCCGCGACGACGATAGCGGGGTTTTCTGGTCACCGGCGCCCTTGCCAAGCGGCGGTCAATCCGGATATGTATGCCGCCATGGGTTTGGGTACAGCGTGTTCGAACATTACCAGGCCGGAATTTCTTCGGAACTGCATACCTATGTCGCTATGAATGCGCCGGTGAAATTCGTGGTGATCAAGCTACGCAACCATTCCAAGCGCACTCGGCGATTATCGCTAACCGGATACTGGGAACTGGTACTCGGTGAATGGCGGCACACCAATTTAATGCACATTGTGACTGAAGTGGAACCGCATAGTGGCGCGCTGTTGGCTCGCAACGCTTACGGCCGCGAATACGCCAAACGAGTGGTCTTTGTGAAAGTGAGCGAACGAGAATGCTCAGTGACCGGAAATCGCACCGAGTTCATTGGCCGCAATGGCTTGTTGTCCAATCCAGCGGCAATGCGGCGCAAGCGCTTATCCGGCAAGACAGGCGCAGGTCTCGATCCATGCGCGGCGATTCAGACACAAATCGAACTGGCTGCGGGACAAGAACGCGAAATCGTGTTTCTCTTCGGTGCAGCGCAAAGCACCGAAGAAGTACAGCAATTTATCGAGCAATACAGTGGAGTCTCAGGCGCCCGGCAAGCATTGGAAGAGGTGTGGAACTACTGGAACCACACGCTGAGCGCGGTACGTGTAGAAACACCGGATCCCGCTTTGGATGTTTTGACCAATGGCTGGCTCATCTACCAAACACTATCCTGCCGGCTCTGGGGCCGCAGCGGATATTATCAATCCGGCGGCGCGTACGGTTTCCGCGATCAATTGCAGGACAGCATGGCACTGATCCACGCCACACCATGGCTCGCCCGTGAACAACTCATACGTTGCGCCGGACGGCAATTTCTTCAAGGCGATGTGCAGCACTGGTGGCATCCCCCCAACGGGCAAGGCGTGCGCACGCATTTTTCCGATGATTATCTGTGGCTGCCGTATGTGACCTGCCATTATGTGCTGGCGACCGGCGATACCGGTGTACTGGATGAATCGATCCACTTTCTGGAAGGCCGCGAGTTATATCCGGAAGAAGAAGCGTACTACGACCAGCCACAGCGTTCCGCAGAAGCAGCAAGCCTTTATGAGCATTGCATACGCGCCATTAAACATGGTCTGCGCTTTGGAGAACATCAGTTACCCTTGATAGGATGCGGAGACTGGAATGATGGCATGAATCATGTCGGTCGCGATGGCAAGGGCGAAAGTGTCTGGCTGGCATGGTTCTTGTACGCAAACCTTCAGCTGTTTTCCGGCCTGGCACAGCGCCAGGGAGACCAAGCTTTTGCCAACTTTTGTGACGAACAGGCTAAATTGCTGAGTACCCATATCGAGGCCAATGCCTGGGATGGCGAATGGTACCGGCGGGCCTATTTCGATGACGGCACACCGCTCGGCTCGTCCAGTAACGATGAATGTCAAATCGATTCAATCAGTCAGAGCTGGGCAGTGATTTCAGGCGGCGGAAACACCGCGCGTGCCCGGCAAGCAATGACAGCAGTCGACAAGCGCCTGATACGGCGCGATAAACAGCTGGTCCAGCTGTTCGATCCCCCCTTTGATCACTCAGAACTTGAACCTGGGTATATCAAGGGTTACGTTCCCGGCATCCGTGAAAATGGCGGGCAGTATACCCATGCTGCGATTTGGTCCGCGATGGCATTTGCTATGCTAGGTGACCGGGAACGCACCTGGGAATTGTTTGCCATGCTCAATCCCCTTAACCACGGCCGGACACCGGCGGAGATCGAGCGTTATAAAGTCGAGCCATACGTCATGTGCGCGGATATTTATGGTGTAGCACCCCATATCGGACGAGGCGGTTGGACTTGGTATACCGGAGCGGCGGGCTGGATGTACCGGCTGACCGTGGAAACACTGCTCGGTCTGCAATTGGAAGTGGATCATTTACGCATAACCCCATGCATCCCGGCGCATTGGAAGTCGTACATCATCCACTACCGCTTTCGTGAGACTTTCTATCACATCACCGTTAAATGCAACGATGCGAAATTAAGTCATGAGATGCATATAACGGTGGATGGTAACGTGATCACTAGCATGGATACCGGTAAATCAGGGCGGCCACAAGGCATGATTCCGCTTGTAGATGACCGGCAGGTTCACCACGTTGCGGTGGATTTGAGTTAACTGCCAAAATGTCTTCGCATTCATTACTGAGAATAGCGAAATCACCTACAAACCAAGGTATATCCACAATTTCTACAGCCCATCAATCAGGGCTTAACCTTACGTGTTCGCACGTACAGATAAATTAGAAATATTGCATTAGGATGATGACTCACCATTTCAGAACAGTACCGCACCAGTCAGCGCAGTTTGTTGTGCGTAGCCGGATGGCTGGAAGAGTTTAAACCCAGTGCGCCTTTTCTTACTCCTGACCCAACTCCTTGGGCGCGCTGGGATCCTTATGAGCGGAACTGTGCAACGAGTCCTGTGCCCCTCAAGATGTGCATAGTGCCGACCCAGTTCTGCTCACCACTTTCCGTCAAAAATTTTTCTCGTCGAATTTTTATTGATACGATGACTCTATTATCTATACACGTCATTAAAAACATCGGGGGTACGCAATGATTGAGCTGTTGGGGTGGATCGGTCTGGTGATTTCTTTTGCATTGATGATTTACCATCAATATATGCACTCTAATTATGAAAAAACCTATGAATACATTAGTAAAAGATACGCCAGCAAGGTAAGCGGCATCAAATTCCCTTCCAAGGATGATCATTTGAGGGATGCTAAGAAATTTTCATACTACATGGTATTCCTCGCCTGCATTCTGATCATCATGAATTTTCTCTCTCAACACTATGCGGCGGATTACTGATAGGCGAAAGTGCATATCTGGATTCACGAGCGGTTAATCAGCAAGTCAGGCCCAGGAGTGCAGGATCGAGACCGTACCCTGCCCCATACCATCACTAGATAAAAGCGGCGCTGGATTGCCGGGAAACGATGAGCTTGATATTCGCTGCACGTTCCAGCAATTCAGCCTGACTGAATGATCCTCCCGAACGTAGTTATCACTCAGCCATTCATCACAAAATCACAACACTTCGTACCGAAGTCAAAATGCGCATTTATTTCCTCCGCTGGTTATAATGCCCCGCCGCTCAAACTTACAGCGCCGTCAGCAGCATCCGGACAACGTTAATCCATTGTGAAACGTATGAATTCATCAGGACACCCCAAAGGTCTATACCTTCTGTTTTTTACCGAAATGTGGGAGCGTTTCAGCTACTACGGCATGCGCGCCATCTTCACATTGTTCATGATCAAAGCCTTGCTGCTCGACAAAGCGCTGGCATCCGAAATTTATGGCAACTACACCGGTTTGGTTTATCTGACACCGCTCATTGGCGGTTATATGGCGGACCGTTACTGGGGCAACAGACGGGCCATACTTGTTGGCGGCATCCTGATGGCAATCGGGCATTTCTGCATGTTTTTGTCCGCAGCGAATTACAACGATATTGCTTTCGCGCAACCGATGCTCTTTCTCGGTCTGGGATTCCTCATTCTTGGCAACGGTTTTTTTAAGCCGAATATTTCCACGATGGTCGGCCAGCTGTACCCGGCAGGCGATCAACGTATCGACGCCGCATTCACCATTTTCTATATGGGCATCAACCTTGGCGCATTCCTCGCGCCGCTGGTATGCGGCAGTTTGGGCGATACGGGAAACCCCGCGGATTTCCAATGGGGTTTTCTGGCTGCCTGCGTTGGCATGATCGTCAGCATCTTCACCTTCGAGTTGCTCAAAAACAAACTCATCGTCACGCCCGAAGGCGCAGGAATCGGGCTGGTTCCGGAGAAGAAAATCCTAACCGGCCATGACGCCAAAGCACCCGCGATGCCGCTTTCTCAAAGACTGGCTTGGGCGGTCGCCACGTTGGTTTTATTCGCTATGTTTTATTACCTTATGGATCTGGGTCTCATCGGATCGAGCATCTTCTCCATCACAATCATCGGCCCCGCAGCGATCATTGCCGATAAAGCCCTGAGCTCAATTGAAAAGAAACGGATCGGCGTCATCTATATTCTGGCTTTCTTCGTGATTTTCTTCTGGGCGGCATTTGAACAAGCGGGTGCGTCGTTGACCTTCTTTGCTGAGGAGCAAACTGACAGAAATTTGCTCGGAACCGAAATTCCCGCCAGCTTCTTTCAGTCCATCAATGCCGTGCTGATTATCATACTGGCTCCAGTATTCGCAGTGATCTGGACCTTCCTGGGGCAACGCGATTGGGAGCCTTCATCGCCCGCCAAGCAGGCATTAGGATTGTTATTCTTGTCGCTGGGCTACTGCGTCATCGCCTTCGGTGTCAAAGGCATCGACCCGGCCATCAAAGTCAGCATGATGTGGTTATTCAGTTTGTACTTGCTGCATACCATCGGCGAGCTGTGTTTATCGCCGATTGGTTTAGCCATGGTAGTCAAACTGGCGCCAGCGAAGTTTGCTTCGTTATTGATGGGCGTATGGTTCTCATCCATGGCGGCCGCCAGTAAATTCGCAGGCATACTGAGCGCTTTGTACCCCGATCCGTCGTTGCCCGCAGCACCGGTATTTGCAGGCTTCGAAATCGCAGGTTTGTACGAGTTTTTCATGATCTTCGTGATCTTGTCCGGAATTGCGTCCCTCATTTTGTTCGCACTCACCCAAATATTGCAAAAAATGATGCACGGTGCGCAATAGCGGTTTTGCGTCAATTCAATTTGCACCGGATAACGCAATCCCTGCGAATTTACGGTTAAATCCATCATTATCTTTCTCATCTCCGGTGATGACCGCCCCGGTGGCTTCCACCCCAGTGTCCCCGGCCAGGGTGTTGATGTCCG
This sequence comes from Nitrosomonas oligotropha, assembly GCF_009833085.1. Lineage (GTDB taxonomy): Bacteria > Pseudomonadota > Gammaproteobacteria > Burkholderiales > Nitrosomonadaceae > Nitrosomonas > Nitrosomonas oligotropha. Next base: position 54,338 of record NZ_QRBZ01000008.1, on the reverse strand, counting down.
CCGCCGATATGCCGGTGATCTCCCGCGAAAGGACGATATCCGCCGCCTTGATGCATATGGCCATGGTTATGTCTATGTCCGCGATTGGAGTATCCGAACCCGCCGCCCATATAGCCTTGACCGGCATAATAGGATGGCTGATAGCTGTAACCGTACGCCGCGCCCCGGTAATAACCCGTTCCTCCGTAATACGGCGTAGCCACGCAGCCGCCCAGAAAAATAATTGCGACGAAAGCAAGCGGAATAAGTATTCGTTGAGTGCTCATGATATTTCTCCTGAAAATTCACACAGACGGGCTATTTTTGTAACGTAATTTTTGATTTAAACCCGTTCTCTGCTCTGAAACCCGATACCCTAATCAATTGCGGTATCTCAGTTGCCATTGTGTGAGCATCGGGCTGAATATCAGCTGAATGCAAATCGCGCTTTTTGCAATACGCATCTCCACACTTCGCCACCGGCGGCATTACTGCGCGGATAATAACGATGCAGCCATAACCTGCTATCATCAAAACAAATCAGATGAATTTACCGGAATCGACATACACAAGATGCGCATTGCCATAATCGGCGCCGGCTGTTCCGGCCTCACCGCGATCAAGCACTTAGTGGAAGCGGGATTGCACGATATCGTGTGCTATGAAAAGAACGATCAGATCGGCGGAAACTGGGTATACAGCGACACCCCGGGGCGCAGCAGCATCAGTAAGGCGACGCACATCATTTCCAGCAAACCGATGTCGCAATTCAGTGACTTTCCGATGCCGGACGACTACCCCGATTACCCCAGCCATCAGCAAATACTCGCTTATTTCCAGGCCTACGCCCGCCATTTTCAACTGGAGCAATATATTCGCTTCAATGTTGCCGTGCTGCGCGTGGAAAAAATTGCACAAGAACGATGGCGGTTGTTGCTCAGCGATGGCACGCACGAGGAATTCGATTATCTGCTCGTTGCCAACGGGCACCACACCAAGCCGCGCCATCCCGGATGGAAAGACCGTTTTGCCGGAACATATCTGCATGCGCACGAATTTAAAGCCAGTCAAGGATTGGAAAACAAGCGGGTGCTCGTGGTCGGCGCCGGTAATTCAGGTTGCGATTGTGCGGTGGAAGCGAGCCGCGAAGCCGCGCGGGTCGATATGAGCCTGCGCACGCCGCAATACATTATTCCCAAACTGGTCATGGGAAAACCGACCGATACTTTCGCGGCCGCTATGCAATGGCTGCCGCAGAGCATAAAAAACCGCCTGCAAAAAATTTCCCTGCGGATCCAGATCGGGCGTTATCGCGATTATCAATTGCCCGAGCCGGATTTTTCACCCACGCAAGCGCACCCGACCATCAACTCGGTAATCTTCGATAGGATACGGCACGGCAAAATACACCCTCGCCCCGCTATCCAGGATGTTTCGGATCACACGGTGCGGTTTACCGATGGCGCGTCGGCGCAGTACGATGTGATCATCGCCGCAACCGGCTATACCATCAGCTTTCCCTTCTTTGATACGGACTTTATCAACTGGGAAAACGCTAGCCATGTGCCGCTTTATTTGCGCATTTTTCATCCCGGTCATCCCAGTTTGTTCTTCATCGGCTTGATACAACCGCAAGGTTGCATTTGGACTCTGGCCGAGATGCAATCGCGGCTGATCGGCCAATTCCTCAGCGGCAAAACCCAGCTGCCATCCGATTGGCGTGAACAAGCCGAAGCTGAAGGCGCATTCTGGGCGCGGCACTTCATTGCGCGCCCGCGGCATTCGATTGAAGTGCAATACCACCCCTATCGCCGCCAGCTCCTCCGCATGCTGCAAGGAAAATCCGTGCGATAAATTATCGCTGCCTCCGGTAAGGAATCGGTTGAATGAACACCTTGCACCAGGAACATACCAAGACAGCCGGTGTCCTTTACAATAGTGTCACTTGATAAGAATTCCAACCCAACATACGCGAAATAAACCTATGCAATTCAATGTACAACCGGCAAACGATAGCGTTGGCTGGCGTTTTGACAACAGTTATGCCCGTTTACCCGATTATTTTTACGCGCCGGTTCATCCAATGCCGGTGCGCGCACCACGCACGGTGCTGTTGAATCATGCGCTGGCCGAATCGCTCGGACTGAATCTTCATGCATTAACGGCAGAGCAGGCGGCTTTACTGTTTGCCGGAAATGCCCTGCCGGATACGGCGCAACCGGTCGCGCAAGCCTATGCCGGTCATCAGTTTGGTCATTTCACCATGCTGGGCGACGGACGCGCGATACTGCTCGGAGAACATCTCACCCCGGCAGGCGAGCGGTTCGATATCCAGCTCAAAGGCTCCGGCCAGACACCATTTTCACGGCGCGGCGACGGCCGCGCGGCGTTAGCGCCGATGCTGCGCGAATACATTATCAGCGAAGCGATGCATGCGTTGAATATTCCTACCACGCGCAGCCTCGCCGTGGTTACCACCGGCGAACCCGTGATACGCGAAACCGTGTTACCCGGCGCGATCCTGACGCGTGTCGCTTCAAGTCATATCCGTGTCGGCACATTTGAATATGCAGCGGGGCAAGGCGATGTGAAAGCCATCAGAACACTGGCTGATTATGTCATTCAACGCCACTACCGCGCTCTTGCCGATGCCGGAAATCCTTATTTGGCATTGTTGCATCAGGTTATTGAGCGCCAGGCTGCGCTGGTCGCGAAATGGTTATTAGTAGGGTTCATTCATGGCGTGATGAATACCGATAACATGAGTATCAGCGGCGAGACGATCGATTACGGTCCCTGCGCCTTTATGGACGCGTACGATCCGCACACGGTGTTCAGTTCGATCGACCGGTCCGGCCGTTATCGCTACAGCAATCAGCCCGTGATGGCGCAATGGAATCTCGCGCGCTTGGCCGAAACCCTGCTGCCACTCATCGATCCGGTGCAGGAAAAAGCCGTGGCGCTGGCGGAGGAGGCGATTCATGCTTTTCCGCGCATATACCAAGCGCAATGGTTGGATGGAATGCGCAAGAAGCTGGGGTTATTCACCGAAGAAAGCGAGGATGCCGAGCTGATCGCCGCCCTGCTCGCGTGGATGCATGAACATCAAACCGATTACACCAACACGTTTCGCGCGCTGGCGGCGGAATCCTTGCCCGAGGACGCGGTGTTTCATGATGCCGGATTTGTGGCATGGCACACCCGCTGGCAAGCGCGGCTGGCGCGCCAGCCCGATTCCCGGGAAATGTCGCTGCGTTTGATGCAGGCGCATAATCCCGCAATCATCGCGCGCAACCATCGCGTTGAAGAAGCATTGTCCGCCGCTTCGGAACACGGCGATTACACCGTGCTGCAGCAGCTGCTCGCCGCGCTGGCCCAGCCATTCGCCGATCTGCCGGAATACTACCATTACCGCACCCCGCCCGCGCCATCGGAACGTGTCTATCAAACTTTTTGCGGAACGTAAGCAGGCTCAATGCGGTTACTTAAAAGGAGAAGAGTATGGCAATTACCCTGAATCACACCATTGTGCCCTGCTTCGATAAAACCGCATCGGCAAAATTTTATAGCCGGGTGTTTGGCTTTGAATATATCGGCGTGTTCTCACATTTCATCGTCGTGCGCGTCAATGACACGCTGTGTCTGGATTTTGACAACAAAGAGCAATTTGACACCCTGCACTATGCATTCAAAGTCTCGGAACAGGAATTCGACGCTATATTCGCAAGACTGCAAACCGGACATATCCCATACGGCAGCGGCCCCGGCACAGCAGACGATATGACTATCAATCATAACTACGACGGACGGGGCGTTTATTTTCGCGATCCGAACGGGCACTTATTGGAAATACTGACCAAGGATTATGTCATTCCGCCTCAGTAGGATTGCTTAGTCACTGAAGGCATAGCGCCCTGGTTAAATGCCGAATTAAAAACCTTCCGCGCCTCGACAGCACTGGTAAAAACAGAATAGATGAGCGGATGACAAAATAATGCTAAGTGAAAAAATCAACAGGCGGTGATCATGCAAACATTCCATGGCCATATTTATTTTTTGGGAAATGAAATCGATCGTGCAGCCATTGTCCGGGAAAACATTGCCAAAGCGCTTCCGCAATTAACCTACGTCGGCCGGTTGATCGCAAAGCCGATCGGGCCGCATCCCAGACCGATGTTTGAAATCCATATTCCGGCATCCGAGATCGAAAAAATTATGCCGGTCCTGGACGAAATGCGGCAAGGTCTTTCCGTATTGATTCATCCGGTGCAGGACAATGAGCTGGAAGCGCATACCGTGGATGCCAGATGGCTCGGGGATGAGCTTCCGCTGAACTTGAAGGTGTTGACCAAAACCTGACGGCCAGCACGTACGTTCAATCTTTATCTGCGGGCACGGGCGGTTCTTTTGGGTCTTTCTGTTTTCTCCATTGATCGTAGCACTCCAGTCCGCAGTAATACACGATGTAATCGGTTGCTTTCACACTGGTGGCTTCGGATAACGGTATTTCTTTAAAGCACACTTCACAAGCCACTTTCTCCGGCTCAATTATCTTTTTCTGTTCAATCATCAGCGTCTCCCAATCATTCAAACCGGTTTTGCTGCATTCCTACTATCGCCTCTCACACACAGGCGTATCCGGTCAGCGCGGTGGCGGGGGTGGCGGATTACCCGGGGGGGGCGGTGGCGGCGTGAAATTTGCCGGTGGTGTTGCCATTCTGGGGCCGCTACCGGCACTCACCGGTTGATCGTTAGTGATATTGCCCGAGACAGGAACACGATGGCCTTTTGCATACATGCACTGGATGTAGCTAATGTCATAGCGGTCCTGGTTGACATACCAGGAAGATGAAGCAGTCCCTGCTCCCACCGCGCTACCGAGCAAAAGCCCCGTACCCGCGCCAATCGCAGCACCTTGTCCACCGCCTAAAGCAGCTCCCGCAGCAGCGCCGAGTCCGGTGCCAATCGCCGCGCTTTCCACGCCGCTGGAACGAGCCGATTGCTGCGGCGTGGCGCCGCCGATTTGCTGGTACGCGTAGGCTCTGCATTCATAGTCATCGGCCCGGAACTGATCAAAGCTTTTGCCGGTGCCGGGTAACGTCAATACACTCGGACCGGTCGGCATATTGGTGCAGGCAACCAGCATGCCGGTCATTAATAAAACGGATAATCTTTTGGGTGTGAACATGTTTGAGCTCCCCGCGTTATTGTCCAGGCGGTTGCGGCGCTACCTGCATCCAGCCGCCCGGGCAAGTTTTGACATAAGGATAGTAACCATCGGCTTCTTGGCAATAGTACCAATAATTGGTTTGCGGCTGCGCCGGTTGCGCTGGCTGAGCCTGTTGCTGCTGAACATAAACCGGCGGCGTTGTGGGTACAATCACCGTCTGCGGATACGTGTACATCGGCGGGTAGTAATACGGATAACCAAACCCGTAACCGCCAAAACCATATCCGCCGTAGCCGTAACCGCCATAAAACCCCGGCCCGTAATAGCCCAGTCCGATACTTAAGTGACTGTGGCCATGACTATGACCGCCGCCTCGCGCCCAAACGGAATTGCTTGCCAGAATTGCTATGAGTGCAATGATCAGATACATCGGTTTAACAGTTCGCATAGAAGCTCCACTAACGAGTTATGCTGCAAGATGCTTTTTAGACTGATACCTCAGCGCGGAATTCAATCGGCGTGGCAGATGATAAAGCAAAATCAGCGCTGCCGCTTCCGGGTTCAATCCGCTTCACACCCGCCTCGCCGCCTCAACACTATTCAGTCAGCACTGACGTGCTCAACCCGCAAAGCTTTTTTATCGATCTTACCCACACTGGTTTTGGCGATGGTATCGACTTGCTTGAATTTCGTCAGCAATGCATGTTTTGAAATCAATCCGCGCTCGATGGATAACCGTATTTGCTCATGCGCAGCCGGTTCATTGAAAATCGATTGATCGACGACCAGCAATGCCAGCGGACGCTCTCCCCAGCGTTTATCCGGCACACCGATGACGGCCACCTCTTTGACACCGGCCACCAGCGATAAGGCGTTCTCGACTTCCAGTGACGACACCCATTCACCGGCGACTTTGATGATATCTTTTAAACGATCGGTAATGTGCAAATAGCCATCCGGATCGATCACTCCGATATCCTGGGTATGCAAATAACCGCCCTGCCACAGCGCTGTGCTGGCTTCCGGGTTAGCGAGATAGCCTTGCGTCAGCCAAGGCGCGCGCGCCACGATTTCACCGCTGCTGTGTCCGTCATGCGGTTGCGGCCGCATCGCTGCATCAACGATGTGCAGCTCTACCAGCGGTATTGCACGCCCGGCGGAACATAGCGCAGCCAGCGCATCATCCGGTGCGGCAGCTTGCAGGCGGTCGCCGGTCAATTGCGCCAACGTCAATATGGGCGCCGTTTCCGATAAACCGTAACCGGCAAAACAATCGACTCCCAGCGCCAGCGCTTGCCGGGCCAGCGCGTGCGGCAACGCCGATCCGCCGATCACGACTTTCCAGCCGCGCAGATCGGTCGCGGATGCTTGCGCCGCTGTGAGTATCATTTTTAATAAAGTCGGCACGCAATGCGAACAAGTCACTTTCTCTTCGCGAATCAATTTCAACAACAGATCGGGTGCGTAACGTCCGGGATAAACCTGCTTTATGCCGAGCAGCGTGGCAATATACGGCATGCCCCAGGCATGCACATGAAACATCGGCGTCAGCGGCATGTACACATCCTCGGCATGCAAGCGCTGATGCACTGCCGGCGCCGCCAGCGCCATACCGGCAGCGAGCGTGTGCAACACCAATTGCCGATGCGAGTAGTAAACCCCTTTGGGCGCGCCGGTTGTGCCGGTGGTATAGAAAACTGTCGCCAGGGTATTCTCATCGAAATCGGCAAAATCAAAAGTGTCCGTTTTATCCGCTAACCAGGATTCATACTCATCGTCAAACTGTATGGTCGTGTGCGGCAGCGCTGCACCATCGGCGATGACGACAATCTTGCGTATGCCGGATAATTCCGCGCGTATGGCTTCGATCACCGGGATGAAATCGGCGTGCAGCAATAGCAGCGTAGCGCCTGAATGATTCACGGTATACGCAATCTGCGCCGGAGTCAGCTTGGTATTGACTGTCATCAAGGTCGCACCGTACATCGGGATGGCAAAATAGCATTCCAGATAGCGATGGCTATCGTGATCCATGACAGCGATGACATCGCTTCGCTCGAAGCCATCGGCTGCCAGTGCCGCCGCGAGCCGGTTGATGCGTGCGTACACTTGACGGTAAGTCAAACGCAACTGATCGCGATACACGATTTCCTGCCCAGGTGCGTTCGCCAGCGGTGTATGCCAAAGCTGTTTCAATAGAAGTGGATAGGCTGTCATTTTTTTGCGCGTTGAATGTTTCAACAATGATATCAATCAAGAATACCATCTTGCCATTCAAGATTAAGCGGTCTTTATCTGCTAAATTTCAGCCGGAGAGCGGAACAGCCAAGCTATAATACCCAGCAAACCATCCTTGGCGCATTTTTCTGCCTTTTTACAGTTAACTGAAAAAGCGTGAACCCTTTCATTCCTATACCATAAAAACCAAACTCAGCGAACATGAATGTCTGGACAAAATACCTGCTTCTGTTCAAAACCGCCGAGGCAAAGCGTTTTGCCGCTCTGTTCGCCATCATTTACTTCGCGCAGGGCATGTCGGCATTGACCGATCAAACCATCTCGATCACCTTCAAGGATCAAGGTTTTGAAGCCGACGATGTAGCCGCGTTTTTTCTGTTGGCATCAATTCCCTGGTTCATCAAACCGCTGTATGGGTTGATCTCGGACTTCCTGCCGCTACTCGGCCAACGACGCAAGAGCTATATGCTGCTAACTTCATCGCTGGCGTGCGGAGCGGGCTTGGTCGCTGCATTGACCACGCAGTATAGTTACTGGGAGCTTGCCATCCTCTATACGATCATGGGATTCGGTCTGGCGTATAACGATGTGCTCAGCGATGCATTGATGGTGGAAAACGGTAAATTGCATGGACTGACCGGTGCTTTCCAATCAGTACAATGGATCGCGATCACCACGGCATCGATCTTTGTCGGCTTGCTTGGCGGGTATTTTGCCGAACATCGCGACCTGCACACGGCTTTTGCCGTCTCAGCGATATTCCCGTTTACTGTACTGCTGATGGCGATCTTCTTCGTGCGTGAGAAAAAGCACGTGCATTCAGGACCCGAAGCGTTCCAGGAAACCTGGAAGGCACTGCGGGAAGGATTCGGCGAACGCTCGATATGGCTGGTCGCGGCCTTCATTTTTCTCTTTAATTTCAGCCCGTCATTCGGTCCGGCGTTTTTCTACTACAAAACCGATACGCTGGGCTTCAGCCAGCAGTACATCGGTATTCTGAGCTCCGTCGATTCCACCTTCAGCATCATCGGCGCGATGATCTACGCATCGCTGTCGCGCACCGTGCCGCTGCGGCGCATGATCAACATCGCGATCGGCCTGTCGGTAATCACCTTGCTGGCGTACTTGGCTTATCGCGGAGAAACGTCCGCGTTGTTCATTCACATGATCTGGGGCGTCACCAACATGATCACCACCCTGGCATTCCTGGATCTTGCCGCCCGGGCCTGCCCGAAACGGGCGGAAGCGACCTTCTTCGCATTGCTCATGTCGATTTTCAATTTTGGCACACTGGCTTCGCAGAACATCGGCGCGCAGCTGTACACTTCGCTCGGCGAGGGATCGTTCGCGTACACCTGGCTGGTCACCATCTCGACATGCACGACCGCCGCCATCTGGCTGTTCGTTCCGCTGATCCACATCGAACGTATCGAAGCGCGCGCCCGCGACGATCAATCAAGCCAGCGCTGAATTGCTTAAGCGCTGTTCTCCCATGCCTTGATCGGGTGCAGCAACCTGCGAGTTTGGTAGTAAAATACCCGCCGTCTTATGCCTCGATCAATCATCGAGCTATTGATACACAACCCATCCAACACTGAGGACTCAGATCATGTATGTCACCATCGTCTATGTTTCAGTCAAACCGGAAAAAGTCGACGCATTCAAGGCAGCTTGCCGGTTAAACCACGAAAATTCCATTCGCGAACCGGGCAACGTGCGCTTTGACATTCTGCAATCCGCCGACGATCCGGCAAAATTCGTATTTTACGAAGCCTACAAAACTCAGCGGAACGCGGCTGCGCATAAAGAAACCGCGCATTATCTGGCTTGGCGCGATACTGTCGCGGATTGGATGGCCGAACCGCGCAAGGGCATCGTTTATGACGGTTTGTATCCGGTCGTGAGCGGCCAATGACGTTATTCTCCATCGCCCGATTGCCGCGCATCGAATTTGGCGCAGGCGTCTTGAAGAAACTGCCGGATATTATCGCGGGCTATGGCGCGCGCATCTTGCTGGTTACCGGCGCGCGTTCCTTTACCGATACCCCGCATTGGCCCTATTTGATCGATCAGCTTGCGCAACGCGCAATCGGCTGGCAGCACTGTACGGTAGCGGAAGAACCTTCCCCCGCTTTGATCGATGATCTCGTCAGAACTTACGCCAATGATCGTTTTGCTGCCGTGGTTGGCATCGGTGGCGGCAGCGCGTTGGACGCCGCCAAAGCCGTAGCCGGACTATTGCCAGTGCAACGCTCGGTGATGGACTACCTGGAAGGCGTCGGCCCGGAATTACCGTATGAAGGCCCTGCCATTCCGTTCATCGCCGTACCCACCACTGCCGGTACCGGCAGCGAAGCGACCAAAAACGCTGTGCTCAGCGTACAAGGCGAAAACGGTTTCAAGAAATCTTTCCGCCACGACAAACTGGTCGCCGAATACGCCATCGTCGACCCGGACTTGCTGGCCAGTTGCCCGGCCAGCGTGATCGCCGCCAACGGCATGGACGCGTTGACGCAACTGCTGGAATCGTATGTATCGGCGAAATCCAACGCATTCACCGACGCGCTCGCCATCAGCGGCCTGCAAGCCGCGCGCGATGCGCTGATTCCGTTATTCCGCCAACACGGCGACCTCACACGTCATCGCGAAAAAATGGCATACGCCGCCCTGCTCTCCGGCATCACACTGGCGCAAGTGGGTTTGGGTTCAGTGCACGGCCTGGCCTCCCCGCTCGGCGCTTTCTACCCGATCCCGCACGGCGTAGTGTGCGGCACCTTGGTCGCTGCCGCTACCCGGGTCAACATTCACAGCATGTTAACGCGAGAACCCAACAACCAAGCGCTGGCGAGATACTTACACGTTGCGGAAATTCTCTGTGAGAAACGCTTTATCGACCCGGACACCGCATTTACCGCATTGACCGGCCTGCTGGCACAATGGACCGACGAACTCGCCCTGCCGCGCTTGTCGCATTACGGCCTACAAGAAACCGGGCTCGACCAAGTCATCGCTAATTGCCGCGGTAGCAGCATGAAAACTAATCCGATTGTGTTGAGTGACGAGGAAATCAGGCAGGTTTTAGTTGAACGTTTGTAGAAAAAAGATTGACATCAAAATTCAGTTACCAGCCTGAGCGCTGTACGATTTGTTCTCTACGCCGAACGGCAAAACCTAGCACGCTCAATCCGAACAACAACATGGCATAGGTTTCCGGTTCCGGAACTGCGGGTGCGAGAACGCCACTGCCATCCAGTGCATAGGTTTTTCCCAGTAAATACTCATTTCCGGCTGCTGCCGGATCGTAGTAGATGTTGAAATCACTATGAATGTGACTGAGCTGGCCGATGCCTCCGCCCAGACTCACCAGATCGACATACATCGCAGCACCCGGTATCACATTGCCATCCAACACCGTGAGCTCAACTCCAGATGCAAGATGCAGCGATCCAAAAGCAAAGTTGTTGCTAAAACCAAGCTTTGATGCGCCTAAATTTGCGCCTGCCAGATAAAAATCTTTCATGCCACTGCCATCGAAGAACAGATCGGCGTCGACAGTATTCCACAACGTATTTTGCAAGCTATGATTTTCAAAACTGCCCGCGATGTGCCACTCATTCCCTTGCCCACCGGCAAGATAACCGCTGCTACCGATGATGAGGTTAGTAAAATTATTAATCGACGGGTCGCTGATGTACGCGCCATTTTCCGTGTAGCTACCAGTAAAGGTAACGGTAGCGTGTGTGCTTTTGAATTGACCATTATTGACGACGTCGCCGGTGAATATGGCCGGACTATGAGCGACCTCGATTTTGCCGCTCGCGGCATTGGTGACATTACCGTTCACCGTCGTCGTACCGCCAGCCAAATTCATCGTACCGCTGTTGTCTAGGCTGCCGTTAACTACAAAGGTACCGCCCGTAAGGTTGTAGGCACCGTTGTTTATCATCATCTGCGCTGTATTAATACCGCCGGTTTGGTTCAGAGTACCGGAATAACCTATATTCTCACTACCTGCGGACAGGCTCCCGCCGCTCAAATCATATTTTCCGGTACTCTCTCCCTCATTGCCAATAGAAAGAATACCACTCACCGTGTGTGTGCCGCCGCTCTGAGTAAAGATGCCGGTACCGCCGGTTTCAACAGGATAAAGATAAATAGAAGAACCTATGGATTCACTATTCGTCGATAGACTGCCTGCGTTTAAGTTATAGGTACCAAGCCCACCTAATCCAATGGAAAGAATGTCACTCACCGTGTGTGTGCCACCGCTCTGGGTAAAGATACCAGTACCTCTTTCAAAAGGATAAGAATAAATAGCAGAACCTATGGACTCACTTTTCGTCGAAAGATTGCCTGCGTTTAAGTTATACGTACCGAGTGCATTTGCGCCAACTCCAATGGAGAGGATATCACTCACTGTGTGTGTGCCGTCGTTCTGGGTAAAGATACCGTTGCTTCTTTCAATAGGATAAAAAGAAGTACCAATGGATTCACTGTTCACCGACAAACTGCCTGCGTGTAAGGTATAGGTGCCAAGTCCATGTGCGCCAATGGAAAGCTCATGATTCACTATATGCGTGCCACCGGATTGGATGAAAATGCCATTGCTGTTGGGACCGAAGTCAGCTTCGCCAGCCCCGATGACCTCGTTATCTGCCAACAAGCTACCGCCACTCAGGTTATATTCGCCACGGCTGCCGACCCGGCTAATAATCAGGTTAGTCACTGTATTTGTGCCGCCGGTCTGGGTAAAGACACCGTATATAAGCGGGATAATATCGTAGCGGTCACCAATGATCTCATCTTCTGCTGACAGACTACCGCCACTGAGCACATAATTCCCGCTGCCGGATGAACCCGAATCGGAACCAGAACCGATTATTTGTCTGGAGATAGTTAAACTGCCACCACTCTGCAGGAAGCTAATGGTGCTAGCCGTGTCTGAGTTAATCAACAGCGAATTGGCCGAGCGATTGCCGGTAGCGCTGGTGAAATTCAATATCGTGTCCACTCCGCCGTACGGGCTGACGATTACGTCGTCACCACTACCCGGAACACCAGATGGAGACCAGCTACTATCGTCATGCCAGAAACCATCACTGCTGCTCCAGGTTTTGGTATCCGCATGAACGGCTTGGTTGACAAAACCAGCGGAAACAAAACTTACTGCAAAAATTAATACAAGTGGCTGCTTATGCATGATGCTGCCTCCATATAAAGAAAATAGGCGACATCAACGCGTCGCACTCGCTCACGGGGAAGCCATCTTGAAACTTACATCATGTTAGGCCGCTTTTTAGGGAAACAAAATAAGCAAATGCCTTAATTTAGGCACAGCAATTTCTTATTAAAACACTTCGCCCAAGAAATCCGCAACCGACCGGTACGCCCGGTTCGCCGCCACTTCCTTGTACACCGTGCCAAAGCTTGGATTGTTAGCTTTCGGGTTGGTGAAGGCGTGCATCGTGCCACCGTAGACGTGCACTTGCCAATCGACGTTGGCGCGGGTCATTTCGGTCTCGAACGCAAGCACTTGTTCGGGTGGCACCATCGGGTCATCGTGGCCGTGCAGGCAGAGCACTTTGGCGGTGATGGTTTCGTTGGGAACATTGCCCGGCGCGAAGATACCGTGAATGCTGATCACGCCTTTGACATCCGCGCCGGAGCGCGCCAGTTCCAGCACGCATAGACCGCCGAAGCAGTAGCCCATCGCCGCCACCTGGGTTGGGTCGACTTGCGGCAGTTGCCGCACGGCGTGCAGCGCGGCGTTGATTCTTCGCCGCAATAATGCCCGGTCTTGCGCAAACGGCGCCATCAGCGCGCCGTTTCTGTCCGCATCGCCATCCGCGCCGAAAATGCCTTTGCCGTACATATCCAAGGCAAAACCCACGTACCCCATATCGGCGATGCGTTCCGCGCCTTTGCACGCCAGTTCGCGCCGCCCGCTCCAGTCGTGCGCCACCAGTACGGCGGGTTTCGGCGCGCCGGTGTCGTGATACGCCAGATAGCCCTCGAGGGGTGTGCCGCCATCCTGATAATCGATCGTTTTTGTAATCATGTTGTCTCCTTTACTTGAAAGCAGTGATAATCTCTCTGCGTGTCTCAATATATCCCTAATAATTGACCCAAAGGACTTGATCATGACCAACACACTTAAACAAGTTGCAGTCAGTGTTTCAGCGCTATCGCTGTGCTTATTATCCACCCTGTCTTTCGCGCAGGATTTCCCCACGCAAAAGGTTTTACCGCTGGAATTATCAACCCAGGCGGCAATGGCGGCAATCAAAAAATGTCACGACGATGGCTTCAAAGTCAGCGTGGCGATTGTCGATCAATCCGGCTTGCTCAAGGTGCAACTGAAAGCCGACGGCGCTGGGCCGCACACGTTGGATAGCAGCCGCCGCAAGGCCTACACCGCCAACAGTCTGCGCGATTCGACGCACAAATACGCCGTGCTGGTCGCGCAAAAACCGGAATTGCAAAGTTTGACGCGCTTGAACGAGAACATTCTGTTACTGGGCGGCGGCTTCCCGATCAAGATCGGCGGTGAAGTGGTTGGCGGCATCGGCGTCGGCGGCGCGCCGGGCATTGAGTTCGATGAAGTCTGCGCCAGTGCGGCGCTGAAAGTGCTGAAAGCCGATGAAACGTATGAAAAGAAATAAGCTGTGATTATTTCCGCGTCATCAGGGCGGCATAAGCGATGAACATCTCTTCCAGAAACAAGCGCGGATTCAGCGGATGATGTGATAGCTGTTGCTTGGCATTAAGCCCCCGGGTGAAAGTCACACACCCGGGTAAATCCATGTATTGGCTGAGCGATTGGATCGCAGGTAACTGTTTCACGTAGTAGCGGATTTTTCCGCTAGTGCGATAACTGACCAAGTCATAACACCATTTTTGCAGCCAATTGACGACGACGGATAGCTGGGTTTGTTGCAAAGCTTCCGCCAGTGACAGCGGATCCAACCGGCTGGGGTGACCGATTTGCTCGATGAATTGTCCGTATTGTGCGGCATTCTCTCCCTTAGCCAGCAGCAGCGCAGTCAACGGAGAAAAACCGGCGGCGGCCAGACTGGCCTCAGGATCGCTGACTTCCTGCTGCTTTAACCACGCCAGCGCTGCCGCCGCATCCGGTAGTGGCATCGCGATTTGCTGGCAGCGGCTGCGGATGGTCGGCAGCAAGCGCTGCGCTTGATGTGTCACCAGCAGAAACAATACCTGCTCCGGCGGTTCTTCGAGTTTTTTCAATAGTGCGTTGGCTGCCGCGCTATTCATGGTTTCCGCAGGATAAATCAAGATGATTTTGAGACCATTTTGATGCCCACTCATGTAAACAAAGTCGGTCAGTTTGCGGATTTGCTCGACGCCGATTTGCTGGCTGGCGCTTTTTTTCGGTGTAGCGCCGCCGGATTTTTCTTCACCGTCCTCTTTCTCAGCACTGCTATCGGAATTGGCGAGCAACGCTTCCGGCATGACCTGATAAAAATTGGGATGGCTAGCCTGCTCAAACCAGCCGCAACTCAAGCATGTTCCACACGCTTTTTGTTCTGCGGCAGGTGCCGCACAGAGCAATGACTTCGCCAGTTGGCGCGCAAATTCGTATTTACCGGTGCCCTTTTTACCCTTGAGCAGCAGCGCGTGCCCCTGGAATTGACGGCTGTGCATCAATTTCTGCCAGATATCGTGTTGCCAGATAAAAATATCAGCCATGATTCAACAAAGGTTGCAATGTCTGTTCAACTGCCGCTTTGACTTCCGCTAAGGATTGGCTGCTGTCGATGATTTTAATGCGGCCGGGAAACTGCCGCGCCCGGTCGAGATAAGCTGCCCGCACCTTCTGAAAAAAACCGGCCTGTTCTTTTTCAAACCGGTCGACATCCTTGATTTGACTGACACGCTGCTGCCCGACTTCCACCGGCACATCGAAATACAACGTCAAATCCGGTTGCAAAACACCCTGCACCCAGTGTTCGAGAACTTCCAGTTTAGCGGTATCCAGTCCCCGCCCTCCGCCTTGATAGGCAAAACTGGCATCGGTAAAGCGATCCGATATGACCCACTGGCCTTGCGCTAACGCGGGCAGAATCACTTTATCCAAGTGCTCGCGCCGCGCGGCAAACATCAACAGCGCTTCGGTTTCCGGGTGCATCGTCATGGATTTATCCAGCAACAACGCGCGCAGCTGCTCACCCAAAGCGGTTCCACCCGGTTCGCGCGTCAGCACGGTATGCAATCCCGCACGCTGCAACAGTTCGACAATCCAGGTCAGCTGCGTCGATTTGCCCGCGCCGTCGATACCTTCCAGGGTAATGAATTTGCCTTGTGTCATACGATTCCGGTTTTCAAGTTTTATGAAGGTACGCTACCATGCGCGATCAGTTAATTATCCGCTCATTTTAACGCATGCCAATCGATGCCGCAGGTCTTCTGGATTCCGCCCAATTTATCGCCTCGCCCAATTGCGACGAACGCCCGGCAGGCACAGAAATCAGCTTATTGGTGATCCACAATATCAGCCTGCCGCCGGATGAGTTCGGCGGCAATGGTGTGATCGAATTATTCACCAACCACGTCGACCCGCAAGCGCATCCTTATTATCAGACGTTACAGGAATTGAAAGTCTCGGCGCATTTCTTCATCCGCCGCGATGGCGCGATCATTCAGTTCGTACCTTGTATGAAACGCGCCTGGCATGCCGGTGTTTCACAATGGCAGGACCGGGAACGGTGCAACGATTTCTCCATCGGTATCGAGCTGGAAGGCAGCGACACCACACCGTTTACCGACGCGCAGTATACCGTTTTGGCTGCTCTGACACAGTGCTTGTGCGATCGCTACCCGATCAAAGATATCGCCGGACACTCCGGCATCGCCCCCAGCCGCAAAACCGATCCGGGACCTTGTTTCGATTGGCGGCGCTACGCCGCCGATGTAAATCGCGGCGATTTATTCCATGCAGCCGGGCATGCCTCAATCGGACATGAAAGACCGTAGCACTGCCAAGCTTGGATCAACAGCCACATAGTTCACCATACAAAAGAAATTCTGGGAAAGTTGACTAAGATTCCAGTTTGATGTTTCGGTCATTGGGTGACTATCCTATCAAGAAGAGATCCCTTGCGTTGTTATGTTGGAGCTTCTGTTGCCACTCCAACCGCGCTCATCTTCATGAATAAGTAATATCAGAACGCAGTCCCTGCCCGTGCATACAAAAATAACTTGATCAAGATTATTTCTGTATGCACAATATATGCGTGAAAATCACATTCGATTCCGCCAAAGATGCTGTCAATATCGCCAAACATGGCGTATCAATGGCACTGGCTTCTGAACTTGATTGGGAATCCGCTCAATTGTGGCAGGATACGCGCATGGAATACGGTGAAGTACGCATCATCGCCCTCGCACTCATCGAAACACGCTTATTTTATGTGGTATTCACCGACCGCGGCGACTATCGCCGCATTATTAGCCTGCGCAAGGCAAATGCTAGAGAGGTTAAACGCTATGTATCTCAAGACTAAATCAGGCAAAAAAGTGTATCTACCGACCCCGGAAGAAGATGCTGCCATCACCGCAACTGCGATGTCCGATCCGGATGCTTTGCCGCTAACCGATGCCGAGTTTGCGAAATTGAAACGAGTAGGCCGACCGCGCGCGGCTGTAACCAAAGAGCGAATCACCATCCGCTTATCGCGCGAAGTAGTCGATGCGTTCCGTGCTACCGGCAGCGGTTGGCAAACGCGCATGGATGAAGCGCTCATGGAGTGGGTACGAGAGCATCGTTCATGACAGCCAGGCGAAACGAAAAACCGTTGTCAAGACACGCCCCCAGCTTCCCCGGCTAGATATTGGTCTGAGTGCGCGGTTTAATCAGCGATTCGGCAGGAATGCCTAGTTCTTGGTGCAGCTTCCAGATCATTTTTAGCGTCAGGGAACGCTTGCGATTGAGTACCTCGTAGACACGATTGCTCTTCCCGATCATCGGTTCCAGGTTTTTGACCGTTAGCCCTTTTTGTTCCATTTCAAATTTAATGGCTTCGATAGGATCGGGCAGATCAAGCGGGAAGTGTTTGTGTTCATACGCTTCGATCAGCGTTACCAGTACATCCAGTTTTTCACCTTCGAGTGTGTCGGATCCGGCTGTCATCAATGCTTCGGCTTCTTTGAGCGCTGCGCGATAGTCGTTATCAGTTTTGATCTGTTTGATGTCCATGCGATTATTTCCTGCGTTAAATTGTTTGTGCATCGATTTGATCGTACTGCGCATGCGTACCGATAAAACGGATATACACGATGCCATAGGCATAGTTAATCCAAACCACCAGCCGGTATTTATTCCCGGCAAGATTGAATATGACCCTGCCGTCTTTCAAGATGCTGGCGCTTTTGAAGTCTGCCTTAACTTCAGCGGGCATCATTGACTGTATCTTTTGGCATTCAACTGCTACATTGACCTGGTCTAGCGAATCCAGATAGATCAGTTAAATCGCCCCCGGCCGCAAAACCGATCCGGGGCCTTATTTTGATTGGGAAAGATACGGTTGCGATCTGCGTCGGGACTTGATCAACCGACCAGCCAATAACACACCACCGTAATTACTGCGGCCCCAATAAAGTTAAGTACCAAGCCTTCCCGCGCCATGCTGGTCATCGGCACCAGACCGGTGCCGAACACGATGGCATTCGGCGGCGTGCCCACCGGCATCATGAAACCGTAGCTGGCGGCCATCGCAGCTGGTAGCATCAGCATCGCCGGATCGATACCCGCCGCAGCCGCCGCGGGTGCAAGGATCGGCATCAACAAAACGGTGATGGCCGTATTACTCGTTATTTCGGTGAGGAAAGTCACCGATAGCGCAACGAATGCAATGATGATCAGCGGATGCAAACCGGAAAGAATCGCCAGTTGCTCGCCGATCGCTTTCGACAATCCGGTCTCGACAAAAGCTTGTGCAATCGCAATCCCGCCCGCAAACAGAATCAGAATGCCCCACGGCACTTTGACCGCCGTATCCCAATCCAGCAACTTGCCGCCACGGCCGTTCGGAATCAGAAACATCACCACGACGGCAAGCAATGCCACGGTGGCATCGGTCGCGCCTTTCAAACCCAGCCAGACACTCCAGCCGCCGAACGGCTCATTGCGCGTAACCCACGCCAGTACGGTCAAACCGAAGATCAGCAGCATGCGCCATTCTTCCGCACGCCAAGGTCCCGCGAGCGGCATCGTCAATTCACCTGTATGCCGTAACTGCCGGGTCAGCCACAAACCGGCCAGCGGCACCATCAACACCACCACCGGCACACCCCAGCTCATCCACTGCGTAAAACTCACCGTGATCCCGGTAAAACTTTCATACTCGCGCATAAAAACCAGATTCGGCGGCGTGCCGATCGGCGAACCAAGACCACCGATGCTGCTGCCATACGCAATCGACAATAACAGCGGCAGCGCCAGCTTTTTATCGCTGCTCTGCGCGATCACAGCCAGTGCCAGCGGCAACATCATCAACGTGGTGGCCGTATTGGAAATCCACATACTGATGAATGCGCAGGCGCACAAAAACCCGAACACGATACGCCGGCTACTGTGCCCGCCGACTATCTTGATCAACCCCAGCGCCAGCCGGTGATGCGCGCCTGAGTGCGCCAGCGCGGCTGACAGCATAAAACCGCCCAGCATCAGCAACACCAAATCATCGCCGTACGCTCTCGCGATGTCCTCCTTGGTCAACACCCCCGTCAGCGGAAACACCGCCAACGGAATGATCGACGTCACCGGTATCGGAATCGGCTCGAAAATCCACCAGACGACGCACAAGGTTACGATTGCTCCGGCCCAGCAGGCTTTGGTGTCCCAGCCGGAGGCATTCATGCTCATAGCCAGAACTATGGCGAAGCAAGGACCGAGAATAAGTGACCAATACCGGATCATAGTTTCTTTGTAACTCCTTATATTTCCACTTGTACAGTTAACAATGGCAATTACTCACGGAGCCTTCCTGAGTAACAGGAGCAATACAGTAGAATTTTTTATTAAAGAATGAACACCATCCGCTTATTGCACAAAGTGGTTGATGCCTTCCGCGCTACCGGCAGCGGCTGGCAAACGAATGAAAAACATTTTCTAGGAAGCAAAAAGAAGTAGTTTATAGATAACAAGCATTTGGGCCTATTCTCAACACCGCAGGTTTGATGTTGGGCTTTCTTCGGCAACCCAGCCTACCGCGCTAAACAGAAGGATATTGCTCAATAGCATCTTTAAAATATGCAGAATTTTCAGGAATGATTTTATATTTCCTGATTATAGGAAGTTTTAATTCATTTGAATGAAGCAAATTGATGTGTATTAACGCAAGTTCATAAAATGATAATTGTGCTTGAAAGATATTTGCATAAAAATATTTTTCATCTTCCGATAACTCTGCGCCATCTATAAACTCTATGATATTAAATATTATTTTAAAATAATGTTCGATTGAGTTCTCATATTTTTCTTTGAATTTAAAATAGATAATCTTTCCATTTATTATTCCCCCTGATTGTTGAGCTTCTTCATATTTTATTTTGTTAAATTGAAGGAGTAAGGGGAAGAAACATTCTCTATTGCTAAATTTTTCTTTTTGAAAATTATTATTACTTGTTGTTACAGAAAGTCCTTGAATTATTTGATTGTATAATCCTACTAAGTGAAAGAAAGTTGCTTCAAAGTTTTGCTTTTGAATTAATTTATTTTGATTGTCGAGTGCTTCAGCTGATTTTTTAAGTTGCTCCGTTGAATGATTTAACTCCGCAGTTTGTAAGCGAATGCTGTGAAGTAGCGCTATTAATGCAAGAAAAGCTAAGATAGGACTGAGAATTCCCCCAATATATTCTCCAAATGCTGACCAGTGTGCGGGATCTCCTGAAAGTTTTTCATTGAATAAAATATTAAGATAAAAAGGAAAAAAATATGACAAGAACACCATGGCCGTAAAAATACCGGCAGACCAACGAATTGTATTGAGATATTTTGGTATATTCTCTTTGTTTTCAGATTTCTTCATTTAATATTTATTCTAATATTTCCGGTCGTTACGATCATCGAGAATAATTACACCTACACGCAAAACCAATGAATCACCGATATTAATGATTGATTAATTAACCTCGCATCACCCGATAATTCGCAACCAACCGGCATTCCCCACCTGGCACCACTTCCCGGACATCATCCGCCGCATTGGTCGTTTCCACACACAATAAGCGTTGATAGTCGTGGTCTTCCAAATCGGCCATATCCTTAGCGATTTTCTTCCACGGATTCCATACCACGGCGGTTTTACTGCCTTGTGAGGTGATTTGGATGCAGCGATTGAGGGCTGCGTCGTCGATGGTCAGGGTATTGCCGACGTTGAGATAAATGCGATCGACTTCGGCGTCGATGGTCACGTCACCCGTTTGATGTTTTGGCGTGTTGCCGCCGCCAGCTTTGTCGAGATAATCGCACCCAGCCAATCCCGATACTTTCGCACGGTTGATGTCGCCGACTTTGAAATACGTATGGAACGCTTGCGTAATGGTGAATTTTTCCTTGCCGGTGTTGCGCGTGATCAGCGACAGGTTTAACGAGTCGCCGATGACGATTTCCTGCCGCAGGCTGAACGCATGCGGCCAGATGGCTTGGGTTTCCGGCGTGTCGTCCAAACCAACGGTGACTTTGATGTCGCCATTGGCCAGCGCTTCGGTGGCGATCACATTCCAGCCGCGATTGCGCACGAAACCGTGTCCGGGGCGGCCTTTTCCTTCCGGATCGGCACCGAACCACGGCCAGCAAACCGGTGCGCCGCCTTTGATCGCTTTGCCGTCCTGGTAATACGCTTTCGCGCTCAAAAACATCACATCTTCCGGCTCACCGGCGGGCTGATACGACAGCACCTGACCGGCATGAACCGAGATCAGCGCTTTGGCTTTGGCGGTTTTCACCTGAATCATCGGTAGTCCGCCGTTACCGGCGATAAATTCCACTTGGCCTGCGATGCCGAATTGCGAATTGAGTTGTTCGATTGTCATGATATTTTCCTTTGTTATGTGGGCATCTCTAAAAATTCATATTTTGTTACAATACTTCGTTGATCACAAAAAATATTTCCTTACATATCAATCATATGCCGCGAAAATATTTTTTGCTCTCGCCTCGTCTTGTCTAAAACTCTGAATTTTTAGAGACGCCCACATGTTGATTAAAAATTAATCTTTGATCGGTGTCACCCGGCTGGCGGCAAGTTTAGCACGGCTGCGGGCTTCGCCGGTATCGGCGCCATTCGCCAGTGCCACCCCCATGCGGCGGCGTTTGAACGATTCGGGTTTGCCGAACAAGCGCAGATCGCTTTGCGGCACGCTGAGCGCTTCGGCAATCCCGGAAAATGCAATGCCTTTGGCTTCGAGTTGGCCGTAAATCACCGCGCTGGCGCCCGGCGCCAGCAGCGCCGTATCCACCGGCAATCCCAGAATCGCACGCGCGTGCAAATCGAATTCGCTTTGTTTCTGACTGCACATCGTCACCATGCCGGTGTCGTGCGGGCGCGGGCTGACTTCACTGAACCACACGTCGTCGCCTTTGACGAACAATTCCACGCCGAAAATACCCAGCCCACCTAAGTCATCGGTGATGATTTTGGCGATTTCACGCGCACGTTGCAATGCCACCGGTGACATCGCTTGCGGTTGCCAGCTTTCGACGTAATCGCCATGCACTTGCACATGTCCGATCGGTTCGCAGAAATGCGTTTGCACTTCACCATGAGTATCCAATGCGCGCACCGTCAGCTGCGTGATTTCATAATCAAAGTGGATCACGCCTTCGACGATCACCCGCCCCTGATCGACCCGGCTGCCGCTGGCGGCATAATGCCACGCCGCGTCCACCTCTCCGGCATGATCGATACGCGATTGCCCTTTTCCGGATGATGACATGACCGGTTTGACGATGCAGGGATAACCGATTTTGCCGTCGATCGCGGCGCGCAATTCATCCAAACTATTGGCAAAAGCATACGGCGATGTTGGCAAGCCGAGCGTTTCCGCCGCCAGGCAGCGGATGCCTTCGCGATTCATCGTCAGTTTCGCGGCGCGGGCCGTCGGAATTACCGTCGCGATACCGGCTTGCTCGATTTCGACCAGCATATCGGTCGCAATCGCTTCGATTTCCGGCACGATAATGTCGGGCCGCTCCTGTTCGATCAGCGCCCGCAATGCCCGCCCATCGGCCATATTGATCACATGCGCCCGGTGCGCCACCTGATGCCCCGGCGCATCGGCGTAACGATCCACCGCAATGGTTTCCACCCCCAGGCGCTGCAACGCGATAATGACTTCCTTGCCAAGTTCGCCGCTGCCCAGCAGCATGACTTTGGTCGCCGAGGGACTCAGCGGCGTGCCGATGATCGATCGTTTATTCATGGTTAGTTTCCTTCGTGGTTGTTCTCTTTTCGTTCTGTTGCTGCAACGCCCATTGCACATGCTCGCGCACTACATCCGAAGCATTATCCAACCGCGCTTGCAGCGCTTCGACAATCGCAGCGGAATACGGCGCGTTCCCCAATCCGACGGCGATATTGCGCAACCATTGCGCATAGCCGATGCGGCGGATTGCGCTGCCGGCCAGTTTAGCCTCGAAGGTTGCTTGATCCCAGCCGAATAATTCAATGAGCGACACATCGTCCATGCCATTGCGCACATGAAAGTCGTTTTCGTTGGTGATTTTGGCAAATTTATTCCACGGACATACCAATTGGCAATCGTCGCAGCCGTAAATGCGATTCCCAATCAGCGGGCGTAGCGCTTCCGGGATACTGTCTTTGAGTTCGATGGTGAGATAGGAAATACAGCGCCGCGCGTCGACCTGATACGGCGCGACTATCGCTTGCGTCGGGCAGACATCGATACAGCGGGTGCAACTGCCGCAATAATCGCCGGTTGGTTCGTCGGCAGGCAATGGCAAATCGAGATACATCTCGCCGAGGAAAAACATCGAACCGGCTTGCCGGTTCAACAATAATGTGTGCTTACCGCGCCACCCCAGACCGGATTTCTGCGCCCATGCCACCTCCATCACCGGCGCGCTGTCGGAAAATACCCGATACTGGAAAGCGCCGACTTCGCTGGTTATCCGGTCGGCCAATTTTTGCAGCCGGGCACGGATCACTTTATGGTAATCGCGCCCCAGCGCATAGCGCGAAATGAATGCCCGGTCACCGTCATGGATTACATCCCAGCTATTTTTGACCGCGGGCGGCGCATAGTTCATGCACACCGAAACGACACGGAGCGTGCCGGGCTCAAGCTCAGCGGGCCGGGTACGTTTGGTGCCATGTTTCGCCATATAATCCATGTCACCGTGGTATCCTTGCGCCAGCCATTGGAACAGACCGGATTCCACCGCCGTCATATCCGCCTGCGCATCGGCGATGCGGACATCGTGAAATCCGAGTTCCTTGCCCCAGGTTTTGATGGCAGCCGCCAAGGCGGTGTAATCCGGCAATTTATTGGTTGAGGTATTTTCTTGCATAACGCTCGTTCGACAGATACTGAATCAGCACAAGGTGTTACCTGCTTTCTTGCGGATGAAGCGGCAACGCTGGCATTCGGTAAAAAACTGGCTGCCTGCTTGCATTCCGGACTGGCCATTTATCTGAGCGGTAATCTGGGTGCAGGCAAAACAACCTTGACGCGCGGTATTCTACACGGCCTCGGATATCAGCATGTAGTCAAAAGTCCTACCTATAATTTAGTTGAAATCTACAAAATCTCTGCGTTATACTTGTATCACTTTGATTTTTATCGATTCAATGATTACCTCGAATGGGAAGAAGCAGGCTTCCGCGATTACTTTAATTCAGACGCAATTTGTTTGGTGGAATGGCCTGAAAAAGCGGGCGATTTATTGCCTGAAGCCGATTTGCAGCTCATCTTCAGCATTCTTGACAACGGCCGCAGGATTGAAATCCGGGCTGGCACAGAGGCAGGAAAACAATGTTTGATACATTGGCACAACCCAAAAAGCGAGTGATTGCGTATTCCAATAGCAACACCTATGCTGCCGTCAAAAATAACTTCCTGATATTTTTTATATTGGTCTTTTTCTGTTGCTGGATAGGCTCCAGTCAAACAGTGCTGGCTGCGGATACCAACGTTCAATCGGTTCGTGTCGGATTAACGCCGGATTACACGCGCATCACCCTGGAATCCAACCAACCGCTTGAATATGAATTAAGCATGCTGGAAAACCCTCACCGCGTGGTTATCGATTTAAGCAATACCAAACTTTCACAAGCGCTTTCGGCGCTCCCGCAAAAGGTCGATGCGATTGATCCTTTTGTGCAGAAAATCCGCGTCGGGCAGTATAAACCGCACGTCATCCGGCTGGTGTTCGATCTGAAAGCCAATGTCGTGCCGCGCACCTTTGTTATCGAACCGAAGGAAAATTTTGCGCATCGCTTGATTCTGGATATCCATCATCCGGACAAAACCGGCAAGGCGGAACTGAACGCGCGCGGCAGCACTGCGCCAAGCAAGGATTTTGAAGCGGATGTTTTGGATGAATTGGTTGCCACGCTGGTGCAAGGCGGCGCCAAACAGCCCCAAACCAGCCCACCCGCCCGGCTTGTCTGGCCACACGCGCCCAAGCCGCAGCTAAATCAAGCCAAGCAGAGCAATAATTCCCCCGCTTCGTCTCCCGCCGCGCAAAACCGCAAACCCAGCAAGGCTCCGCGCATCATTATCGTGGCCATCGATCCAGGCCATGGCGGCAAGGATCCCGGTGCGGTCGGCTATCAGGGCACCCACGAGAAAGATGTAACCTTGGCCATCGCGCGAAAACTGAAAGAACGGATCGACAAAGAGCCGAATATGCGCGCCGTTCTGACCCGCGACGGCGATTATTACATTTCACTGCCGCAGCGCCGCATTAACGCCCGGCGCGCCAATGCCGATTTGTTTGTGTCGATCCATGCCGATGCCAATCCCAAAGCGCATGCGCACGGTTCCTCGGTTTTCACGCTGTCCGAACATGGCGCCACCTCGACCACGGCAAGCTGGCTTGCCAATAAGGAAAATAGCGTCGACAGCGATTTGATGGGCGGCATCGACATCGCCTCGAAATCAAAAGACATCAAGGAGTTGCTGCTGGATCTGTCGCTGAATGCGACTATCAATGACAGCGTCAAACTCGCCGAATACGTTTTGAAACAGCTGGGCGGCATTAATCACTTGCACAAAAGAAATGTCGAACAAGCCGGTTTCGCCGTGCTGAAATCGCCCGACATTCCTTCCATCCTGGTGGAAACCGCTTTTCTCAGCAATCCCAAAGAAGAAGAAAAACTACGCAGCAAGGGTTATCAGGATAGAATGGCGGACGCGATGTTCCTGGGCATCAAGAAATACTTTTCGGATAACCCGGCGCTGGCGCGCGCCGCCGTTGCGCAAACCAAATAGCGCTATTGCGTTTCCGTTTTTCCTGCCGACCCGCAATCCGATCCAACTGTTTTGCTTTAACGCGTTACAATAACTGCTGTCAGCCGGTCAGATCAGCGTATCCTTAAAAAGGATATCCGGATTTTTAAAGAGTAAAAATTATCCCGATTGTTTATGACTATACTTGGCATTCCTATGAATGAACCCAAGCCAGAATTAATGCACACCAGCGATCCGCCTACTCATACGATGCAACAATGGTTTCAGCTTTGCACCAAAGCAGGTCTCGCGCATATCGTTTTAACCGGCAACTATACATTGACGGCGCTAGAGCCGATCCTCAAGTCGTTAATGGATGAGCTGAGCAAGCAAGCCAAGAATCGCGATCTGTACTGGGATCTGACCGGCATCCAGCAAATGGATATCGCTGGCACGACCCTGCTGTGGCGGGGGTGGAAAGCACAACGGCCGGATCATCTCCAGCTGCGCCCGGAACACGAAAAAATGTTTGCGCGTCTGGAACAGCTGCCAGCGATCAAGGCGGAAACCCCATACCGGGATTTGCTCTGGCCTTTAACCGCTTTGGGCGGATTGGCCTTGCTGTTATGGCAACATGCCATCGGTCTGGTCAGTTTGATTGGCCAATTGCTGCTCGATGTGATTTATTTGTTCCGCAATCCGGTTTATATCCCCTGGCGCGAAATCTCCGCCAATTTATACCGCACCGGGGCGCAGGCGCTCGGCATTACCGCGCTGGTCGGATTTCTGATCGGTATTGTCTTGAGCTATCTTTCTTCCAAACAATTGCAGTTATTCGGCGCGGATATCTTTATCATCAACATATTGGGAATCAGCATCATCCGTGAACTGGGCCCCATGCTGGCGGCGATTCTGGTTGCCGGCCGTTCCGGGTCGTCCATGACGGCGCAACTCGGTGTCATGCGCGTAACCCAGGAATTGGATGCCCTGACAGTGATGGGCATCTCGCATAGCCAGCGTCTGATATTACCCAAAGTGCTGGGACTCGGTATCGCGATGCCCTTGCTGGTGGTGTGGACCAGCGCAATCGCTTTACTTGGCGGTATAGTCGCCGCGGAATGGCAGCTAGGTTTGAATTCGCAATACTTTTTGTCAGCGCTGCCGGATGCTGTGCCGATTGCCAACTTATGGCTCGGACTCGGCAAAGGGGTCGTATGCGGCATGGTCATCGCACTCATCGCGTGTCATTTTGGTTTAAGGATCAAACCCAACACCGAAAGCCTGGGCGAAGGCACCACTTCTTCGGTGGTAACCGCAATTACCATGGTGATCATTATCGATGCCATTTTTGCCGTGTTGTTCTCGGACGTGGGGCTTACCTAGATGACGGCAAAACCGGAATGCATCATCGAGATTGAATCGCTCTATACCCGTTTCGGGAATCATATCGTGCATCGCGATATCAATTTATGCGTTTACCGCGGTGAAGTACTGACCCTGATCGGTGGATCGGGCAGCGGAAAAACCACGTTGTTACGCCAGATGCTGGGATTAGAAGAACCGTCGCAAGGCAGCGTCAAAGTTTTTGGCAGTGCTCGTTCAAATACTGACGCCCATCCGCACAGAAAAAATATCCGCAGCCGCTCGGGCGTGCTGTTTCAGCAAGGCGCATTATTCAGCGCGTTGACCGTATTCGATAATATTGCGCTGCCTTTGCGTGAATTGCACACCTTGAGCGAAGATATAATCCGTGATCTGGTGATGGTCAAACTGAATATGGTGGCGATCGGACCGGAGCACGCGAACAAAATGCCCGCCGCCTTGTCCGGCGGCATGATCAAACGCGTGGCGCTGGCAAGAGCGCTGGCATTGGACCCGGAAATACTGTTTCTGGACGAACCCACCGCCGGATTGGATCCCGAACTGAGTGAAAGTTTCGTAGAATTGGTGCTGTCATTGCGCAGCGAAATGGATCTGACGATTGTCATGGTAACGCATGACCTGGATACGTTGGTCGCGCTATCCGACCGGGTTGCCGTTCTGGCCGATCAGCAAGTCGTTGTCATCGGCGCCCTGGACGAGGTATATCGCTTTCCGCATCCTTTTATCAACAGCTTCTTCAAAAGCATACGACATAAAATTGAGCAACAAAACAACCCGGAGCAACCATGGAAAACCGTGCCCATGCCCTCGTAGCAGGTATCTTTGTCATTTTCCTGAGCATCGCCATCGCGTTAGTGACGGTGTGGTTTAGCGGCAGCAACATTCAGCGCATCGAATATCTCGTCGTCACCAAAGAATCGGTGAGCGGGCTTAACCCGCAATCGGCGGTGCATTATCGCGGCGTTAACATCGGCAGAGTTGAGAACATCGAATTTGATCCGGAGAATCCGCAACAAATTCTCGTGCATATTTCAGTGAACGAGAATGTCATACTCAAAAGCAGCACTTACGCGCAACTGGGTTATCAAGGCGTTACCGGGCTGGCATACATTCAACTGAACGATGATGGTATCGGTACCGATCAACTCGCCCATGACACGCGCATCCCGATGCGCCGCTCATTGCTCGACGAAGTGACCGGCTCCGGGCAGGACTTGCTCACCAATGTCAATCAGCTAGTGCTTAAAATGCACCATTTGCTGAACGATGAAAATCAAGATCATGTTTCCCAGATTCTGCAAAATATTCAAAAAGCCACGCGCAATTTTGATGGCATTGCAGGTCATTTACAGCCTGTGCTCACGTCGTTCACTGAACTGACAACCGAATCGGCGATGCTGGTTAAGCGTTTGGATCAGCTCCTGGGTGAAGTCAATATCACCGTTGCCAAAATCAATCAGAAAGATGGCATTTTTGACAGCTTGTCACAAAGCACGCAAGAACTGGCAATGACGATTCCCGAATTGCGCAATACCAGTAACAGCATTGCCCGCAGTTCGCATCATTTCGATAAGGTTTTGCATCAATTGGAAGAAAACCCGCAAAGTTTATTATTTGGCCGCCCTTCCCCCTTGCCGGGTCCTGGAGAAGCCGGTTTTGTACCCCCCAAGGAGTAAGCCAATGACCAGAATATTCTTGTTGCTCACGATCATCTGCCTGCTCCCGGGTTGTGCTGCTGTGCATAAATCGCAACCCGCGGCTGTGTACGATTTTGGCATACAGACGCCGCCGTCATCCGAACCATCGGCTCAGCCCGCTCAGCTACGGAAGAAAAGCCTGCTGGTTGCGGACACGACAGCGCCGGTATGGCTGGATAACAAGGCGATTCATTACCGCCTGCTCTATCACAACCCTTCACAATCACACACCTACGCCAAGAACCGCTGGATTGCCACGCCTGCCGCCCTGCTTACACAGCAGCTACGCAACCGTATCGCCGCCGGTACGCAGGAGCAAGTGATTAAAGACAACAGTATCGCAAGCGCCGATTATGTACTGCATACCGAGCTGGAAGAGTTCTCACAAGTGTTTGATACGGCTACGGATAGCCGCATTGTGGCCGGTTTGCGCGCCAGTTTGATCGAACGCAATACACGCAAGCTGCTGGCGCAAAAAGATTTCCGCGTCACGGCAAAAGCGCCATCGGCCGATGCGGCGGGAGCTGTGTCCGCTTTAAGCGCGGCAAGTAATCAGCTGCTGAACGAACTGGTTAATTGGCTGGCTACCGCATTACCGCACGATTAATCCCAACGCAACCGCCAAAATTAATCTCAAGTTGGATTAATTTATCATTCTCTTATGTTAGTATCCCGTCATTATTGTTCCAGAGATTTCACATGCGTTTAATTCTAGTCCTGTTGTGCTCCGCTTACTTGCTCAGCGCTTGTGGCCTGAAGGGACCGCTCTATCTTCCGAAGGTTGAGGAAGCCAGCGCCGCTCAACCTCATCAAGCAGAGAAAAAATGAGCGGTTTTCCTGAATTCGATTACCGTAACAACGAGCTTTTCGTAGAATCGGTTCCGCTCAAGCAGATTGCCCGGGAATTCGGCACGCCCTGTTATGTCTACTCGCGCGCCGCCTTGACCAAAGCCTATCAAGCATTCGATGCGGCGTTTGCGAACCGGGAACATCTGATTTGTTACGCGGTGAAAGCCAACTCGAACATCGCCATCCTCAATCTCTTCGCGCGACTCGGCAGTGGCTTCGATATCGTATCGGGCGGAGAATTGCAGCGCGTCATTAAAGCAGGCGGCGATCCGGGCAAAACGGTGTTTTCCGGCGTCGGAAAACACGTCGATGAAATGCGTATTGCATTGGATGCCAACATTCTCTGCTTCAATGTGGAATCCGAAGCCGAGTTAATCGTGCTGAATCAGATCGCCAAAGACATGGGCAAGATCGCGCGCGTCAGTCTGCGTGTCAACCCGGACGTGGATGCCAAGACGCATCCTTATATCTCAACCGGCCTTAAGGAAAATAAGTTTGGTGTTCCCGCCAGCGAGGCCGGGCGGATTTATCAATCGGCACAACAGTATCCGCATATCCGGTTTACCGGCTTGGATTGCCACATCGGTTCCCAGCTCACCGAGCTCGAACCATTCCAGCAAGCCAGCCATAAGATGCTCAATTTACTCGAAACCTTGCAATCGCAAGGTCTTTCCATTGAGCACCTGGATTTGGGCGGTGGCTTGGGCATCCGCTACACCGATGAAACACCCCCCAGCATCAAGGATTATGTTTCCACGCTGTGCGCCGGTACCCGGACCGTCAAACAACGCCTGCTAATCGAACCGGGCCGTTCACTGGTGGGTAATTCCGGCATTTTACTAACGCGAGTGGAGTACCTCAAACACACCTCGGCGCGCGATTTCGCCATTGTCGATGCCGCCATGAACGATCTGATGCGACCGGCATTGTACGACGCTTATCATGCGATTCTGCCTGTGCATCAAAATGCGGGTGAAGCTAGAAACTATCAGGTGGTCGGCCCTGTGTGCGAAACCGGCGATTTTCTCGGTCATGACCGTAAACTCAGCCTGAATGATGGCGATTTACTGGCTGTCATGTCCGCCGGCGCCTATGGCATGAGCATGAGCTCAAATTACAACACCCGGCCGCGCGCCGCCGAAATCATGGTCGATCAGGATCAAATCCATATCATCCGGCAACGTGAGACGGTCGATCAATTAATGGCTGCTGAGCGGGTACTGCCGCAATAAATAACAGGACATTTGGAGATACGCTCAATTGTAGTAACATGCCGTATCGCTTTATGATAAATCCGTAATGACAAGCCAACCCAGTATCGACGATGCGCAGTATCAAGACCATATCCTGCAAGGTGTTTCCCGCACTTTTGCGCTGACTATCCCGCAATTACCCGAATCGTTGCGCCGCGTGATCGGCAATGCGTATCTGCTTTGCCGTATTACCGATACGATTGAAGACGATAGTGCATTGACCAACGAGCAGACCCGAGAGTTATCCGACATGTTTGCCGAGGTCGTATGTGGAAACGCTTCAGCGGAAGAATTCGCGCACAAGCTCTACCCGCTGCTTTCCAATCATACTATTCCAGCGGAGCATGATTTAATCAAAAATACCCCGGCGGTCATTCGTGTTACCCACAGCTTTAACCCGGTACAACGCAGCGCGTTGGAGCGTTGCGTGCGGATCATGGCCAAGGGAATGGCGGATTATCAGGAGACGGAATCGCTGGAAGGGTTGAAAGATCTGCCGGCAATGAATGAATATTGTTACTACGTAGCCGGTGTGGTCGGTGAAATGCTAACCGAATTATTCTGCGATTATTCGGAAGAAATCAATCACCATAAACCCGCTTTGATGAAGCTTTCCGTATCGTTCGGCCAGGGATTGCAAATGACGAACATTCTCAAGGATATTTGGGATGACCGTAAGCGAGGCGCATGCTGGTTGCCGCAGGATATTTTTGTTAAAAACGGATTCGATCTGCGCAACTTGCAGCCTGGAATATCCGACGAAAGATTTCAAGCCGGGCTGGCGGAGCTATTAGCAGTCGCCAAAGGTCACTTACAAAATGCGCTGACCTATACCAGCTTGATCCCGCCAAAAGAAACAGGAATCCGCAAGTTCTGTTTATGGGCGATCGGCATGGCCATCCTGACCTTAAACAAGATCAATCAACACCGGGATTTTTCGGAAGGAGCCGAAGTTAAAATCAGCCGCCGCAGTGTCAAAGCCACCATTGTAACGACCAGTTTATTTGCCAGTCATGACTGGATCCTGGAATTACTGTTCAAGCTGACATCCCGGAACCTGCCGCTGGCCGGTTTGCACAATGAAGCGCTGCCGGAAATACGGTAAATGATCGCGACCATTCCCAGTTCCGGATATTTTTCACTGCCAGCCGGGCCGGAATACAGATTCGCCTTTAAAGAACCATGAGATCATTGGTAACAGGCGCAACAGGATTTCTTGGCTCCGCGGTGATGCGGTGCCTGCTTGCGGCCGGGCATGAGGTCCGTGTTTTAGCAAGGCCCGATAGCGACCGGAGAAATCTGAAAAATTTCGCCGTTGAAATTGCCGAAGGCGATTTGCGCGATCATGAATCGCTCAAACGCGCCATCCGGGGCTGCGACAATCTGTTTCATGTCGCCGCCGACTACCGGCTGTGGGTTCCGGATCCCAAGACCATGCATGAAATTAATGTGACCGGTACGCGTGCGCTGATTTTAGCTGCCCATGAGGGAGGCATTCAGCGCATGGTTTATACCAGCAGCGTGGCAACACTCGGGTTAAACGCGGATGGTTCACCCGCCACTGAGGAAACGCCCGCGGATTTTGCGGGTATCAAAGGTCACTATAAGCGTTCCAAATACCAAGCTGAAAAATTGGTACAACAACTCGTTGATGAATACCGTTTACCATTAATCATCGTCAATCCTTCCACGCCGATCGGCCCCAGAGACGTGCGCCCCACTCCGACCGGACGCATCGTGCTGGATACCTTGATGGGACGCATGCCGGCATACGTCAACACCGGTCTGAATGTTGCGCATGTCGACGACATCGCGCAGGGCCATTTACTGGCATTTCAGCATGGCAAACCGGGGGAACGCTATATTCTGGGCGGTGACAACATGTTGCTGCTGCAAATTCTGCAACTCATAGACGAAATTAACGGAACACGCAGAAAGCGCGTCAACATTCCCATCAATGTCATGCTCCCCATGGCGTGGTGTATGGAAAAAATAGCGCTCTTCACACGCTCGGAACCGCGCGCAACACTCGACAGCATTCACATGGCCAAGAAATTGATGTTTTTCTCCAGCGCGAAAGCTAAGCGGGAATTGGGCTATCAACACCGTCCCGCTGTTGAAGCACTCAGGGATGCGGTCAAATGGTTCAAAGAAAACGATTACTGCCGCTAGATTACGTCCGATCCGCTCACCCAAGCGCAACTTACTTCTTCTCACTCAATATCCTCATCAATCTCCCGTAATACAATCAACCCTGCACGTCTCAGCAGCCTCAAAACAAGCTTAGCGTTACATTCCGCATCACTCATAGGAATTTTTCAGATTTATTCTAAACTTTCATGCTTGACTGTCGTAAAAACAACGGCGAAGTGAAAATCATGCAGCAAGAGCTGATAGCTGGTTAAAAATCAAAGCAATTCTGGTAGTACATAAAATAATACTGTTATTTACGGAGAAAAGAATGCCTGACAAAAATTTAAAATTCTTAGTAGTGGATGATTTTTCTACCATGCGTAGAATCGTTCGCAATCTTTTAAAAGAACTAGGATTTGTCAATGTCGATGAGGCTGAAGATGGCGCGGTAGCTTTACGCAAGCTACAAGATGGCAATTTTGACTTTATTGTATCCGATTGGAACATGCCCAATATGGATGGGTTAACCATGCTTCAGAATGTACGCGCCAATGAAGCACTAAAAAATATCCCTGTACTCATGGTCACTGCTGAAGCCAAAAAAGAAAATATTGTTGCTGCAGCCCAAGCGGGAGCGAGCGGTTATATTGTGAAACCTTTCACTGCTGCCGTACTGGAAGAAAAACTGAATAAGATATTCCAGAACATGGAAGCAAAAATAGCTGTAAAAGCATAGAATTTCTTTTCATAACAAACCGATGAGTTCAAAATGAATACAAAAAGTCTTATGAAAGCTAAAACGGAAGATGCTTCTCAAGAAACAATCAGCGCCAAACCCAAGAAATCCATCAAATTAGCTGATACGCCACCGGTTGAAGCGGCTCAACATACGGAAGCCAGTGAATCAGTGACTACTAATAAGAAAGTTATTGATCAGATTGGACAATTAACCAGAAATTTACATGATAGTTTGCGTGAGCTGGGATACGACAAACGCCTTCAAGCCATTGCATCCGAAGTGCCAGAAGCACAAGACAAATTATCCTACATAGCGACCAAAACCGAGCAAGCGGCGGAACGGACACTGAATGCAACTGAAATTGCCATGCCCATTCAAGAGAAGATTTCCGCCGATGCTATGCATTTATCTGAACAATGGAAACAAGCGTTCGAAACTCACCAAACCAACCCAGATACGGAAAAATTTAAACTGTTGCTCATTGATACGCTGCAATACCTTGATAAAATTCCGGAACAAACCAGCGCCACCAATACGCAACTGATGGAAATCATGATGGCGCAAGATTTCCAGGATCTTACCGGTCAAGTGATCAAGAAAGTCACGAACATGGTGCAAAGTTTGGAGAAGGATCTGATCGATCTGCTACTTGCAAACGTTCCAGCCAAGAAAAATATTGTTGCTGATGAAGGGCTCCTGAACGGTCCCGTCACAAATCCGGAAAAACGCAATGATGTGGTGTGCAATCAAGATCAGGTTGATGATTTACTCGCC
Source organism: Nitrosomonas oligotropha (assembly GCF_009833085.1). GTDB lineage: Bacteria > Pseudomonadota > Gammaproteobacteria > Burkholderiales > Nitrosomonadaceae > Nitrosomonas > Nitrosomonas oligotropha. The sequence goes on along the minus strand of NZ_QRBZ01000008.1, from coordinate 19,688 downwards.
AGTCTTGGATTCTAGTTGCGGCTCGCCTCATCATTCACTGCAATTCTCACCCTCTTTAACGCCACCCATTTCACTAGAGTTTTGCCCGGCATCACCGGCAAAACTCTACTGTTTTCCGATAGCACGTTTTGACAAAAACCCGCAGGTAACTATCAAATTCAGTGCCTTGTTCCGCTTGATTCCGTACCACTGGCACTCACACTCTCGAGCTTTCTCCACAGGCATTTATTGTTGCTCTCGTGTGCGATTTTTTCCAGCACCATCGCATGTTGTGCCAATTCATCAGCCGTTGCTTCGATAATTTTCAAATTCAAACTATCCAGATTCTCAACAGCGAGCTGAACGGTCTCGGTATATTCCAAATCGATCAGTAAACTTTCCTGGCCGCGCGTCATGGCCAGATAAACTTCGGCCAATAGTTCCGCATCCAATAATGCCCCGTGCAGCGTGCGCTTTGAATTATCAATGCTATAGCGCTCGCATAGCGCATCGAGGTTATTACGTTTACCCGGATGGAACTCCTTCGCGAGCTTCAAAGTATCCGTTATCGCAGCACAATACTTGTCCAGTGTTTTTAAATTGATCAAACTCAATTCATGATTGAGAAATCCGACATCGAACGGTGCGTTATGGATAATCAGTTCGGCGTCGTTGATAAAATTCAGGAACTCCTTGGAAATATCATGGAATCTCGGCTTATCCTGAAGGAACTCCGTTGTTAATCCATGCACTTGCAACGCTCCCTCATCACTTTCACGATCCGGATTTAGATAATAGTGAAAGTGGTTACCCGTGAGTTGCCGGTTCCATAACTCCACCGCCGCTATTTCAACAAGACGATGACCGAGCTTATGCTCCAGTCCGGTCGTTTCAGTATCGAGTACAATTTGGCGCATATCATATCCTTGAATTTATTGCACTTCTCCGGAAGTTATCATTTCCACACCACGATTCGCCAATTGATCAGCGCGCTCATTATCCGTATGTCCCGAATGCCCCCGCACCCAACACCATTCAATCTCATGCTGTTGCGCCAACTCGTCCAGCAGTCTCCATAAATCTTCATTCTTTACGGGCTTTTTGTTCGCGGTTCGCCAATTGCGTGCTTTCCAAGCATCGAGCCATTCGCTGATGCCTTTCTGAACGTATTGCGAATCGGTATGCAGATGCACTTTGCAAGGACGCTTGAGCGATTCCAAAGCGCGTATGGCCGCGAGTAATTCCATGCGATTGTTGGTGGTTAATTGCTCTCCGCCGAAAATCTCACGCTCATGACCGGCATAGCGCAGCAAAGCGCCCCATCCCCCAACGCCGGGGTTTCCTTTGCAAGCACCATCCGTATAGATCTCAACCACTTTAGCATCCGCTGTACCCATTATCTGCGGGGCTCGTCAGTCTGATTCAGCTTTTCCGCTGACTTCTCCTCAAGCGAAGCTTCGTTGACTCTTTGCGCGACCGGCACCATTTTTTTCCGGGCATCGAGACAATTCTTCCAATCCGGTTTGATAATCCGCATACCGTGCATGTGCTTAATTGCGTGTAAAAAATACGCGCCCCCGGAAATCGGCCACCAGCGATCCCCTGCCGCTTCCATAAAACTGAGCCGCTGGCGCCATTTTTCTTGCTTAAAAGGCGGTGTATAGCAGCATAACCGGCCGCCAGCCATTTCAAAATCCAATAATTTCAACCAATCTTTCAGCCGTGATAACGCGATAAACTGACCATTCCAGGGAAATTCCCGCCGGGTCGACCGCAAGTAATGGCACATCCCCCATAAACTGAACGGATTAAAACCGGATATCACGACATGACCTTCCGGTATCAAAACTCGATGCACTTCGCGTAAAATCTGATGCGGATTGGCGTTAAACTCAAGCGCATGTGGCAGAATGACAAGATCCACGCTGTTGCTCTGAATCGGCAGAAAACCCGGCGCAGCGCGTAAGGATGCTCCAGTCTCGAGCCCCACGGAAAAATGAAAAGGCATTCTATTCAAACGCAGAAAATTAAATTGCGGCCAACCGATTTGCACGGCATTGTAGCCAAAAATATTCGCCACAACCTGATCAAAGTAGCACTGCTCATGCTCAATCAGATATTGACCCAGCGAGGTTTCGAACCACTGTTGAACATTTTGTGCAGTCATGATCAATAATTCTGCTTAAATTTATACGATTGAACGCATCCGATCAAAAGCATCAGCTTCACCATTCGTAAGACAGGGAAATTTTATGCTGAACATTCATCCGGTACCCGCATTTAGAGACAATTATATCTGGGTCATTCACAATCGGGATTATGCCGTGGTAATCGATCCGGGTATAGCGTCTCCCGTTATAGATTATTTGCAAACGGAAAAATTGCAATTAGGCGCGATCCTTATCACCCATCATCATAGCGATCATACCGGAGGTATTGCCGGGCTGCGGCAATTATCCGCTGTGCCAGTATACGGACCGGGCAATGAAACCATCGCGGAAGTTACCCATCCGGTCCGGGAAAACGATCAAATCGATGTGCCGCAACTGCCGCTGCGTCTTACCGTCATAGATATTCCCGGGCATACCCGCGGCCACATTGCTTATTATGGAACCGATCCATTTGCTCTGGTATTTTGTGGCGACACGCTCTTTTCTTGCGGCTGCGGGCGGATATTCGAGGGAAGCGCGCAGCAAATGTATCAATCCTTGCAGAAGCTCGCCCGGTTACCCGAAGATACCAATATTTATTGCACCCATGAATATACACTGAGCAATATCCGCTTTGCCAGAGCGGTCGATCCGGAAAACCGGAAACTCATCGAACTGGAAATCTCCGCGCAGCAATTGCGTCTGCAAAATATCCCGACGCTTCCCACCCCATTATTGCTTGAAAAAGCCGTGAATCCTTTCCTGCGCTGCGATCAGCAAGCACTCATTGAGAGCGCACAGCAACATGCTGCAATACCGCTTCCCGATCCGCTCAGCGTTTTCTCGGTACTGCGGGAATGGAAAAATAACTTCTGACAATACACCCGCTATCGGTACTCCAATAAAAAAGCAATTTGATCCATGTTCATCACGAATCAAATTGCCTCGATTAAAACCAATGATGGCTATCGTTTCGCCATCGGCCTAATTATTTTTTAGGCTTAGCAGCGCGTAATACGGGGTAGTATTGCGTAAATACCATGTCTTGCGCGGCGTTATCTTTATGGCAAGCTGCGCAAGCTTCATCAGCTTGTATTGCACCTTCTTTAGCTTCATACGATTCGAAACCGAAGAATGCCCAGTTACCCGGTCTGTTCGGGAAACGTTTGGAATCTTTCACCATCGCAGCGATGCCATTGAATTCTCCTGCGAAGTAACCATTTCCGCTCGGCGCCGATTTAGATCCTACACTCACCAATTCTTTAACAATAACCGTTCCATCACGGAATTCACCGGTTTTTTTCCAATGGTTCCAGCTGGTTGGATCGATGTATACGTTATGAAATTCAGGGAATGCGGCTTTACCATCGTTCAGCTCGTTCGGTGTAACCGGTGCGCCGACAAACACCCACTCACGGTAACCTCTAGGCGTCAACAATACATTATCTTTATTAAAAGCACCAAAATTATGGTCTTTTCCGTGTGCATGATGCCCATCGGCAGCAATTACCGGACTTGCCAGTGCAATGGATAACAGTAATGGTGCGATACCACCTAATAACGTCTTTTTAAACTGTAACATAATAAGCCCTTAAAATAGTTAAAGAAAGACAAAAAAACAGCAATAATCCGTGCTGCTTTCTTTATAGTAGTCAGACATATTACCTTCGTCAAGTGAATATGTAGTCTTAATAATCACCTATATAGCACAGTGTTATTCATGTTATTGATCACTTTTAATCAACCGTACGGGAAAGTGCTATCATGGATTGGAACCCGATTAACACTGCCCGGAAATCGATAAGGTCATGATTAACATTAACTCTGCCACATTCAACCGGCACATTTCAGCAATCGGCTTCCTTCAATAAATACGCGAGAGAAAAATGAGAACAATGTTGATTACCGGTGCGAACCGGGGTATCGGACTGGAGTTTGTGCGGCAATATGCCGCAGATGGCTGGCGGGTCGTTGCCTGCTGCCGCAAACCGGCAGCCGCCGAAGCGCTCAATCGCCTCACCGCGCAATATCCGGATCAAACCACCGTGCATGCGCTGGATGTCACCGACCACGCGCAGATTGATCAACTGGCGCAAACATTATCCGAGCAACCGGTTGACCTGCTCATCAACAATGCCGGCGTCTATCCCCCCGCGCGCGGCGATGCTTTGGGCGAAACCGACTACACCGCCTGGCAGCATGCCTTCGCAGTCAACACCATGGCGCCGCTGAAAATAACCGAAGCCTTTATCCGGCAGATCGCGCGCAGCGAACTCAAAACCATCGTCACCATCACCAGCAAAATGGGCAGCATCGCCGACAACCGCGGCGGCGGGAGCTATATCTACCGCTCCAGCAAAGCGGGTGTCAACATCGTCATGAAAAGCTTGTCGATCGACTTGAATCCCAAGAGAATCATCACCATCTTGCTCCACCCCGGCTGGGTCAAAACCGACATGGGCGGCCCCGGCGCATTGATCACCGCCGAACAAAGCGTCACCGGCATGCGCCGCGTGATCGGCAACCTTACACTGCAAGATTCCGGGAAGTTTTATGCATTCGATGGGCAGATTGTGCCTTGGTAATCTAATCCCGAGTAACAGCACATGAGAATTAAGAAAAAGTGCTTAGTGATTTCCTGATCGATAAGACCCCAAGCTGGATACATCTGTGTATTGACTAGAATTGATGACATTAAGCGCAATAGATAAGAAAAATCAAAATGATTTAAAGAGCAAACTGCAGAATGATCCGCAGCACTCCAAACTGGAGAAATTGGCAGCAGCTCTGATAGGTCGGCTTCTCGGTGTACCGATCACGGTCGCAAAATCTGGCTTCCAATTTGGTGGAGATGCCGGACCAGCAGGCCGCCAAGGGCGGCGTTTCCGGTTGGAATGCAAAAAATACAGCGATACCACTCGCCTGAGTGACCGAGAATTATTGGGTGAAATAGACCAAGCGCTAGCTCGAGACACTGCATTAGAAGCATGGTTTCTTATTGCAACTCGCAATGTTCCTGAGCAACTCCGGCAAGAACTTACGCAAAAAGGTGAGAGAGAAGGGGTACCGGTAGAAATCATTGATTGGGAAGATCGCGAACTAGCCCCCCTTGCAGCACTATGTGCTTTTGCACCTGATTTGGTAAAAGCTGAATTCTCAGAACAGGCTGGAAAATTGGCATATGCACTTCAACCAGTTTCAACTGATACGATTGAAATGTTGCGACGCAATCTGCAGTCTTGGCACTTAGGTTTCAACATACTGCGAAACAGTTCGCACGACAAACTGAGAAAAATCTGGAGCTCACCTAAAGAATCAAACGCCTACCTTGGGCAAGATGCAGCCGGCGGTGCTCACACAAAGCGAATTAGGCGCAATTCAATCCATCAAGCTCTCAATGATTGGTGGCTTACACCGGCAAAGATAGACTCTCCTGCGGCAGTTATTGGCTGGGATGGCGTCGGAAAGACTTGGATAACACTTGACTGGCTAATCGAGACAGTCGACAAGCAACCAATCATCCTGGTTGTCCCATCTTCCTCTGCTGCTAATCTTTCCAGCATTTCCGAAACAACAGTAAAGCAGTTCCTAGCTAATCGGCTGTATGAGCTTAGCGGTGTTAGAGATACTGCTCATTGGTTGCGGCGGCTAGATTACTTGTTTATGCGACCGGCGGATGAAGGCCCTGTTTTCACTATTTTCTTTGACGGCTTGAATCAAGAGCCTTCTATTCAATGGCTACAGCTACTCAAGATTCTGCAAAGTGAATTCTTTTCATCAAAAATACGAGTGATCATCAGTACACGGAAACATCACTTTGAAAACAAATTGGGAAGTCTTCGCGGTCTGATTTCTGTTGCAGAATCTATTAAAGTCGATAATTACGATACAACACCAGGGGGTGAACTTGACCAGATGCTTGCATTCGAGGATTTAACTCAAGCCGATTTGCACCCAGATCTAATTGAGCTAGCCCGCACGCCTCGCTTATTCGCACTTGTAGTCCAATTCCGCGATAGATTGATCGAAGCAGGCCAAATTACTGTTCACAGATTACTTTGGGAGTATGGCCGCGATACCTTGGGTGTACGCGCTGGAAAGTCATTTAGCGAAGAAGAATGGCAAGCTTGGTTAAAAGAAATCGCGCAGAAATACCGCGATGGTGTCAAGAAGTACACGGCCCAATCTCTCAGTGAATCAGTAAGTCTCCCTTATTTGAATGAATCGGAGAATTATGCACGCCTCAGTGACATCATCGATGGCCGGTTTGCGGAACCTGACCCATCAGGTAATTTACATTTTACTTCGACTGTTATCGAACATGCCCTTGGTGTTGCACTATTAACCCACCTTGACTCTGTTGCAGATGCAAGTTTTACGTCACGTTATACCGCGCTCACGCAATGGCTTGACCCCATTGCAGGATTGGACGAACGCGCGCGAATCCTGCGAGCAGCAGTTTCTATTCTGATAGAGCAAGATTCTAAGCCTCTTATTCAAGCCGAAGTGCTTGTCACTGCTTGGTTGCAGACTCAAAATATAACCGACGATCATCGCTTAGAGCTGGCTGCACTTGCGCCCAATCTCATTGATGCGTTACTTGCTGCAATAGAGCACTCTGACAATGATGCGCAGGCATCTGCGCGTCATTGGGCAGTTAATGCATTGAAGGTCATACCAAGAGAAAATCATCATGCTGCTGCGATGATATTCGATAGGATTTCACAGTGGTTCAAGGTTATTTCACGAGATATTTATCCCCATCAGGGTGCAGGTTACGAAAAGAACCGTTCTGAAGGTTTCATACGCCGGATTGGTATGGATCAATCGCAAGCAATTACGGTTGCGGGTCTTCAACTCGAACTCGTTGATCAATACGACGGCACATTACAGCTAACTGCACCTTCGATTATAGAAGGATTTCCACTTGCTGGTGCGCTGCCAATTTTTGAAGCAGCAGCGATTACATTCGCAATTCGAAATCGTTGCGAGGGCTGGGATGCTCTAGAATGGCTCTGTTTATTGAATGAAGTCGATCCGGATGAAACATCTTTCGCTTTACGCGAACTCGCAGAAAGAGTCCGGCAGCGGCAACCAGAACCGGGTATAAATCCAGGCATCCCTGATCGTATCGCCACACTTCTACTTGTGCTAACTGGCCAGGAATTAGATGAAACAAATGCCGTAATAATCGATCCTCGTATTGATCGCTGGGATACCTATGAGAGAGATTACCTACCAAACCCGGGTCATAGCTTTTTTTTCGCGCTTGAAAGACGGCATGCCGATCTTGCGCTCAACGATACTGAATCTTCTTTATTTTGGCGTGTGCAAAGAACTAAAGAGTTTTGGCTCGATCCGTCCTTCCAACCGCCAGATACCTTTATCCCAGAAATTCGCAAATTCGCAAATTCGCAAATTCGCAAAAGATTATATTAAACCCGATGAACTCGGCAAGTATAGCTCTACGAGACCTTCCGATCACTTCTTCGAACAATTAGAACCCTCATTTGCTAGATGCGAACCTTACTTTCTGGCCGACATGATACGCCGAAAAATTCGGAGCTTCTATCTACACTCGAGAGAATCCCTTTACTGGAGTGCAATTGATATAACTGATCACCTGCTTCTAGCGGGCGAAAGTGAAGCTTCCGCAGCGAAAACTACGCGATTAAGTAGCACCGATTCCGATGAAAAACAAGAATATCGCGTTGTCAATCGGCTTTTAATGGTGGAAATACTGAAACTTGATGTAAAAGCTCAATTTGATGCGCTAATCAGTGCGAACTTAGAATTCATTATTGATGACATCGGTCAAGTATTACAACCGCCCAGCTCAGAAGATTTCGACACATTGATTACTGGCTATGCTAATGGATCATCTAAACAGAAAAACGATCTTCTCCTTCTATTATCGATTCATCCAACCGAGTTCAGTGATAACGCCTGGTCATGGCTAATTGATTTTGCGCACCAAACCGATCATGAACTTTGTCATGTAGCCTTCCAAACCCTTGTTCTTTCCAATGCAATTCGTTTTGGGAAAATGCTAATAACCGGTAATTGGCACTGGAGTGCGGACAAACATTTCTGGATCAATCACTACGGCACCGTTGCCCTTATTGAAGCTACACGAGCACTTCCTTTTGATCAAATAGCGCCACGATTGGCGCCATGGCGATTATTGGAAGCCGTACGCTTACGTGGTGCTGATGCCAAAGAAACACGGCTTGCGGCTGAAATCATAGGACATATACTTTTAGCGGAGAAACTCGGCGAACCTGATCCAGGATCAACCCTATTGTTCGATCGGAATGCCGCGAAGATTTCTCCCTTTTTATTTTCTGTCACACCACGTCAAAGTCCAATTGATACCAATGATCCGTCTACTACATTTAGTGCAACCATGGATGATGATGCATGGATAAGAGCATATCAGCTTGCCAAAAAAACAGCTGTTTCTCGAATAAGGGAAACAAGAACGTCTGGTGCTTATTTATACCTTACGAATCCAGATGCTGTTGATTTCGTACCAGTTTTACAGTATGCGCTAGATATGGTTGATCGTTGGCTTGAGGGCTCTCATGAACTTACGCCGGATTTCAGACGCCGCGTTCACTTGGCAGAAGGCACCTATCTTGCACTGTGTGAGGCGCTTCTTTCTTACGATCCCCCACAAGGCGTGAATTTGTGGCGCTCTCTCCGCTCAACGATATCCACACGTTATCTTGGCAAAGCCGGTATCGAGGATTCTTTACACATGATCTTTCGTGTCCCCGACTCTCCCCAAGTCATCGCATTGCGTACGGAGTTGCTCGAACTCGATTACTGTAATACCGATCAAGATTTGCTAAATCTGGCGATTGCCGCTTCGTACAATGGTAAAGCAGCCTGGTTAAATGAGATGATTGAATCAGACCAAAAATCTCCGTTTGCTTGGAAACGAAAACGCGGTGTTGTTCTCTCAGGATTCACAGCAAACAACATTCTTCCTATTCCAGATGCTTGGCCCGAGGGTGAAATTAAGACCAGTCATGAATCTTTAGAAAAGAAATCTGCTCGTTTTCGTTGGATTGAAGCTTGCGCACATCACTGGTGGAAAACTTATTTGAAGGCAAACAAGCCTGAAGAGGCCTATGCTGCTTGGATACTTTTCCTCAAATCGGCAGATCCTCGTGCTTGGATATGGATGGAGCAAGACATCAAAGCGGCAAATGATTCCAGTGATTTTTTTAAACTTAAATTAAGTCATTTCAATCTTAATCGTGCAAGACTTAAGCGTGCAATGAATAAACGGATCGAGAAGCTAGATAAAAAATTGTTTGATCGAGGAATCGACATGGGAGTAGGTCCATGGGTATAAAACTTTTTTGATCAATAGTGTACGTGTTTAAGAAACTGATCAGATACATAGCTAGTGAATTCTGTATTCAAACCTCAAATTAGAACAAGAAAGTGATGATGTTAATGCGATTGCTCTGTTTTTCATCGCTTTATAATCCGCAAACCAAGAATTAATTGCCTATCTGTACATTTTGCGAGGAGAAAAGTATGCCGAGTATTACGGACGATTATCGTATTGATGCTGTACTGGCGGGCAGTGACATCCGCTGGGATGCTGGGCCGGGCGGAACCGTGGCGTTGACGTACAGCTTCATGTCGGCGTTACCGGTATATGCGAATCCGGCTCAGGATGGCAACGGCTTCAGCGTAATGACCGGCGATCAGAAAACCGCCGTGCGGGAAATCCTGGCCTCGCTGTCGTCGCAATTCAACATCACATTCACCGAGGTGTCTGATTCCGCGTCATCGTATGGCCAGCTTCGTTTCGGCAATAATTCGCAGGCAGCGACAGCCGGTTATGCCTATTATCCGGAAAAATTTACCGGCGACACAGCGGGCGATCTGTACATTAACAATGTAGCCTCAGTTTCGCAAACAACCCATGTGGTACAGGGCACGAATGCTTATTCGACCTTGATTCATGAGATCGGGCATACGCTTGGATTGAAGCATCCCGGCGATTACAACGCGGCGGATCCGGGATCATCCAATCCCAATGACGGACCGTTTTTGACCGGCGTGGAGGATTCCGAACTGTTCAGCATCATGTCGTACACGCAGCAAAGCCAAGGTCTTGAGCGGATCAATCTCGCACCGTATGATTATGCGGCGTTGGCCTATCTTTATAATGCCAAACCGGTCCATACCGGCGATGACACCTACACGTTCACGACGGACAGCGGCCATATCGTGCAAACCATCTACGATGACGGCGGCACCGACACGCTCGATGCATCCGGTTTGACGACAACGGTCACGCTCAACCTCAATCCCGCCGCGCCTGGCACGCTCAGCTCGGTCGGCCTTATCCCGGCAGGTATTGCTGCGGTTGATAATTTGTCACTCGGATTAAATTCGGTGATCGAAAATGCCATCGGCGGCTCCGGTAACGATAAGCTGGTCGGAAATAGCGCCAATAATACGTTGATCGGGAATAACGGCAACGACACGCTGATCGGACGATTAGGCAATGACAGCATGGCCGGTGGTGAAGGTTCCGATATCTTCGGACTATCCAGTGTCGGTTTCTATACGTTTCAGGATTTCGTTCCGGGCGTGGATAAAGTGGCGTTCGATACCGGACTGGGGGTTGCAGACTATGCGCAACTATCACCGTATATCACCAGCATCGATGCGCAGGGCGATGATATCGTGGTACATTTTGTCAGCGACATTGCCAGCATCACGTTTGTCGGGGTGCTACAGCAGCCGACGGCGCTTTCAGTCAGCGATGTGGTGTTTCAGGCGTTGTAATTCAGCGTAACACGAAGAAGTATCGTTGATTACGTTCGCGGCAGCTACCGGCCCGGGAACGTAATCAACGGGTTCGAAAATTTTCAAATGCGTTAATTACTGCCCGATCGCATCAACCAGGAAAGTATCGCCGCAATTGGATTTACCCTGCAACGGCGCATTCTCCAGCAGTTTTTCCAGATCGGCGCCCGGCTTCAGGTCAGCCGACAAATTCAGTTGTACTTCGACCAGCATGCCTTGATTGCAAGTCAATTTGATGCGGTCTTTAACTGCGGGACCAAGCACCGCAACCACGCGGCCGAGAAAATCTTCCGTACGAACCTGCTGGCCGATCCGGCGATTCATGAAATAAGCCGCCCCGGCATCGTTGAATTGACGCGTCAAATCCGCCGCCAAATCAAAATAACCTCCCATTGACCAGCTCGCCTGGCAAGTGCCATGCTTGAACCATTCATGCCGTTCAAGACAGGAACCTGATGTCACACTGGGCATCACTTCGGCTAATGACGCGGTGGAATCGGCATCCAGTTGAACTGCCGGGTAATCGCAGAAATTGCTTTTCTGTCCTTTGACATCGCCGCAGAAGCCGTACTGTATGCCACAGCTTTTTTTGTTCGGCCATAAGCCGTGCAATGCAAAATGCCGGGCTTGGTACACCTTGGGATCGGTAATCTTACATTCCGCTTTGTCCGGCTTGGTTTCACAAAAAGCAGGCTGCCACGACAGCGCCAGCACATAACTATCCGCCTGACCGGCTGTGTTGCAGCTACCGCCGGAATTTCCGCCATCTCCCGTTCCGCCGCCGGTGATCTGAGCTTGACCGCATTCAGCGCTTACCCAGCGTTCCTTGGGGTCTGCATTGGGCAGAACCACCCGGTACCAGCTGGGCTGGCCAGATTTAATCACTTCGATAATGTCGTACTGGCTGCCCGCAAGAATTTGCTTATTATCCGGATTGGTCGCTTTATTTTTTGACACATACGCCGGACAAGCCTGCTGCGCGGTAAAAACACCGGATACTTTATCCGCCCATACGGGATGGACATGACCGATGGCCAGCACAATTAGAAAAACTTGAAATACCATACTTTTTCTTAGCGTTATCATTCTTTCTCTCCTCTCTTTGCAAGCAAAAAATTAAACAACAGGAATAGTACTGGCTCAGTATTCGGGGTAACCTGATGAAGTTTGTCCATTCTCCGGCTCAATTCCAGCGTCCGCACCGTGCACGCAAGACAATGACAAATTGGATATCTCATGAAAAAGTGAATAATTAACGATCCGTATTGGCGAAACGCTTTCATCCATTACAATACGGTTAGCGTACGGAAGATCCTGCTGCTACTTTACTCATAAAAGCGTCAATCAGGCAACCCATTATTCACTAACCGGCTGAAGAAAAATAATGACCGCTATTACTCCTCTGCAACTGCAATGGTTATGCCATGCTTGCGATCCCGGTCAATTCACGTTTCAGACCACGGCGGATTTACCGGACTTAACGAATATCATCGGTCAAGCGCGCGCCATGGATGCGGTGCGTTTCGGCGCGGACATTCGCCGGGAAGGCTACAATCTTTTTGTCTTGGGTTCGCCCGGGATGAGCCGACACAGCTTAGTGCGGCAGTTTCTTGAAAGCAAAGCCAGCAAGGAAGCGGAACCGCCAGATTGGTGCTATCTCAATAACTTCACCCAGCCGCACAAACCGAAAGCGCTTAAATTACCACACGGCCAAGGGGAAGCATTGCGTGCGCACATGGCGCGGCTGGTGGATTATTTGCGCAGCGCCATCCCCGTGCAGTTTGAAAGTGAGGAGTACCGCAACCGGATCAGCGCGATACAGCAAGAATACAGCGAACGGCAGGAACGCGAGATCGCGGAATTAGAAGCGGAAGCGGAGAAAAAAGAGATTATCCTGCTGCGCACGCCGGAAGGATTTGCGCTGGCGCCGAGCCGCAATCGCGAGGCCATTCCGCCGGACGAATACGATAAGCTGCCTCAGGAAAGAAAAGATCAGATCGAAACCGATGTTGCCGGATTGCAAGCGCATCTGGAGAAAATTCTGGCCCGCTTGCCGCAACGCCGCCGCGAACGCAGTGAACGTATCAAACAGTTGAATCACGACATCATGCTATCTGCCGTTATGCATATGCTCAACGAATTGCGCGAAATCTATGCCGGTTTACCCGCCGTGCTGGATTTTTTCGATGCCGTGCAGCAAGACATGGTGCTGCATGTCGATGATTTCCGCAAACCGGATGAATCCGTCAACATTTCCGGCATGACCGTCATCACCCACCAAACATTCAACAACTATCAGGTGAATGTGCTGAGTTCGAATCATCAGAAACCGGGAGCACCCATCGTGTATGAAGATAATCCAACCTACAGCAATCTGGTAGGACGGGTGGAACATATCTCCCAGTTTGGCGCGCTGGTCACTCATTTCACCCTGATCAAACCCGGCGCGCTGCATCAGGCCAACGGCGGTTACTTGCTGCTGGATATCCGCAAAGTGCTGATGCAGCCGTTTGCTTGGGAAGGTTTGAAACGCGCACTGCAAGCCCACAAGATTCATATCGAATCGCTCGGACAGATTTACAGTCTGGTCAGCACTGTCTCGCTCGAACCGGAGCCGGTTCCGCTGGATGTCAAAGTGATCTTGTTCGGCGAACGGTTGTTTTATTACCTGTTGCAACAATACGACCCGGAGTTCAGCGAGCTATTCAAAGTCGCCGCGGATTTCGAGGAAACCATCGGGCGGACCGCCGAGAGCCATTTTCTGTACGCGCAATTGATCGCCACTGTGGCGCGCAAGGAAGGATTGCTGCCGTACGACCGCTGCGCAGTTGCCCGGGTGATCGAATACAGCGCGCGCCATGCGGGCGATGCGGAGAAGCTGTCCATGCACATGCGCAGCATCGCGGATTTACTGCGCGAATCCGACTATTGGGCGCGCGCAGCCAATCATGACACCGTGCTGGCGAGCGATGTGCAGCAGGCGGTCGACACGCGCAGATCCGCCGTCAGGATCGTGTCAGAGACCGGCTATACGAAGCGATTCAGCGCGATATCCTGATGATCGGCACGCAAGGCGCGGTAACCGGGCAAGTCAACGGTCTCGCGGTTATCGAGCTCGGCGGCTTCGCCTTTGCGCAACCCGCCCGGATTACCGCCACCAGCCGCTTGGGCAAAGGGGATTTGATCAACATTGAACGTGAGGTCAAGCTTTCCGGCGCCACTCACTCCAAAGGCGTGTTCATTCTTTCTTCGTTTCTGGCCGCACGTTACGCCAGGAATCAACCGTTGGCGCTGTCCGCCAGCCTGGTGTTTGAACAGTCGTACGGCATGATCGATGGCGATAGCGCATCGCTGGCGGAATTATGCGCGCTGCTTTCCAATCTGGCCGATGTGCCAATCAACCAGTCGCTGGCCGTGACCGGCTCAATCAATCAGCTGGGGCAAGTTCAAGCCATTGGCGCGGTGAATGAAAAAATCGAAGGTTTTTTTGATATTTGCAACGCGCGCGGACTGACCGGCACACAAGGCGTATTGATTCCCGCGGCCAATGTCCAGCACCTGATGCTGCACCGGAATGTCGTCGATGCCGCAGCCGCAGGCCAATTTCATGTGTATGCGGTGGAAAATATCGATCAAGCGATTACGCTGCTGACCGGTTTACCGGCGGGAGCGGCGGATGCCCATGGCGCATACCCGGAAGGCAGTATCAATAACCGGGTTGCGGCGCGATTGACGGAGCTCAGCACCATCAGCCAGTCGTATCAAGGAAACAAACCGCATTAAAACTAATCGCTTTGATGATCTGCAAAGAATTCCGTGGCCGGCGCAGGTTTTCCTATGTAATACCCTTGCGCGTAATCAATATCCATTTTTTCGATGAGCGACAGGATCTCGGCGCTTTCGACAAATTCCGCCGTGATTTTCTTACCGAAACCGCGGGCCACACTGCACAGTGCATTAACCAGGATCAAATCGTCGCTGCTCTCGGATAAATTGCGGATAAACGAGCCGTCAATCTTGACGACATCGACCGGCAATTCGCGTAAATAGTAGAAGGAAGAAAAACCTACCCCGAAGTCATCTAACACAAAACCACAACCCAGTTCCTTGATTTCTATCATCAACCCGCGCGCGCCGGGCAAATCTTCCAGCGCAGCCGTCTCGGTGATTTCAAACATGACACAGGCCGGATCCATGTCCTGCGAAGTCAATTCTTCCTTGAGGATGGGTAATAATTCCGGATCATTGAAAGCATGCGCGGACAGGTTGATTGAGAAGCTGACTTTGAATCCGGCTTGATAAATTTTGGCCACTTGCGCGATGGCTTTGCGCAGCACCATGTGATCGATGGCGTGAATTAACCCGGTATGTTCCGCCGCCGGAATAAATTCGCCGGGCGACAGCACCGAACCGTCTTTATCCTGCATCCGCAGCAACACCTCATAGTGCGAGATCTCTTTGGTTTTCACCTGCATGATCGGCTGCAAATACAGCATGAAATTATCATGCAAATGCGAGTACTCGATTTTTTCTTTCCAGTACACCAGCGTATGAATGCGCTCGCGGCTGCGATCCTTATCGGAGAACAGATACCAGGCGTTCCGCCCCATCGCTTTGGCCTGATACATCGCCAGATCCGCAGCGGCGAGCAAGTCATGAATATTGGCGCCATGCTCCGGAAACAACGCAATGCCGATACTGGCTGAAATCTTGTGCGTGCGGTTGTTGATGGTCAATTGCGCATGGCCCAGTTGCTCCAAGACCTTTTTCGCCACTTCGATCGCACCATTGGCATTGATTTCCGGCAAAATAATCGCAAACTCATCGCCACCCAAGCGGCCGGTAATATCGTCAGTGCGGATGGTCTGAGCCAGCATGCTGGCGACCATTTTCAGCAGCGTATCGCCCGCCTGATGACCGCTGGTATCGTTGATATATTTGAAACGATCCAGATCGAAAAACAACAACGCGCCCGGGTGGCGGTAACGCTCCGCCCGGCTCAGTACTTGTTCCAATTCCTCGCTGAAACGCCGCCGGTTGAACAAATTGGTCAACGGATCGTGATCCGCCAGCCAAGCTAAGTGGCCTTCAACCCGTTTATATTCGGTGACATCGAGTCCGACCGACAAAATAGACGGATCATTCTCGGATTGCCGGCCGAGATGCGAATGCAGCCAGGCCACATGCCGTGTCGTTCCATCCTTGCAATGGGTTATCGCTTCGTGCCGCAATTGCATTCTTTTCCCGCTGTGAATTTCTTTAAAGCGCGTCAGCAAATCTTGCGACTCATACTCCGGAATCAGAATGTTCAGGAAAGATTTGCCCTGCAGTTCACTTTCGGTATAACGCATCAGCATTTCGCCATACGCATTGAGCGACATAACCTGGCCTTCGGAATTCTGCGTCAGCACGATAGCTTGTGCCGTGTCCAGCAAGTTCTCGACAAAATCCCTCTCTCTGCCGAGTTCATTTTTCTGCTCGATAAGCATTTTTGTCCGGGTGGATACTTCCTGTTCCAGTTTCTCCAGTTGCAACGACAAAGAAACGGCAGCTTCCGAAAGAGTGTCGACTTCATCCCTGAACCGCTGCGCCCGGTCCGTCGAGGCCACCGATAAGCGGAATCTTTCAAACTGCCCGTTGGCCAGAAGCGGCAGGACAAACACGACATCTTTCAGCTTCGCCAGCAACCGGGTAAAAATCAGAAACAGCAATATTTCCGCGAAAATCAGCCCCAGCAAACCGATCAGTGCAATCTTCCAGATGGAATCATGAATATTCTTCACCGCGGCAGTCACATCGGTCATTACGATCAGATGCGCTTTATCGGGCTCATACGAGTCGAGCGGAAATAATTTTATTTGCAGATACTGATCGTTCCAGCGGATCTGAGCGCCATTCTGTAACGCCGTCATTTCCGGGTATATCCGGGCGATCTTTTTCAGAACCTCAAGATTCTTTTCTTTGTTGGTCAGCGCCGAGATATGAATATCCCAACGCAAAAAATCGAAATCATTCTGCTGCAGCAGGCTATTCTGTTCCTTGATCAGCAGGCCGATATCGGCGCCCGCTATGCGTTTAAACGCCAGAAATACATCTGCCAGCGATATTCCCATCACCACGACACCGACCTTCTTACCTTCCACGAGCAACGGCGCAACAATGTATTGGATGCAGCTTTCCCGGCAAAGTAGCGGATTGATGGGTCTTTCCGATTGATTGACATGGCTGACCCAGGTCGACAATAGAATATTGCCATCCATGTGGGTGTCCAGGCTATCCCAGCTGGCGTTTAATTGATTCTGCGGATTATAAAAGTGAACGAATTCAACGCCATTATGGAACTGCAACAGCGCCCAGTGCAGATCAAAAACTTTGCTGATGCTTTCGCCATCGTTGGTCAGCAAAGCTTTTTTCATACCGTCCAGAAACGGGATCATTTCAGCCAGCTGGTATAAATTCTGCGAGGTGTTCTTGATTAAACTATTGACTTCCCTGGAATAGCGGTGGTATTCGACTTCCCGTTGATTGTCGAAATTGGCCATTAAGCCCAGATAGCTGACGAAACAAAATAGCATCACCACCGCCAGCAGAATCATGCTGCTGCTCAGCGAGATTTTCCATCTCAAACTACGGAATCGGCGCCCCTTGGGGTTTGAAGCAATAGGCGCTTTTTCCAATTTAATTCCGGAACTATTTTCCATCAGAGTTTCTGCTTAGAAACGATAAGAAGCCTGAATCGCGAAAAGATCCCAATGTTGATGTGTATCTATGGGTCGCCCCGTTCTTAGATCGATTGGATTATCCAATCCGGATAACCAGCCTGTTCCATTGACATGATGATATTCGGCACGCAACATGAACGCCGGTGTTACATTCCAACGTATGCCCACGGCAATATCCTTGGCAAAACGAGTATGTCCCAAACCACTTCGTCCAGCAGGATTTTTTGCAATCCAATCGCTTCCATCGCGATCTGATCGATCAATAAAGAGAGCATCATACCGCAAAAAACCTTCCCATTTCGGAGTAAAGCGATATTCACCTTGAAAGTAATAGCTTTCGCCAACGAAATGCTGACCATCTAACCTTGTATTTTTAAAATTTCTATCATAGTGAAAAGGCCGTATGGCATATTCCGAAGTCAGCGTCCAACGTTCCGAGTTATATTGAGCCGAAAAAATTACCGGCGTGAATTCTAAGGCGCCGGGACCCAACTCTAACGGGGAACGCAATTTTGTTGGATCATATGATGTATTCAGCCATATTCCGCTGATACCCAAGCGCAGGCGTTTGTCATTGGTTTCAAATATTCCGCGGCCAATATAGGAAACTTCGCGATTCAATTCTCCTGGCCGTACTAGCCCAAGCAATGAACTCTCAGTATCCCTGTTATTTACAACCGGTAGTGTCACGCCAAACTGAGTGGAAAACGTACCCCAATCGGATACTGCCGTATCGCCATAGAGCTGCACGGAATCGCTGGAAAGTCCCAAATTACGGGTGCGGTCGAAATAAATCGATTGCGGCAGCATAATACTGGGGCGCGTAAACGCCACATCCCGGGTTTCATTATAGAAGCCGAAAGGATTCTTCAACCGGCCCACGCGGATACCGAATTGGTTTACCTCCTGGGAATACAAGCGGTAATCGAAGATTGCATAATCAAGGCGCGGCATGCCGGAGTTTCCTTCACCGGCACGGCGCGACAACACTTGCGCCGAGAGTTGCAATCTCGGCAATGGCCGTAAGGAAGCGTTGAGTCCGGCTTCGGTCAAACCAAAGCTGCCGCCTTTATCACTATTGCCAAAAACATCATTATCCGAGGTCGCTATGTAAGCCTGGCTGACAAAACCATGTATCTGCAAATCTCCGGGGCGGTCGGTTGAATTCCACCACTTGAGCACAGTGCTGACCACACCGGGTTTTTCTTTGGTATTGCCCGCTTCTGTCGCTTCGGCGGGTAAATCTTTCGCCTGCACCCATTTGACCGGCGCTTTAGCGGATTCAGATTGGTTTTTTGGTTGATCAAGCTGTTGCGCCTGAACGGAAACAGCGCCGGTCACCCACAGCACGGCAATGCCCTTGCCTAACCACCAGACGGAGCTGCTGAAATAGCTACTTAATCTCGAGCACGTTAACATTTTCATTAATATTGGCTCTCCATAAATAACCTATTGCGCCAGGTGTAGTGGCAATCTTGGCAAGCATTTCTTCACTTGAGTTGACTTTAATCGGCGCTTGGCCTGTGCCCGAGAATACTAATCGATCCCAGGTGGATCTTAATTGATAAGGAAATACGTTTAATTTCTCCTTGGAAACGATTTGATGCAGTTGATCTTCATCGGATAGCACAAAAACCCTGATCTTGGTTCCATCAGACCAGGTTTTTAAACGCATACTGAAAATTGAGCGTAACGAATTGACCGAGAGGGTTTTTTCGTTCACGCCCGGATTGGTGACAATTTCATAATGCTCATTAGCTCTTACTTCCGCTGCCGCACTCCAGAGGCACACAGTTAGAGCAAAACACAAGCAAGCTCCAGCCTTTAAAAAAAAGTGCCTTGAGAACTGAGCTCGTAAAGAGAAATGAAATAAATTCAAGAAACAGGTTCCTGATTCAGGGTTATTCCATTAGTTGTAAGAATTTCTAGCGTTGTTTACAGTATTCAGGAGAATACTGTAGATGAACATACACAAACGTACCCGATTGACCTTGTTGGA